>NZ_WAHS01000001.1:1200000-1800000 GCF_015714715.1 Aestuariivirga litoralis | reverse complement strand
ATGAACACCACCGCGCCAAACAGCGCCAAGGGCACCGAGATAAGGATCACGATGGGGTCGCGGAAGCTTTCAAACAAAGCCGACAGCGCCAGGAAAACGATGATGACCGACAGCGCCATGGTGATCAGGAAGCCACCTGACTCCTGCTGGTACTGGCGCGACTGCCCGGCATAGTCAGCCGAGAAACCGGTGGGTGCCACCTCCGCCAAGGTCTGGCGCAAGTAATCCAACGTTGCGCCCTGTGCACCCGCGGCAACACCGGAAATGGTAGCCGAGTTGAGCTGCTGGAAATGCGAAATCGATTCGGGAACCACGCTGTGTTCGAGATGCGCGATGGTGCCCACTGTGACAGGGCCTTTCGACGTCGGGATGTAAAGATCTAGCACATCAGAAGGGTTCAGGCGGTTCACCTGCAGCACCTGCGGGATCACCTGATAGGCGCGCCCGTCTATGGTGAAGTAGTTCACATAACCGCCGCCCAGCGCCGTACCCAACGCCGCCGCCACTTGCTGTTTGCTGAGGCCCAGCGAAGCCAGCTTGTCATTGTCCACCACCAGATTGGCCTGCGGCAGATCGATCTTCAGGTCGGAATCCACGAAGTAGAATTTATTGTCGGCGCGTGCCTTCTGCAGCACCGCCTGTACCACGCCATCCAGATTCTGGAACGGCTGTGTGGTAGTGATGACGAATTGCACCGGCAGGCCCGAAGCGCCGGGCAGCGGTGGGAATTGGAAGGCCGCAATATTGGCGCCGGCAATCTTGCTCCAGCCAGCCTGCAGGTCGCCTTGCACCTCGGCGGCACTGCGCGTGCGTTCGGCATAGGGCTTCAGGATCACGCCGGCAAAGCCACCATGCGCGGTGGGAAAGCCGGTGATCTGGAACATCTGGCTATATTCCGGCACATTCTTGGCAACATCATAGGATTGCGTCGAATAAATCTGCATTTGGTCTGCAGTTGCCGTCGGAGGCCCGGTCATGATTCCCACCACGATGCCTTGGTCTTCATTGGGTGCCAGTTCGGATTGCGACATTTGGAACATGGCTACCAGCAGCACGATCAGCACCCCAGCCATCACGATCAAAACTGAATAGGTTTGCAAAAGGCTGCCCAGCAAGCGCTCATAGCCATGCTTTACGCGCTCAAAAATGGCATCGATATGCCGGGCCATCCAGCCCGAATCCTGCGACGGGCTGAAGATGCGCGAGCACATCATCGGCGAAAGCGTGAGCGCCACGATGCCGGAAATGGTCACGGCACCCGCCAGAGAAAAGGCGAATTCCACAAACAGCGTGCCGGTCAAACCGCCCTGAAAGCCAATCGGCAGATAAACCGCGATCAGCACCGTGGTCATGGCCAGAATGGGCCCGCCCAGTTCACGCGCCGCCAGTAAGGCCGATTGCATCGGCGACTTGCCCTCTTCCTTCATATGCCGATCAACGTTTTCGACGACAATGATGGCGTCATCGACCACAAGGCCGATGGCAAGAACCATGGCCAGCAGCGTCAGCAGGTTGATCGAGTACCCGAGAAGCTGCATCACGAAGAACGTGCCGATCAGTGAGAGCGGCATCGCGATCAGCGGCACCACGATGGCGCGGAACGAGCCGAGGAACAGGAAGATCACTACGGTTACGATCAGCAGTGCTTCGCCCAGCGTCTTGATCACTTCATAAATCGACGACTTGATGAACTCGGTGGAATCGTAAACGATCTTGCCAGTCAGCCCGGTCGGCAATTGCCCGGTGATGTTCGGGAACGCCTTGGTCACGCCTGCTGCCACATTCAGAATGTTAGCTTCCGGCGCCACCTTGATGCCGATGAACACTGAGCGCACGCCGCTGAAGGCCACGTTCAAATCATAATTCTGCGAACCCAGCACAACGGTCGCTACATCCTCAAGCCGCACCACCGATGCGCCATTCTGCTTGATGACCAGCTTGTTGAAATCATCAACCGAGTGGAGATCAGTGGACGCCGTGAGCGGCACAGTGACCATGTTTCCTTTGCTCTGGCCCAAAGCCGCAAGGTAATTGTTGCTGGCCAGAGCAGCGCTCACTTCACTGGCTGTCACCCCGTGGCCGGCCATCCGGTCAGGGTCCAGCCAGGCGCGCAGCGCGAACACGCGTCCGCCCAACACTTCCGCGGCTTGCACGCCGGAAACGGCATTGAGCTGCGGCACCACCACGCGCACCAGATAGTCGGTCACGTCATTGGTGGGCAGCGTGTCGCTGTAGAAGCCCAGATACATGGCATCAGTGGTCTGCCCGGTGGCCACCGTAATAGTCGGCGCCTGCGCGGCGGCAGGGAGTTGGTTCTTGACAGCATTCACTTGCGTGGAAATCTGCGTCAGCGCGCGGTCGGCATCATAATTCAGACGCAGCGTTGCGGTGATGGTCGAAACCGAGCTTGAGCTGGAGGACGACAGATAATCAATGCCCTGCGCCTGCGCGATCGAGGCTTCCAGCGGTTGCGTGATGAAGCCCGCAATGGTGGCGGCATCAGCACCCGGATAGGCCGTTGCCACCGTCACCACGGCGGATTGCGACTGTGGGTATTGGTTGATCGGCAGGCTGGTCATCGAGCGCAGGCCCAGCACCACAAAGAACAGGCTGATCACCATCGCGAGGACGGGTCGTTTGATAAAGATGTCGGTGAAATTCATATCAGTGGATCACTTTTCCTGCGGCGCAGGATTTGCGTCATTGGGCGGCTGAACAGTATTATCCACCACCACGTCGGCCCCAGTCTTCAACTTGAGCGCGCCGGCCGTCACCACTTCCTGTCCGGCGTCGATTCCCTTCAATACGGCGACCTGATCCCCGCGTGTCTGGCCGGTGGTCACGAACACCTGCTTGGCGGTCTTGGATTTGCCATCAGCACCCGCCGTCAGCACAAATACGGTGGCGCCATAGGAATTGTAAGTCACGGAGGTCAGCGGCAGCGTTACCAGCTGGGCCGGCTTGCCCACATCTACCGAAACGCGCACGAACATGCCCGGCAGCAAAAGTTTGTCCGGATTTTCAATCGTCGCGCGCACGGTGACGTTGCGGGTGTTCACATCGATCTTCGGCATGATGGCCGTGATCTTTCCCATGAAGGGCTTGTCCGGCTGCGCATCAGCACTGACATTGACCGGCAGGCCCACCGAGAGGTTGCCCACCTTGTCCTGCGGTACCAGGAAGTCGGCATTCATCGCACTCAGATCCTGCAGCGTCACGATCACTGTGCCGGGCGAAAGATATTGCCCCACATTCACTTGCACGATTCCAAGATCACCGGCGAAGGGCGCCTTGATGGTCTTCTGGTCGATCAGCGCTTGAGCTTGCGCGACCAAGGCATTCTTGCTTTTCAGGTCCGCCGCATCAGCATCCACAACCGCCTGGCTGGTCGTGCGGGTGGACAGCAAGTCCTGATCGCGCTTCAGCGTCTTGGAAGAGAGATCGGCGGCCGCCACCAGCGACGCCAACTGTGCCTTGTCGGGCTCGATATTGAGCTGCACCAACTCATCACCAGTCTTGACCGTGCCGCCGGATTTCACCGGCACGGACTCGACGGTTCCAGAAACCTGGCTGGCCACGTCGACACCCTGCACCGCCGAAAGGCTGCCCACAGAAGTGATCACCGGTTGCCAATCCGATGGCTGGGCTACGATGCTCGAAACCGTCGCTGGCGTGGGCTTGGGCGCTGAGGCGATCAGCGTCTGGATATGGCGATAAAACCCAAAGGCAATGCCCGCGATCAGCACCAGCAGGATCAGCAGCATCAACAGCATGCGCTTCCAGGTGGAAGGCTTGCGTTTCTGCACGGGAGAATTCTCCACCAGAGGCTTGTTCACTTCACGGATTTCTTGCTTCGCCATTTTCAATCTATACCTGTCTGAAAGATCAATTTGCGGCGCGCAGAACCCGCCGTCAATCAACATTGCTGCGTTGCAAGAAGGCTGCTGACATGGCAGCCATGACGAGCAATGCGATCAACTTGCATTCAACCGGACGTACAACCCGCGATGCGTCAAAAACCTGAAATTATGAGAAACTGGTGCCGCTTAGGTGACTCGAACACCTGACCCCCGCATTACGAATGCGGTGCTCTACCAACTGAGCTAAAGCGGCAACTTGGGCGTGGGCCGGGGCATAAACGGTTTTCTCGCCCCGATCAACTGCTTTGCTCAACGCCAGGGTCATCCGGCGGGCGGGGCAGGGCAGCGGTGGGTGTAGGTGCTCCAGCAGGAGATTTTGCTGCGGAATCAACGCGCGGATGAAAGCCCAGCTTGGCCTGGACCGGCTGCTCAAACGGCGCTTTCCATTCCGCTGGAACAATTTCGCCGGTGACGGGGGAAACTGCCACCCAGCGTGCCGATGCCACGCCATCAGAAACCCAGACGGGATCACGTGGCGCAGCCAGAGCGCGCGTCAGCCAGGAATGGCTTTTGACAGCCTCACCAGCGGCATCTTCAACTTCCGCCATGAGGGCACAAATGCCAGCAGGAGGCTGGTTGTCCAAAAGCGGGGCGAGGATTTCGCGGGCGGCCTGATGGCGGTCGGCCGCCACGGCTGCCTGGGCCAGCGCATAACGCCCTTCCAGCGAGGAGGGCTCGGCACTCGTCAGGTCGCGAACGCGCTCATATTGCTTCTCTGGCTCGTCGTCATGCAGATGCGCCACCACAGCGGCAAGTTCACGGTGCGGCGAAAGCGCGTAAGTGCTGCGCAAAACTTTCCAGGCCTTGCGCGGGTGGCCGCCAGCCGATTGCAGGCGCGCCAGCAAAGCGGCGGCGGGAACCAGGCTCATGTCCAAGCCATGCGCCGATGCGGCAAGCTCCAGCGCATGCGGCTTGTTGCTGTCTTCCACTGCGAGTGCGGCGGCTGTGAGAAGTGCGGCCTGCTTGCGCGCGGCTTCGGCCTTGGTCATCAGGCCGGATTTGCCTTGTTGCGCCACGTTACGCGCCGCAGCTTCAAAATCCTTATGCGCCAGCAGCGATTGCAATACCGCAGCCGAAGCCCAGGGCAAGCGGTTGTTCTTGGCATGAGCCGCTTCGGCATGCAGGCGTGCGGCATGCCAATCACCATTGTCGCGTGCATGGGCGAACAGCCCGCGCAGGCCGAGAAGCTCGGTATCGGAATGGCCGGTCATGGTCTCGAACACGCGGCGCACTTCATCGCGGTCACCGCGCAGCTGAGCCGCTTGCGCGCCCAGCAGCTTGACCAGCGGATTTCCATGCAGCGTATCGCCGGCCAGCGCCGCATGGCGTTGGGCGGCCTGCGCATCACCAGCACCTGCAGCAATGATGCCGCGCGAAAGTGACTCATAAGCCTTCCTGGTCTTGCGTTCACGCAGGCTGCCGCGCACGTCCGACGGCACGCGCCAGATCCGGTTGATGATACGTAACACAACATAGATCGCCGCGAACGATACAACGATGATGATCAGCCCCATCAGCACCGAGAGATGAATCTCTTTGCCCAGCCAGAGAATGTTCACCGTGCCGGGCCGGTCCGCCAGCCACATAATGCCGAGGCCGGCCGCCACCAGAAGTGCCAAACGCCACAGCAAAGTCAGCATGATCAGCCTTTGACCTGCGGAAGATGTGAAAGGCCAGCTGCGAGAGCCGCCATGGCCTGATCAAGCTTCAAGCGGCGCTGCAATGTGTCGGCCCAGGCTTTCAATGAATCAGGCATTGTCGCCGTCGCTGAAGCCAGCGCATCGGAAGCCTTCTGCAGATCACCCGCCTGCACTGCGGCCAACGCCTGCGCGGCGGCCACGCCTACATCGCTTTCACCCAGCGTCTTGATGCTGACCACCGTTGAAATCGCGTTGCTCACCTGCCCCCACAGGCTGTTGTCTTGTGTTGCTGCGCTACTAGCTGCTTGCGGCAGTTGCGCAATGAGGGCCGATAATTGCGCGGCCAACTGCTGCACATTAGGCAGGCCATTGGCACTCTCGGCGCCGATCACATCAAGCCCGGCGGCAGCCGGAACCAGCGCCTGAAGCGCACTGAAATCCACTGAATAGGGAACGCCTTGTTCGATTTTGGCTTTGAGGTTGTCGTAAGCCTGCTGAACAGCGGCAACATCAAGCCCCGGATTGGCCACAGGCGGCGCGGACTTCAGTGCCGACACATCCTTTTCCAATTGATCGACACGTGCGGCCAGGGCCGCATCACTCACTGGTGCTGCTGCATCTGCGCTGCCGCTTGACGCTTTTGTCTTCAGTTCATCAATCGTCTTGGAAGCCTTTTCCAACGCCAGTTTCAAATCGCCGATGGCAATTGCATTGCCTTGAGCCAAAGTGGACGTTTCCACATTCTGACGGTCGGCTTTTTCAGCTGCACTCTGTGCCGCGCCCAACTGGGCTTTCAATTCTTCCGTCAACGCCACAAAGGCGTCAGCACGTTTCTGGCTCTCCTTGCTGGCGGCTTCCAGCGCATCAAGCTTGCTCTGCACAGCTTGAAGCTGGTCGGACGGCAGGTAATTCGCCAGATAACCGCGATACAGCCAGCCGCCACCAGCAGCGCCCAGCAGCAAAGCGGCCACACAAAGCCCAATGATGGTTGTCATGCCGCCCTTGCTCTTGCCGGGTGGTGGCGCCTGCGGATCTTCGATCACCTGAGGCTCAACATCAATGACTTCACTTGTATTGTTGTCTGTGCTCATGCCTCTCAACTATTCTGCTTTGGTGGCGAGATCAAGCAAGCCGATCAAATCACTTTCCACCGGCGAAGCGGCGATTTTGCGGGGCCAGTTTTCAGCCAGTTGTGCGGCAATCTGCGGCGAGAGGCAATAATGCATCAGCCGCCCGCCTTGCTCCCCGAGATTGAGGCGGAACAATTCGGCCCGCCACAGTTTGGCACTGCGCGGCGAATAGAGCATTACTCCATCGGCACCCGCAATTTCACCGCGGATAGCATCGAGTTTTTGCGGCACGGCATCATAGGTGATGACGCGGCTGACAGTGAAACCCGCCTTCTGCAATTGCCCTTGCAAATCGCCGGACGTTTCAGCGCCTGAAATGTAAAGCAGCGGCCCCTTCGCCGGGTCAAGCTTACGGGTCAGAAAAGTGGTCAATCCAATAACGTCGCCACCGTGCGCCTCCACATGGACGAAGCCGCAGGCTTCGGCGGCGTACGCAGATTGCGCACCCACCGCATAGACAGGAAGGTCACGCGAAACTTCAGCTTCCAGGCAGCGGATGCCATTGGCGCTCGTCACGCAAAGAGCCTGATAGGGAAGATTCGGAACGACAACCTGCGCACGCGGCACAATTTCAATCAGTGGCGCAATCACCGGCTGGTGCCCTTTTATACGCAGCGTTTCCGCCAGCGGTGCTGCATCCATGCGTGGCCGCGTGATGATGATTTTCATGACAGCGCCTTAATAGGCAATGAGAGCCCCGCCACGTTTTTTCACATCCTCGCCTGCCTCGCGTCCGATCCTTGCCCGGTCGGCAACAGCACCTTTCGCTTCCACCGGGAAATGATGCTTTCCATCCAGCGTCAGCGCCTCACCGCGGAAATGAATCTCTCCATTCTTGATCACAGCATGCCCGGCAATCGGTGTGCGGCAAGATCCATCAAGAGCCGCCATGAAGGCCCGTTCGCAATCCACTGCAAACTGCGAGGGCTCATGATTGATCTTAGCCACCAGGTCTCGCATCTCAGCCCGTGCAGAATTGATCTCGATGCCAATTGCACCCTGCGCCACGCAAGGCAGCATTTCATCGGTGCCGATGAGTGTCGTGATCATGCTGCCCAGGCCCAAACGCTTCAGGCCGGCCACGGCGAGAAAAGTAGCTTCAGCCACGCCGTCTTTCAATTTCTGCAACCGTGTTTCCACATTGCCACGAAACTGCACGGGCACCAGATCAGGCCGCAAGCGGAGCGCCTGTGCCGTGCGCCGCACCGATGAGGACCCAAGTCTTGCGCCCTGTGGCAAAGCCATGAGCCTTGGCCACTTCACGCTGATAAAGGCATCGCGCACATCTTCGCGCGGCAGCACTGAGACAATCTCCAACCCCTCTGGCAAAGCCGAAGGCATGTCTTTGAGTGAATGCACCGCGAGATCAATCGCACCCGAAAGCAGGGCATCTTCCAACTCCTTGGTGAACAGCCCCTTGCCGCCGATTTCCGAAAGCGGCCTGTCGCGTACCATGTCACCGGTGGTCTTGATCACCACGATGTCGAAATCTTCGGCCTTGCGGCCCAGCGCCGTCATCAGCCGCGACCGCGTCTCATGCGCCTGTGCCAGGGCCAGCGGAGAGCCGCGCGTGCCAATTTTCAATCTTTGTTCCGTCATATTGGCAATTTACTTGGTCACTGCTACAGCCTCAAGCAAGAAGCAGAGCTGCGACATGTCATCCACAACCACCTTGATCTTGGGCCTTGAAACCTCCTGCGACGAAACCGCGGCTGCCGTGGTGCGCCGTGACGCAGATGGTCGCGGCACGCTGTTCTCCAACCAGGTGCGCAGCCAGGTGAAGGATCATGCGCCCTTCGGCGGCGTGGTGCCGGAAATCGCCGCGAGGGCGCATGTTGAACATCTCGATGGTTTGATTGCACGCGCCATGGCCGAAGCCGGCGCTTCGTTTTCCGATCTCTCCGCCGTGGCATCCACCGCTGGCCCCGGCCTGCTTGGCGGACTTCTCGTGGGCATGATGGAGGGCAAGGCCATCGCTCTGGCGCATGATTTGCCCTTCCTCGCCATCAATCATCTGGAGGGCCATGCGCTCACGCCACGCCTGTTGGAGCCTTGTGCCTTTCCCTATTTGCTGCTGCTGATTTCTGGTGGCCATACACAGTTTCAATCGGTGGAAGGTATCGGCCAGTACAAGCGCCTGGGCACCACCATTGATGATGCGCTGGGCGAGGCTTTTGACAAGGTGGCCAAGCTTTTGGGGCTGGCTTATCCAGGCGGGCCTGAAGTCGAGAAAGCCGCACGCCGCGGCAACCCCACGCGGTTTGATTTCCCGCGGCCCTTGAAGGGCAGGGCCGATTGCAACTTCTCTTTCAGCGGCCTCAAAACGGCTGTGCGCGAATGCGTCCAGGGCTTGGGGTTGCTGACGGAGCGGGATATCGCCGATGTCTGCGCCTCTTTCGAAACTGCGATTGCCGATTGCATGGCAGACCGCTTGAAGCGAGCCTTCGCAACCTTCCGCGAGATGCATGACGTGGATCATCCGATCCTTGTCGTGGCCGGTGGCGTGGCTGCAAATAGGAAATTGCGCGCCACTTTCGAGGCGGAATGCGAGAAGCATGGTTTCACCTTGCGCGTGCCGCCCTTTCATCTGTGTACGGACAATGCCGCCATGATCGCCTGGGCCGGCGCTGAACGTCTTGCCTTGGGCCTCACAGACGAGTTGGATTTTGCCGCCAAACCACGCTGGCCGCTGGATACGATATCCGCGCCCGTCTATGGGTCCGGCAGGCTGGGGGCCAAGGCATGAAAATCACCATCATCGGCGAAGGCGCCTGGGGCAAGGCACTGGGCATGGTGGCCCAAAAGGCTGGCCACGAGGTTCATTTCTGGTCGCGCCAAAAACCTGTCCTGCCAAAGCACAGTGATGCCTTGATCCTTGCAGTGCCGGCCCAAGTCATGCGGGAGGTTCTCACGCAGCTTGGATTGAACGGAGTGGTGTTGATTTCCTCCGCCAAGGGCTTTGAACGCAGCACCGGCAAAAGCATGGCGGATGTGGTTTCAGAGCTGGTGCCGCAAGCCGAATTCTACGCGCTGTCCGGCCCCAGCTTCGCGGCTGATGTGATGGCAGGCCTGCCCACCGCCGTAACGCTGGCTGGCCCTGATCTTGAGCGCGCGTCGCACTGGGCCAATGAACTCAGCATCCCCACTTTCCGCATCTATCCATCCGATGACGTTACAGGCGTCGAGATCGGTGGTGCGATGAAGAACGTCCTCGCCATTGCCTGCGGCATCGCTGATGGCCAGGGCCTGGGCGAAAGTGCGCGTGCCAGCCTGGTCACCCGTGGCTTTGCCGAACTCGCGCGCTACGCCCGCAAGGCAGGCGGCAAGCCCGAAACCCTGATGGGTCTTTCCGGTTTCGGGGATTTGCAGCTCACATGTTCCAGCGCCAAATCCCGCAATTATTCTTACGGCCTCGCCATCGGCAATGGCGCCACGCCACAATCAGCGCTCGCGGCTTCCAAAGGGGTGGTCGAGGGCGCCGCCACCGCCGCCATCGCGGCGCGTTTGGCACGCGATCTCGATGTGGATATGCCAATTGTGGATGCCGTCACCGCTGTCATTGACGGCGGCTCCAAACCCGGCGATGAAATCAAGAAGCTTTTGTCCCGCCCCGTGCGGCCCGAACACGAATAGGAACGCGTCATGCTTTATGCCCTTTACTGCACCGACAAGCCCAATAGCCTCGATCTGCGCATGCAGGTGCGGCCCGACCATGTCGCCTATCTCAAGACTTTGGGCGACAAGCTGAAGATCGCAGGTCCCTTCTTGGATGATGCCGGCAACATGATGGGCAGTCTGGTTGTCATTGAAGCGGCCGATCGTGCAGGTGCGGAAGCAATGTCAGTCAACGATCCGTATGCCAAATCAGGGCTTTTCGCCGCGGTGGAAATCCGCGCCTGGAACTGGACGATGAACAATCCGGATAAAAAATAATGGCCAAGTGGCTCTTCAAATCCGAACCGGATGTCTATTCTTTTGAAGACCTGCTGAAAAAGGGCAAGGCAGGTGACGAATGGACCGGCGTCCGCAACTATCAGGCGCGCAACAATATGCGGCTGATGAAAATCGGCGATCAGGGTTTCTTCTATTATTCCAATGTCGGCAAGGCGGTGGTGGCCGTGGTCGAAGTCTGCAAGCTGGCCCATCCGGATTCCACCGCTGACAATCCGACATGGGAATGCGTCGATATCCGCGCCGTAGCAGCCTTGCCCAAGCAGGTCACGCTGGAAGACATCAAGCTTGATCCAAAGTTGAAGGACATGGTGCTGGTCAACAATTCGCGCCTCTCGGTGCAGCCGGTGACAGATGCAGAATGGGCGCATATCTGCAAGCTCGCTGGCCATAAAGCTTGATCAACCGCCAGGCCTTTATTCGTCAGCATACGGAGCTTTTGTCGCCACCTCTGGTGCCTGAAGTGAAATTGCATCTCGCCCATGAGGCAGTACCCATCTGGCAGAAAACTGAAGAAGAGCTGGGTGAAATGGGCCTGCCACCACCATTTTGGGCCTTTGCTTGGGCCGGTGGGCAAGCGCTCGCGCGCCATGTGCTCGATCATCCCGAAACGGTGCGCGGCAAGCGCGTCATCGACATTGCGTCAGGTTCGGGCCTCGTCGCCATCGCCGCGATGAAAGCCGGCGCGGCTCATGTTCTCGCCGCCGATATTGATGAATTCTCGGTGGCCGCTATCGAACTCAACTCCGCCGCCAATGGATGCGCAATCGAGGCCACAGCCGAAGATCTGCTGGCCAAAACCGCGCCACCCTGTGATGTGATCCTCGTCGGCGACATGTTCTACGAACGTGAACTCGCCGGGCGTTGCTTCGCATTTCTGCAAGCTGCCAAAGCTACATCGCTGATCGGCGATCCCGGCCGCTCCTACTTGCCGAAGGAGCAGCTCATCCAGGTCGCGTCCTATTCCGTGCCTGTCTCGCGCGAGCTCGAGGATTCCGAGATCAAGAAAACTGCGGTGTGGAAGCTGGCCCGGAGATAAAAAATTATACCGGATGTGATTCCGGATTCACCGGCGCCAGCACGTCCTTGTGCCCACCGGTATTGTTGAGATACAGCGCCACCATCAGCACTGCGAGCGAGACCCACAGCCAGATATCCGTGCCGCCGCCGAAGAACAGCGCACCGATCACAACTGATGCGGGCGTTGAAACATAAGTCGCCTGCACGGTGTAAACAGCGCCCTTGGTGGTGATCAGCGAGAAATAGACCAGCCGCTCCACCACCCACATCAGCACCACCGCACCGATGATCCAATGCTGCTCCAGCGTCGGGTTTCCGGGTGCGTTGAAGGGTGCAAAGAAAAAGATGAAGGGCAAGGCCAGCAGGCCGGACCACAGGCTTTCAAACGCGCCAGCCTGAATGGTGTCCGCCCCTTTCGGCCAGGCATGCGAAGCGAAAGTATTGTAGGCGCAATAAGCCAACGGAATGAGGATCGAAGCGATCAGCGCCCAGGAAACCTGGCCCGACAATGTGCCCTCGCGCGACAGGATCAGCACAAGCGTAGAAAGAAAGCCCAGGAAAATCGCCAGCAGCTTTCGGGGCGAGGCGTTCTCGCCACCCGTCACCAGCCCTACCAGATAACTGAAGAACGGCGACATGGTGATGATGATGGCAAGTTCCGTCGGCGGCACATAGCCCGCCAGAAAAAGGTTGAAGCCAAATGGCAAATTCATCAGCGCGGCGCAGCCAAAACCATACGCAACCAATCGCCGGTCGATGGCGCCGCCGCGCAGCTTGGCCATGATCAGCATGATGATGCCGACGCCCAGGCCGGAATAGAAAATCGTGTGCAGCGCCGGCAGGTGGATTTCGCTCAGATGCTTGTACAGGCTGGGAGAGACGCCCCAGAACAGGCCGAGTAGCAGAAATGAGACAAAATGGCGGGGCGAATTCAACTTGGGGCTCTTTTTTATTGTTTGCGGCAGGCTATAGTGAAACCAATTGAGCGGCCCTCCTAAAAAGGCCGACCTGGGAGAGAAATACGCCATGACTGAGAAAGTCTATCCGGTTCCAGCTGCGTGGAAGAAGCGGGCCTATGTCACCGCGGAATCCTACAAGAAGACTTATGCGGAATCGGTGAAGGATCCGGTGAAATATTGGGCCAAGGAAGCCAAGCGCCTTGATTGGTACAAGTTTCCGAAGAAGATCAAGAATGTCTCCTTCGCTTATCCCGATGTGTCGATCAAATGGTATGAAGACGGCGTTCTCAACGTCTCGGTGAATTGCATCGACAGGCACCTGAAGAAACGTGCCAATCAGACCGCGATTATCTGGGAAGGCGACAACCCTTACGACGACAAGAAAGTCACCTACCGCGAGTTGCACGAACAAGTTTGCCGCTTCGCCAATGTGCTGAAGAAGCATGGCGTGAAGAAGGGTGACCGCGTCACCATCTATCTGCCGATGATCGTCGAAGCCGCCTATGCCATGCTGGCCTGCGCGCGCATTGGCGCTGTGCATTCGGTGGTGTTCGGCGGCTTCTCGCCGGATTCCATCGCCGGCCGCATGGATGATGCGGATTCGCGCTTTATCATCACTGCCGATGAAGGCGTGCGCGGCGGCAAGAAAATTCCGCTCAAGGCAAACACCGATGCCGCCTTGGCCAAGACCAAAAACGGTGCAAAGGTTCTGGTGATCCGCCGCACCGGTGCCGCCATCGCCTGGAATGCTGATCGTGATATCTGGTATCACGAAGAAGCCGCAAAGGTTCCTCCAGATTGCAAGCCGGAGAAGATGAAAGCGGAAGATCCGCTGTTCATTCTTTACACGTCAGGCTCCACCGGCAAGCCCAAGGGTGTGTTGCACACAACGGGTGGCTATCTCACTTACGCTGCCACAACCTTCCATTATGTGTTCGATTACCACGAGGGTGACATTCACTGGTGCACGGCGGATGTGGGCTGGGTCACCGGCCACACCTACATTGTCTATGGCCCGCTGGCCAACGGCGCCACCACTCTGATGTTCGAAGGCGTGCCGAATTATCCAAACGTCTCGCGTTTCTGGGAAGTGGTGGACAAGCACCAGGTCAATATTTTCTACACCGCCCCTACTGCCTTGCGCGCGCTGATGCAGCAGGGCGATGCGCCGGTGAAAAAATCTTCGCGCAAAAGCTTGCGCCTGCTGGGCTCGGTGGGTGAGCCGATCAATCCGGAAGCCTGGGAATGGTATCACCGCGTGGTGGGCGACAGCCGCTGCCCGATCATCGACACCTGGTGGCAAACGGAAACCGGCGGAGTGCTGATGACGCCGCTGCCTGGCGCCGATAAGATGAAGCCGGGCTCTGCCTGTGGCCCTCTGTTCAGCATCAAGCCGGCGCTGGTGGATGAAAAAGGCAAATTCCTCGAAGGCGAGGCGGCCGGCAATCTGGTGCTGCTGGATTCCTGGCCGGGCCAGATGCGCACGGTTTACGGCGATCACAAGCGCTTCGTCGAAACCTATTTCTCCACCTACAAGGGCATGTATTTCACCGGCGATGGCTGCAAGCGTGATGCCGATGGTTATTACTGGATCACTGGCCGTGTCGATGACGTGCTCAACGTGTCCGGTCACCGCATCGGCACCGCTGAGGTGGAATCCGCCCTCGTTGGCTATGCTGGGGTGTCGGAAGCCGCCGTTGTCGGCTACCCGCATGACATCAAGGGCCAAGGCATCTACTGCTATGTCACCTTGATGGCGGGCCAGCAGGGTACCGATGACACCCGCAAGGCACTGGTCGATCACGTTCGCAAGGAAATCGGCGCCTTCGCCAATCCGGACAAGATCCAGTTTGCGCCCAGCCTGCCCAAAACCCGCTCCGGCAAGATCATGCGCCGCATTTTGCGCAAGATTGCCGAGGATGATTTCAGCAATCTGGGCGACACGACAACCTTGGCCGATCCCTCGGTGGTTGATGACCTTGTGGCCAACAGGCAAAACAAAAAGGCTTGAACCACCCTTGAAATCCAGCCTGGCAGTTCCTAACTAGTTTGTAATCTTCAAATAGGAATATCCTTTGATTCAAGAGCTTATGTCGCCGGAAGCCTGGATTGCGCTAGGCAAGGTCATCATGATTGACCTCGTTTTGGCGGGCGACAATGCCATTGTGATCGGCATGGCGGCAGCGGGCCTTCCGGTCGCGCTGCGCAACAAGGCCATTCTCGTCGGCGTGATCGCCGCAACCGTGCTCCGCATTGCCTTTGCTTCGGTGGCTCTGTGGCTCCTGCAGATTATCGGCCTTCTGCTGGTCGGCGGCCTTCTCCTTCTTTGGGTGTGCTGGAAGATGTGGCGTGAATTGCGCCATCCGCATCAGGTTGATGCCAGCGGCCAGCCCGCCCCGAAGACCTTTGCCGCCGCCGCCTGGCAAATCGTGGTGGCAGACGTTTCCATGTCGCTGGACAATGTGCTGGCTGTGGCCGGTGCGGCCCGCGAACATCCCACCGTGCTGGTCATCGGCCTGGTGCTCTCGGTCGCCCTCATGGGCCTGGCCGCCAGCTTCATCGCCCGCCTGCTGAACCGCTTTAGCTGGATTGCCTATGTGGGCCTGGCCATCATATTCTATGTGGCGCTGGAAATGATCTATCGCGGCAGCCACGAAATTTGGCCCGCTTGGATCGCACCACTGCTCAGCTAACCGGCTTCTTCGCTTTCTTTGCAGGTGCCTTGGATGTGGCCTTCGCCGCTGGCTTTGCTGCGGCCTTAGGCGCGAGATAAGCCTTCAGTGCCTCAATCTCGTCCGGCTTCATATGCAGGCCCAGCTTTGAGCGCCGCCAGAGAATGTCATCGGCGGTCACCACAAATTCCTCGCGCTTCAGATATTCAATCTCGCGCTCAGACAGCGGCCCGATCATCGGCCCAAGTTCGGAGCCAAAGCGCGCCTCGCCCAAAATCTCTTCCATCTTGGTGCCGTATGAGCGGAACATGCGCTCCACATTCGCGGGCTTCAGGAAAGAATATTTCTTCTGCTGCGCAGCGAGATATGAACCCACTTGCGCATAAGGCAAACCGCCTGGCAATTGCGCCTTGGCGGTCCACGGCTTCTTCATCGTCGGGAAGAAAGGTGCCAACTTTTGCAGTGCCGCCTCAGCCAACTTGCGTGATGTGGTAATCTTGCCGCCAAACACCGACAGCATCGCCGCCTCACCCGGATTGCCTTCCACCTTCAGCACATAGTCGCGCGTGGCGGATTGCGCAGCACTCGCACCATCATCATAAAGCGGGCGGATGCCGGAATAGCTCCAGCGGATCGATTCCTTGCTGATCTTGCGGTTGAAATAGGCCTGCACCGAATGCAACAGATAGTCGGTCTCTTCCGCCGAAATGTCGGGCCGCCCAGGCTTGCCCTGATAGTCCAGATCGGTGGTGCCGATCAGCGTGAACTTGCCTTCATAAGGAATGGCGAAATCAATGCGCCCATCGGCATTCTGGAAGATGTAGCATTTGTCGTGTGTGTAGATCCGGTCCACAACGATATGGCTGCCCTTGACCATGCGGACTTTCGCGGCCTCGCTCTGGTGCACCACATTGGACAACACATCGCCGACCCAGGGCCCAGCTGCATTGATCAGGAATTTGGCTTGAATGGTCTCGGCCTTGCCATCTTTTTCAATGGCCAATTCCCATCCGCCGGCCTTGCGCTCAGCATGGGTCACTTTCGTCCGCGTGCGGATCTCAGCGCCCTTCTGCTTGGCATCCATGGCATAAAGCGCCACCAGCCGCGCGTCATTCACCCAGCAATCGGAATATTCCCAGCCATGGGTAAATTCCTCGCGCAACGGCTTGCCCGTTTCATCCTTGGCAAAATTGATGCTGCGCGTCGGCGGCAAAATCTTGCGGCCACCCAGATGGTCATACATAAACAACCCCAGCCGGATCAGCCAGCGCGGGCGCAGCCCCGCATGATGCGGCAATACAAACCGCAGTGGCCAGATGATATGCGGTGCCGCATTCAGCAGCACTTCGCGCTCGATCAACGCCTCGCGCACCAGCCGGAATTCGTAATATTCAAGATAGCGCAGCCCGCCATGAATGAGCTTGGTAGAAGCCGATGATGTGCCCGAAGCCAGGTCATCCTTTTCCGCCAGAAAAATGGAAAGCCCACGCCCGCTCGCATCGCGCGCAATCGCCGTGCCATTGATGCCGCCGCCGATGATGAACAGGTCGTATGTCAAATCAGGCCACCTTTTCAAACCTTATGCGGCAGGTTGCGTCTTCATTTCAACCCGCTATATCTGGGCAAATGCATAACCCAATTATCGCCGAAGTGACCCGTGGAAACGTCGTGGAAAGCCAGCACCGCGGTTTTTTCACCGTGGTTGATGAAACCGGAAAGGTCTTGACCAGTGCCGGCGATCCAACCGTCACATTTTTCCCGCGTTCCGCCATCAAAGCCTTTCAATGCCTGCCTTTGATCGAGACTGGTGCTGCCGATCGCTTCGGCCTGAACGACGAGGAAATCGCATTGTGCTGCTCCTCGCATAACGGCGAGCCCGAGCATGTCCGCGTCGCGCGCAGCATTCTCGCCAAGGCCGGTATCGACGAAGCCTGTTACGAATGCGGCGCGCAGATGCCATATGCCAAAGAGGCGAGCTACCAGTTGATCCGCGAGGGAAATAATCCCTTGCAAGTTCATAATTGCTGTTCAGGCAAGCATGCGGGCATGCTCGTGCTCGCCAAACATCTGGGCGCATCACTCACAAATTACATTGACGCAGAACACCCTGTGCAGCAGGCGGTCGCCGAGTGCCTCTCGCGTTACACGGGTGAAAATGTAAAAACCGCGGCCCGTGGCATCGATGGCTGTTCTGTACCCACTTGGGCCTTGCCGTTGCGCTCGGTGGCGCTCGCCTTTGCCAGGCTAGGGCGCGGTGATGCGCATTGCCAACGCATCATTTCGGCTGTGCGTGCCCATCCGGAAATGGTCGAAGGCAAAGGCGGTTTTGACACGAGAATCATGAACGCCGTGCCACGTCTGTTCATCAAATATGGAGCTGAAGGGTCTTTCTGCGGTTGTATTCCGCATGCCGGTTTGGGTTTCACCGTGAAAAGCGATGATGGCGCGCGCCGCGCAGTTGAGGTGGCTATCGCGCAGGTTCTCGGCGGACTGGAATGTTGGACGCCTGAAGAACAAAACGCCCTGCAGGAATTTACTGTGACGCATCTGCGCAACTGGCGCAAGCTTGATGTCGGCGATGTGCGGGCGGCCGTCTCCTAGATAATTTCGTCTTCGTCGGGCACCGTCTGCGCCGTCTTTGCCTTGGTCTTCAGCTTGGCAATGTGAAACAGCGCATCGCCGCGATTTACAATCGGCAGATGCGTGCGCCCGATGATGATGCCGTCATCATCCGCCATCACTGGCGCAGGGTTTTCCCCCAAAGGCCCGGTGATCGTGGCCACTTCTTCGCCCTCGCGCACCTTGTCGCCGCTGCGCCTTATCGTGTGCAGGATGCCGCCTTCCGGTGCCCGCAGCCAGCTGCTTGAGGATGTATGCACGGTCTGCGCATGGGGCGGGAGTTCGGGCGCCTCCACAATCATGCCGAGATGGCGCAATAACCGCCATGTGCCCTTCACGGCAGCGTCAATGGCCCCCTCATCGAAGCGCAAAGCCTCGCCACCTTCATAAAGCAGAACTTTCACACCGCGCTCGCCCGCTGTCTGACGCAGACTGCCATCACGCAGTTTTGCTGTCAGGATCACCGGCGGTGCAAAGGCCTCGGCCAATTTCATCAATTCGCTATCGCCGGGCGCAATTCGGATCTGCGGCAGGTTTGTGCGGTGAAGGGCGGCCGTGTGGAAATCAATGCCGAACTGGGACCGCACCACCACTTGCGTCAGGAACAAGTCCGCCAGCAGCGAGGCCAGCGAGCCCTTGTCTGATCCCGGAAAGCTGCGGTTGAGATCTCGCCTGTCCGGCATATAGCGTGAGTGATTGAGAAAGCCGAAGCTGTTGACGATCGGCACCGCGAGAACAGTGCCCGCCAGTGTGTGGGCGGAAATGCCAATCAGTGTGCGGCGGATGATTTCAACACCTTGGATTTCATCACCGTGCACGGCGGCCGCCATAAAGAATACCGGCCCCGGCTTACCGCCATGGATCACGTGCACAGGCAGGCTCATCTGGCTTGAATTGGCCAGCACCGAAACTGCCAGGTCAACGCGCTTGCTGCGCCCCGGCTGCACGGTCACCCCGCCAATTTCAAACCCCTTCACCGCCATGCCCCGATGCCCCTAATTCGCCCTCTAACCCTTGCCGCGCGTTTGCGTTTTGTGCGGCCGTGCTGACCGTTCGAGAAATTCGAAGATCGCCTTGGCCACATCCTTGCTCGTGGCCTCTTCAATCCCCTCCAGCCCCGGCGAGGAATTGACCTCCATCACAACAGGCCCGGTCTTGGAGCGCAAGAGGTCAACGCCCGCGACATTCAGGCCCATGGATTGCGTGGCCCGCAGCGCCGTGGCCTTTTCCTCGGCCGAAAGTTCAGTGCCGGCGGCACTTCCTCCACGGTGCAGATTGGAACGAAACTCGCCCTTGGGCCCCACGCGCTCCATCGCCGCCACGATCTTGCGGCCCACCACGAACACGCGCACATCCTTGCCCTCGGCTTCCTTGATGAATTGCTGGATCAGGATGTTCACATCCGCCCCATGAAACGCTTCGATCACCGACTTGGCCGAATTATGCGTTTCACCCAGCACCACGCCGATGCCTTGAGTGCCTTCTAGCAGCTTGATCACCACCGGCGCGCCACCGACCAGATTGAGAATTTCATCCGTACGCTGAGGATCATTGGCAAAGGCCGTGGCGGGCAAGTTCACGCCATCACGCGCCAGAAGCTGCATGCAGCGCAGCTTGTCGCGGCTGCGGCCGATAGCAACACTTTCATTGAGCGGATAAACCCCCATCATCTCGAATTGCCGTAGCACGGCGAGGCCATAGAAGGTGTGAGACGCAGCAATGCGCGGGATCACCGCGTCAAATCCTTCCAGCGTTTCGCCCCTGTAGCGCAGCTCCGGCTTGGCCTGGGTGATGCTCATATAGCAGCGCAGATAATCAATCGGCACGATCTCATGCCCGCGCGCTACTGCGGTTTCCATGATGCGCTGGTGCGAATAAAGTTTCGGGTTGCGGGTGAGGAGGCCAATTTTCATTTCGGGACCTTGCGGGGCGACAGAAGAAAGCTGCGGGCGGCGTGCACCAGGAAGCGGCCTTTGATGGCTTCGCGCCCCAGCAGCATGGGCATGCCCATGTCAGTGCGGTTGGTCAGGGTCACGGCCACCGGAAATTCATAGGGCCCGATGCGGACCAGGGTTTCAATCACGGGGCGAAGTTCACTCATGCCATTTGAGCTTTTAATACGTTTGAGGTCAGCCAATGGCGCAACGCAGTTCTTTTTATGGCCATCAATTTCAAGCGTAAAGTGCACCCGCCGCCCCGCATAGGCAATGAATTGCGCATGCAATGCCGCCGTCCGCGCCCCGGTATCCACCTTCGCCACCAGCTTCAGCTTGCCAAACTCCGGCAAAACCAAATGCTCCTTCCAGCCGATCAGAGGCAGGGCACGGGCAGGGATTCGCGGGGTGGTCATGGGGCGAGATTAGAACAGGGCGTTGAGCATTTGAAGCCTACATCCTGATCATCGTAATGCCGCTGCCCGCAAATCCACTCATCGCCATCAAGGCCGCTGGTGCCTCGTCCAGCCCGATCCTTTTGGTAATCATGCTCTGTGGCTTGAATTTGCCAGCCTCAATCATCGCCAGCATGGCGGGATAGCGATGCGCCTGCATGCCGTGGCTACCATAGATTTCCAGCTCATGGGCGATGATCCGGCTCATCGGCACAGTAGGTTCTGGCCCGTCATTCATCAGCCCCACCTGCACATGCCGCCCGCGCCGCCGGAGACAGGAAATGGAATTATAGGACGTGACCTTGTGCCCAAGCGCATCAAGCGAAACCTGCGCCCCACCTTTGGTGAACTCGCGGATGGCACCCACCACATCACCGGATTTGCCATTGATGGTGAACGACGCACCCAGCGCGCGGGCCAGCGCTAGCTTCTCATCATCGACATCGACTGCGATCACAATGCCACCCACAGCGGCACCGATCATCACAGCGGAAAGGCCCACACCGCCGCAGCCGTGCACGGCGATGAATTCCCCGCCCTTCAGTTTTGCCTGGTCCACCACCGCACGGAAAGACGTGGCAAAGCGGCAACCCAAGGCAGCCGCCGTTTCATAATCCATCGCATCCGGCAGGCGCACCACATTGGCATCGGCATAATCCAGCGCCACATAATCGGCGAAGGAACCCCAGGCTGTGAAACCCGGCTGGAACTGGCTTTCGCAGACCTGCTGATTGCCGCTGTGGCATTCAGCACAATGCCCGCAGCCGGAAACGAAGGGCACCGTCACTCGGTCGCCGATTTTGAA
This sequence comes from Aestuariivirga litoralis, assembly GCF_015714715.1. NCBI lineage: Bacteria > Pseudomonadati > Pseudomonadota > Alphaproteobacteria > Hyphomicrobiales > Aestuariivirgaceae > Aestuariivirga > Aestuariivirga litoralis. Next base: position 1,778,895 of record NZ_WAHS01000001.1, on the reverse strand, counting down.
ATTCCGGATATCCTTGCCCAGCGCCACAACCGTACCGGCCAGTTCGTGCCCCGGCACATGCGGCAGATGAATGTCGCTGTCATGCCCCATCCAGCCATGGAAATCGCTGCGGCAAAGCCCGGTGGCTTCCACCTTCACCACCAGCCCTCCGGCGGCTGGCCTGGGGTCTTTAACGGTGGAGATGACGGGCGGCTGTTCAAACTTCTCGTAATAGACGGCACGCATCTATGCCCCCCAGGTGAGTTCGAGAACCCGCAGCCAGTTTTTATGCGTCAGCTTTTCAATCAATGGGGTGCCAAAGCCGGCTTGCTCCATCGCGGTGACGAGATGCGGCAGTCCAGCCACATCCCCGATGAAATCCGGAATGGTCGCACCATCGAAATCCGAGCCCAGGCCCACGCTATCCTCACCCGCAATCTTGATCATGTGTTCGAGATGGCGGATCAGCCGCTCCGGCGGAATGTTGCGGTCCATCAAACCGTCGTTCTGTAGAAAATCAATCGCGTAATTCAGGCCCACCATGCCCTTGCTCTCGCCAATGGCGCGCAGCTGGTCGTCGGTAAGGTTGCGCGATGAAGCGCAAAGCGCATGCACATTGCTGTGGGTGGCAATCAGCGGCGCATTGCTCAGCTTCGCCACATCCCAGAAACCCTTGAGATTGAAATGCGAGAGATCAACCACGATGCGCTTCTGGTTGCAAGCGGCAACCAGCGCCTTGCCGGCCTCGCTCAAACCGCCGCCATGATCGGCGCTTGAAGGCCAGGCAAACGGCACGCCGTTGCCGAACACATTGTTGCGGCTCCACACCGGGCCCAGCGAGCGCAGGCCGCGTGCATAAAGCTCATCCAACCCTTCAAGCTCAGGCCCGATGGCCTCGCAGCCTTCCATATGCAGCACAGCGGCAATGGCGCCTTCACTCATCGCCAGCCGCATGTCAGCCGCAGTCAGGCAATGGCGGAAACCGTGGTTCGGCACATCGGTGACCAGCGCGTCGAAAATTTCCAGCTGCTCTTCGGCAGCCGTTTGCGCGGTTTCAAGATCAACCGGCGGATAGGGCGGCGGGTTCAGCGTCTGATAGGTATGGCCTTGGTCGGCATTGGAAGGCACGAACATAGCAAACATGCCGCCGGCAAAATGCCCGTCATGCATGCGCGGCAAATCAAGCTGGCCGCGCGGGCGGCCGTCGATGAATTCAGAAACGGCTGCGGCAGGTGTTTTCTGCCACAGCCGGAAAAGAAGGTCGTTATGACCGTCAAGAATTTGCAAGATCGATCAGGCCTTGGAGAAAAGCTGCTCGACATAATCCCAGTTGATGAGATTATCGACAAACGCTTCCAGATACTTCGGACGCGCATTGCGGTAGTCGATGTAATAGCTGTGTTCCCACACGTCGACACCGAGGATCGGGGTTGATCCGGTCATCAGCGGGTTTTCGCCATTGGCGCTCTTCGCGATGGAAAGCTTTCCATCCTTCACAGCCAGCCAGGCCCAGCCGGAGCCGAACTGCGTCACGCCGGCTTGCACAAAGTCAGTGCGGAACTTGTCATAGCCGCCGAGGTCGGAATCAATCGCAGCCTGCAGCTTGGCGGGGATCTTCTTGCCGCCGCCATTGGGCTTCATCCAGTTCCAGAAATGCAGGTGGTTATAATGCTGGCCCACATTGTTGATCAGGCCGGCATTCTTTTCAGCATAGGCCTTCTTCACGATCTCTTCGAGCGGCAGCGAAGCCAGCGGCGAGTCCTTCAAGAGGTTGTTGCCATTGGTCACATAAGCCTGGTGATGCTTGTCGTGATGGAACTCCAAGGTCTCCTTCGACATGTAAGGGCCGAGGGCATCATAGGCATAGGGGAGGGCAGGGAGTTCAAGGGCCATGGGTTTTCTCCATTTCAGAGGCGTTGTTTGGAAGCCTTATCTAGGCGTTTGAAGCCACGCCCGCAAGCGGCGCAGGAGCAGCCTTCTTGCAGATTTTACAATGCAGTAATGCGTCGAAAGGTTCCTGCGTGTCAGCCGCGCAGCAGTGGAATGCCCATCACTGCCTGCGCAAAGGTGAAAGCGCACAGGCCAATGCACGCAAGAGCGGCAAGATAGACCCAACGCCTATCTCCAGTCAGCGCGGCCAGCGGCAGCACTTGTGCGGTGTGCAGCCCGATGAAATGCGCCACGCGCAAATCGCCGCCAGATGTGCTCCAACCGAAGAAACCGAGGCCATGAGCATCGCTCATCTCGCCACCCACCCAGTGGCCCTGTTGCTGGCTGAGATAGATGCCCGCCGCCGTGCCGATCAGCATGCCCAGCGTCAAGCCCAGCGCCGCCGACTCATGCATCAAACTTTCGCGCCGCAAGCTCCAGAGTTTGAAGCCGATAAACAGCGCCGTCAGGCTGATCGTCACCGCGCCCAGCCCCATGAGCGCATAGGCGATATTGGCAAACAGGCTGCTTGTATTGAAATGCGAAGCCTCGCCCTGCGCGGCACGGAGGGTGATGTAAGCAAGCTCTCCAAACGCTGCGATGCTCATGGCAATCGCAGCACGCCGTGGCCGCACTTTCTCCGGCATCAGCGAAAGCGCAAAGGAAACCGTGGCAAATTGTACGATGAGCGAGAGAAAGAATTTCGCCGGCTTGTCCCACACCGAAACGCCAATGATCTGGCGCTGATCCACTAACATCAGGCCAAGGCAGATCACCAGACCCGCCGCCATCACCTGCATGCAGCGCCACAGCACGGGTGATCCATCGCGGATGTCGCGCAGCACATCAGCCGCCGGTGTCACAGCGAGATCACGCATGGCGCACCAGCATCAACCGCGCGATGAAGAAGGCGAGAACCCCAATCGGCCCAAACAGAAATGTCAGCGGCAGGATGAGGATCAGCACCCACCGCGTCATCCCCAGAGCCAATACTTGCTGCGCAATCCACGCGCCGATGAACAGATCAAACGCGAGATAATGCACCCAGCCCGCCAGCGCCGCCCAGGGCGCAGTGAACAGCAATTGCACATTGGTGAGCGTGTCGAAGCCGCCCGGTGCGGAGAAGAAAAAGAACAGGATGAGGATGGCGTAGGCCGCTGACAGCGTAATCGGCCAGACCCGCCCGGCCCAAAGGGTGATCAGGCGATCACGGCGGAAAATTACCCCCGCCACCAGCACAATCCAGCCGAGAAGGGCAAATCCATTGGCGAGGGAGAACAGGAAGGCAGGTTGCATCGTCAATCCAATCTTTACGTTGTAAAGTTCAATACCTCATTATCTTGACGCCGTCAACATATATTTTTACATTGTCAAGATGCGCATCGCCGCCTAAACCGGGCCGTGGCCAAAACCTATCATCACGGTGATCTTCACGAGCAACTCCTGAATGCGGGGGAGCAGGCTTTGACCGAAATGCCGGTCGATAAAGTCTCCCTGCGGGAAATTGCCCGCCGCGCCGGGGTTTCGCACGCGGCACCCAAGCATCATTTCCCCTCGCTTGGCCATTTGCTGGCGGAAATCGCGGCGCGGGGTTTCAGCCGGTTCATCGCAGCACTCGATGAAGGTGCCGATACGGCGCGCGATCAAACCCCCGCCGGCCGCCTCACCGCCATGGGCCGTGCCTATCTGCAATTTGCCACTGATAATCCGGCGGTCTATCAGCTGATGTTCGGCCAGCGTGAACCCATGGTGATGACGCCGCGTCTTACGGAGGCATCGTATGATGCCTGGCAGCAGATCGTGAATGCTGTTGCCGCCGTCACCGGCCAGGCGCGCGCGCCCATGGGTGCCATCCATGTCTGGTCATCCGTACACGGATTATCCTTGCTGAAGCTGGCCCAGCGCATCCCGCCCGATGTGCCATTGCATAATGTGGCTGAATCGCAGGTGCGCATGTTGATTGAAGGGTTGCAAGCTGAATGATTGATCTAACGACTCTCGCCAGTCTTGCAGGGGTAGCTCTGGTTGCGGGTTTTGTGGACTCCATCGCGGGCGGCGGCGGATTGCTGGCGTTGCCCTCGCTGCTGCTCGCGGGACTCGATCCTGTCTCGGCCTTGGCCACCAACAAATTGCAAGGCACGTTCGGCACGGCCTCCGCCACCCACACATTCTGGAAGCGCGGCCTGCTGCATCCCGCCCAGCACAAATACGCGGTGTTCATGGTCTTCATCGGCGCAGCCCTCGGCGTGCTGGCGGTTCACTACGCGCCCACGCGGCTGCTCTCCGGCGCTTTGCCCCCGCTGCTTATTCTGATCGCGCTTTATTTTGCTTTTTCCCCACGCCTGTCGGACGAGGCCTCGCATCCACGCCTGAAGCCGCAATGGTTCACCTTCGGCTTTGCACCAGTGATCGGCTTCTATGACGGTATCTTTGGCCCCGGCACCGGCTCGTTCTTCATGCTGGCGCTGGTGACATTGTTTGGCCTCGGCATGGTGGAAGCGACGGGCCGCACCAAGCTGTTCAACTTCACTTCAAATGCCGCCTCGCTCATTCTCTTTGCACTAGGCGGTAAGATCATCTGGATCATCGGCCTGGTCATGGGCGTGGGCCAATTGATAGGCGCGCAGATCGGCGCCCGGATGGCCATCCGCAATGGCACGAAGCTTATCCGCCCCTTGCTGGTGGTGGTCTGCATCGCGATGGCTGCAAAGCTGCTGGCAGACCCGAACAATCCAGTGCGGCAACTGCTCAGGCTTTAGCTAAACGCCTGCAGCCCAGTCTGTGCGCGGCCGAGGATCAGCGCATGCACATCGGCCGTGCCTTCATAGGTGTTGACCGTTTCCAGATTCACCATGTGGCGGATCACGTGATACTCATCCGAAATGCCGTTGCCGCCATGCATGTCGCGCGCCGCACGCGCCACATCTAGGGCCTTGAGGCAGTTGTTGCGCTTCATCAGCGAGATGGCAATCGGCGAAACCGTGCCGCGCTCCAGCCCGCGCCCGAGCGACAGGCAAGCATGCAGGCCCAGCGTAATCTCGGTCTGCATCTGCGCCAGCTTCATCTGAATGAGCTGTGTGGCCGCCAACGGTCTGCCAAACATTTTGCGGTCCAACGTATATTGCCGCGCCCGGTGCCAGCAATCTTCCGCTGCACCCATCGTACCCCAGGCAATACCGAAGCGCGCCTTGTTCAGACACGAGAATGGTCCGCTCAAACCCTTGGCCTTGGGCAGCATGGCGCTTTCCGGAATCTCAACATTATCCAGCACGATCTCGCCGGTGATCGAAGCCCGTAAAGAAACCTTGCCCTTGATCTCCGGCGTCGAGAATCCTTTGGTGCCGCGCTCAACGATGAAGCCGCGAATATCGCCCGCCTCATCCTTGGCCCAGACAATGGCAATGTCTGCGATCGGCGAATTGGTGATCCAGATCTTCGCCCCATTCAGCACAAAGCCGTTTGAAGTTTTCTTCGCGCGCGTCTTCATACCACCCGGATCAGAACCGGCATCAGGCTCGGTCAGCCCAAAGCAGCCGATCAATTCCGCCGTGGCCAGCTTCGGCAGATATTTCTTCTTCTGTTCGTCGCTGCCCCATTCCTCAATCGGATGCATCACCAGCGAATTCTGCACACTCATCGCCGAGCGATAACCACTATCAACGCGCTCAATCTCGCGCGCCGCCAGGCCGTAAGCCACATAGTTCAGCCCAGCGCCGCCAAATTCCTCTGCCGTCATCATGCCGAGGAAGCCCATCGCCCCAAGCTCGGTCATGATCTCGCGGTCAAACTTCTCCTCGCGGAATGCCATCTTCACCCGCGGCATCAGCTTGTCCGCCGCAAAGGCCCTCGCGGAATCGCGGATCATCCGTTCTTCGTCGGTCAGCAGGCTCTCAAGGTCCAGCGGGTCTTCCCAGTTGAATTCTGCACTCTTCGCCATCTTATTCTCTCACTTGATCAGCGCCGACAGCGCCTTGAATTCCGGGGTACCGGCTTTGCCGGCCAGTTCGAATATAGCCATTTCCACATTTATCGCTTCAACGCCAGCAAAGCGCATCCGCTCCAGCGCCAGGTCAACCGAGTCTTGCGCGCGCGACGAAATCGCATTGGCCACCACGAACACATCAAAGCCCGCCTGCTTCAGGTCGATGGCCGATTGCAACACGCAAACATGCGCCTCAATACCGCCGATGATCACTTGGCTGAATCCGCTTTTCTGCATGATGGAAAAATGCGCTCGCAAAGGATCATCCTGCCACACTGAAAAAGCCAGCTTGTCGAAGATCATCGCATTGCGCGTATCAAGCGCTGCCACCGTTGGCCCCAGGCCTTTGGGATATTGCTGCGACTGGATGATCGGTAGATCCAGCGCCTCAGCCGCCTTGATCAGCACATTGCAATTGGCCACCACGCGTTCAGGCTGCTGCATCACGGGCAGCAGGCGCTCCTGCACATCCACCACCAGCAGGCAGGCTCTGGCGGCTTCAATCAGCATTCAGCTTTCCCGAAATCTTGAGGCCAAAGGCATAAACCTCGGCCACTTCCTTCAATTGGTCGAAGCGCCCTGAGGCACCGCCATGGCCCGCACTCATAATAGTTTTGAGCAGCAGCAGATTTTTGTCAGTCTTCTTGGCGCGCAGATTGGCCACCCATTTGGCGGGCTCCCAATAGGTTACGCGCGGATCAGTCAAACCACCAATCGCAAAAATATGCGGATAGTCTTTGGCCGCAACATTATCGACGGGCGAATAAGACGCGATGGTCTCGTAAGCCTTTTTGTCGGCAATCGGGTTGCCCCATTCCGGCCATTCCGGCGGCGTGAGGGGCAGCGTGTCATCCAGCATGGTGGTCAGCACATCAACGAACGGCACTTCCGCCACGATGCCGCCGAAAACCTCCGGCGCCATATTGGCCACAGCGCCCATCAGCATGCCGCCCGCACTGCCGCCCTGCGCGACGATTTTTTTCTCGGAGGTAAATTTCTGCGCGATCAAATACCGCGCGGAGGAAATGAAATCCTTGAACGTGTTGGTCTTGTGCTCAAGCTTGCCCTTTTTATACCAGGCCCGGCCCTTTTCCTGCCCGCCTCGCACATGCGCAATCGCGTAAACAAAGCCACGGTTCACCAGCGAGAAAACAGAAGTGTTGAAACCCGCCGGCATTGAAAGCCCGTAAGAGCCGTAGCCATACAGCCAGAGAGGTGCCGTGCCATCCAGCTTCGTCGTCTTCTTGTAGAGCAGGGTGACGGGGATCAGCTCGCCGTCATGCGCCGGCGCCATCACACGGCGCGCCACATAGTGCGATGGATCATGGCCGGAAGGAATTTCCTGCGTCTTGCGCAACACCCGTTCGCGCGTGCGCATATTGTAGTCGAAAACCTGTCCCGGCGTGGTGGGCGATGAATAGGTGAAACGCAGGGTCTCGGTGTCGAATTCCCGCATCTCGCCAAAGCCCAGCGAATAGGCCTCTTCGTCGAAGGCGATGGCATGTTCCGCGCCCGATTTCATCTCGCGGATCACGATGCGCGGCAGGGCATTCTCGCGCTCCAGCCGCACCATGTAATTCTGGAAAATGCCGAAGCTCACGATAAAGATGCCCGGCCGGTGCGGAATTAGATCCTTCCAGTTGGCCAGCGATGGATCAGCCACCGGCGCTTCCATTATTTTATAGTCCTCAGCACCACCTGCATTGGTGCGGATGATGAAACGGTCATTCCAGTCCTGCAGGTCGTATTCAATTTTCTCGCTGCGCGAGACAACCAGCCTGGGCTTCGCTTTAGGTTTGGCCGCATCGATCAGCCACACTTCCGAATTCTCATGATCGTGAATGCTGATCTTGATGAAGCGTTCCGACGCGGTGGAACCCACCGAGGTGAACAGCCCCGTATCCTTCTCGTTGAATACCAGTTTGTCGTCGGCTTGCTTGGCGCCGAGCTCATGGCGATAGGTTTTCAGCGGGCGGTGGTTGTCGTCCTGAACAGTATAGAAAAAGCTTTTGCCATCCATCGCCCAGGCGGCATCACCCGTCGTGTTTTTCAAACGGTCGCGCTTGTCCTTGCCGGATTTCAGATCGCGCACCCGCATCTCGTAGAATTCCGAGCCATTGTCATCAAAGCTCCAGGCGGCCAGCGTCTGGTCTTCATTGAGGTCGGGCGAGCCCATGGAGAAATATTTCTTGCCCTTGGCCAGTGCATTGCCGTCAAACAGCAGCTCAGGCTTCTTCGCGTCCTTGGCCTTGCGCCAGTAAAGCGGATATTGCCCACCCTTCTTGTAGCTGGAATGATAGGTCCACGCGCCCTGCACGGCGGGCACCGATGAATCATCCTGCTTGATGCGGCCCTTGAGTTCCTTGAACAGTACTTTCTGCAGCGCCGCCGTGTCGGCCATCTCGGCCTTGGCGAACTTGTTTTCGGCTTCCAGATAGCTGCGGATGTCCTTCGCTAAAACCTCAGGCTTGTGCATCACCTCTTGCCAGTTTGCGGCCTTCAACCACTTGTAGTCATCTTGCTTCACGTGGCCATGCCAAGTTTCAGGGCTGGGCACGCGTTTGCAAATGGGAGGAGTTTTCAAAGTGAGGAGATCCTGTTTGGTCATGGAATTTACCTAGCGTTTACCATAGCCGCAACAGGCGTAAACGCACATCAAGGGCTTAGCGGGTCGGTTAAGAAGTTTTAAAAAACGAACGTGATTTTATCGACCCTGGTAAGAGGTGTGGCGGCGAATAGATCTTGGACCGGTTAGTAACAGAGAACACAGTGACGTCAGGTGCGGCCCCGCGCAAGGGCTTCAGCGCCGATGCGTTCCGCCGTCTCTCCACCAAGCTTGCCGTGGCGCCTGAACCGCCTGCTGTTGTGGTACCGCCGCCTGCGCCAATTCCTCCAATTGTTGCCTCAAACAGCTTTCAACAGGCTCCAGTTGTTGCGCCACTGGCCGCGCAATCTGTGCATACTCCGCATGTAGAAGTTGATGCATTTCCGGCCCCAGAAATTGTCCCAGCGCCAGAGCCGGTGCGCTTCCGCAAGCCCGAAATCCCGCTCACCGAAGACCAATTGCGCAAAGCCGATCTGGCCCGCACGTTGATCGACATGATGGCTGCGTCCGGCGGCACCGGGCAGCCCCAGGAACGGGCGCTAGCTGCTGATACCCTGCTGGAACTGCAGCCCGATCTGCGTGGCCCCATTCTCGTCACCTTGGCGGAACGGGTGGCCATGATGGAAGCGCCACCTCCCGCCCTCGTCACCCGGCTTGCCATCAATGAAGACCTGAATGTCTCCGGCCCGCTGCTCGAAGAAGGCCAACAGGTCACCGATCAGGACTTGCTCGCCGTTATTGCCAAGGGCGCTGCCGACAAACTGCGTCTCATCGCCCGCCGCCGCCGGATTTCACGTGTGGTTTCCGAAGCCATCGCCTCCAGCGGCGATCCATCAGCGATGCTCACGCTGATCCGCAATCAGGGCGCAGAAATTTCCGGTGCTGGTTTTGAAGCGCTGATGCAAGCGGCCAAAAGCGATGCCGATTTGCTTGCGCCTTTGTGCACCAGGCAGGATCTGCCGGCCTATCTCGCACTCGAACTTTTCTGGACGGCACCCACGCAGTTGCGCCGCTACCTGATGAGCCGCTTCTTGGTGGACTCAGAAGCTTTGACCGCGATCCTCAAGATCAAGATGGACGCGGGCATCAGTTCCGCTGCCACTTTCCAGGCCCCTGACAAAGACAGCGTGATTGCATCTCTGGGTTCATTGATCGGCGAAAATCCATCAGCCGGATTTGAGACCGTGGCGCAATGCGCCCGCATCAGCCCGGCCACAGTGGCGCGAATCGCCGGTGACAAACAGGGCGAAGCGCTCGTTGCACTTTTCAAAGTGATGAGCATCGCGCGCAGTGAGGTCGCGGCATTGTTGCAAGAATTTTCATCGGGCGATCATCCCTTGCTGAACCCGGAACGAGATCTTGAAGAACTGCAGGCGATCTTCGATCAGCTCTCCTTTAACAAGGCCCGCTTCCTGATGACCTATTGGGACTGGTCTTCCGCCGCCATCGGCCCCTACGCCAAGAAACGCTGATTTTCTCCACGTTTCTTCGCCGTTAATACTTTATTTCCCAAAGACTCTTGCGGATCACGAATCGCAGATTCATAACAGCTTCAGGGCAAGCGGCAGGCGATTCGGGTTGGGGCGACACGGCAGACGATGAACGTATGGGACTCTTTCAGAGCGCAATTGGTTATTCCGGAGCACCGTCAGCTCTTTGAATATTGGCTCAGCGCTTGCGATGGGCGCACCATGCCCTGCCGCAGCGATATCAAACCTGCCGAAATTGCGAGGTTGCTTCCGGGTATCTCCCTGATCGATGTGGCCGAAGATATTCCCCAAAGCAAAGTGCGCCTCGCCGGAACCAAGCTGCGCGAAATCCATGACCGCGAAATCACCGGCCAAACCATTGATGCCCTGGATTGGGGTGACAAGCGCGACTATTGGCTGGCCGCTTACCGCCGCACAGTAGAAAAGACCGAGCCCACGCAAGGCGTGTTGAAAGGCCCGCGTTTCAACAAGGAACATCTGGTGCAATATTGGCTGCGCCTGCCGCTCACCTGCAATGGCGGCACGCATGCGGCGATGATCCTGGGCCATGATTATTTCGTGCCCGCAATGCCAACGCACAATCGCGAGCGCCGCATAGCCTGATTTCGGGTATGCTGTAAAAATTCCTATTGACGCTGCAAATACCTATCAGTATATATTTTCCTATAATAGGAGATATATGCGATGCGCGAATCCGAGACCATCTCAGCCGAAAGCCCCCTGTGGCGGCTCTATCACCGCAAGCACGGCAAGGGTTCTGGCTATATCAATGCCGAACAGCTCGCCGCCGGCGAGAAATTGCGCCAGGATTTTGAGCGCGCCCAATTGCAATGCCGCGTGGTCAGTTCCTATGCCGAAGCGTCAGGCTCTGGCGGCCGCCATTGGCAGGTGAGCGACAACGCAATCGAGAATATCAGCTTGGGCGCCATCGACGCGCGCGACCGTTTGCAGTCGGCCTTCGAGGCTGTGGGCCCTGAACTCTCCGGCATCCTCTATCAAGTCTGCTGTCTGGCCGCAGGCTTCGAAGCCGCTGAAGCCGTGCTCAATCTCCCCGTCCGCAGCGGCAAAGCAGTCATCGCCCTGGCCCTCACCAGACTGGCCCGCCACTACGGTTTCGTAAAACTCCACCGCCCCAAAAACCGCAGCCTGATTTCACACTGGGCCATGGACGACTACCGCCCGCAGATTATGCCGCGCGAGGAGTAACCGCGTTCAAGCAACAGCCGCAGCGTCTTCCTTGATGCGTTTCACCATCGAGGCCAATCCGTTCGAACGCTGTGGCGTCAAATGCTCTTTCAGCCCCAGCTTGGCGAATTCGCCGAGCGCATCATAGGTCACGATTTCCTTCGCCGTCAGCGGCGTGAACATGATGAAAACCAGCGCGATCAGACCCTTCACAATCAGCGCATCGCTGTCGCCCACCAGTTGCAGCATTTTGCCTTTGGGGCCATCGACCACAGTGGAATGAATCCACACCTGGCTGGCGCAGCCGGAAACTTTGGTGGCGGCGGTTTTCAAAGCCTCATCCATCGGGGGCAGGGCACGGCCCAGCTCGATCACGTGGCGGTACCGGTCTTCCCAGTCGTCCAGCAGTTCGAAATCGGAAGTCAGCTCTTCAATGCTTTGCATCAGCAGCACTTAATCAGGCGAGCGCTCGAAAACAACCGTCTGGCTATTCCTGCGTGCCCTTCAGCAGGTCCTCGATCGAGGCGGGCTTGGTGTCGTTGATCGTGGCGGTGCGCAAGGCAGGCACGCCGGATTTCGCATTTTTGACGGGCTTGGTCGAAGCGGGTTGGGCCGCTGGCTCATCATCGGTGCTCGCAACATCAGCCGCAGGCTGCGGAGTGGACCAGGCATAGGCCGCATGAACAAGATATTTCGCTTTTGACTCAGCGGCATAGGCCAAATATTGCCCGGCGACGCAGGCCCGGGGCTGGCGCTCACAGAAACCCTTGAGATCTGCCACTGTTCCGGCTGCGGCTTCAACGGCTGCGAATGTGGAGGATTGCAAAGACACATTGCCCGCGCCGCCCTGTTGGGCGTCGGGTGCAAAGGGAAGCGCATAAAGAATGCCTCCCAGCACGATGGCTTTGCGTATCAGTCCCATTTCAGGCGTTCAAAGTCCTTCTTTGCGAGGGGTTTAATGGCGCGAGGTGAAGCAAAAGCCTAAATCGGGGGAAGGGTGCCGGAAAATCATCCAGTTAGATTAGCCACATGTTAACTCGGCGCAGGCAGATTGGGCCCCAGTTGGTGGGGTTCCGGCGTGGCGCGCGTAAAAGACATTCTTGATGATGACGAGTGGCAGTTGAAGCCGCTCACCATTTTGCTGCAGGCCGGCGCTGCCGTCCTGAGCTTGATGATCATTTACAATGCGCTGGCCAAGCAGCCCGCCGCGGGCCGTGGCCTGCCCAATGCGCAAACAGCGGGTTCCAATCAGCCAGCAGCAGGCAACACGGTTGTTCTCAAATATAATCCGCTGATCGAAACCGCCCAGCGCACCATGACCGATCTCGGCCTCTATAAAGGCCCGGTGGATGGCGTAAACGGCTTGCGGACGCAGCAAGCGGTGCAGCTTTATCAACAGATGAATGGCATGTCGGCCGACGGCGTGATTTCAGATGAACTGGTAAACCAGATGAAGTTTGCCAAGCAAGTGCAGGCAGCCGCCAATTTCACCGGCTCCACGCATGAAGCGGTTGATCCTGTTGCGCCAAGGTCACCGATCATTTCAGCCACGCCGCCAGTATTGGTTCAGAAGCAAGCAGCCGCCGCGCCGTCGCAACAGCCCGGTGTGAAAAAAGTGCAGATCGCGCTGGCCGGTCTTGGCTATCAGATCAGCAAGCTGGATGGCCAGGTCAACGGCGAAACCCGCGCGGCCATCCTGAAATACGAAATGGACAACGGCCTCGACATGAATGGCGCTGTCGATAAGGCGCTGATGTCGGCCCTCAAAATCCAGGCCGACTAGTATCCCCATTGCGTCGGTAAAAAAAAACCGCCAGTCTCTCGACAAGCGGTTTCGAATTCTTTGAGTAAGCTCAGAGCTTACATGCTGCTCTGGCCACCGCCGAAACGCTTCGGCTTTTCGATCTTCTTGGGCGGAGGCAGCAGGCCTTCGCGCTGCAGCTTCTTGCGGGCCAGCTTGCGGGCGCGGCGCACGGCTTCAGCCTGTTCGCGGGCTTTCTTTTCCGACGGCTTTTCAAAAGCGCCACGGAGCTTCATTTCACGGAAAATGCCTTCGCGTTGCATCTTCTTCTTGAGGACCTTCAGGGCCTGATCGACATTGTTGTCACGAACGATAACTTGCAAGCGAACCTCTTAAAAATCGAGAATGTGAATTAAAAGGGCCCGCTGAGGGCCCGAAAGTGGTGGCGAGTTAACACAAAGAACTACCCCTGTCGAGGGGTAAGCGTGTTGAAATGCCCCATCTTGCGGCCCGGCCGCGCTTCGGCCTTACCGTAAAGATGCAGGCCGGTTTGCGGCCTAGCCGCCAGCCTGGGCCAGTCATGCGCCTCATCGCCAAGGAGATTTGTCATCATTACATCGGAATGGCGCTCGGGCGAGCCCAACGGCCAGCCTGCCACGGCGCGCATATGCTGCTCAAACTGGCTGATCACACAGGCATCCATGGTCCAATGGCCGGAATTATGGACGCGCGGCGCGATTTCGTTGACATAAAGCCCATCGCCCACAAACAGCTCAACCCCCATGATGCCAACATAATCAAGGGCTTCGGTCATCTTCTTCGCAATCGCCAAAGCTTCAGCCGCAATCGCCGGCGAAAGCGAGGCAGGCACGGTGGACGTATAAAGAATGTGGTTGCGGTGCACGTTTTCCACCGGATCATAAGCCGCAAAGGCCCCATCCGCGCCGCGCGCCGCGATGACCGAGATTTCCTTCTCGAAATTCACGAAGCTTTCGAGGATGGAGGGTTGGTCCTTCATCGCGGCCCATGCAGCCTCAATGTCGCCCGACGCCATGATCTTGGCCTGGCCCTTGCCGTCATATCCCAAGCGGGTGGTTTTGAGCACCGCGGGCAGGCCCACTTCCGACACAGCCTTTTTGAGATCAGCCGATGAGTTCACCGCGCGGAATTCCGCCGTGCGCGCGCCAAGCTGGCGGGCCAGGCTCTTTTCCTGCAGGCGGTCTTGCGCCACGCCCAGCGCCTTGGAGCCGGGCCGCACCGGCACCAGCTTTTCCAGAAACTGCACCGCTTCCACCGGTACATTTTCAAATTCATAAGTCACAGCTTGAACTTGGCTTGCAAAAGCCGCCAGCGCTTTTTCATCGCGGTAATCAGCAACACTATGCGCACCCGTCACCTGAAAGGCAGGGCTGTCAGCTTCCTGGGCATAGATGTGAGATTTCAGGCCAAGCCGCGCCGCCGCCAGCGCCAGCATGCGGGCCAATTGCCCGCCACCCAGAATGCCGATGGTGGAGCCCGGCGGCAAAGCCGGCATCAGGTCAAATCCTTGGGCTGCAGTGCCACGCCATCCGTCTGCCGCATGCGCCAGGCATCAAGCCGCAACGCCAGATCTTCATCCTGCAAGGCCAACACGGCTGCGGCCAAAAGAGCAGCATTCACCGCACCCGCCTTGCCGATCGCCAGCGTGCCCACCGGAATACCGGCTGGCATCTGCACGATGGAGAGCAGCGAATCCCACCCCGATAAAGCCTTTGATTCGACCGGCACGCCGAAGACAGGCAGTGGAGTCACTGCCGCTGTCATGCCCGGCAAATGTGCGGCACCACCGGCCCCGGCGATGATCACCTTGAAGCCTTCGGCCTTGGCGCCCTTAGCGAATTGGAACAGCCGCTCTGGCGTGCGGTGCGCTGAAACGATACGCGACTCAAAGGTCACATCCAGCGCCTTCAACGTATCGGCGGCGAATTTCATCGTCTCCCAGTCAGACTGGCTACCCATGATGATGGCGACGGTGGGGTTCACGATTTTTCCTTCAAGCGATAATATCGGGGATCAGCATGTTTTCGATCTGGGCAATCTGGTCTTTCAGCGAAAGCTTCAGTTTTTTCAAGCGCTGCAGTTGCAGGGGATCGGCCTTGCCCGTGTCGCCCAGTGCGTCGATTGCGGCATCAAGGTCACGGTGCTGCTGATAGAGATGTTGCAGCTTTGAGCGCAGCTGAACTTCCTGCAGCGTATCCATGGATGAATGCATTCCCCGCGTCTTTGAGATTCCCGTAGATTATCCCTATCGCAATTTTCTGTGGAAAGAAATCTTTTCGCCCGGAACCCGGTTGCGCATCAAGGGGATGCGCCAGCGATGAAAAAAATTTGGCTCAAACTTGATGATTCTGCATGGATTCCCAAGAAGCTTTTGATCGACAAGCAATCAATTCTATGTCATCATTCTGTTACGGTTTGATGCCGTCGTAGCTGAGTTTCAATGACCTCCCAGGAGATTGGAATGAGCCTCAAAAACCACCTCACTGAAATGATCGTCAAGCACCGGGCTTTGGAAAAAGAGCTCGCCGAAGCGGTTGCCTCTCCAGGCATTTCCGACTCAATCGTCGCTGACATCAAGCGCAGGAAACTGCGCGTCAAAGACGAAATCATGAAAATTGAAAAGGAAGTCCTGCAAGCCGCCTGATTGTTTCAGGCGGGTTGTATGAGATCCCAGCGGTTGCCGTAGAGATCCTCGAATACGGCAACCGTGCCATATGTTTCATGACGCGGGCTTTCCAGAAAGCGCACACCGGCTGAAATCATTTTGCCATGCAAAGTGGCAAAGTCGGTGCTGTGCAGGAAAAACGCCACCCTCCCGCCTGCGGCTTTGCCAATGGCTGAAACCTGTTGCTCTGTGACCGCTTTCGCCAGGAGGAATCGCGCGCCCGACTCACCCGCCGGCGCCATCACGACCCAGCGCTTGCCCTGGCCCTGGTCGCTGTCTTCGCGCAGTTCAAACCCCAAAGCGTCGCGAAACCAGGTGATGGCTTCGTCATAGTCACGCACAAGATAAGTGATGAGAGCGATGTGTTGCGGCATTCCGTCCGCTTAACCCAAATCCGCGGGCTTGCACACCTGTGTTGGACATTGCGTTCGCGGCTTCCTATATAGGCCTTGGTGATGCTGCCCGGTGCGTGTGAGACACTTAATTCCCAGGGCCTATAATCGATTTCTTAGGGAGCTGTCCCTGTGATGGACCGTGGTCTGTCGTAAACGGCGCCCACCTACGTGAGTAGGGACCAGGGATCGTATGTCTTGACGGCCCATGGTGGCTCACCACTTTCTCTCAAAAAAAAGCCTGCAAGGTTCTCAACCCTGCAGGCCTTTTTTGTAGAGGCAGAATTACATGTGCTTCATCATCGGCTTCATCATGTGGTGATGCATCATCATGTGCTTGTCCATCATCATCATGCAATGCTTCTTGCCGTGCATCATCGAGCACTTCTTCATCATCATCATGTGGTTTTTCGACATTTTCATCATCATGGCATCGGCGCTGCCGGCGAACGATGCTGCGCCTGCAGCAATGGTCAGCACGGCGGCCACGATCTTGACTGTGTTCTTCATGGGTAGTCCTCTCTCTGTTGCGGTTGTTTCAACCGTTCCAGGATTGGACGAGTGTTCGCCGTGAACGCCTACACACAAATGCGTCATGCACGCATTTGTGATCGGCCGTGATCATTTGGGGAAATGCTCGACATGCGTTTCGGCCGTGCGGCCGTAATAGACGGCTCTGCGTCCTGTAAATGAAACCTGATAGCCCGCACAACCTGCATTCATCACCCGCTTGCAAAAATCGCGGTAAGTGTAGCCGGGCACCACTTTCTGTGCGTCCTTGATCGCAGCTTTGATTGCGTCATCGTCAAATGCGGCGGCCACCGGGGCTGATGCGATCTCCATATCCAGCACCACGCTGTCGCCTTCCGTCAGGTAGTAAGTGGCCGAGAGGCGGCGGAAGTCCACGGCGTAACTTTCAAAGCCCGCTTGCATCAATGTCCCCACGATCTGCGGAAAGGTCATCGTTCCGTTCTCGGATCCAGCAAGGCAAGTCTTGGCAATCGCGATTTTTTCAGCGTTCATTTTGTCTCTCCAGTGTTATGAAATTCAGCTGAGCGGCACCGCTGTAGTGCCCAGCGTGGTGACGGTCTTTTTCAGCAAAGCCATCAACTGCTCTTTCTCGCGGGCCGAGAGATGCGAGAAGAATTCAAGCTCATTCTTGTCAGCCAATGCCGCGAGCTTTGGCACCAGGGCCGCACCTTTTGAAGTGAGCTTGAGCATTTGGGCGCGGCCATCCTCGGGATTATCCTCACGCGCAATATTGCCCTTCGCAATCATGCGGTCGGCCAGCTTGGTCACGCCGCCGCGGGTGAGTGACAATTCGGTGGCGATCTGGCTCGGTGGCTTGCGTGCAGCGGGATAGAGCAGGCGCATGAACGCCCATTCCGGCACGGAAACATCAAGGTTTTCTATCTTCTGGGCAAAACTGCCCGACACCTGGTTCGACACCTGCCGCAACCAGTAACCCATATGATCATAAAGTTCCGCAGCATCTTTCGGCATCGGCATTCCATTTGGTTGACATGGAAACTATGTGAATATAATTTCCTCGTCAACTATATTTGGAGCTTCCGAATTCTGCAGGGATGGTGACAGCTGAAACTCAGTCTTCGCCCAGCGTCTTGGCGAGGCCTTCCAGCCGCACGGCGGCACGGTCGAGATGCGTGGTCAGATTGGTCTCCAGGGTTTTCAGCTGGGTTTGAGCCAGGTTGCGGCCCTCGCGCAGTTTCGCCACTTGGTCTTCCAGGCTTTCGATTTTCTTCACCGCTTCGCTCAGGCGATCAGCCACCATCAGGCCGCTCATCACCAGCAGGCGAATATCGCCGATGGAACCCACATTCTGTTTGATCCGGCCCACTTCCGCATCGAGAAGCTGCGCCAGTTCGCGCAGATGCTCCTCTTCACCATCAGGGCACTGCATGGTGTAGGGGCGGTCAGCAACGGTGACGACAACATTCGCCATCCGCTCAAGCTCCGCTGTTGGAATGCAGCACGGAGCGGATGCGCCCCATTGCCGTGTCGATCTTGCCTGCGGCCTGCTTGGACGTGTCCACGAGCTCGGCTGCTTTTTTTTGCACGAGGTTCAACTGGTCAACCAATTTCGCCTGGTCGCGCTGTGCAGCATTTGCATTGGCGGCAAGCGCCTTGGTCTTGCGGCGCTCTTCGGCATACTTCACGGTGACGCTTTCGAACTGGCCCAGCGCCTTTTCGAATCGCGCAAAGGCAGCATCCAGCTTATTGATATCGCTCATATCTACATCCCAACTGATAGCCGCCTAGTCAGATGGCTGAATTTCCTTGTTACCACAAAAACTTGCCCCAGATAACTGATTCGTGACCTTCATAATACGGACTAAACCTCGGTCTGGATTGCCAGATTGACAGCACTTCCATGGCTGATATGGAGGGACATTCACGCCCGATCAAGCCATGATCCCGTCGCCACCAGGAGGCCCCATGTCCGACGCTGCTGTTGTTTCCCCCCGCCAGATGGCCAATGCCATCCGTGCCCTTTCGATGGATGCCGTCCAGAAGGCCAATAACGGCCATCCAGGCCTCCCCATGGGTGCTGCCGACGTGGCCACGGCACTGTTCAAGGATGTCCTCAAATTTGACGCCTCTGCCCCCCATTGGCCTGACCGTGACCGTTTCATTCTGTCCGCCGGCCATGGCTCCATGCTGCTGTATTCGCTGCTTCATCTCACCGGCTATGCCGATATGACCATCGAGCAGATCAAGAATTTCCGCGAATGGGGTTCGATCACCGCAGGCCACCCGGAATATGGCCATGCCACCGGCATTGAAACCACCACCGGCCCGCTGGGCCAGGGCATTGCCAATGCCGTGGGCTTCGCCCTTGCGGAGCGCCATCTCAACGCGCGCTTTGGTGATGATCTCGTCAACCACAAAACCTATGTGCTGGCGGGTGATGGCTGCCTGATGGAAGGCATCAGCCAGGAAGCCTTGGCCCTTGCCGGCCACCTCAAGCTCAAGAACCTCATTGTCATGTGGGATGACAATGGCATCACCATTGATGGCAAAGTGGGTCTTTCCGACAACACCGACCAACTTCAGCGTTTCGCAGCGTCGGGCTGGAATGTCTCGCGCGTTGACGGCATGGACCAGGCGGCCGTTCTGGGCGCATTGCAAGCCGCTCAAAATGCCGACAAGCCAACGATGATTGCCTGCAAGACCATCATCGGCTTTGGCGCTACCAACAAGCAGGGCACCAAGGGCGTTCATGGTTCGCCGCTGGGCGCCGACGAGATTGCGGTTGCCCGCAAGGTTCTGGATTGGGACGCGCCGCCCTTCGTCATTCCAGCCGAAATCATGAAGCCCTGGCGTGAAGCCGGCTCGCGCGGCAAATCGGCCCGCGAAGCCTGGGAAAAGCGTCTGGCTGCCTCGCCGATGAAGGCTGAATTCAACCGGGTGATGTCCGGCAAGCTTCCAGAAAATTTCAACGAAACCATTGCCACCTATAAAAAGGCGCTGGCCGCGAATCCTCCCGCTGCTGCCACCCGCAACTCGTCCCAGGATGCTTTGAACATCATCAATCCGGTGGTGGTGGAAGCCATCGGCGGCTCGGCTGATTTGACCGGCTCCAACAACACCAATTCCAAGGATATGAAAATCCTGGACTCTGCCAACTACGGCGAGCGCTATATCCACTTCGGCATTCGTGAACATGGCATGGCTGCGGCCATCAACGGCATGGCGCTGCATGGCGGTGTCATTCCTTACGGCGGCACCTTCTTCTGCTTCACGGATTATTGCCGTCCGTCCATCCGCCTCGCGGCTCTCATGGGCATCCGTTCCATCTTCGTGATGACCCATGATTCCATTGGCCTTGGCGCCGATGGCCCAACCCATCAGCCGGTTGAGCATCTGGCCTCATTGCGCGTGATGCCGAACCTCCTTGTTTTGCGTCCTTGCGATGCGGTGGAAACGGCGGAATGCTGGCAGATCGCACTCGAAAGCGAAAAGACGCCATCAATCCTGGTTCTGACCCGTCAAAAGGTCGCGGCGTCGCGCCTCGGCTATGCGGCCAAGAATCTCAGCGCACAGGGTGCTTACGAAATCGCACCTTCCGCCAAAAAGGCCAAGGCCGTCATTTTCGCGGCCGGTTCGGAAGTTGAAATCGCCATCGAAGCGAAAGCCCAGCTCGACAAGAAGGGTATTCCCACCCGCGTGGTATCCGTGCCGTCGATGGAGCTCTTCGAAAAGCAATCCAAGGCCACCAAGGCCAAGGTGCTGGGCGAAGAAAAGATCCGCATCGCCATCGAAGCTGGTGTGAAAACCGGCTGGGAAAAATTCATCGGCGACAAGGGCCACTTCATCGGCATGACCACCTTCGGCGCCTCAGCCCCCGCCGAAATCCTCTACGAAAAATTCGGCATCACCGCGAAGGCCGTGGTGAAGGCTGCGACAGCGAAGTAACTTCACCACCCGGTGAGGTCGCAAAAAGTTAAGCTTTGACGGGCGCGCGAGATGGAAATCTCCGTGCCCGCTCTACATTCCGCTCATGCTTGAATCCCGCCGCCAATACCAACTCGGCATCATCCTGATGCTCTGCTCCGTCACCGCATGGAGCACGGCGGGATTGTTCACGCGTTTTCTCACTGTCGATACATTCACCGTCATTTTCTGGCGCAGCGTCTTTGGCGCACTGGGGCTGCTCGTCGTAGTGGCATTCTCACGCGAAGGCTTGGGCGGCATGAAGCGCATCGGCAAACCGGGCTTTATCTATGCCGCCGTCACAGCGCTTTCGATGTTCTTTTATATCGGCGGCGTGATGAACACGACGATCGCCCATGCCGCGGTGATGACGGCGACTGTGCCCTTCATCGCTGCCTACATGGCGTGGATCTATCTGAAGGAAGTGCCGCGCCTCTTCTCCATCATCGCCAGCGCCGTGGCGCTGCTGGGCGTGGCTCTGATGATGGGCATCAGCACCGAAGGCCGCTTGCTCGGCGATGCACTCACCTTCGGCATGGCGATCCTGGTCGGCGTGATGATCATGATTACCCGCAAATTCACCTCCATTCCGCCGATGCCGGTGACGCTTCTCTCTGCCGTGCTCTGCACCCTGTCTGCGCTGCCCATGGCGCAGCTTTCCATCTCGTGGGAGCAGATGGGCGTGCTGGCGCTATTTGGCCTCACCAACCAGGTGATTGGTTTTGGCTTCTTCGCCATGGCCTCGCGCATTCTACCACCGCTGGAAACCGGCCTGATCACTGCGCTCGATGCACCACTGCAGCCGCTCTGGGTGTTCTTGGTCTTTGCCGAAACGCCGGGACAGGCCACTTTGCTGGGCGGCGGCCTCGTGCTCGTGTCCGTCTTTGCCAATATCCTGATGCAGAACCGCCGCATGGCCCGGGCGGCTTTGCTCGGCCCGGCTGTTTAGAAACCCGCATTCGGACTTGTAAGGCTTGCAATTTCGCCTTATTCGCTTGTGCAACGCACAATAACGGACAACGGAGACGGCGATGGCGAAGAAAGTAGCAAAGAAGAAGGCGGCAGCGCCTAAGAAAGCAGCCCCTAAGAAGGTAGCAGCGAAGAAGGCAAATCCGGCACCGAAGAAGGCCGCCAAGAAATCTGCCAAACCGGCAGCAGCTGCAGCACCTGTACGCGTGACACCGGCCCCTGAAGTGGCAGCGCCGATGGCTGCTGTTCCGCATGCGCCTGTGGCAACCGCTCCGGCCGCACAGCCCAAGGCCAAATCGTTTTTCGCCCGTTTGTTCGGCGCTTAATCACTCTGCTCCGGCGCGGTGGTTTTCCGCCGCGCCGCTGCCTGTTCCAATTTTTTTCTTTTCAGCGCTGCGTCAGCGATGTAGGCCCTCTTTCAAAATCTCTGAGAGGCTTCCATGCGGCTGAGCGACTGTCATAATTTTGCGGATTTCCGCCTGCTGGCCAAAAAGCGCCTGCCGGGCCCGATCTTCAATTATATCGACGGCGCGGCCGATGATGAAGTGACCTACCGCCGCAACACCAAGGCCTATGAGGATGTGGATCTCATTCCCAACATCCTGCGCGGCGTTGAAAAGATCGATACCTCAGTCACCGTCATGGGCCAGAAACTGGCGCTGCCCTTCTATTGCTCGCCCACTGCCTTGCAACGCCTGTTCCATCACGATGGCGAATTGGCGGTGGCCAAAGCCGCCACCAAATACGGCACCATGTTCGGCGTCTCCTCACTGGGCACCACCAGCCTCGAAGACGTGCGCAAGATCGGCGATGGCCCGCAGGCCTATCAATTCTATTTCCACAAGGACCGTGGCCTGAACCGCGCCATGATGCAGCGCGCCAAGGCCTCGGGCGTCAATGTCATGATGCTCACGGTGGACTCAATCACCGGCGGCAACCGCGAGCGCGACAAGCGCACCGGCTTTTCCATTCCTTTCAAACTGAATGCGCGCGGCATCGCGCAATTCGTGATGAAGCCAATGTGGGGCATCAATTATATGACCCACCCCGCCTTCTCGCTGCCGCAGCTGGATGAGCATGTGAAAATGGCCCCGGGTGCGATGTCAATCGGCGGCTATTTCACCGAAATGCTCGATCCCGCCATGACTTGGAAAGATGTCGAGGAAATGGTGGATGAATGGGGCGGGCATTTCTGCCTCAAGGGTGTGATGTCGGTTGAGGATGCCAAGCGCGCCCAGAAGATTGGTTGCACCGGCGTCATTCTCTCCAACCATGGCGGCCGCCAGCTCGACGGTTCGCGCACCTCGTTTGATCAGGTCGGCGCGGTGGTCGACGCAGTGGGTTCGAAGCTTGATGTGATTGTCGATGGCGGCGTGCAGCGCGGCACGCATGTGCTGAAGGCGCTGGCCATGGGGGCCAAGGCCGTAGGGTTAGGCCGGGCCTATCTCTTCCCATTGTCTGCCGCTGGCCAACCTGGCGTCGAGCGCGCGCTGGAGCTGATGAAGCTCGAGATCGAGCGCGACATGAAGCTGATGGGCGTGCGCTCGGTGGCTGAGCTCAGCCGCAAAAATTTGGCGTTCCGGAACAACGCCTAAATCCAAACGTTTTGAACCAACAGGAGTCTTCCATGCCCGCTTTCAGAACCCTTGATGATGTGAATGTGAAAGACAAGCGCGTGGTCATCCGCCTTGATCTCAATGTGCCAATGGAAAATGGCCATGTGACCGACACCACCCGCATTGACCGCGTGGTGCCCACGTTGAAAGAGCTTCTGGACAAGGGTGCAGCCGTCATCATCCTCGCGCATTTTGACCGGCCGAAGGGCAAGGTCGTGCCGGAAATGTCGTTGAAGCCCGTCGCCCCCGCGCTGCAAAAGGCTTTGGGCCACAAGGTCGAATTCGTCTTCACCGATTGGCAATCCGCCCCCAAGGTGGATGCCAAGCCGGGTGACGTGATCCTGATGGAAAACACCCGCTATCACGGCGGCGAAGAAAAGAATGATGCCGGCTTTGCCAAGATGCTGGGCGGCCTCGGCGACATTTTCGTCAATGATGCCTTCTCCGCCGCGCACCGCGCGCATTCCTCCACCGAAGGCATCGCCCATGTGATCCCGGCTTACGCAGGCCGCGCCATGCAGCAGGAACTGGATGCGCTGCAAGCCGCACTCGAAACCCCGAAGCGCCCGGTCATCGCCATTGTCGGTGGTGCCAAGGTGTCATCCAAGCTCGATCTGCTCGGCAATCTGATGAAGAAGGTCGAAGGCCTGATCATCGGCGGCGCCATGGCCAACACCTTCCTGTTCTCGCAGGGCAATGAAGTTGGAAAATCGCTGGTCGAGAAAGACCTCGCCGATACCGCGCGCAAGATTTCCGCCGATGCTGAAAAGCACAACTGCGCAATCATCCTGCCGGTGGATGCCATCGTCGCCCACAAATTCGAAGCCCATGCCCCCTCGCATGACTACGGCGTGGATGGGATTCCATCGGACGGCATGATGCTCGATGTCGGCCCCATGTCGGTGGACCGCGTGAAGGCCGCCATCGACGGCGCCCACACGCTGCTGTGGAACGGCCCCTTCGGTGCCTTCGAAATGCAGCCCTTCGATGCGGCCACCGTGGCCGTGGCTAAATATGCCGCCGAGCGGACCAAGGCCGGCAAGCTGATCAGCGTGGCCGGCGGCGGCGACACGGTAGCCGCGCTCAACCATGCCGGCGTGGCCGGAGACTTCACCTACATCTCCACCGCCGGCGGCGCCTTCCTCGAATGGCTGGAAGGCAAGGATCTGCCAGGTGTTGCCGCCCTGAAGAAGTGAACTGATATATTAGCGCACTAGCCTTGCAAAATTGAGGCTGGTCATACCAGGCGCGGGGATTTAACCCCGCGCCCCATGAGCACAGCCACAGCACCCAATACATCTGCACCCAAAGCCGCCGCCATGGGCGCTGCGCTTTCGATCTTGTTCTCTGCCGCCATATGCCACGGCATCAATGATACGATGCAGGCGGTGCTGCTCTCGGTCTATCCGATGCTGCATGAGAATTACGCGCTCAACTTTGCGCAGATCGGCATGATCACGCTGGTTTATCAAGTCACCGCCTCGATCCTGCAGCCGGTCTTCGGCACCTTCACTGATAAATACCCGCTGCCTTACGTTCTTCCGCTCGCACCCGCCTGCACGCTGATCGGCCTGCTGCTGCTGGCCGTCGCCGGCTCCTACACAACCATTCTCATTGCGGCCGCCCTGATCGGCATCGGCTCGTCGCTGTTCCACCCGGAAGCCTCGCGCGTTGCGCGTCTTTCTTCGGGTGGTCGTTTCGGCTTTGCGCAATCGATCTTCCAGATCGGCGGCAATGCCGGCTCGGCCATTGGCCCGTTGCTCACGGCCTTGATCGTTCTCCCGCGCGGCCAATGGGCCATCGCCTGGATCGCACCCTTGGCGGCCCTCGCAGTCATCCTGCTCAGCTATGTCGGCCGCTGGTATGCCGGCTGGCTGAAAGATCATACGCGTCAGGCTTCGATCAAGGCGCATTTGCGCAGCTTCCGCAAAGGCGAGGTAGTCTGGGCGTTGATCGTGCTGGTGATCCTGATGTTCTCCAAATTCATTTACCTGACCAGCCTGCAGGTGTTTTACACTTTTTACCTGATCGGCCATTTCGGCATCACCCAACAGGAAACCCAGCTTTATCTGTTCATCCTGCTGGCCGCGCAGGCGCTGGGCATCATCTTCGGTGGCTTCTTCACCGACCGTATCGGCACCAAGGCGATGATCTGGGTGTCGATCCTCGGAGCACTCCCCTTCGCACTGGCGCTGCCCTACACAAATCTGTTCTGGACGGTGGTGCTCACCGTGCCGATCGGTCTCATCATCTCCTCAGCCTTCTCAGCCATGGTGGTTTATGCGCAGGATCTGCTGCCCGGCCGCGTCGGCATGATCTCCGGCCTGTTCTTCGGTCTGGCCTTTGGCTTGGGCGGCATCGGCGCTGCGGCGCTGGGCGTGCTGGCCGACAAAACCAGCATCGATTTCGTCTTCAAGGTCTGCGCCTTCCTCCCCATTTTGGGCTTCTTCGCGCTGTTCCTTCCGAAAGGTGACAAAGCGCCCGCTGCTGCCTAAAAGCCGGGGCATGACAATGCCCCGACTCTTTCTTGTGGCACCCCAAGGTGCTGCCCCCGCTGATATTCTCGCCTGCGCCAAGGCCGCTTGCGCTGCCGCTGACTGCGCTTCCATCGTGCTGCACGAAGGTGCTACCGCTGATGAAGTGAAGGCACTCCAGGACCTCGGCCTCGCCGTATTGATCGCTGATGTGGAGCCGCGCGTCGTCTCGCATCTCAAGGCCGACGGCCTGCATGTCACTACATCCGAATTCAATCTTTTGGATTTGCGCATGTCGCTGCCCAAGGATGCCATGGTGGGCAAGGACTGCGGCACCTCGCGCCATGCCGCGATGGAAGCCTCAGAGCAGGGGGCCGACTATGTGGGCTTCCGCCAGAAGGCCCAGCTGCCGGATGATGATGAAGACAACAATGAGCCGCTGGTGGCCTGGTGGAATGAGCTTGCCGAAATTCCCGCCGTGCCGCTGGATCCGGTGACCGCTGAAGAGGCCGCCTTGCTGGCGCCCCAATCCGATTTCATTCGGCCTTCTGATGAGATGTGGCAGAATCCCGATTCTGCCACCCGCATCCTCAAGGGATTGAATGAAAAGCTGAAATGAAGCGCACCACCGCACTTCTCTTTTTAAGCCTCGTAGCGTCCGGCCCCAGCCTGGCCCAGGCCCCGCCGCCGGCCAGCTTTGAAGAGGCCATGACCCTCTATCAGGATGGCCGCTATGCCGATGCCAAGCCCATTGCTGATAACTGGGCCACCAAGGACGATCCGCGTGCCTATCTGATGCTCGGCACCATGGCGCAAAAGGGCCTCGGCGTCGAAGTTGATCTGAAACAGGCACAAATCTGGTTTGAGAAAGGTGCCGAAAAAGGCGATGTGGACTGCCAATTGGCGCTCGCCATGCTTTATCTCACTGGCACGGGCCAGAAGCCCAATGTGGATGATGGCGCACCTTGGCTGAAGAAAGCCGCTGAATCTGGCAATGTGAAAGCCCAGTATAATTTCGGGCTCTATTATACAGGTCTTTATGGCACACCACCCGATTGGGACAGTGCCGCCAAATGGTTCAAGGCCGCTGCCGACAAGGAAAGTGCGCGCGCGCAATATAATCTGGCACTGCTGTTTATTGACGGTAAGGGCGTGCCCAAGGATCAGCTGACAGCCGCCAATCTGTTTTCCAAAGCCGCAGTGCAGGGCATGCCGGAGGCCGCACTTGAATACGGCGTCATGGTGTTTCGCGGCGAAGGTGTTGCCAAGGATGAAGCTGTGGGTGCCAAATGGCTGCTGATCGCGGCCCAGCATGGCAACGCCGTCGCGCAGAACCGCCTGGCGCGTATCCTGGGCCTGGGCGTGCCCGGCGTGCCACAGGACCCCATTGAAGCGATGAAATGGAACTTCGTGGCCAAGAAAGCCGGCCGTGGCGATATCGAGCTGGATGCCGCCACTGAGAAGGCCGACCCTGGCATGGTCCTCGACGCCAAAGCCCGCGCCGAAGCCTTCAAGCCACTGCCCGACCGGACGCCGGACTAAACTAGCCATTTCGCGCTGGGGCTGCTAAAGCCCGCGCAGATTTTTGCACTATTCGAGAGAGTTTTCGCTTTGGCCACCACCCCTATCATGACCGTGATGATCGCTGCTGTGCGCAAGGCTGCGCGCAATGTGCAACGCGACTTCGGCGAAGTTTCCAGCCTGCAGGTTTCCGTCAAGGGCCCGGCGGATTTCGTCACGAATTCCGACAAGAAGGCTGAAAAAGTCCTGCGTGAGGAATTGGGCAAGGCCCGGCCAACCTATGGTTTCCTGGGCGAGGAAGAGGCCGAGACCAAGGGCAGCGACCCCGATCACCGCTTCATCATCGATCCCATCGATGGCACATTCAACTTCATGCATGCGCTGCCGTTCTTTGCATTGACCATCGCACTGGAACGCAAGGGCGAGATCATCGCCGGTGTCACTTACAACCCCATCCATGACGAGCTGTTCCACGCCGAAAAAGGCTCGGGCGCCTTCGTGAACAACAAGCGCATGCGCGTTGGGGCGCGGCGTGAATTGTCGGAAAGCTTGCTGTTCTGCGGCCTGCCCAACCGGGCTGCCAAAACCCATGACTTGCAACGCAAGGAAATGGCCTTGATGCAAACCAAGACGGCCGGCATCCGTGCCTTGGGTTCCACAGCGCTTGATCTGGCTTACACGGCGATGGGCCGCCTCGATGGTGGCTGGACGCATGGTCTCAAGCCCTGGGACATGGCGGCGGGTCTTCTGTTCGTCAAAGAGAGCGGTGGCTTTGTGGCGGGCCTCGGAGGTGAGGACAACCCGCTCCACACCGGCGGCTATATGTGCGGCAATGCTGACCTTCTGCCCCAGATCAAGGCCGCACTGGCTGAGGCCAAGACGCTATAATTCCTGCTGGGATTTCTTCATCTCTTTGATCGCGTCGCTCAGGCCACCGATGAAGGGATCAATGGCAATCGCCTCTTTCATTGCCTCCAGCGCATCTGCATCACGGCCCAGGGCGCGCAGGCACGCGCCCTTGCCGGAGAGCGCGCCAAAGTGCCTGGGCTCAAGCTCCAGCACCTTTTCAATATCCGATAGCGATTCTGAGAAACGCCCCACCACGAAATAAAGCGTGGCGCGCCGGTTCCACGCCTCGGAAAATTCCGGATGCTGCTGGATCAGATGATCGAGAATGGTCTCTGCCGACTTGAAATTCTTCATCTGCATTGCCAGTGTCGCAATGGTAAGCTCATGCACCGCGTCATCCGTGCTGTTGCTGGCCCAAATCATACGAATCTCGGTCTCGGCCTGCTGGGCTTCGTTGGGATCTTTGGTTCTTTGTAATGTACCAAAGAACAGGTCGAGCTTTCGCGCATATTCAGGGTGCGGCGATCCTGGCGCTTCTGCAAAAGCGGGGCTCAACAGGGCCAAAACGAAAACCAGTTTGACGAAGATTTTCATGTTAAAAAATTAGCAAGAAGGGTCAACAGACGCAGCTCACGATTTCGTGTTCAACGTCGGTTGCCGCCACACACGACTGATCCCGTCGCCACCAGTTCATGCATTAGGGCCAGCATGGCCGAGCCCGACATGGCAAAGGGATCGAGTCTGGTCGTCGCGGAATATTTAAGCAAAAGTGCAGGATTGACCTGGTCGGTCGCAATCTCTCCCATCGACCACCCTTCAAATTCTCGGTGTGCAATTTCTTCGAATGCAAACAGAGTCACGCCTGAGTGCCGCTTGTCCTGGACAATGGTGTTGTAGAGCTGGCTGACCTGCGGACGTCCACCCTCGAGAACCTGTATGAATGCATCGCCCGCGGAAATCAGAACCCCTGTAATTCCAAGCTTCCCATTGTTCTTGCGTGAGGCGTCTAGAATGGCCTTGCGCGCAGCGGCGGGATTAGTCTTGGTCATGCGGCTTGCATAGAGGCAACGGACGATCATCATTCTTTCCTCGGAATAAGGGACAGGAACTCACGTCGCAAACTGGTGTTTTTCAGGAAGGATCCACGCATCACACTATTCATCATGAGCGAGTCAGATTCCTTTACGCCACGCCAATGCATGCAGAAATGATCCGCCTGCATGACAATGGCAAGGCCATCCGGTTTGACAAGATCCATGAACAAGTCGGCAATTTGAGTAATGGCTTCTTCCTGGATCTGCGGACGAGAGAGAATCCAGTCCACCAGCCGGACATATTTGGACAAGCCAATCAGATTTGAGTGCTGGTTGGGCATGAGCCCTACCCACACTTTGCCAATGATGGGGCAGAAATGGTGCGAGCACGCACTGCGGACCGTGATCGGACCCACGATCATCAGCTCATTCAGGCTGGCTGCGTTTGGAAACTCGGTTACGGGGGGCGCCTTATGGAAGCGCCCCTTGAAAACCTCATTGACATACATCTTGGCGATGCGGCGTGCGGTACCTTTGGTGTTATGATCATTCTCGACGTCAATGACCAAACTCTCCAGCACACCCTGCATTTTGGATGCGACCTCCTCCAAAAGCTGATCGTGTTCATCCTGAGAGATAAAATCTGCGATGTTGTCGTTGGCGAAGTAACGCCGGCCCGCTTTCAGAAGCCTCTGCCGGATACGTTCCGAAACGGGCGTCTTGCTGGATTGTATGTTTTTCGCCATTACATGAGGATAGCAGGGAACTTTTGGGCCGGGATAGGGATATTTTTATTCGGATGACCTGATCCCGTCACACATGTTATCCGTAACCCCCACATGCGCAAGTTCGTATCTTCATTAGTTACAGCCCTTTTTATTTTGACTGGCGTTTACACCGTGCAAGCTACCGATCAGTCTGTTTTTGATTTCACTCTGCCAGGTTTGGACGGCAAGCCTTTGCCACTCGAACAATTCAGGGGCCGCGCTGTGCTTCTGGTGAACACCGCGTCGGAATGTGGTTACACCCCGCAATATGATGGTCTTGAGAAATTATGGGAACAGTACAAGGCGCGGGGCCTTGTGGTCATCGGCGTCCCCTCCAATGATTTTGGTGGGCAGGAGCCCGGCAAATCGGAAGAGATCGCGCAATTCTGCCGCAAGAATTTCGGCGTCACTTTCCCGCTTGCCGATAAATCTGTGGTCAGCGGTGCTGAAGCCATTCCCGTATACAAATGGGCGGCAAACCATGCGGGGTTTATGGGCAAGCCGCGCTGGAATTTTCATAAATATCTTTTCGACAAACAGGGTAAATTTGTCGAATGGTTCGCATCCACAACCGAACCAGACAGCACAAAGATCACCAATGCAGTCGCTACCGTTCTGGGCGAATAAACCGTGATGCCCCGCCTCCCGGAGGAGGCAGGGCACAGGCCAAGTCAGAGGACAGTTTTCACGGTCAACCCAGGCTCGGCGAACGGCCGGTAAGTACGGTCTTACTGGCCCGAACGGCCACGACCCACATTGTCGTTCAGGTAGCAATCCTGACCCGTCATCTGCAGGGATTCATTGAACGAGCAGCTGGCCTGGCCACCATTGTTCCAGCCATTTTCCGAAGCATTTGCAGCGATCGGTGAAACAGCGATGGAAGCAGCGAGGAGGCCCGAGGCCAAAGCAATCTTGATAATGTTCATGGTAGT
This sequence comes from Aestuariivirga litoralis, assembly GCF_015714715.1. Lineage (NCBI taxonomy): Bacteria > Pseudomonadati > Pseudomonadota > Alphaproteobacteria > Hyphomicrobiales > Aestuariivirgaceae > Aestuariivirga > Aestuariivirga litoralis. The sequence continues at coordinate 1,748,271 of NZ_WAHS01000001.1, read as the reverse complement.
TCTCCGTAGGTAATTGCGCTGGCGCGACATTGCGTCGGCGTACAGCTAATAGACGGATGAGCGAGCCAAATGTTCCGCTGAAAATTGCAGTTTCCGATCACGTGGGCGTGATGTAATTCTTGGGGCAGGACTGTGGCTAAGCTTTTGATGAAAATCAAAGCAGATGGACGTTTCTCAGGCGCTTTCGAACACCGATGAAACTAAATTTAACAAATGTGATCCGGAATAAAGCGTGAAACGTAGTAACAGCGCTGTGACTTAGGCCACTGCGCGGGCCAGCGCACACTGCTTCCACAAGGCATTCAGCGACACTAACAGATGCGCAATATCTTCCGCCGCATGGCAGGGCTGCGGCGTGATGCGCAGGCGCTCTTTGCCACGTGCCACAGTGGGATAGTTGATCGGCTGGATATAGATGCCGTCATGCTCCAGCAGATAGTCACTGATCCATTTGCACTTCGCCGCATCACCCACCATCACTGGCACGATGTGGCTGGGATTGGGCAAAGTCGGAATGCCCATACGGTCGAGGCCGGCGCGCACTTCAGCAACACGCGCCACCAAAGCTTCACGTTCAGCTTGGCTGGATTTCAAATGTTGAATGGCGGCACACGCACCCGCAGCAACAGCAGGTGGCAAAGCCGATGAGAAAATGAATCCGGAGGCGAAGCTGCGCACATAATCGATCAGAGCCGCACTGCCGGTAATATAGCCGCCCACCACGCCGTAAGCCTTGGCTAATGTGCCTTCGATCACATCGATGCGGTCCATCAGCCCCAGCTTCTCCGCCAGTCCGCCCCCGCGCGGCCCATAAAGACCCACGCCATGCACTTCATCCAGATAGGTCATCGCGCCATAGCGCTCGGCCAGGGCCACGATCTCGGCAATCTTGCCGAAATCGCCATCCATTGAATAAACCGATTCAAAGGCGATGATGATCGAGCGCTTGCCCGCATGTTGTTTGAGATGGCTTTCAAGCTCGGCCATGTCATTATGCTTGAAGATGATCTTCTCGGCTTTCGAATGGCGGATGCCTTCGATCATCGAAGCATGGTTGCCGGCATCAGAAAGCACCAGCGCATCCGGCAGGCCGGAAGCCAGCGTGGACAGAGTTGTCCAGTTCGACATGTAGCCAGAATTGAACAGTAGCGCTGCTTCCTTGCCATGCAGGTCTGCCAGCTCTTGCTCCAGCAGCACATGATAATGATTGGTGCCGGAAATATTGCGCGTGCCGCCGGCGCCCGCACCACAGGCATCCAGCGCTTCATGCATGGCTGCCAGCACCTTCGGGTGCTGCCCCATGCCCAAATAATCATTCGAGCACCAGACGGTCACCGGCTTCTGCACGCCGTCCACATGGCGCGTGGCGCGCGGGAACTGCCCTGCATGGCGTTCCAGATCCATGAAAACGCGGTAACGGCCTTCCTTCTTCAGGCCGTCCAGTTTCTCATTGAAAAATGCATCGAAGGTCATAATTGGCCTTTTCGTCCCCGCGTGATCCGCCGTCCAGTCACCTATTGCCGCAGGGCCTGGCCCTGTTTTGATACGCTGGGAATGCCCCTTTATTCAGGGGGCCGCCTTGATCTGCATCAAGGGGATATCTGCAGTTTGGCCGCTGCCGCCTTTAGCTGGTCCTGCGAAGCCGCATCGCCCGCAAAGGCCTGCAACCCATCCGCCAGCGCAACCTTTGCCTTATCTGACTGCTTCAACACCTGATAGGATTGCATCAACCGCATCCAGCCTTCCAGGTTCTTTGGATTCTGCTTCAACTCGCCCGCCAGCTTGGCCACCATACCTTCAATCATCGCCTGCTGGTCAGGCGTGGCAGTGATAAGCCCACTAACGTCCTTGCCCAATGCCTTGCCAAGGCTTGCAATGCGGCCCTTCACATCTTCGCGCCAGCCGGCATCAGCGGGTGCATCCGCGAGTAAGGCCGCCCAGCGATCCAGCGCGCCCTGCTGGTCGCCGGATTGCTCATGCCCGATGGCATCATAGTATCGCGCGCGTACGTCCTTCGGGTTTTTGGCCAGCACCGCATTCAGCAGATCCTGCGCTTTCGGTGTAACCGTGCCCTGCGCCGCTTGCACCACGGCCTCGGCCAGCATGGATTGATACTCGGCATTGTCCGGTGCCAGCGCCACCGCCTTGCTGAAGGCATCAACCGAATCCGGAAAGCGCTGCACATTGAACAGCGCCCAGCCCAACATGCGCCAGCCCTCGGCGTCCTTCGGATTGGCCGCAACCTGCGCTTTGATCTTGGCAATGATCTCTTCAATCTTGGCGGCTTGGTCCGGCTGTGTGCCTTGCGCCACTTGCGTCTTTACGGCCGATGGCAGGGTAGGGCTGCCCAGAATGGAATAGAGGCCCACACCACCTACAATCACCAGCCCCGCCGCCACTGCCAATGCGCAATGTTTCCACAGCGCTGGCAGGGGCTTCACATCAGGCCGCGCTTTCGCAGCCGCTGCCAGCCGCCGCTCAACCTCGCCCTTCGCCGCCTTCGCTTCCGCTTCATTGATGCTGCCGGACTCCAGATCACGGCCGATCTCTTTCAACTGGTCTTCATAGACGGCGGATTCCTGTGCCGGCGCCACCGATGCTTCATAGCTGCGCACCAAGGGAAACACGATAAGCACCGCAGCAAAGCTGCACAGGATCACCATGAGAAACCAGATCGCCATCATTCTTCTTTCAATGCCTCATCATCGGCCATGGGCTGCTGGCGCAAATAGATCAACGCCAACCCCAGCCCCAGCGCCATCAGGCCAAAGGGCAGGAACCACAGCAGCAGTGTATTGCCCTGGACCGGTGGCTTCAGCAGAACGTAATTGCCATAGCGCTGCACCACGAAATCCAGCACCTTTGCATCACTATCGCCCGCACTGATCCGCTCACGCACCAGCACGCGCAGATCGCGCGCCAGCGTGGCATCGGAATCATCGATGGATTGGTTCTGGCAAACCAGGCAGCGCAATTCCTGCCCGATCACCCGTGCTCGCGCTTCAAGTGCCGGGTCTTTGAGCATCTCATCCGGCATCACCGCATGGGCTGGCACCGCCGCCAGCATCATCGTCAATGCAAGGAACAGCGCACGGATCAAGAAGCTTTCTCCGCTTCTTTGATCAGGGGTTCAATCTGCTTGTCCCAGATTTCCGGCGTCAGCGCGCCGGGAATACGCAACCGCACGCGGCCCTGCGCGTCCACGGCAAAAGTTTCAGGCGCACCCGACACACCAAGGTCAATCCCCGCGCGGCCCGATTGATCGGTGCCAATCTGCGCATAGGGGTTGCCATAGGTCTCCAGATACTTAGCCGCATCGCCATTGCTGTCTTTCCAGTTCAGCCCCACGAGCTTGAACCGCGCATCTTTCGAAATGCGCATCAGCAACGGATGCTCTTCACGGCAAGACACGCACCAGGACGCAAACACATTGATCAGTGTCAATCCCTTGCCCTTGAAGGCATCGCTTTTAAGATTGGCCTCACCTGCGGCCAGCCCCGGCAGATCAAACACTGGCACCGGCCGGTTGATCAACATCGAAGGCAGAACCTTCGGATCATGCCGCAGACCCAGCGCCAGCACAGCACCCATCACCACAAACAAAGCCAGCGGCAGAGCAGTGGACAAGCGAAGCCTCATGATGTCGCCCCCTGCAAGCTTGCAGGCACAACGGCGCCACGCGCCTTCTGCGCCACGCCCACACGGAAGCGCCGGTCAGACAGCGAGACAAACCCGCCCAGTGCCATGATGAAGCCACCGATCCACAGGAACGGGGCCATCGGGTGATAATACAGCCGCACCGTCCAGCCGCCTTTGCCATCCGCATCGCCCAGCGCGATATAGGTGTTGGAAATCAGATTGGTATGAATGCCCGTCTGGTTGGTCTGCTGTTGCTGCAGCGGATACATACGGCGCTCGGCTGTCATGATGCGGAACACATTGCCGCCTTGCGCCAGCTCGAACGTGCCGCGCTCCGCCTTATAATTCGGGCCGGGCACCGTCTCGATCTTGGCCAGCTTCACCTCAGTGGAGCCAATGCGGGTCTGATCCCCCACCTTCATCGACAGGATATTTTCCTGCTGCCAGGTGGTCACCACAGTGATCGCCAGCAACACCATGCCAAGGCCCATATGCCCCAGCACCAGCCCGAAATAGGCACGCGGTGTATTCCTCACATCGCGCCAGTTCTTCACCCGCTTCACCAGCACCCAAACCGAACCGACAATGATCCAAGCGGCGAGGCCAATGCCCAAAGCCGTCATCAGATGCGCACCGAAATTCATCACCGCAACCAGCAGAAGCACGGCCATTGCAATCACCAGCGGCCAGTTCAAACCAGCCAGTGCAGTTTTGAGATTATCCTTCTTCCATTTCATGAATGGACCAACCACCATCGTTACAAGAACTGGTAGGAATAAAGGCACAAAAGTAAGGTTATAATATGGCACCCCGACAGAAATCTTATCATCGCCCATCAGGTCAATCACCAGCGGCCAGAACGTCCCGAAAAACACCGTGGAAGTTGCCACCACCAGAAACACATTGTTCAGCAGCAGCCCGGCCTCGCGGCTCACGATGCCGAAGGGCACGCCCTTTTTCACCTGCGGGATGCGCAGCGCATAAAGCAGCAGCGCGCCTCCGGTGAAGCCAAAGATGATCAGCAGGATGAAAAGCCCGCGCCCCGGATCAGTGGCAAAGCTGTGCACCGAAGTCAGCACGCCGGAGCGCACCACGAAGGTGCCGACAAGGCTCAGCGAGAATGTCAGGATAGCCAGCAGCAGCGTCCAGCCCACCAGCGCATGCCGCCGCTCCACCACTAAAGCCGAATGCAAAAGAGCCGTGCCCAGCAGCCAGGGCATCAGCGACACATTCTCCACCGGGTCCCAGAACCACCAGCCGCCCCAGCCCAGAATATAATAGGCCCAGAACGAGCCCAGCGTGATGCCGAGGGTGAGGAAACACCAGGCCAGCAGCACCCAGGGCCGCACCCAGCGCGCCCAGGCGGCATCGACCTTGCCTTCAATCAGTGCAGCCACCGCAAAGGCAAAAGCCACCGAGAAACCCACATAACCCATGTAAAGGCAGGGCGGATGAATGGCCAATCCAGGGTCCTGCAACAGCGGGTTCATGCCATTGCCTTCGATTGGCGCATTGGCCAGCCGAGCAAATGGATTGGATGTGAAAATCGAAAACGCCAGAAACGCCGAAGCAATCATGCCCTGCACGGCCAGCACGCGTGCTTTCAACGGCGCAGGCAAGTTGCTGCCAAAGCTCGCAATCAGCGCCGCGAAGATGACAAGGATCAACACCCACAGCATCATCGAGCCTTCATGATTGGCCCACACGCCGGTCAGTTTGTAAATCAGCGGCTTGGCCGTCTGCGAATTGGCCGCCACCAATTGCACGCTGAAATCATCACTCATGAAAGCAAAGGCCAGCGCCGCAAAGGCAAAGCCCACCAGCAGGAACGAAGTCACCGCCGCAAAGCTGGCCAGCGCCATCAGCGAACGGTCCTGCCGCGCCGCACCCACCAGCGGCAGGCTGGCCTGCACCAGGCTGGTCATCAAAGCCAGGATCAGGGCAAAATGGCCGAGTTCAGGGATCATGCGAACCTCATTGCGAGGGTTATACCATGAAAGCGAGTGGACACTTGGCCGCGCCTTCTTTCCGGGAATAAAATAGGCTAGAAGCGGCCAAGTTTAAAGCAAAGTAGAGGTGTGAGATGTTGGACACGCAAGCCAAGCCGCATGGGGCAGGCCACAATGCCTTGCCGCGCAATCCCGGCACGCCCCTCACGCTGGAATGGTTTGAAGCCCAGCAGGTCAATACCAGCGCCGCCGAGCGCCGGGCCGACAGCCTCACCAAGCGCCGCACGGTGAAGAAGGAATATCAGGCTGCCTGGCTGATCAAGGCCCTGCAATGCATCGATCTCACCACATTGGCGGGGGACGATACACCGGGCCGTGTGCACAGGCTGTGCGCCAAGGCCATGCGCCCGATGCGCGATGATATTGTGCGGTCTCTGGGCCTGAAGGAAATGCCGAAGGTCGGCGCCGTCTGCGTTTATCCTACAATGGTGCCGCATGCGGTGAAGGCGCTGCAGGGCTCTGGCATTCCGGTGGCTTCCGTGGCCACGGGCTTTCCCGCCGGCCTCACGCCGCTTTCCATGCGCCTGGCAGAGATCAGGTATGCCGTGGACGAAGGTGCGGCTGAAATCGATATCGTGATCCACCGCGCGCAAGTGCTGCGGCAGGAATGGTCGGCGCTTTATGACGAAGTGGCCGCGATGCGCGAAGCCTGCGGCCCGGCGCACATGAAAGCCATTCTGGCCACTGGCGATTTGAAGACGCTGCGCAATGTCTACAAGGCCTCGATGGTGGCGATGCAGGCGGGCAGCGATTTCATCAAGACTTCGACTGGCAAGGAAGACGTGAACGCCACTTTGCCAGTCTCGCTCACCATGATCCGTGCACTGAGGGATTATGAAGATCTCACCGGCCACAAGATCGGCTTCAAACCCGCTGGCGGCTTGAAGAGCGCCAAGGATGCGATGAACTGGCTGATCCTGATGAAAGAAGAACTGGGCCGCCGCTGGCTGGAGCCTGATCTCTTCCGTTTGGGCGCATCCTCCATGCTGGCCGATATTGAGCGCCAGCTCGAACATTTCGTGACGGGCCGTTACTCCGCCCTGTCGCACCATCCCGTTGCTTGAGGCTGATCCATGACCACAGTGAATGACGTTCTCGAATCCATGGATTACGGCCCGGCGCCGGAATCCAATTCCCACGTGAAGGAATGGCTGGCCGCGCATGCGAAGGGCTTCGGCCATTTCGTCAACGGCGCTTTCACAGCCTCCAAGGGTAAGACCATCGAAGTCTTCAATCCCGCCAACATGGAAAAACTGGCCAGCACGGCCAATGGCTCCGCGGCTGATGTCGATGTCGCCGTGGCCGCCGCCCGCAAGGCCTTCAAGGGCTGGAGCGCACTCTCGGGCTTCGAGCGCGGCAAGCATCTCTATGCACTGGCCCGCCACATCCAGAAACGCGAGCGTTTCCTCGCCGTGCTGGAAACCATGGACAACGGCAAGACCATCCGCGAAAGCCGCGATATCGACATTCCACTCGTCGCCCGGCATTTCTATCATCACGCCGGCTGGGCCCAGCTCATCGACACCGAATTCAAGGGCTATGGCCCGCTCGGCGTCTGCGGCCAGATCATCCCGTGGAATTTCCCGCTGCTCATGCTGGCGTGGAAAATCGCCCCCGCACTCGCCGCTGGCAACACGGTGGTGTTGAAGCCCGCCGAATTCACGCCACTTACTGCTTTGGCGTTCGCTGAAATCTGCAGCGAAGCAGGCCTGCCGCCCGGCGTGGTCAACATCGTCACGGGCGATGGTGAAACCGGTGCGGCCCTTTCGGCGCACAAGGATGTGAACAAGATCGCCTTCACCGGTTCAACCGAAGTCGGCAAGATCATTCGCAAGCAAACGGCGGGCTCCGGCAAGAAGCTCTCACTCGAACTCGGTGGCAAATCGCCTTTCATTGTATTCGATGACGCTGATCTCGACGCTGCGGTTGAAGGCGTGGTCGATGCCGTATGGTTCAATCAGGGCCAGGTCTGCTGTGCAGGTACGCGCCTGCTGGTGCAGGAAAGCGTCTATGACCCATTCATCAAGCGCCTGCGCAAACGCATGGAATCCCTGCGCGTTGGTGATCCGCTCGACAAGTCGAACGACATGGGCCCGCTGGTGGACCCTGTGCAACTCGCTCGCGTGACCGAGCTGGTGAACAAGGGCAGAGCCGAAGGCGGTACGCTAGTGTCTGCCCCATGCCCGATCCCGGAGAAGGGCAACTATTTCGCGCCCTCGCTGTTCCTCGATGTCGATACATCGTCGACCGTGATGAGCGAAGAGATTTTCGGCCCCGTCATTTCCGCCATGAGCTTCCGCACTGCGGATGAGGCCGCCATGTTGGCCAATCACACCCGCTATGGCCTGGCCGCGTCGATCTGGTCAGAGAACATAAATGTCGCTTTGGAAGCAGGCGCCCGCATGAAGGCCGGTGTGGTGTGGATCAACTGCACCAATAATTTCGACGCAGCCGCAGGTTTCGGCGGCTACAAGGAATCCGGCTTCGGCCGCGAAGGTGGCCGCGAAGGCCTTTACGAATATCTGATCGCCGATTGGATCAAGAATGCCCCCGCAGCGAAGGCCGAAAAGGCTATCGCCCTTTCCGCCATCACCGCGCCCGCGCAAGCCGCCAGCAGCGGCATTGACCGCACATCGAAGCTTTACATCGGCGGCAAGCAGGCCCGCCCCGACAGTGGCTATTCCTACTCGGTCACCAATGCCAAGGGCAAAGTCATTGGCCAAGCCGGCCTCGGCAACCGCAAGGATGTCCGCAACGCAGTGGAAGCCGCGATCAAGGCCACTGGCTGGTCATCAGCCTCCGCCCACAACCGCGCGCAGGTGCTTTATTTCATCGCTGAGAATCTCGGTGCCCGCGCCGATGAGTTTGCCAAGCGCCTGGTTGAAGGCGGCGCTTCAGCGCGTGATGCCAAGCGTGAAGTCGATGCTTCACTGCAGCGCATCTTCTATTACGCCGCGCAGGCCGACAAGTATGATGGCCGCATCCACTCCACCAATGCCAAGCGCCAAACCACGTTGGCCTTCAACGAGCCTTACGGTGTGGTCGGCCTCGTCTGCCCCACCGAAGCGCCTTTGCTATCCATGATCTCGCTCGCTATGCCCGCGCTCGCCATGGGAAACCGTATCGTGCTGGTCCCTTCGCAAGCCCAGCCACTGGTGGTCACCGATTTCTACCAGGTGCTGGACACGTCTGACGTGCCGGATGGTGCGTTCAACATCATCACCGGTGCGCGCGATGAACTGGCCAAGACCATGGCCGATCACGATGAGATCGCAGCCCTTTGGTACCATGGCGATGCGGCAGGCAGTGCCGCCGTTGAGAAAGCCTCGGCAGGAAACCTGAAACCCACCTGGGTCAGCAATGGCACCCGCACCGACTGGTATGATGCCGGTCAGGCTCAAGGCGCTGAATATCTGCGCCGCGCCACGCAGGTGAAGAATATCTGGATTCCCTATGGCGAGTGACATTGTCACCTGACCAAAACGTAGGTTGCCTGCGTCTTCCCCTGCCTCTAAATGACAGGATATGGTCAGCCACGTCAGTGAGCCCCCGGGGGAATTGTTGGATAGACAGGTTAGAGGCACGGTGAAATCCGGACAGTTGGTGAGCGGAAATCTGGTCATCGTGGCGGCGGAAGACAAAGCTTCTCTGGCCGCCTTCATTGACGCGCCCACATTGCTTTATCGTGACATGCCGGGCTTCGAGCCCACTTTGTTCATGGAACAGGACATGTCGCTTTCACCCAAAAAGAGCACATTCTTCCAAACCGGCCAGGCGAAATATTTTCTGGCCAAGCGTGATGGCAAAGTTGTGGGGCGCATATCGGCCCAGATATCGCCTGACACACCGCGCGGCCTGCCGGATAAAACCGGCATGTTCGGCTGCTTCGATGTGTCGGATGATCTGGAAGCCACCAAAGCCTTGTTTGCGGCGGCTGAATCCTGGCTCAGGGAAAAAGGCTGCAAACATGTCTTCGGCCCCTGCACCTTGCACATGAATGGCGAGCCGGGCCTGATGATTTCAGGCCAGAACGTGCCGCGGATGATCATGACACCATGGCACCCGCCCTATCTGGCCGAGTTGGTGGAAGCCAGCGGTTACAAGCCACGCAAGGATCTCTTGAATTGGCGGCTCGATACAAAGGGCGCGAAAGATCGTGGCTATGCCGGGCGCGTAACGGCAAGCGCATTGGGCGCCAACGCCAAAATTCGCATCCTCGACAAGCCCAATATCAAGCGCGATATCCAGTTCATCTGCGATATCTATAATGATGCCTGGTCCGAGAACGAGTTTTTCGTACCCTTGCATCCGATTGATCTTCATGACCTGGAAAAGTCAGTGAAGCCGCTGTTGCCGGCTGATGCTTGTATTTTTGTGGAAATTGACGGCAAGCCGGCGGGCGCGATGGTCATCATTCCAAACTTGTTTGAAATTTTCCGCGGCCTGGGATCACGGCCCAATCCCCGGGGCTGGATGAAGCTCGGTTGGCGCCTGCTGCGTCACCGTTTCAAATCGGGCCGCATCATTCTTTTCGGCGTAGCGCGGAAATACAACAAGTCAGTGCGCGGCATGGCCATTGCGATTGCGCTGGTGGAAGAAGTGCTGAAACGCCGCGGCAAATATGCCGGCGTGCTGCTGGAAGCAGGTTGGGTTTTGGAAGACAATGACCCGCTCAATACCATGCTGAAGCGCTTTGAATTCGAGCCGGCCCGTCGCTTCCGCATGTTTCTGAAAGATCTTTAGCCCGGTTCGAATCTGCCCGAATTGAACTAAACCGCTCAACCAAATGAAATTGCTTCCAATAAATGGCAAGGTTGCATTGCATGGGCATGGGCGGTAAGGAAATTTCATGGCCGAAAATCTCAATCAGGAAACCGTCGAAAAGATCATGGCGATCGTGGCCAAGGAGGGGTTGATTGATCCGTCCAAGCTTTCGCCCGATGCCACGCTGGAAAGCCTGGGGATCAAATCGGCGGATATGGTCATGATTCTGATGGCCATCGAAGAGCAATTCGGCGCCTATATCCCGATTGATGGCCCGCTGTCTGAAGCCAAGACGGTGAAGGACTTCATGGACGCTATTGCACCCCATCTCAAACCTGGTGCGGCGTGAACTCACTGCATAGGCCTGTCTACATCAGCGGCATGGGCGCTGTTTCTGCATTGGGCCTGGGTGTTTCCGCACTGGCGGATGCGGTATTCGAAGGTAAGTCCGGCGTAAGGCCGATTTCCTTTGGTGAAAACAAGCAGCAATTCATCAAGACGGCGGCCAGCCTGCCGGAAATCCCTCTGGAAAAAAATCCGCGCCGGACGACATCGTCCAATGTCGACATTGTCACCACCATCGGATTGTTGGCGGCCAAGGAAGCCATGGAACAGGCCAAGTGGCCTGAAGGCATGCCCCTCGGCCAGGATGCGGCGGTGATTGTGGGCACCGGTATCGGCGCGCTGGCCACTTTGGAAGTTGAATATCACAAGCATTTTGTAACCGGCGGCAGGTCAGATCCCTTCACCATCCCCAAGGTGATGCCCAGTGCGTCGGCCTCGCATATCTCGATGGCTTATGGCGCCCAGGGCCCGTCCTTCAGTGTGTCCAGCGCATGCTCGTCCAGCAGCCAGGCGATTGGCGTGGCCTTGTCACTCATCCGCTCTGGCATGGCCAGGCGCGCCATCGTCGGCGGCACCGAAGCGCTGCTCACCCATACGGGCTTTCGTGCCTGGGAGGCGCTGCGCGTCATGTCACCCACTTTATGCCGGCCGTTTTCCAAGGGCCGTGACGGCATGATCCTGGGCGAAGGTGCTGCGATCATGCTGATCGAAACCGAAGACGCGTTGAAGCAACGCGGTGGCGAGCCGATCTGCGAATTGGCAGGCTTCGGCACCACCAGCGATGCCGCTGACATCCTGCGCCCCGATGCAGCAAGCTGCGCGCGCGCCATGCGCAATGCGCTGATCGATGCGGGGCTCTCACCGCAAGACATTGGCTACCTCAATGCCCACGGCACCGGCACGATCCTGAATGACCAGACCGAAACCCTGGCGATGCAGGAAATCTTTGGTGATCAATTGGCGCAATTGCCCGTCTCTTCCACCAAGCCTGTGCATGGCCACACGCTGGGTGCGGCTGGGGCCATTGAGCTGATCGTTACCATCGAGGCGCTGCGCCGCCAGATGGCGCCGCCCACCATCAATTGGCTGGAAGCCGATGCGCATTGCATCGCAAACCCGGTGCCGAACCAGGCCGTGCCCACCAAGATGAATGCAGCCATGTCGAATTCCTTCGCCTTCGGCGGCATCAATTCCTGCCTGGTGGTCCGCAAGGTCTAGGGTGCTCCGCATGCAGGCCCACGCCTTGGATTTGCACTTCACGATTTCCGAAACGGACGCCACCGCCTATCGCACCGCCATAGGCATGACGGGCACGGAAATTCCCACCGGCCTCATCATGCGGCTGTTGGGGGAGGAACAAGTGCTGGCCTGGTTGCGCAGTCTCTTCGGCGCGCGCATTCCCATACATATCAAGCAGGCTTGCGAAATCATCTCGCCTTTGCGGGCTGGTGAAACTTACGCGGTCACCTTGTCTTGCAATGATTCATCGGCCAAGACCCCGGTTCTGGCTCTCGTTGTTGCATCCCCAGATGGCCAACCCGCACTGATCCTGCGCGTCACGCTGGCTCTGATTGAGGCTGGAGCGATCCCTGCATGAGTTTTTCCGCCAGTTGGAATCTCGGTGTCATGGATCAGGCCAAGGTACGCGCCTTTGCCGATGCCTCGCGCGATCACAATGAAATCCATCTGTCCGCCGAAGCCGCGGCCAAGGCGGGGCTTCCCGATGGCCCAATTGTTCATGGCATGCTGATTTATGGCGCGGTGGAATCCCGCCTGCGCGAAGTTCCCGGATTTTCCCCCAGCAAATTCTCCATGCAGTTCATCAAGCCGCTATTGGTCGGCGCGGTGCTTCATGCCGAGGCCCGGACGTTGAAGGAAGAGCAGGGCTCGATTTTGTTGCGCCTGTTATGCCGCAATGGCGACCAGCAATTGATCGCCATTGCCGAAGCAACGTTGCTTGCCAGAAAAAATTAAGCCAGCGCGGCTTTTGCGGCAGCGTTCGTTTCCTGCCGGATTTCAATTAGGCTCAGCGCTATCACCATGGCGTAGCACAGGAAGAAATACAGCGCCGTCAACACTACGAAGAAATTCAGGTTGATTGCGGCATAGATCATGAAGGCCAGCATCAGGGCCACCATGGCACCCTCCAGCACCATCACCTTGAGAGAAAGCTTGTGTTTGTAGGATTGCGCCAAAGCGCCAATGCTCTGCCCGCGCGGTGGCTTGGGTGTACGCACGAATGAGCTTTTGCGCCCGATCAGCCCGTCAATGACCGACAGCGTGTTCTGCATCGCAAGCCCCATGATCATCAGCAGCAGCATGAAAGTATCATTGGCCACGATGAACGGGTTCACCTTGCCCTCGCGCCGCGCCCGCAAGATGCCCGCCACGAAGAATGGCAACAGCGAAAGTGGCAGCAACGGATAGAGAATGCCGATCAGCGTGCTGTACGCTGCCGTCTGGCCGAAACCCAGTAAGGGCAGCAAGGCCACCGAAAGGGACATCAGCAGCATCGCCGGAAACATCAGGAAGTTGAACACGTGGAACAGGTCAATCACCCGGATCACGAAAGGCGCTTTCTTGGCGAGCATGTGTCCGGCATTCTTGCGTGCCGTTTCGGCGGCACCCTTGGTCCAGCGATGTTGCTGGGTGCGGATTGCGCTCATCACCGAAGGAATGAGGCAGGGCACTTTCAGGTCATCCACGAATTTCAGCCGCCAGCCGCGCGCTTGCGCACGGAAGCTGAGGTCGAGATCCTCGGTCAGCGTGTCGCTCTGCCAGCCGCCGGAGGTCACAATCGCTTCGCGCCGCCACATGCCGGCTGTACCATTGAAATGAATCCAGGCGCCAAGCTCCTGCCGCCCCTGTTGTTCAATTGAGAAATGATCGTCAATGGCGAGTGACATCAACCGCGTGGCTACGTTTTCCTTGCCGTTGATGTGATCCCAGCCAGCTTGGACCAAGCCCATGTCCTTGCCGTCGAACTCCGCCCATAGCTGGCGCAGAATATTGGGCTGGGGCACGAAGTCGGCATCGAAAATGGCAATGAACGGGCTGTCATCCAGCAGCATGCCTTCAGCCAATGCGCCAGCCTTGTAGCCCTGCCGGTTTTCGCGCCGCACATGGACGGCTTTGAATCCGCGCGCTTCCAGCTTGCTCATATTGGCCTGCACGATGCCGGGCGTGTCATCCGTGGAGTCGTCCAAAATCTGAATGGTGAGCTTGTCTGCAGGGTAGCTCAGCGCAGCCAATGCATTGAACAGGTCTTCGATCACGTAGCGTTCGTTATAGAGCGGAATCTGCATCAGCAGCCGCGGCAGCACGTCATCCTTGGGCAAGGGCGGAATGATCCGGCGCGAAGACAAACCGTCACGCCCGGTGCGCAGCCAAAGCCGCGCCGCCATGAAGGTGAGAACGCCTTCGTAAACGTAGAGAACCAGCGCTGAAAACAGCGCAATGCCAAAAAGCAGATAATCAATCATCAGGAGAATCGGAAACCACTATGCAAGTTTGAGGTGTGCGGACATCATATCCGCTTTTCGCCGCCAATCCAATCGCAATGGCGCATCAAAGGTACTTCGCCCAAGGCTTGGGCCTGCGGTTCGCCACCAATTGATACTCGGACGCTTCCAGCGTCAGATTGGGATTGTAATAGCGGTCATTGGCAAGATGCTGGGCCCAGCGTTGATGCATATAGACCTTTTCGAGCCGCGACCTGATCTGCTTTGACGTTGTGTCTTCAGCACCGCGCGATAGAGATTCGTGATGCACCAGCCTCGCAAACGGCGTCCACACATTGCGGTAACCCGCCTCTACCAGCTTGAGACACAGATCGACATCGTTGAAGGCCACCGGCAGATGCTTTTCGTCAAAGCCGCCCACTGCGATGAACTTCTTCTTCTCAACCACAAGGCAGGCTGCGGTGACAGCTGAGACGGCGCGCGTGAGCGAGGCGCTGCCAAAATAACCCACTGCCTTGCCAGGTGATGTGTGCAAAGCGTGCCCGGCAATCCCGCCGAGACCGAGAAGCACGCCAACATGTTGCAGCCTTCCATCCGGAAAGAACAGTTTGGCACCTACGGCACCTACACCCTCACGCACAGCTTCTGTCATCATCTCGTTCAGCCATTCGGAATGGATGACCTCGATGTCATTGTTGAGGAGGGCGAGATATTGCCCTTTTGCTGTCCGCGCCGCGCGGTTGTTGATGGCGGAATAATTGAAGGCGGAGCGATGGCGCAAAACCGTGATGCGGGGGTTACGCTCATAGCGCGCCAGCAGCGCCAGCGCCTCTGGCTCATCGCTGTCATTATCCACGATGATGACTTCGAAGTTGCTGTAATCCGTCTTGCCCAGAACACCGTCAACACACGTGGCCAACAGGGATGCCTTGTTACGCGTGGGGATGATGATGCTGACCAGCGGTGCCGGCTCCGGCATTTTGCGGATCACCCGGGAGAAGTAGCGCAGGTTCTTCTTGTCTACCGGGGCAACGCGCGCCCCTTCACCTTCCAGATCCAGAAAATGCTGGATGGCGGCGCGGGAGGCTTTCACGCATTTTTCCAGGTTGCGCTCGGAGAACGAGGCTTTCCGCCCGCCATGGCGCCAGTGGTACAGCACAACCGGAATGTGGACGATTTCATCATCCTTCAATTCGCGCGCCACGCGCAGCGTGAGGTCATGGTCCTGCGAGCCTTCATAGCCGGCCCGAAGCCCGCCCAGCTTGCGCAGCAATTTGGTTTCATAGACCGAAAGATGGCTGACGAAGTTTTGCCCCAGCAGCAGCTCGATGTTGAAATCTGGCTTGTAGTAGGGTGTGGAGTGATGGCCCTTGGCATCGATGCGGTCTTCATCGGAATAAATCATCCGCGCCTTCGGGTTCCGGGAGATGGCGGCGGCCACTTCGTAAAGCGCCGTTTCGTGCAGCAGATCATCCTGGTCCATGAAGGCCACATAGGGGGCGCTCACCAGTTCCAGTGCTGAGTTCGATGCCAGCGAAATATGCCCATTCACCGCGCGGCGTACGAATTTGATGCGCGGATCATCCTTGGCGAATTGCTTCAGGAGGGCAGGAATTTCCTTATCCGTCGAGGCATCGTCAGCAATGCACAATTCCCAGTTTTCATAGAGCTGCGCCTGAACCGATTTGATGGCCAGTGTCAGGAATTCATGATCGGGATTATAGACCGGCATCAGCACCGCGATCTTTGGCTTGCGGCGCATCCTTCCAATGTGGCGGGAGATGGCAACCATGTCGTCCTTCTGGGTGGGCTTGAAGGCGCTGTGCACATGGTCCTTCGGGCCGGGCTGGCCCGCATTCAACCAGCGCTGATAGGCGAACAGGATGTTTTCGCCACCCAGCTCCACATGCGCCATCCGCTGCACCATGTCAGCAAGCCGGAAAAGCGGGCTGGGATCGCGGCCTTCCAGATGGCCAAAATTGGCAAAATGATAAGGCGCACCTTCACGCCAGACGGCAACATCGGGGTTGCTGGCCAGATAAAAGGCTTCGTCAAACAGCGGCGAACGTTTGACCCGCCTGCCCAGTGCGATCTTCGGCGCGAACCAGGACAGGACAAAATCCGTGAACTTCACATGAAGCGGCCGCTGGCGTTCCATCTGCATGCCCAGCTTGGCCAGAGTTCGCTGCAGGGACTCATGCACACTTTTGTCTTCTGTTGCAGGCAATTGTGGCGCCGGGGCCGGGTTCTGTATGAGTGGTTTTTTCGCCATGGATCTCGTCGTGGGACCGGAACAAAACAGCAGGCTTTCCGGCAGTTCCGCAATGTTTTAACTTGGTGTAGATGGCGTCCTTTAGGGCCTGTGGCAACAACCTCCAAGTTGAAAAAAGTGGCGCCCGAGACAAAATTGGCCTTGCCCTGGGCGGTCTGTTTCGACTGTAAGGTGGCTCGGATTTGGCCCTTCAATCTGCTAGTGTAGGGCCTTGAATTAGGAATCTTGATTTGTTCTTGAAACGTTTGCTGGAGATTTTCTTTTGGGCCCCAGGCGCCAGGCCGATTGCCGTGACGGGTGCCATGTTCATCTCAAGCTTTTCAGACTTGATGAGCATGGGCGCATTGGTGCCACTGGCCAGCCAGCTCAGCTCTGACAGCGGCGCCACTAATTCCTATCTGGGCCGCATCACTATGATGACCCTGAGTGCTATTGGCATCCCTCCAACATTCCTTAACCTCCTGTTGTTTGTCGGCGCGGCTTTGGTCATGAAGTCGCTGATCGCGTTGCTGGCCATCCGCTTTGTGGCCATCTCGGTGGCAAATGTGGCTTATGGCATCCGCACCAGGCTGATGAAGGCCACGCTCGACGCAAGATGGTCCTATTTCGTGGATCACCAACCCGGGCAGATGGCCGCCATGGTGGCAGCCCAGTCACAGCAGGCAGGCGATGCCTATCTCGTCGTCGCGCAGTTGGTCGTCACGGTTATCATGGGCATCGGTCTCATGGTCACTGCTTTTCTGGTGTCCGGCACGCTGGTGATTTTCTGCGTGATTGCGATAGTCACCTTGGCCCTGCCACTGCATTACATTCTGAGCCGCGCGCAAGCTGCGGCCAACAAGCAATTCAAATCCGCCACCAATCTGTCGACTGGCATCCAGGACGTCATCGCCAACATGAAGGCGCTGAAATCCATGGGCAAGCAGGAACGGTTTGTGGAAACCTTCATGGCCTCGATCCGCGACATGCGCGGCAATGTCATCACCATGCTGGTCTCGAAATATTCGGTCTATCATGGCCAGGATATTCTGGCCGCCATCATGATTGTGGCTGGCATTTATATCGGCATTGAAGTCCTGCACACGCCTCTGTCGCAGTTTCTGGTGGTCGGCGTTATTTTCTACCAGATGGTTGATGTGGTGAAACGCACCCAGATGAGCCTGCAGGATTCCTTGATGGCCTCAGCCGGCTATTTCGGCGTACTGGGTGTCATCAAGGATGCTGAGGACGCGCATGAAGCTGATACCGGCTTGAAGCCGGCAGATCTGCATCATTCCATTGAATTGCAGAATGTGGATTTTGCCTATGGCGAAAAGCAGGTTCTGTCTGGGGTGGATATCACCATTCCGGTGGGTGGCATCACGGTTGTGATTGGCCCTTCAGGTGCTGGCAAGACCACATTGGTCGATTTGATCGTGGGCCTTTACAAGCCGGCCAAGGGCGAAATCCTCATTGATGGCGTGAACATGAATGAGATCAGCATGGAGAAATGGCGCTCGCAGATTGGCTATGTTCCACAGGAATTGACGCTGCTGCGCGGCAATATCTTTGACAATATCAGCCTGGGCGATTCTTCCATTACCGAAGATGATGTGATGGAGGCCTTGCGCCTCGCAGGTGCGCTGAATTTCATCATGGAATTGCCGGACGGCATTTATTCAAACATTGGCACGATGGGGGCGAAACTGTCTGGCGGGCAGAGGCAGAGGCTCTCGCTGGCCCGCGCCTTGGTCGGCAAGCCCCGGCTTCTCCTGCTCGATGAAGTGACCAGTGCTTTGGATGAAGTGACCGAGGCGCAGATCTGCGAAAATATCAGTGCGCTCCTGGGCCGCCTGACCATTGTGGCCATTACCCACCGGCCAGCGTGGAAAAACGTCGCCACCAGGATCTATGCAGTGAGCGAAGGCAGCGTCAGCATCGAGCAATTGCCCGGCGATTCAGAGCCGGCCAAGTCAGCCAAGTCAGCCACATTGCGGGCCTGATGTCCCAGAGCTGTTAGCGCCAGCCTAAAGCTGGTGCCACATGCTTCAGGATGGATTCAATCACATGCGCGTTGTAAGCCACGCCCAACTGGTTTGGCACGGTCAGCAGAAGCGTATCGGCTTCCTGGATGCCTTCATCTTCCGCCAGGTCCTTGATCAACTGATCAGGCTCGCCTGAATAGGACTTGCCGAAAATGGCGCGTGTGCGCTCATCGATCATGCCGATCTTGTCGGTGTCCCCGCTCTCGCCGCCGAAATAGGCGCGGTCACGATCATCGATGAGGGCGAAGATGCTGCGGCTCACCGAAACGCGCGGTTTGCGCTTGTGTCCCGCCTCGGCCCAGGCCTTGCGGTAGGCCTTGATTTGCTCGGCCTGCTGCACATGGAAGGGCTGGCCACCTTCATCGTCTTTCAGGGTGGAGCTCTGCAAATTCATGCCATGCTCGGCAGCCCAGACGGCTGTGGCATTGGAGCTTGCACCCCACCAGATCCGGTCATCCAGTCCGTGTGAATGCGGCTCCAGCCGCAACAGACCCGGCGGGTTGGGAAACATGGGCCGTGGGTTCGGCTGGGCAAAGCCCTTGCCCTGTAGCGCACCGAGAAAAGCCATCGCATTCTTGCGCGCCATATCCGAAGCGTTTTGGCCTTCCTTGGGGTCGTAACCGAAATAGCTCCACCCATCGATCACTTGTTCGGGTGAGCCGCGGCTGATGCCCAATTGCAGGCGGCCGCCGGAAATCAGATCGGCAGCGCCGGCATCTTCTGCCATGTAGAGCGGGTTTTCATAACGCATATCGATCACGGCGGTGCCGAGTTCGATCTTCTTGGTCTTGGCACCTGCCGCAGCGAGAAGAGGGAAGGGCGACGCCAATTGCCTTGCGAAATGGTGCACCCGGAAATAGGCGCCATCAGCGCCCAGTTCTTCTGCGGCAACCGCAAGATCAATCGATTGCAGCAGCGCATCTGCTGCGGTGCGGGTTTGCGAATAGCCTGCGGGCGACCAATGCCCGAATGAGAGAAAGCCGATCTTTTTCAAAGGAACTCCACAGAAAACTATTTGGCAGCCGCTAGCATTTTCCGGCGGACAATCCCAATAAAATTGTCTGCTTTCTTGTCAGCCCTATTCCTGCAATTTCCGGAAAAACTGATAAAGCGGCGTGGGCTGGCCCTTCGCATCAAACAGCCCGCGCGGCCCGGTCACATCACACAGCGTGATGCGGGTGAGGCGCGCGTTGGCCGCAGCGGCGATCAGGCCATGATTCCACTCCACTGCGAACGTCCCAATTTGCCTTGGATCGTTGGGCGCAAGGCACATGCGCAGGCGCTTCGGGTTGTCCGCGACATCGGCACCATAGGGGTTCATCCGTGCTGCGATCGTTGACGGGCCAAGATGGTATTCAGCCTTGCCGATGAAGGCGCGCGCCGAGGCGAAAATCGCGGGCAGTGTTTCCAAGGTCTGCATCACCGCAGCATCAGAAGCATCGTGCACGATCGGGCAAACCGAATGTGTGATAAAATCGAACAACCCTTGCGGTGGGCGCTTGCGATTCAGTTCGGTGAAAAACGACAACATGCCGCCGCCAATTTTCGTATCCGGAAAATGCGCATGCGCCGCAGCAGCCATCTCTTCATAGGTCGGCCCCCAAGGGCGAGGCGTGCCAGGCTGGAATGACTTGAGATCATGCGCCTGGGTGACGATCACACTTTCAGGCTTCAATCCCGCGTGGTGCACCGCCTGCGCGATGGCACTCATTTCCAAACCCGCAGGAGCCTTGGCTGGCAGGATGATTTCCAATGCAATCGGAATGCCAGTGGCGTCAGCCAGTTTCGCAAACGATGCAGCGGCGCTGGCAAAGTCACCCGCGCCATCAAGCTGACACATCAAGTGATGCGGGTTCAGCGCTTTGATATCGGCAATGCGCTTCAACGTCGCTTGCACTTCCAGCATCGGCACCGCCAATCCGATCTCTGGTAATTTGCCCTTAAGCGCAGTTGCCTTCGCTTTTAGCTTGGCGATAGCGGCAGGTGCTTTGCCCGTGAGAGTGATCGTGATCTTCTGCTCGAACGCGATCCCGGCCTTCAGCTCATAGGGCCATGGATCGAGCAAGGAACACACATAGGTCTTGTAAGACGCATCACTCCAATTGCGCTGGTCCTCCATTTCAAACTTGTTACCCTCCATCAACACTTGCGCCTTGAGGCCTGGGGCAGGTGCATGTTCCAGCGCGCGAATTTCAAAGAATGGTTGGCCGGGGTTGATCAGTTTCGGAAACTTCGCCTTCTCCTTCTTCCCATCGGTATGCGTAACGGTGACGGGCTTGCCCGCAAGCCCCGCCGGATGCAGCACCACAAAGCCGGTGCGGTTGGTTTTGAAATCCTTGTTGGGTGTGGCCTGAATGCTGAATACCAGCTGGCGCGGCGTGATGCCGATCTGCGCCTTCATCGCCAGCACGCGATCGCCATTGGCAGCTGTGGCCTTGTAGATAATGCTAGCGCCACCTCGGGATTTGGCGATTTTGAGCCCGGAAATCTTCGCAGCACAGGTGCCCCAATTCGCGTCTCGCACGAGGTAAGAGATGCCCCGCAGCACCTCCACGCCGCCAAAAGCGATCTTTCCCAGATTTCCGCCCAGCCATTCCACACTCAGGGCGCCTGCCTGGATCATCTTGCTTTCGCTGGGTTTTTCGGTAGTTCCGTAGAGTTTGAGCAGGTTTTTTGCCATGATTTTCCGCCATTTGGTTGACTCATCATACCAGTTGTGGAATGAAGCGCCACGGGAGTATTAGATCATGAAAATTGCACTATTCGGCGCCGGTGGCAAAATGGGCATGCGCCTGGGCGCCAATCTCAAGAATTCCGCCTATCAGGTCGCCCCGGTGGAAGTGGGCGAGGCTGGCATTACCCGTTTGAAAAATGAACTCGGCTGGTCGCCGGTTGATGTGGATAGCGCCCTGAAAGGTGCCGATATCGTCGTGCTCGCCGTGCCGGATACCGCCATTGGCAAGGTGGCTACAGGTATTATCGACAAGCTGGCATCCGGCACCATGGTGGTGATCCTTGACGCCGCTGCCCCCTATGCCGGCCACTTGCCCGATCGCAAGGACATTACCTATTTCGTCACCCATCCGTGCCATCCGCCGATCTTCAATGACGAGACGGATATGAAGGCCAAGCTGGACCGCTTTGGCGGTGTCGCGGCGAAGCAGGCCATTGTGTGCTGTCTCATGCAGGGGCCGGAAAGTGACTATGCCAAGGGCGAAGCTGTGTCTCAAACCATCTGGGCCCCGGTGATGCGTTCGCACAGATTGACGGTGGAACAGCTCGCATTGCTGGAGCCGGGTCTCGCTGAAACCGTCACCGCCTCGTTGCTCGATGTGATGCGCGAAGCGATGGATGAAGTAGTGCGCCGTGGTGTGCCCCACCAGGCCGCGCGTGATTTCATCCTCGGCCATATGAACATCCTTGCCGCCGTTATCTTCAAGGAGCAGCCGGGCGTGTTCTCCGATGCCTGCAACAAGGCGATTGAATTCGGCAAGCCGGTGCTGATGCGCGATGATTGGAAGCGTGTGTTTGAACCAGACGAAATCGCGGCCTCAATCAAACGGATTACCTAGTGCTGCGCGGCGCCCTCATCGGTTGTGGCTTCTTCGCAATGAACCACCTCCATGGCTGGAAACAGGCCGAGGGGGTGGAAATCGTCGCCATTTGTGATCGCTCTCCTGAGCGCCTGAAAATCGCTGGTGACACTTTCGGCATCAGCGCGCGCTACAGCGACGCCGCTGAAATGCTGAAAAAGGAAAAGCTGGATTTCGTCGATATCGCCACCACAGTGCCGACCCACCGGGCGCTGTGTGAACTCGTCGCGTCGCACAAACTGCCGATGATTTGCCAGAAGCCTTTCGCCCCTACGCTGGACGATGCCAAGGCCATCATCGCCGCGTGTGAAAAAGCCGGCGTGCCTTTGATGATCCATGAAAACTTCCGCTGGCAGTCTGCGATCCGGAAGGTCAAGCAGGTGATGGATTCAGGCGAAATCGGCGATGTGTTCTGGGGCCGCATTTCCTTCCGCTCCGGCTACGATATTTTCTCCGGCCAGCCTTATTTGGCCGAGGGCACGCGCTTCATTGTCGATGATCTGGGCGTGCATGTACTCGACGTGGCCCGCTTCCTGTTGGGTGATGTGAAGGCGGTCAGTGCTCGCACCACCCGCGTCAATCCCAATATCAAGGGCGAGGACGTGGCCACCATGCTGCTGGATCACGGCGCCGGCCTGACCTCCGTGGTGGATTGCTCCTATTCCACCAAACAAGAGCCTGAGGGTTTTCCGGAAACCGTCATTGAACTGGATGGCACCAAGGGCTCGCTGCGCCTCAATCTGGGATACCAGCTGAAAGTCACCGCACCCAGCGGCACGCGTTTCCACGATGTTTCTCCGCCGCTTCTGCCCTGGGCCTCAAAGCCTTGGCACAATATTCAGGAAAGCGTGGCGCTGATCGAGCAGCATTGGGTGGATTGCCTGCAAAACAACAAGGAACCGGCAACTTCGGGCCGCGATAACATCAAGACCTTCGCGTTGGTGGAAGCTGTCTATCAATCGGCAGCGTCAGGCCAAACGGTTGCGCTGGCCCCGTTGCTCGCCTGATCAGCCTTGGCCGGGCAGCACATAAAGCGCGCGCGAACGGTCCAGATGTTTCACCATGGCCGCTTCTGCCGCCTCAGGATCATTGGCGGCCAGATGCGAAATGATCTCTTCATGCTCTGCCAGCGTGTATTTTTCCTTGCCGGTCCAAAGCAGCATTTCGGTGTGATACGAATGCAGCCAGCCCAGCATGCCCTCACTCACCGCCACGAAAATCGGATTGCCGGAGCAGGCGGCGATGCGCTTGTGAAATTGCATGTCGGCCGCCATGAACCGCTCCACGTCGCCAAGGGCGTGACGCTGCTCTTCAAGAATTTTGCGCAGCTCGTCCAAATCTTCCGGCGTGGCTTTCAGTGCCGCCTCGCGCACCATGCCGCGCTCAAAGAACAGCCGCGCCGATTTCAAATGCTCCAGCGACTCGGCCGAGCGCTGCAGCATGATATGTGCGCTCTGGTCCAACTGGCGGAACATCGATTGGGCGTTGAATTCCAGAACCCGCGCCCGCTCGCCATGATTGATTTCAACCATGCCCATGCTGCTCAGCGCCTGCATCGCCTCGCGGATCACCGGGCGGCCCACGCCGAGGCGCAGCATCAATTCACGCTCGGACGGCATGTTGCTGCCGGGCTTCATCGCGTCATCCACGATCATGCGCTTCAACCGGTCAAAAACCTCGTCCGACAGTTTTCGCTTGGCAACGGGCCCATTCTGCATGACTTATGCTTAGCAGAAGTTTTTCAATGACCAAGCCATCAGAATTCATCCGCCTCACTTATTTGATCGAAACGCCAGGCAGCCCTGAAAAGCTGGCTGCCAAGATTGCGTCTGACCAATCGACAGGGACTTTCGTACCCTTGCCCGGCGAAACCGAGGAACTGAAAAACCGCGTGGCCGCCCGCGTGGTGGCGATCCGCCCGCTGCCGCCTGCATTGGTGCCGTCTTTCCCAAGCGATTCCACTGGCCCTTTCAACCGCGCTGAGGCGGATATTGATTTCCCCTTCGACGCCATCGGCACTGATTTATCGGCCCTGATGACCATTGCCGTGGGTGGCCTTTTCGCCATCAAGGGCTTCAGCGGCATCCGCGTGGTGGATATGAAACTGCCGGATGCGTTCAGGGGTGCCTATCTCGGGCCGCAATTCGGCATTGCCGGTTCGCGCCGTTTGACCGGCGTTCAGGGTCGCCCGATCATCGGCACCATTGTCAAGCCGGCTCTGGGCCTGCGCCCGCCGGAGACTGCGGCACTGGTGCGCGATGTGATCGAAGCGGATGTCGATTTCGTCAAGGACGACGAAAAGCTGATGTCGCCGGCTTACTCGCCGCTGGCCGAACGGGTAAAGGCCGTCATGCCGATGATCCTCGAGCGTGAGCAGAAAACCGGCCGCAAAGTCATGTATGCCTGGGGCATCTCCGCCGTCGATCCTGATGAGATGATGCGCAATCATGATCTGGTGCTGAAGGCGGGCGGCAATTGCGCCGTGATCAACATAAATTCCATCGGTTTTGGTGCCATTGCGTTTTTGCGCAAGCGTTCAGGCCTGGTGCTGCATGCCCATCGCAATGGCTGGGACATGCTGACCCGCCATCCCGGCCTGGGCCTGGATTTCAAGGTCTATCAGCAATTCTGGCGCTTGCTTGGCGTGGACCAGTTTCAGATCAACGGCATCCGCGTCAAATACTGGGAGCCGGATGAGAGTTTTGTTTCTTCCTTCAAAGCGCTGCAACAGCCACTGCTGGATGCCGGCGAAGCGGTGTTGCCGGTGGCGGGCTCCGGCCAATGGGGCGGCCAGGCGGCGGACACTTATGCGCGCACCGGGCGCACATTGGACCTAATGTATCTTTGCGGCGGCGGCATTGTCTCGCATCCGGGAGGGCCGGGGGCAGGGGTGAAAGCCGTGCGCCAGGCCTGGGAAGCGGCGGTGGCCGGCGTGCCGCTGGAGATTTACGCCAAGGATCATCCCGAACTGGCGCAGTCGATTGCCAAATTCGCCGATGGGAAAGAGGCATGAGCCGCCTCATCACCTACTATGGCGACGACTTTACCGGCTCCACCGATGTGATGGAGGCCTTGGCCAGTCATGGCGTGAAGACAGTACTTTTCACCAAGGTACCCAGCGCCGCACAACTCGCACCTTTCAAGGATTACGAAGCCATCGGGTTGGCCGGCACCAGCCGCAGCCAGACGCCAGACTGGATGGACACGCATCTTCCCGGTGTCTTCGCATGGCTGAACACTTTGGATGGCCGTTTCTGCCATTACAAGGTCTGCTCGACTTTTGACTCGAGCCCGAAGGTGGGCAGCATCGGCCGCGCCACGGAAATCGGGCTGAAGGTCTTCAACCAGCAGCGTGCCGCACTTGTTGTCGGTGCACCGCAATTGAAGCGATACACGTTCGCGGGCCATCTCTTTGCCGGTTACCAAGGCAAGACCTACCGCATCGACCGCCACCCGGTGATGAGCGTGCATCCAGTAACCCCCATGGACGAGACCGATGTGCTCCGCCATCTGGCCAGGCAAACGGCAGCGCAGGTCGATTTGCTGGATGTGCATGATGCCGCCACGCAGAAAGCCGCGGGCGAGGCACTTCTTAATCTGAAGCCTGACAGCTTGCCATTTATGGTCGGTTCTTCCGGCGTCGAATATGCCTTGATGTCCGCGATGAGCAAAAAGCGCGATGCGCATTTTGCAGCGGTCGCAGCCGTGGCGCAGATGCTTGTCATTTCGGGGAGCGTCTCGCCTACCACTGAACGCCAGATCAAATTTGCAGCCGAAAATGGTTTTTCAGTCCTGCCTGCCGATGCACTCTCTTTGGCAAAAGGCGACGCCTCATCCATCTTAACCCAAGCGCGCACTCTTATGTCTGAAGGCAAAAGCCCGCTGATCTATTCCGCCTCAGGCCCAAGTTCGGATCAAGGTGAGGCGCTGAAGGCCATACCCAAGGGGCGTGAAACACTGTCTAAAACATTGGGAAGCATCGCGCGTAAGCTGATTTCGGAATTCAAACTCAAGCGGCTCGTGATCGCTGGCGGAGACACGTCCAGCCACGCTTTGGGGGAGCTTGATATCTACGCTCTTACCACGCGCTTCCCTCTGGTTGAAACGCCGGGCTCCCCGCTCTGCTTGGCGCGTTCCGCCAGCCCCGATTTTGATGGGCTGGAAGTGGCCATGAAGGGCGGGCAGGTAGGTGGCGATGATTATTTCGTCAGGTTAAAAAACGGCCTGAATTAGTTGGTGGCCGTGGTGGGCGCCATATTCATCCAATCGGGCCAGCCTTTGCCGTTCTGAAGCACCACGCTTTCACCTGAGGTGACGGCATTGAAGCCGGGTTCACGGGCCGAAGCCAGCATCGCGAAAAATGGCAAAACGGTGAATTGCATGACCACCAGGGAAATCAACATGGTAGTGCGCATGATATATCTCCTTTCGGGCTGCAAGGCCGGAATTGGCACTGTGCGATTGTGAATAGAGAACGTCTGAATCAGGGGGAGGTTCCCTCATTTTGACGGCTGTCTACCTTGAATTGCGAGCCTTTAGGCCTCTGCCTGGTGCGAAACCGGCAATTCGGCGTGATAGAGCACGCCACTGGAATTCCAGTGCAATTCCGCCGTACCGCCAAACTGGCTGGGAAAAAGGTCTTGCAGAACCCGCGTGCCGAAGCCCTTGCGCTTGGGCTTGCTCGTGAGATTTGGGTTATGGTCTTCCCATTCCAGAATGAAGGAAACGCCTTCATCCGTGCGTTGCAGCTGGCCACGCAATTCGGATGAACCGCCGTGCCCCAAAGCACCGTGTACGGAGGAATTGGCCGCCAGCTCGTGGAGCGCAATGGCCATCGTCTGGGCCTGTTGTGGATCAAGGCGCAAATTGGGAAGCTGCACTTTCAGCCGCTCGCCATGGGTGGCGGTGAAGGGCTCCAGCGTGCGCGCCGCCACATCGGTCAACTGCACCGAGCCCCAGGCCGTTTCAAACAGGGAATCCTGCGCGGCCTTGAGCGCCACCAGGCGTTCCTGGAACCGGTGATCATAATCAGCAACACTCCGGGCGGATTTCGCCGTCTGCCGGGCCAGGCTGGCCACCAGTTGCACCGTGTTGCGCACCCGGTGCGCCAGCTCACGCACCAGATCATCGCGGCGCATCTCGGCTTCCTTGCGGGCCGAAATGTCAACGATGGTGCAGGCAAATTGTCCTTTGCCTGAACTTGTACGGTAGGCGCGGGAATTGGCCACGCACCAGATCACATCACCGGACTTGCTCAAATAGCGCTTTTCAAATTGCGCCAGGAAAGAGCCCGCTGCGGACAGTTCATTGGCGGCCTGCTCTGATTTTGCCACGTCGTCGGGATGGGTGATGTCGGTGGCCGTCAGCTTCAGCAATTCCTCGCGGCTATAGCCCAGCAATTCGCACAGCGTGTCATTGGCGCGCACGATCAGCCGGCTATCCACATCGGCGATGAAATTTGCGGTGCCTGAGGTTTCAAAAAACGCCTGCTCAGACATTTGCGTATCAGCCAGGGTGGATTGCGTGCCGGAAAGCTGCGCAAGGGTAATGCTGGCACGGTCCCGCAGGATCTGGCTGGCATGAAACACCGTGGCAAGCCCGGTCATCATCAAGCTGACCAGCATGACCGGAATCCAAACGACGGGCTGGCCCGGCAAAACCGGAATGGAAAGCGTGGTCTTCGGCGAAGCTGCGATCACATCGCTTGAAATGCCATTGGCGTTGGCTGGTGCCACGTCTCCCAATGCCAAATCAGGGTGCCGCTCGTCGGAGAGAGATAGCGTCTGGTCGTCGCTCAGATAGGCAACGGTGGCAAGATCATCCTTGGGGATCACGCGCAGCACGCGGTTCAGCGATCCCGCCGTGGCCGCCTCAACCACCAATGCACCTTGCGGCCAGATGGTGCTTTCACCGGGGGCAACCAAAGCATAGACGGCACCCCGGTCAATCATCTTCAAGGTCTTGCCCACCCAGACTTCGGAAGCCAAATTGTAGCCGGGCTGCAATGTGCCCGATGCGCGGTAGGCATAGACCACCGGCAGCAGGCCTTGATCGCTGGCGCCGGAGAGTGACGTGGGTTTGCCGACGAGTTCCGCGAGGTCCTGCAAAGCTGCAGCAGTGTCACCCGCCGGATAACTTCTCACCCAGATCCAGGTCGCAGCCGAAGTAGGTTTCAAATAGGCGGAATTGAGATTGTCGAGAATGGCCGACACGCCGGAATTTGGACTCTTGCTGGCATCGATAAAGGCCAGGACGTTTTGAACGTGGTTGCCTTCCTGCTGCAGCCGCACGATGGCACGTTTCAACGTCAAATCTGCGCGGGCCTTGGCGCGCTGCTGTAAACTCTGATTTTCTGCAAGATGAGCCGCACCCGTGATCAGGGCGGTGAGGCCGAGACCTGTGACCAAGGTAGGCCAAGCGGCTTTAAGGGCTTGCAACATGCAGACAACAGAGCTTCCGGTTCAAACGCATAAGGCCACCCTTGCGGGAGCCCTCACCATGGCAGGACTTACTGAGTGATGAAATCAGGATTTTCTCACCAACCCGATCACCGCTGATATCACTGCCAGGATGATTGCAGCCCAGAAAAGAAATTTGGCCCCTTCAAGAGAGGGGCCCACAATCGTGCCGAAACCGAGGAACGCTGCTACAAGGGCGATAATAAAAAACACTGCAGCCCAATGCAGAAGGTTTGAGAAATTCATGCTGCTCTCCCGGCTCGTACAAAACTTGGCCAAGAGGCACGTCCCGGCTTAGTGAGAATGCGCGGAAACCCAAGGAGTTCCATGCTTTGTAATTTATTCTGAATAGGGCGCCGCAATCGCGGCTTGGATGGTCCGGTCCGGTCCGAATTCCGATCCGGACTCGATGGAAAGGGCACGCGCCAGGCTGGAGCGCGCCCGGTTCACGCGGCTTTTAATCGTGCCCACCGCCACGCCGCAGATCAATGCCGCATCTTCGTAGGACATGTCTGAGGCACTCACCAGCAACAGGGCTTCGCGCTGGTCGGGAGGCAGGTTTTCCAAAGCCGCCTGCATGTCGCGCAGGTCCAGATGTCCGGGCTGTTCCGGTGCCACTGCGGTATTCAGCGCCATCTTGCCATCTGCATCTTCCACCTCGCGCCGGCGCTTGCGCAGAAAGGAATAAAATTCATTGCGCAAGATGGTGAATAGCCAGGCCCGCATATTGCTCCCGGGCTGGAAGCTGTCGCGGTGGGCCCAAGCCTTGGTCAGGGTTTCCTGCACCAGGTCATCGGCGCGGTCCACTTTGCCGGATAGCGAAATGGCAAAGGCACGCAGTGGGCGCACCGAATCGAGCAGCGACCGGTTGAATTCAGCCTCGTTTTGGAGATCAGTGTTTTCAGTCATTCGTCTTGCCGGGTTTGGAGGCAGAGGCAGCATCCAACTTGGCAAGAAGGTCCATAAACCGATCGGGAATGGGCTGGCCAGTGACGCTGTTGTAATAGGCCTTCAACTTGCCGCTCACTGCATCCGCAACGGACGAAGATACATCTGACTCATCGTCCATTTCACTCTGCCGTTTCTTGTCGCTCAAGGAGAAACCCCACTCTTATCCAGACCAAAACGCGGGCGCGGCACATAAGTTCCACGCCAAATAAAATCTTTATTGCTTGCTGCCCGAGTTTCGCAAGCTTAAGACTCTGGTTTTAATTCCGCAATTTAGCAGATATTTGCAAGCAGGAAATTCAGCATGTCTCTTTCTGAAGTGATCGTTCCCCACCTTCCGTTTTTGCGCCGCTATGCACGCGCGCTGACCGGCACGCAGGAAAGTGGAGACACTTATGTGGCCGCCGTTCTGGAAAGCCTGATCGCCAATCCGGCGCTGATCAGCACCTCGAAAAATCACCCCAAGGTCACACTCTATCACATTCTCTCGAAGCTCTGGGGCTCGCTCAAGGTTAATCTGGGCGCTGACACAGGCGCCAACACTTGGGAGAGCCGCGCGCATGCCAAACTCGCCGTGATTCCCGGCCTCCCGCGCCAGGTGTTTTTGTTGAAGACGCTGGAAGGCTTCAACGATGGCGATATCGCGCGCATTCTGTCCAAGAATGAAGCGGACATTGCCGATGCCTTCGATGAAGCCACCGCGCAGATCTCGCAGATGATGTCGGGCTCTGTCATGATCATTGAAGATGAGCCGCTGATCGCGCTCGATCTTGAAGACATCGTATCCTCGCTCGGTCACAGTTGCACTGGCGTGGCCCGCACACATAGTGAAGCCGTCAAATTGGCAGCGAAGAAAAAACCGGATCTGGTTCTGTCTGACATCCAGCTGGCCGATGGCAGCTCCGGAATCGACGCCGTGAGCGACATTCTGAAATCCTACGAAGTGCCGGTGATCTTTATTACCGCATTCCCCGAGCGTCTGCTCACCGGCGAAAAGCCCGAGCCCACTTTCCTGATCACTAAGCCCTTCTCGCCAGACATGGTGAAGGCGATGATCGCGCAGGCGCTGTTCTTCAATTCGGGCCCAAGCGCTTAAAGAGCCCTCATCCGCTTGTCAGCACCTTCTCCCATCGCTAACGCGACGGGCGAAGGCGGCTCGCTGTGGCTCTTGAGACTATCGCCTTCTCCCGTCCCGCTTGGGATGGGAGAAGGTGCCGAAGGCGGATGAGGGCTCTTGCCAAGCAAATGGGCGAGCCTCAAGCCCGCCCATCAAATTCCTAGCTCAGCTGCGAAACTCTAAGCCCGCGTCAAAATTCGCCCCAGCGCAAACCCACCCGCAACAGCCGCAGCGACTGATTTCGTCGGTGTGCCCTTGCGGCTGAAATTCACATCAACCTCTTGAGCCAAATTCTGCACGATGGCGGCAATGTCTGGCACCTGTGCCGGCGGTGCCACGCGTTCACGCAAGACCAGCAACCCGATCAACGCCACAACAGCGCCCAACACAACAAGCCCAAGGCCGATCCAGGTACTGGCGAGAATGGCGCCGTAATGCGCCGCCAGCACCATCCACAAGGCCGAGAGCAGAAACCCTCCGCCGAGAACAGCAATGGCACCAGCAGCAATCTTTACCACCCATGCCTTCGCTGATCGCTTCACATTATGCGCCACCGATTGCGCGGACGCGACCGTAACGGCAAGTTCAAGTAAGCGTGCAATCATCGGCGTGGCCTAGCGGCGCGCCGAAAGACCGAAAATCAGGCCAAGGCCCACAGCGAGGCCCAGCGCCAGCAGCGGCTTTTCGCGCACGAAGCGGCTGGCTTCCGGCACAACATCCTGGGCATAGCCCTGAGCCAGGGCAGCAGCCTTGTTGCTGCGCTTCACGGCGTAAGCTGCGGCATCATTGAGGCTTTCCGCGGCGTGGTCATAACCAGACGCCCAAGCGCTTGAAGCACTATCGGCCAGATCATGAGCGCTTTGGATAGCGCCATTTGCGCCATTATTAATTGCGCGGGTTGCGGCGCGCTTCAGCGCTTCAGTATCAGTGCGGGCCATGGTCGTATCTCCTCTTTGAATTGATGAATGTAAAACGCAAATCCGATCCAAAAGTTCCGTCGTGGAACATCTCCGCCCAAGACGCGTTGAATTGCATAACGCTCAATTCCAGAGGAGAATAACCATGGCTACATTGAATTCGACCACCCGCAAGGCAAAACGCACTGTTGCACAGAGCGTAAACCATCTTGATGCCGCGAGGCGTACAGCAGTGAATGGCGCGCGTGATGTGGCAGGTGATCTGCGTGAAATCGCTGAAGATAATGCTACTGAAGCTGTCAACAGCGCACGCCGCTATGGCAGGGCCAAGGGCACTGAACTTTCAAACAAAGCCCATAGCGCAATCGACAATTCGATCACCAGTCTTGATGGCTTGGTGCGCGAAAACCCGCTTGCTTCTATTGGCATTGCATTGGCGATCGGCTTTTTCCTCGGCGCACGTCGCTGAGGAAAATTGCGGACCCAAGATGGGATAGGAACTCGGCTGCCGTTTGGAACTATGAAAAAGTTGCAAGCTTGACTGGATACGTTTCACAGGACAAATCAAGATGAGCCTTCAAACCAAAAGTGTGCAGAAGCCTACTGCCTTGTCTGATCTCGGCCTTTCCGATCTCTTCGTGCATGGGCTGAAAGACATCTATTATGCGGAAAAGAAAATCGAAAAGTCTTTGCCGAAGCTGATCAAGGCGGCGCAGTCGCATAATCTGACGGAAGCGTTGACAGATCATCTGGCAGAAACGACAGAGCATGTTGCAAAGTTGGAAAAGATTTTTGCCGTGCTGGACATGAAGCCGATGGCGACCAAGTGCGCCGCAATCGAGGGGATCCTGGAAGAGGCCCAGTCCATCATGGACCAGTTCGGAAAGACCAGAGCCGGCGACGCTGCAATCATCTTCGCGGCCCAGGCCGTCGAGCATTATGAAATCACGCGGTATGGCAGCTTGCATGCCTTTGCTCATGTGCTGGGGTTTGAGCAGGTTGCTGAAATCATCTGCAGCATCCTGAAACAGGAAAAATCGGCTGACGAGAAACTCACCCAACTTGCTGAAGCGCGAATCGATTTCGCCGCTGCGACAGTAGAAGCGGTGGTGAGCGAAGCGCACCGCGAGGTCACCCACTAAGGCTTTATCGTTTAAGCTTGTAATCTCTGCCCCTCATACCTATATGAGGGGCAGATGCGTTTGCCCGTGCGCTTGAATAAATTGCCTCGGGGAACCAAATTCTCTTTACAACGTTAATATAACGAGCAAGCGCCGAGGCAAAGCCGGCACGCTTCTCAAGCTTATTCAATTCAAACCCTTCAAGGACAGATCATGATCAAACTGGCCATCGCTACTCTTATGACCATTTCGGCGTCTGCCCTGGCAATTCTTCCAGGCGGGCAAAACTTCGGTATTGAGGCGCTCTTCATCCTGCTTGGGCTTTTCGTTTTCGCCGTTGCATCGGTGAACGCCGTGCAATCCGTACTGCGCGCCTAACACGCTTTATCAGTAAGAGATTTTGATGACCTCGCCAGGTTTCACCTTGGCGAGGTCAATCATTTTCGGCTTGGCGCTCTTGCTGCCGCGCGACAGCTGAAGGGTGATGCGTTTGCCTTGAAAGGAATATTCTGCCGTGAAATCATTCCAGCTCTCCGGCACGCGCGGCGAAACCTGCAGCATCGAACCTTTACGCTCTAAGCCCAAGATCGCTTCAAGCCCCGCACGATAGGCCCAGCCGGCCGCACCCGTATACCAAGTCCAACCGCCACGCCCGCGATGCGGTGCCACGCCATAAACATCGGCCGCAATCACATAGGGCTCAACCTTATAGCGCTTCGCCAATTCGGGTGACGATGCATGGTTCACCGGATTGATCATCTGCAGCAGCTGCAACGCATCGTCAGGCCGGCCGAGTTCTGACAGAGCAAACACCATCCACAACGCACCATGCGTATATTGCCCGCCATTCTCGCGCACACCGGCGGGATAGCTTTGCACATAGCCAGCACTCGGCTTATGATGTTGCAGCGGCGGCCAGAACAGCGACGCCACCTGGTCCTTGAAGTCCACCAGTCTTTCTTTTGCACTATCGACAGCCTGCCGCGCCCGCGCCGGATCACCCGCATGCGAAATCACCGCCCAGGACTGCGCGATGGAATCAATCTGGCATTCATCATCAGCATGTGTGCCCAGCGGCGAGCCATCATCAAAGAACGCGCGCTTGTACCACGCTCCATCCCAAGCCGGCCCATCCAGCGCCTTCGCCAGAGCGGCGCGATGCGAAGCCCACATGTCAGCCGAAGCTGCATCATTGCGCTGGCGCGATACGGCTTCAAACTGTTCCAGCGTGAAGCACAGGAACCACGCCAACCAAACGCTTTCACCGCGCCCGGCCTCGCCCACCTGGTTCATGCCGTCGTTCCAGTCGCCTGTGCCCATCAGAGGCAGGCCGTGACTGCCGGTGGGCAGGTTGCGCTTCAGCGCTCGCACGCAATGTTCGTAAAGCGTGTCGGTGTTTGCTGAAACGCGCGGCACAAAGAAATTGTCATGCTTGCCGGGGTCAACTTGCGGGCCTTCCAGCCAGGCGACCTTCTCATCGAGGATGGATTGATCACCGGTGAGCTGCAGATATTTGCACACCAGATAAGCGAGCCACACCGTGTCGTCGCTGATATGCGTGCGCACGCCCGCACCTGTTTCCTGCAGCCACCAATGCTGCACATCGCCCTCGGCAAATTGCCGCGACGCCGCCAGCAGGATGTGATGGCGCGTGAGATCAGGCCGGACTTGCGCGATCGACAGGCTGTCCTGCAACTGGTCGCGGAAGCCGAATGCGCCGCTCGCTTGATAGAATCCAGAACGGCCCCAGAAGCGGCAGGAAATAACCTGATACATCAGCCAGCCATTCATCATGATGTCAAAGGCTGGCTCCGGCGTCTTGATCTTGAGTGAGCCCGCAAGCGTCTGCCACTGTGCCTTCTGCGCCGCGAGTGCGGCAGCAAATCCCGTCGCACGATATTGGGTAATCAACTTCGCCGCATCATCCGTATTCTCGCCAACACCCATCAGCAGTGTGAAATCGCGCGTCTCGCCGCGCGGAATTTCAACTTCGAATGAAAGTGCAGCGCAAGGATCAAGCCCGCCACCAAAGCTGTCGTCCAACGCGCTGCCGCTCTCGATCATCGCGGGCCGCGAGGTATCGCCCTTCCATCCAAGCACATTCAACCGGTTGCCGCTGGCACTGCTTTGCGCGCCGCTGAAATCCGCGAACAGCACAGCATCACCAAAGTCAGGATTGAACTTGTTGCGCAGGAACAGCGCACCCGTACCAGAATCTTTCTCGCTGGTGACAAACCGTGCGGAGGCAGATCGCTTCTGCCCCAACACCACATCGGCATAAGCCGTGATACGCAGCTTTACGGCTTGATTGGTGAGGTTGCCGACTGAGAGTTGGCTGAGCTTCACCGCATCGTCGCAAGCAATCGTATGTGAGAGACTGAGGTGTAAACCATTTTCCTCAGCTTCATGGATCGTATAGCCGAAGCCATGGCGCGTCTTGAAGACTCCGGCGCGGCGACCCAGCGGCAACACAGTGGGCGACGACAAAGCGCCCGTGCTTTGGTTGCGCACATAGAACGCCTCCGAAGGCGGATCGCCCACTGCATCATTGCTCCACGGCGTCACTTGCCGTTCGCGGCTGTTCTTGAACCAGATATAGCCACCACCTTCAGCTGAAGCGTGCATGCCGAATTTCGGATTGGCGATCACATTGATCCATGGCGCGGGCAGGGCCTCATCGGCGCGGTGATGGATCACATATTCATCACCTTCCGCGCTGAAACCACCAAAGCCATTGAAGAACTGGGCGGGTTCTGGTCTCGGAGCAGACGGCGCAATTGTCTGCGATGGAGATATGGCAGGCAACAGAATGCGGTGGCGCTTGTGCGCAGCCGGCTGTGCCAGCGCGCTGGTAACCTGCTGCTCAAGCGAGCCTGCGCCACTGCGCAGATTGACGGAAGCAGCCGATCTCACCGCCGTGATCACATCGGGGGCTGTTACATCGGTGCGCAGCAGGGTGATGCTGCCAGGCTCGACGCCGCCATGCGGGCTGCGGCCCACATCGGCTTTCGCCACCATGTCCTGCAGGGCATTGCCCAACTGCTGGTCGTAGGACGCGGCCTGCGTGTTGAAGATCACCAGATCAACGGTCAATCCCATCTCCAGCCAGAAATTCCGCGCTTCGAGGATTTGCTTGGCCAGCGGCATATGCTCCTGATCTTCGATCTCGACCAGAACCAGGGGGTTGGTGCCGGAAATTCCTACCGACCACAACAGCCCTTGGCGGCCCATGCCCGAACGGATGACATCAGGGGCCGGTCGCAACATTGGCGATGCATAGATCAGCAAGGAAGCGAGATCTTGGAACAGCCGCGCTTCATCGGTGCTGGTGCCGAGATGGCGCAGCAGAATGCGCGATTGCGTCCAAGCAGTCACCTGCACGCGTTCCATGGCGGCAAACACGCGGTAACGGCTCACCTTCTCGAGCAAGCTCTCGCGGCTGGGCGCGGCGATTGTCCACAGCACACAGGTGCTCTTGCGGTGCGGCTTCAGCTTCACGTGCCGGCGCAAGGCAAACACCGGATCGAGCACGTCACCTACGGTGGACGCAAACTTGGCTCTGCCAGCCAGCATACGGGCATTTTCAAGGCTGTTGCCGCGACTAAGGAAAGCCTCTCGCGATGTTTCATATTCGATGGCAGCGCCATCATCAGTATTGGTGACGATGAATTGCGCCACCCAGATTTCCTGGTCGCTGTCCTGCCGCTTCCGCCGCGTGGCGATCAAGGCTTGCAGTCCGGGTACAAATTCAGTGCGCACAAACATCTTGGAAAACGCCGGATGCGCGTCATCTGCATCAGGTCTGGCGAGGGCCAGCTCCATATAGCTGGTGAGCGCCAGGGTCTTTGACTGGCTGGTGGTATTGGTCAGGTGGATGACGCGCGCTTCGGCATCATCTTCAGAAGCCACCATGCATTCGATATGCGTGCCAACACCGTCATCGCTGCGCTGGAATTCAGCCTTTTCAGGACTGAAAATCGCCAGGGCGCGCGCTCCTTGGCTTGCGGTTGGCGCATCAAGGGTCCAATGTGCGCCACTTTCGAGCACATCGAAATTCAGCGCCATGCCATCGGCATCACGCGTAGGGTCTTCGCGCCAGCGGTTGATGGCGATGCCCTGCCAGCGGCTCCAACCCGTGCCGGTGGCCGTCAGCATCACGCTGTAGTTGCCATTGGAGAGAAGATGCGTAACAGGCCGCGACACGTCGTTGATGGCGAAGACGCGCGCCGGCTCATCATCCGCCGCCATCTTCACTTTGGCCGCTGGCACCTGGTCCAACACCGTCACACGCGAAGGCAGATAATGCGGCGCGCGTTCCTGAAGTAGAAGTTCACTGGCGCGCACTGAAGCTTCGCGGTGGAAATGGTCACGCAGTGTTCCGTTCAAAACGGCATTGCAAATCCCGCAGATAGACATGGCCTGGTGATGCGCAAAATATGCACGCACCAGTTCGTGAGACTCGCCCTTGCGCAGCCGTTGCGGCGTGAAATCGATGGATTCGTAATAACCATACCTGCCAGCCGCACCGAGTTTGGCCAGGTTTCGGTAATTCTCTGCGGCACCCGCAGGATCAACCATTGCCGCCAATCCGGTCGCATAGGGAGCAATCACATGATTGGCCGAAAGGCCGCGCTTCAGCCCCAGCCCGGGCACGCCGAAAGCGGAATATTGATAGGTAAACGCACGGTCGCGCGCGGCAAAGGCCGATTCTGAAATGCCCCAGGGCGTGCCGAGCTCCTTGGCATATTCTTTCTGCCGTTCCACCGAGAGTGACATCGTCTGGTTCAGCAGCGTGCCTTCGCGCGGGCGCAGTACCAGAAGCGGCATCAGATATTCAAACATTGAGCCCGACCAGGAAACGAGGCACGCCGCCCCATCCACCGGAACAACCGGTCGGCCTAACCGCGTCCAGTGCCGCACATCGGCATCATTCTTGGCGATCGCAAAGAAACTGGTGAGTGAGGCCTCGGAGGCCAGAAGGTCGTAGCAGTTTTCATCCAGCACCTCGTCTTCGACGCGGTAGCCGATCGACAGAAGCTGGCGTTGCCGGTTAAGCAGAAAGCCGAAATCCATGCCATTGGCAAAAGCGCGGCAGCGCTGCGCCAACGAAGTCAGGCTGGCAAACAGCGCGTCACGTTGCGCGCCGGCTACGATTGCATCCGCATAAATCGCCTCGGCGCGCGTGATCAGCCGTTCAAGCCAGAACAGGCCTGCGGCCTTGTCCTGCGGAGGTGCTGCCTCCCAAAGCCGCTTGATCGACGTTTCGATGGTACGCAACTGCACGATCAGCCCGATGATGCGCAGCGAAGCCAGTTCAGGCGCAGAACGCATCTCAGCCACCACGCTGCGCGCTGCTGTCAACGCCCGGCCAATGTCACGCGCCGCTGGCACGGCCTTGCGGTGCAATCGCGCCGCATCTTTTACCTGCTCGCGGACCAGCAGCATAAGGTCATCAAAGCCGTCCAGGTTTTCCGGCTTCAGCGTGGCGTCTTCCGCCCAGGTTTCCAATGCATTGGCAACGGCGATGCAATGCCCCGCCAGATTTCCGCTATCGACGGTGGAGACATAGCGCGGCGGCAACGGTGCCAGCGTTTCAGTGTCGTACCAATTGTACAGATGGCCCTTGTGGCGGGGCAGGCGCTCGGTCGTATCCAGCGTTTCGGTCAGCTTGCGTGCAGCTTCTGCGCGGCCGATCCAGCCTGCCTCGCACACGGCCACCGTAGCCAGCAGATAAAGCCCAATGTTAGTCGGCGATGTTCGATGTGCCACGACCAACTTTGGGTCTTCCTGCACATTGTCAGGCGGCAGGAAATTCTCCTGCGCATTCACATGAGTTTCAAAGAAGCGCCAAGTGCGCAAGGCAATGAGGCGAAGTTCTTGCACATCATCAGCTGCGGTTACGGCCTTGGCTGGGTCTTCTGGCGGCAGGCTGATGAAATAGGCAAAGGCCGGCGCCAGAACCCACAGGCCCGCAAGAAACAGCGAAAGTCCACCCACGTGTCCTTGAACGGTGGCTTGCCCCAAGGGCAGCAACGTCGCCAGGATCGCACTCAAAGCCATCGCGCGATAGGTTGACGCAAGCGTGGGCCGTGGGCCTGATTGGGCCTGCGCCGCAGTGGTCCATTCCAGCAGATAGCGATGTGAGACAAACAACCGGTACAGCGTGCGCAACACCGCATCCAGCATCGACACGGCCTGGTTGGCCAACAGGAAAAGCTTGGTGATTGTGAGCACCAAAGCGTGACGCGTATCATCACGCAGCGTGCGCAACTGGCTGGCCACGGTGGTTGCTTCCTGGCGGAAACTGGTGCCGGCAAAAATCGAAAGCAGGCTGGGGAAGAACAGCAGGGCCACGATGAAAAACGTCCAAGTGCTCGCAGCATTGCCGGGCAGAATCCAAACACCAAGTGCAAAGGCCAGCAATGTGAAAGCCGGCGTCACCGAGCGGCGCAGATTGTCAAACATCTTCCACAGGCCCAGCGTGGAAAGCGCCTTGTCCGGCGGGATCATCCACGGCAGCAATTGCCAGTCGCCACGCACCCAGCGGTGCTGTCGGGAGAGATCAACGAGGTAGCGTTCGGGATAATCTTCGACGACTTCCACGTCGGTGGCGAGCGCGGCACGCGCCAGATTGCCTTCGAACAGATCATGGCTCAGGAGCGTGTTATCCGGAATACGCCCGCGCATCGCGGCTTCGAACGCATCGATATGATAGATGCCCTTGCCGGTGAACGATCCTTCGCCAAATAGATCCTGATACACATCTGATGTGGCAGTCACGTAAGGATCAACACCCGCACCCACCGCAAGAATGCGCTGATACCATGAACCCTTGCCGAATTCCGGCAGCGAAATCGTCACCCGCGGCTGGATGATGCCGTAACCGCGATCGACGCGGTTCGTCACGGGGTTCACATGCGGCTGATTGAGTGGATGCGCCATCTTGCCCACAAGTCGGCGTGCGGCACCGCGCGGCAGGATCGTGTCGGCATCGAGCACGATCACATATTTGATGTCCTGCGGAAGTGCTGCCGGTACGGAAATGAAAGGCGTGTCTTCTGCGCCACGCAGCACGCGGTTGAATTCATGCAGTTTGCCGCGCTTGCGTTCCCAGCCCATCCACACGCCTTGCGCCGGGTTCCATTGCCGCCTGCGGTGAAACAGCATGAATTGCTGGATCTGGTATTTGTCATTCAGCGCGGCAATGCCGTCTGTGACAGCACTAAGCAATGCCGTATCATCCGCATGTTGCTCAGCCGGCGCATCGCGCCAATCACTGATGATGGCGTAAGATAATTCGGGATCGGCATTGGAAAGATAATGTTCTTCGAGCCTTGCCAACTGTGTCTCAATGCCATGATGGCTGCCCAGCAAGATCGGCACG
This sequence comes from Aestuariivirga litoralis, assembly GCF_015714715.1. NCBI lineage: Bacteria > Pseudomonadati > Pseudomonadota > Alphaproteobacteria > Hyphomicrobiales > Aestuariivirgaceae > Aestuariivirga > Aestuariivirga litoralis. The sequence goes on along the minus strand of NZ_WAHS01000001.1, from coordinate 1,708,219 downwards.
GCAATGATGCTCCGATGGGCAGCGGGTATCCCATTCTCGAACGAGAGCGATGGCAACACCACAGGCCGCACCAGCTGCGTCACGGCAAAATTGATCATCGCCATGGCCGCTTCAAACACTGGCGCCAGAAGCGCGAACAGCATCAACGCAACAAGACCCAAGGGCAGGGCCACGCGCCCTATGGTTTCGTATCCCAGATACAGCAGGACGAAGGTGGCAACGCCAGTGGCGGCCGCATAGCCGATGACGCCACTGCGCGCGAAAATCCGGTAGAGCCTTTGATGGGCCGGCAGATTATAGCGTATATGCTTTTCCAGGCCCGGCCTTCCGGCCCCGATCAGCACCGCGCCAATATCATCAGACCCAGCGAGATGAATGGCAGCATCGGTTACGTCGCCTTCCGGCGTGCCCGAGTAATGGGCCAATTCCTCAACCGCCCGGCGATAGGATGTGCGGGTGGCGCTGTCGCAGGTCTTGTAACCAGCCGAGGTGCCGAGCTTCTGGTCGACAGCGCTGACACTCTCGATCCATTTCACCCAGTCTTGCTCGCTGATGCGCTTCAGGCTGGTGAAGATGTTCTGCATGGAAAGATTGTTGGCAGTCTGGCGGCCATGCTCTTCCTGCACCGCCACGGCGTGATCGAAGGGCGTGTGATCATAGAGGCTGCGCAGTTCATCCACTGCCTCGCTGGTCAGGCCGTGATGGGCCCGCGCCGCAGAGAGCAATTGCACCAGGAAAGAGCGCTTGGCGTGATCTTCCAGTTTTTCCAGTGCAGCACGCGCCGCATCGAGCGTGGACGTTTGGCCGCCAAATTCGATGGCGAGATCGGTGGCGGCCCGCCGCGCCTGCATCGAAATGAAAGTGCGTCTGGCGATGCGAGCCGCATTGTCGATCAGCAAGATGCGCAGATAAATCGGCGTGGCCCAAAGCTCGCCCAGTGCCAGCGGCGAAACCTTCTGATAGGCGGTGACGAATTCCGCCAGCGTGTTCGCATTAAAGTGTGAATCTGTATGCGCGATATAGGCCCAGGCCACGGCCATGATGCGCGGGCACATTTCAAGGTGGCCATTGGCCAGCTTCGGCAAGCGTTGATAATAATCGCGCGGCAAGTCCTCCTGAACCTGCAGGGCATGCTGGCTGATGCTGTAGAAATTGTCGGCCAGCCATTCCGCAGCCGGCGTAATCGGCTCTTCACGCGCGATGGCGCCTAACACTTCGGCATGCGCCTGTTTCAGCAACGCATAGTCAGCCCGCACCCGCTTGAACAGATTGCGCCGCGACCAGCCACGGCTGGAAAGCTGGTGGCTTTCCGCCAGGCTGGTCGCATGTTCGCGCAAACGGTCTTCACCGAAAACCTCACTGCGAATGGGGTCTTCGTTGCGCCATGCCGGTGGCGTTTCGGTTTTCAGAAAAGACAATAGTTCACGTGTCCGGGAGGGTGTGTGCAATTGAGGCTCCAAACGCCTGAGGGACATTCAAATGAGGGTGGTAAAAAGCGGCTGGTTCAGAGGCGCAGCCGCTTGTGTTCGCCCATGAAGGGCGTTGTATGCGTGGCCAAGCCATAGGCGAACTTGAGGCCGGCAATAAATTTGTTGTCGCTGTCCCAATATTCCACCATTTCGGGCGTCACGATGATGGCGACGATGGATGGATCTTCAGGCCCGTTCGGCCAGAACAATTGCGCACCCGCACTCCAGCATTCGCGGATCAGGGCGCGGTCATGTTCGATTTCAGCAGTGCCTTCGACAGAGACGTAAGTGCCGCCATCAGAATAGGCGAGGTTCACATGCCGGTTGCGCATGATCTCATTGTCCTTGTCGAGATGCGAATCCGTCAGCATGACGATGTCGCCATATTCAGGCCGCGCCATGGCAGACATCGGCCGCGACCGGATCGAATTTCCTGAAAGTGTGGAAAGCATGCAGACATCAAGCTTGCTGATCAGCCTCCAGACTTTTTTCTCCTGATCTTCCATGATTTAGCCTTTCTCAAGTCCTGCAAGCCAACAGCAAATGGGCCTCGCCGACAGCCTGTCAGAACCTAACGTGCGCGGGCGCAATTAGTTCCAGCCGGAACATGGCGATAAGCGTGATGAGAATGGCTCTGGAAGAGTGCAGGAGAGGGCACAGGCGGAGCTGTGTGCAGCGAAGACTACTCTTCGCCTCTGCTCTTCGTCACGCCTGGGCTAATCATGCCAAAGCTGGAAGACTTCTCGCCGGAGCCTGCGAAGTTCACGCCTTCCGCGGCAAGGCCCAAGCGCAAAAGCTCGCGCACGGCCGCAGCGCGGCTGGGCATGCGCCGAGAAAAGCGCCAGTTATCCAGCGCCTGAAGCTCGTCGGCGGAAAGCATGATTTGCAACCGCTCAACGCGATCTTTTTCACCAGACATGAACTTGCCCCGTTAGTTGGCTGAAAATTAGTCTATTGAGTAAGTAGTGTTAAATACACAATACAAGGCCATAACGCTAATAATGGCTATTTAGTTCCTTGAGGCCGCATCTTCAATGGATGCACTCACTCCCTTACATAAAATTGCTAAGTAAATGAAATAATTAAATAATTTGCATCTGCGGACAAATCGGCGTAGGTTTTTGTTAATGTTTCCCAACAGGGAAGGAAAATCCAGATGACACAGTTACATACGTCGGAAATCCTGAAGCACATTCACGACTGCTTTGCTGAAATGAAGCACACATCGCGCGTGGCAGACGCTGGCGAGATCCTCACCAGCCTGCGCACCCGCTATCCGGACGAGAGCATTTCGATCGAGGACATTGGCAAATTCCTGTTCTCGGCCGCGTCCATCCACGACATGGGCCTGATTCTGCCGGGTCGCCAGGAACAAACCACCCTCAAGGCTGCTGAATAAGCTTGCGGACGCCCAGCCTGCCGCAATTGCAGGCTGGAAGTTTTTGTGCCTAATCTCTCTCAGTTGAATGGATCAACCGGGAGGACCTCATGAAGACATTCAAAAGCCAACTCATCATTTGCGCAGCAGCAATGGCCCTCATGGCAGGTGCCGCCCAAGCCGGCGGAACTTGGAACCGCGGCGAAAACAGCGATATCCAGTCGCTCGATCCGCACAAGACCTCCACCGTTGAAGAACATAACATCCTGGTGGACCTGTTCACCGGGCTGATCATGCCCGATGCCAGCGCCACCGCCTCGCCGGGTGCTGCCGAAAGCTGGACCGTTTCTCCCGATGGCAAGGTCTATACATTCAAGCTCCGCAAGGATGACATGTGGTCAGACGGAACGCCTGTGAAGGCCAGCGATTTCGTCTTCTCTTGGCGCCGCCTTCTCGATCCGGCCACCGGTGCTGAATATGCCTCCATGGCGTTCCCCATTCTCAATGCTGAAGACATCAATGGCGGCAAGAAAAAGGGTGAAGAACTGGGCGTAAAAGCCATTGATGACACCACGCTGGAAGTCACCCTCAAAGGCCCCACGCCCTATTTCCTCGAAATGCTCACCCATCACGCCATGTTCCCGGTGAGCGAAGCCAACGTGACCAAATTCGGCAATGATTTCGTGAAGCCTGGTAATCTGGTGTCCAACGGTGCTTTCACGCTGGCCGAAAATGTGCCGGGCGATCACACCAAGCTGGTCAAGAACCCGAAGTTCTTCGATGCCGCCTCAGTGCAGCTTGATGCCGTTAATTACATCCCGACGGAAGATCGTGCTGCTGGCCTGAAGCGCTACAAGGCCGGCGAAGTCGATTACATGGATGACTTCCCCGGCGAGCAGCTGGACGAGATGAAGAAGGATCTGGGCGACCAGGTTCACATGACGCCGGAACTGGGCACCTATTACTATATCTTCAAGGCCCAGAAAGCGCCGTGGAACAATGTAGAATTGCGCAACGCCATTTCGATGGTGATTGACCGCGACCAGCTGGCCGAAAAAGTCTGGAAGAATTCCATGTTGCCCGGCTGGTCTTTGGTACCTCCGGGCGTGAAGGGTTACACCACGGTGACCATGGACTATTCCACCATGAGCCAGCTGGACCGTGAAGATGCTGCGAAGAAAGTTTTCGACAAGCTGGGCATTTCACCCGAGCATCCGCAGAAGGTGGAGATCCGTTACAACACCTCTGAAAATCACAAGAACACCGCAGTGGCCATTCAGGAGATGCTGAAGCCCTGGGGCTTTGACGTCACCTTCGTCACCACCGATGGCAAAACGCATTACAGCTATCTTGAACAGAAGGGCGATTTTGACATTGCTCGCGCCGGCTGGATCGCCGACTTCAAGGACCCGGTCACTTTCCTCAATCTGGGCCACACCGGTGACGGCAACAATTACGGCGAATATTCCAGCAAGGAATATGACGCGCTGCTTGATCAGGCCTCCACGGAAGCCGATCCTGCCAAGCGGATGGATGAGCTCTCCAAGGCAGAAGCGATCCTGATCAAGGATCAACCACTCCTACCGCTGCTCACTTACGCCAACCACAACCTCGTCTCACCCAAGCTCCACGGCTACGTGGACAATGTGATGGACGTTCATCCGTCGAGGTTTGTGAGCAAGGACTGAGGTTATCTTGCCTCGCTTAGACGCAACGACGCCTTCTCTCGCTTGCGGGGGAAGGCGGAACGACGTGACCTGAAATGCTCCGCTACACCTTCCGCCGCCTGCTCACTGCCATCCCGACGTTATTCCTGATCGTCACTATCTCCTTCTTCCTTATGCATGTGGCCCCCGGCGGGCCGTTTGACATGGAGAAGGGCATCCCGCCCGAGATCAAGAAAAACATCGAGCGGGTGTTTCATCTCGACTTGCCTGTATGGCAGCAATATCTCGAATATCTCTGGAACCTTGCACATGGCGATCTCGGCCCCAGCTATGTGCTGCTGAATTTCTCAGTGGCGGAACTTTTCCGCATCGCTTTGCCGATTTCTGCGTGGATCGGTTTCTGGGCCATGGTTTTCGCGCTGGTGCTGGGCACGGTGCTGGGTGTCATCGCCGCCCTGCGTCAGAACCGCTGGATTGACTATGTGGTTATCGCCATCGCCACTTTTGGTTCCACCTTGCCCACCTATGTCACAGCCCCGGTCTATCAAATCATCTTCGGCGTGTTGCTACGATTGACACCCGTGGGCGGCTGGGGCGATGGCTCGTTCAAACACGCCATCGGGCCGATCATCATTCTGGGCTTGCCGCAACTCGCCATCGTGGCGCGGCTGATGCGCGGCTCTATGATTGAATCCTTGAGCGCCAATCATATCCGTACCGCGCGGGCCATGGGCCTTTCGGAATACGCCGTGATTGTTCGTCACGCTTTGCGCGGCGCGATCCTTCCCGTGGTCTCCTATGCCGGGCCGGCCATGGCACAGCTGATCACCGGTTCGATCATCATTGAATCCATTTTCCAGATTCCCGGCGTGGGCCGCTACTTCATTGATGGCGCGCTGAACCGCGATTACACGCTGGTGATGGGCACGGTGGTGATGATCGCTGTTTTCACCATCATCTTCAATTTCATTGTCGATCTGCTGTATGCGGTGATTGATCCGCGGGTGCGCTATGAGTGAGGCATTGAAGGGCCGCTCGCTCTGGGTCGATGCCTGGCGCCGCCTGAAACAGAACAAGGCGGCCATGGTCAGCCTGGCCTATATGGTGCTGGTTGCGGTGCTGTGTGTCGTGGTGCCCAACATCACTGGGCATGAATTCACCACGCAATACAAAGCCTATTACCGCGTGCATCCCAGCCTCGAATCTTACCCTAAGAAAGAAACGCTGGATGGCGAGATCATCAGCGTGGCCAAGCGCGCCAAGCTTGATCTGAAGGAATGGCATGAGAAGGATGGCCGCTTCTATGTCACCGTCGCCTCAGACAAGCCGATTGACGAGCGGGTGACGCGCTATCTCGACCGTTCGGATTCCTTCCAGAACGCCAAGCTGGAAGAAAAATCTGCAGACGGTTTGACCCTCACAATGAGTGCCGTAGCCAAGCTGAAACATTTCTATTTCGGCACCGATGCACTGGGCCGCGATCTCTTAACCCGCGTCTTCATGGCAGGCCGCATCTCACTGATCATCGGCATGCTGGCGGGTTTCGTGGCGGTTGTCATCGGCACCATCTATGGCTCGGTCTCCGGCTTCTTCGGCGGGCGCGTGGATGAACTGATGATGCGCGTGGTCGATATTCTTTACGCGCTGCCTTTCACGCTGTTCGTGATCATGCTGGTCGTGTTCTTCGGGCGCAATTTCATGTTCATGTTTATCGCCATCGGTGCTGTGCTTTGGCTCGACATGAGTCGCATCGTGCGCGGGCAAACCCTGTCGCTGAAACGGCAGGAATATGTGCAGGCCGCCGAAGCCTTGGGCGTCGGCACGCTCGGCATCCTGCGCCGCCACATCATCCCCAACATGCTGGGGCCGATTGTGATTTATCTCACGCTGCTGGTGCCGCAGGTGATCATTCTCGAAAGCTTCCTTTCGTTCCTCGGTCTGGGCGTGCAGGAGCCGATGTCGAGCTGGGGTGTGGAAATTGCCGAGGGCGCCGCCAATATGGAAGTGGCACCCTATCTGCTCTTCATCCCAACTTTCTTCCTGTCCTCCACGCTCTTCGCGCTGAATTTCATCGGCGATGGTCTGCGTGACGCGCTGGACCCGAAGGACCGCTAGATGAAAGCACTTCTCGACATCCAGAACCTCACTGTCGGCTTCAAAACCGCTGATGGCACAGTTGAAGCCGTGAAGGGCGCAAACTTCACGGTGAATGCAGGTGAGACCGTGGCGATTGTCGGTGAATCCGGCTCCGGCAAAAGCCAGAGCATGATGGCGGTCATGGGCCTGCTGCCGCGCAACGGCATCACCGGCGGCACCGCCACTTATGACGGCCGCAATCTTCTGGCGCTGACCAAGAGCCAGCTAAACGCCATCCGTGGCCGCAAGATCGCGATGATTTTTCAGGAGCCGATGACTTCGCTCGATCCGCTCTATTCGATCGGCGATCAATTGATGGAGCCCTTGCGCGCCCACAGCAAGCTCTCGCCGAAAGAGGCCCATGCCCGCGCGCTGGAAGCGCTGCAACTGGTGAAGATCAATGATCCTGAACGGCGCATGCGTTCCTACCCGCATGAACTCTCCGGCGGCCAGCGCCAGCGGGTGATGATCGCCATGGCGCTCGCGAACAATCCCGATCTGCTGATCGCCGATGAGCCGACCACGGCGCTTGATGTGACCATCCAGGCCGAAATCCTTGATCTGCTCGCTTCGTTGCAGAAGAAGCTCGGCATGGGGCTGATTTTCATCACCCATGATCTGGGCATCGTGAAGCGTATCGCCCACCGCGTCTATGTGATGCGCAAGGGCGAGGTGGTAGAGGAGGGTGACACCAAGGCCATCTTCGCCAAGCCCCAGCACGATTACACCAAGGCGCTGCTGGCCGCCGAGCCTTCGGGTCACAAGGCACCCGTACCGTCCTCCGCACCCATCGTTTTGTCCGGCAATGACGTCAAAGTCAGCTTCCGGCTCGGTGGTGGCTTTTTAGGTGGCGTGCCGCTGGTGATCAACGCGGTGGACAAGGTGTCAGTCGCTTTGCGCCAGGGGCAGACCATCGGCATTGTGGGTGAATCCGGTTCTGGCAAATCCACTTTGGCCCGCGCGCTGCTGCGCCTCTTGCCATCGCAGGGCCGCGTGGTGTTTCTGGGCCGCGATATTGCGAAGCTCGACAAGCAGGCCATGCGCCCCTTGCGCAAGGAATTGCAGGTGGTGTTTCAGGATCCTTACGGCTCGCTCTCGCCACGCCTGACGGCGGGGCAGATCGTGACTGAAGGTTTGCTGGTGCATGAGCCCGGCATTGGCGCCGCAGAGCGTGACAAGCGCGCCATCAAAGCCTTTGAGGAAGTGCAGATTGATCCGGCTTTGCGCAATCGCTATCCGCATGAATTTTCCGGTGGCCAGCGCCAGCGCCTCGCCATCGCACGCGCCATCATCCTGAAGCCGAAGGTGCTCGTGCTGGATGAGCCGACCTCAGCACTTGACCGGCATGTGCAAACGCAGATTGTTGAGCTGCTACGCAACCTGCAGCAGGCGCATGGCCTTTCCTATTTGTTTATCAGCCACGACCTCGCTGTGGTACGCGCGATCGCCGATTATGTGATCGTGATGCGCAACGGCGTGGTGGTGGAGCAGGGCCTCACCGACGACGTGATGAACCACCCGATGGAAAATTATACGCGGCTGCTGATGGAAGCCGCCTTCAAGACGTGAAGCGCCGCGGCGAGAAGGCCGCCGCCTCATCCGAATTCTTGCCGCCCACAATCATCTCCTTCACCAGCCGCCCGGTGATCGCCCCCAGCGTCATCCCAATATGGCCATGACCAAAGGCGTAGATTACGGATGGATGCTTGGACGATGGCCCGATGACCGGCAGTGAATCCGGCAGCGATGGCCGGAAGCCCAGCCAGGTCGAAGCGACCGGCCCCAGCTGCGGAAACACCGCCCGCACGCGCTTCTCGATGTAAGCAAGCCGCTTTTCATTTTGAGGCGCAACCAGCCCGCCCAGTTCCACCGTGCCCGCAGCGCGCAATCGTCCCGTGAGCGGTGTGAGATAGAATCCAAATTCAATCGGGCTCACGGGCCGGTTCAGCAGTGGCGTCTCACAGGCAAATTCGAGGTGATAGCCACGCTCGGTTTCCAGCGGAAAGTCATCTCCGATCCTCTGCGCCAGTGGCTTCGACCAAGCGCCCGCAGACAATACCACCTTGCGCGCAGTGACAGAAAATCCATTGCCCTCCACCCGCACCCGTCCGTCATCCAAAGGTGCAATGCCGGTCACGCTCGCTTGATGCAGAACTCCACCGCGTTTGACCACGGCTGACATAAGAGTCTGGGTCAAAGTCGCAGGATCATCGATGTGCTTGGCATCTGGAAAATAAATACCACCACCTTTCATCGGTGGAAGCTGCGGTTCCAGTTTCGCCACCTCGGCCTCGTTCAGAACTTCCAGCTGCGTCCCATGCGCCGCCCTCAAGCGCGCCGGCCAACCGGTCAGCACCGTGGGATCAGGCTGGTGATAGGCATAGAGGCATCCCTTGGTGTGAAACAGCTGCGCAACACCCGCATCCGCCGCCAGTTGCTGCCATTCCGGCACAGCCCCTTTCAGCAGCGTGGCAATATGCGCCGCATTTGCCCGCGTGCGGCCCGGCGTGCATTCGCGGGCAAAGCGCATCAGCCACGGCAACAGCTGCGGCAGCGCGCTCCACCGCATCGCCAACGGGCTATCGGCACTGAACAGTAGGCCGGGCAGCGAAGAGATAATATCGGGGTGGCCCACCGGTGTAACTGCATAGGGTGCCAGAGTGCAGGCATTGCCGAAGGATGTGCCACCGCCCGCGCCGCGCGGATCAATCAGCATCACCTCGCGCCCCTCACGAGCCAGATGAAACGCCGTGGCCAAGCCAATGATGCCGGCACCGATGATCACGGTTTCAACTTCAGTTTTCATCCGGCCGTTCTATCACTTGCCGGAGCCGGCGAGCAGCCCTGAGATCAGATATTTGTTGAGGAAAATCACCAGCAAGCAGGGCACAAAAATCGCCACGGTGCCGGATGCCATGATCAGGCCGTAGTCGATGAAATTCTTGCCCACAAATTCCGGGATCATCACGGTGAGCGGCTTGGTGGCCTTGGGCGAGAACACCAGCGGCACCAGAAACTGCCCCCATGCACCTAGGAATGTGAGAATGGCCGCCGCCGTTAATCCGGGTGCGGCCAGCGGCGTGATGATCTCGGCAAGGATGCGGATATGGCCCGCGCCATCCATCCGCGCCGCCTCTTCCAGCGAGCGCGGCAGAATGTCGAGAATACCTTTCAGAAGCCACAGGCACAGTGGCAGGAAGGCGGTGACATAGATCAGCGTAACACCGAGATAGGCATCAATCTGGTGCAGGCTCACCATGATGCGGAAGAGAGGAATGAGAACCGCATAACCCGGAATAGCCAACGTGCCGACCACCAGATAGAAAATAATCTGCCGCCCCGGAAATTCCAGCCGCGTGAACGCATAGGCACCCATCAGCGAGAACAGCACGCAAAGGATTGTCGCCCCACCTGATGTGATGATGCTGTTGAGCAGCGCCAGCTTGAACTGGTTGGCCGTGTTCACGCCTCCAATCGTGTTGGCGGTGATGCCGAACAGCCGCGCATAGTGATCCAGCGTCAAATGCCACGGATAAAAGTGGATCGGCCGCATATTGAAATCCATCGCGGGCGTCAGACTGGTGGCCAGCGTCCAATAGATCGGCACCAGCGACCAAAGCAGCAGCAAGCCCACGCCCAACCAAACAACAATCCGGTGAGACCACGCGCTCTGCATCAATCAAGCCTCGTATTCTTGTGGATGCGCATCACATAACCCAGCGACACCAGCAGCGACACAGCAGTCACCATCAAAGACAGCGCCATGCCATAGGAGAAGTGAAATTTACGGAAGGCCTCCAGATAAATCTGAATCAGGATCGGCCGCGTCTCAACGCTGTTGCGCGCAAGCACAATCGCTTCGTCAAACAGGTTGAAGGCGGCGACCGTCGCATTGGTCATCGCCACGGCAATGGCACCGCGCGTCAGCGGTAGCGTGATCGTGCGGAACATGCCAAAGCGTGATGATCCATCCATGCGAGCCGCTTCATAAAGCTCGCCAGGAATGCCCTGCATCGCCGCCAGCACGATCACGATGGTCAGCGGCATCATCCGCCAGACATGAACCAGCGTGATCAGCAGCAGCGCCAATGTGCTGTTATTGAACCAGACGAAATCTTCGAACGGCAACCCCATCGCCGTCAGCGCCCCATTCAGCAGGCCCGGCCCCGGCGCATAAATCCATTCCCAAATGACGGCACTCACCACCGGGGGCAAGGCCCAGGGCAGCACGATCGCCGCCAGCACCCATTGCCGCCCACGCTTCACCTGGTTGATCAGCGCCGCAGCGAGAACGCCAAACACGGTTTCCAGAAACACCGCCAGCAAGACATATTTGAACGTGTTGAACCACGAACGGCCCACTTCAGCATCGTCGAACACCCGCGTGTAATTGGCAATCCCGACAAACGGCGTGCCCTGCTGCAACGGGTCCACCCGGTGCAAACTGTCCCAGAAGGTGGCCAGCAGCGGGTAGAACACCAGGCTGCCCATGGTGAGGATGATCGGCAGAATAAGAAAGAAGCCCAACATGGCGTCGGGATATTTTCCAACGCCAAGGGGCTTCGAAGTCGGGGAGGAGATAATGTGAACAGTCACTGTTTCTTAGCTTCAACCACGGCGTCTGCAATCCGCTTCATGGCATCATCAATCGAAATCTCGCCCTTGGCTACAGAGTTGATCGAGGTGTTCACCGCCAGTGAGAATTGCGGATACCATGTTGGCGCCCCAGCCGGGAAAAGTGGTTCAACGGTCGGTGCTTGCGCGACCAAAGCTTCGCCGCTGATCAGCTTGCCGTCTTTCTGCAAATCGGCCAGCGCTGATGTGCGGGTGGGTAACACGCCGTTGGAATAATTGTGGATCTGGAATTCCTTCGCCGTCATCCACTTCACGAATTCCTTTGCTGCGTCCTGGTTGGGCGAAGACTTCGGAATGCCAAGCCCTTCCAGCAGGCCGAAGCTGCGCGTCGTGCCGCTGGCGGTGGCAACCGGAATGGCCGCCACTTGGCCCGCCACGGTGGATTGCTTCGGATCGGAATATTGGCCCAGGCGGCCAGGCTCGCCGCTGATCATGATGCTGGTCAGGCCCTTCGCAAACACCGTGTCATTGATGTCGCTGTCTTTCAGGCCGGTCGAAGCCGGGTCAACCAGGCCGTCTTTCAGCAGCTGCATTTCAAACGCCATCGCCTTGTAACCGGCGGAGTCCTTGGCGGTGAATAACGGATTCATGTCCTTGTCAAAGAGATCGCCGCCGAACGCCTTGGTCAGCAGATACCAGCTGGTCGATGCGCCTTCGGTGGCCGAAAGCGGCAGGCCAATCGGATATTTGGTGATGCCCTTGTCCTTGATTGCCTTGGCAGCGGCCACAAGTTCATCGAGTGTCTTCGGGATCGCCTTCACGCCAGCATCATCGAAATGCTTCTTGTTGATCAGCATCACGCGGAAGTCATTGGTGTAAGGCACGGCGAGAAGCTGGCCATTGATGTTGAACAGCGCCGAACCCTTCACGTCTTCCTGGGTTTCCTTGCTCACCACATCATTCAGCGGCACATACCAGCCGGCGGCAGCAAACTGCCCTGTCCACGACCAGTCAAACTCGGTCACATCGGCAGGTGCTGTCCCGGCCAGCAATGCGGTTGAAACCTTGACCGATACATCGTCCCAGCTCGCCGTCTGCAGGTCGAGCTTGATGCCGGTGGCCTTCTCGAAATCAGCCGCCATATTGGCATCCTGCGGCGAGGGCAGCAGCACAGTGATTGATTGCCCGGCAAATGGCTTGTCATCGGCAAAGGCCCCATGCGCCACGCCCAGCAACAGGGCGGCAGTGACAAAGGCCAAACGTGATCGGTTGAATTTCATCTTCTCTCTCCTGTTGTGCCGCGCGTAGGCGGCTGAATCCTGTGCTTCTGCGAGCAACTTAAGGAAGAAGGCTATCGCTCGGAAAACCGATTTTCTTGCCGCTTTCGCCGGAACCTTTCTGCTTTTTGAGCGGAATTTCCGGAAAATTTTGGCGCAGGCATCATGCCGAAGCTTGACCGCGCGGCGCGTTCAACCGATGCTCAAAGCCTCATCACCCTGCTGAGGAATGTGCCGTGCCAGCCAAGATCAATGCGGAAAGCTTCTTCGATTTCGAGCCGATGGGCAAGCGGTTGGAAGATCTGGAAACCCCGGTGCCGATCATCGATTTCGATATCATGCTGGCCAATCTGGTGAAATGGCAGGCGCATTGCGACAAGCTCGGCATCGCCAGCCGCCCGCATATCAAGACGCATAAACTCGCTTCAGTTGCGCGTCTGCAAATCGCACTCGGCGCAAAAGGCATCTGCGTGCAGAAACTGGGCGAGGCCGAAGTGATGGCCGATGCCGGCATCAGGGACCAGTTGCTCACTTTCAACGTTCTGGGCCGCGCCAAGCAGGAGCGCTTGGCAAAATTGATGAATCGCACTGATATTGCGGTAGTGGCAGACAGCGTAGAAGTGATCGAGAGCCTAGCCCTCGCCGCCAAGCTCGGCGGGCGCAAACTCGAAGTCCTGGTCGAATGCGATACCGGCATGGGCCGCAATGGCGTGCAATCGCCGGCCGCCGCCGTGGCATTGGCCGAGCGAATTGAAAACACCGCCGGCCTCACCTTCGGCGGCCTGATGACCTATCCGCCCGCCTTCAAGCGCAAGGAAGTGGCGGCCTTTATCGCTGAAGCCAAGCAGGGCCTCAGCAAATCCGGCTTGCCTTGCCCGCGCGTCAGCTCCGGTGGCTCCAAGGACCTGTGGGATGAAAGCGGTCTCGAAGAAGTGACCGAATATCGCGTGGGCACCAACATCTATAATGACCGCACGCAAGTGGCCGTGGGCGCTTACACCTTTGCCGATTGTGCAGAGACTGTTCTCGCTACGGTGGTCAGCACGCCCACGCCGGAGCGCGCGCTGATCGACGCAGGTTCCAAAGCTCTCACCAGCGATCTCTCGCCACTGCCGGGATACGGCGTGGTGCAGGATCTGAACATGATCCCGGTTTATGCCTTGAATGAAGAACATGGCTATCTCGACACAAGCACCAGCCCGCGCCCGCTGAAAGTGGGCGAGCAAGTGCGTATCACCATGAATCACGTCTGCCCGGTCAACAACCTGTTCGACAAGGTGGTCTTCGTGCGGGGCAACGAAGTGCTGGGTGCTGTGAAAGTCGATGCAAGAGGAAAAGTGCAATGACACCTGAAGAACGCCTGCAGCAACTGGGTCTGGTTCTGCCCAAGCCGCCCGTGCCGGTGGCAACTTACGTGCCTTGGCGTTTCGCCGGGCCGTTCCTCTATCTCTCAGGGCAGGGCCCGAAGCTGCCGGAGGGAACTTATAGTGTCGGCCGCCTCGGCCTCACTGCGGATATAGCACAGGGCTATGCCGATGCCCGCACCACCGGCCTGCAATTGCTGGCCACCGCCAAGGCCGCACTCGGTGAATTATCGCGCATCGAGGCGGTGGTGAAATTGCTTGGCATGGTCAATGCCGAGCCGGATTTTTCCGATCACCCCAAAGTCATCAATGGCTGTTCCGATCTCTTCGTCGAAGTGCTGGGCGAGGCCGGCAAACACGCGCGCTCCGCCGTGGGCGTGGGCTCATTGCCAAACCGGATGACGGTAGAGATCGAAGCGATCTTCCTGATAAAAGCGTGACCAGCAAAAGTGGACGCCGGTTTTGCGTCCGGTCACGCGCCACTTTAATTATGACCTGAAGCGGCGGCGATAATCCTTCGGCGTGCAGCCCACCTGCCGCTGAAACGCGTCGTAGAAGCGGGTGAGTGAACCATGCCCGCTTTCATAAGCCACTTCGATGATTGCCATGTCGGTATCGGCCAGCAGCTTCAGCGCATGGTTCAAACGGCGCTGCCGCAAATATTGCGCAATCGATTGCCCCAGCACTTTGCGGAATGTTGCGGTGGCGCTGCTCGGATGCAGCCCGCTCACTTTTGCAACATCCGAAACATCAATCGGATTCATGAAATCGCTGTTGATGAAACTGGTCATCACCTGCACGCGCGCGATGGTGCGCTTGTCGGCAATATGCGCCGTGTCGCGCTTGTGATCCGGCTCCTTCGCGCGCTTCACCTTGTCGGCGCGGCAAGCATTCAACGCCAGCCTGCGCACACGCAGCCGCGCTTCATCGCGCAGCAGGTTGGTCAGCTGCTCTTCGTCACTTTCCCATTCCTGCGCCCAACGCGTCACAGTGGTCACGTCCGTCGGATCAGTCTTGTCGCAAGTCATCACATGCCCGGCCAGAAGCTCATCGCGGAACTCACTCGACACAACGAGTGAAAGAAAATCCGCGAACGGCACATAGACACAAACCAGCTTCGTCTCATCCAGCGCCGAAATCACTTGATGCGGCACCGCGGCCCAGAAGCAATAAATGCCGCCCTCATGCAGATCCACCTGCTTGCCATTGATCAGGTAAGTCATGCCGCCTTTGATAATGACGTTCAGCTCCACATGATCATGCCAATGCGCCTCCGGCATCGGCTCAACCATATGGGTTTCAGCCAGAAAAGATTGCGGCTGCAAGAAGCGGTTGCCGGTTTCGGCGGGGTCAAGCTGGGGCATCGAAGGCCACCTCAACACACTCAAAAACAGGAATCAACAGGGTGTTTTCAGCAAGAATTATCGGAAAACCAGTGGCAAACAGTTTTCACCCGAAATTTCCAGGTGTTTTATCCATGGCCAAGATTTGTCTCGTTGGTGCCGGCAGCACGGTGTTTGCCCGCAATATTCTGAGCGATGTTCTCAGCAATGATGAACTCGCCAGCAGCGAGATTTCGCTTTTCGACATTGATGAAACGCGCCTGTCCACTTCAACCATCATGGCGCAACGCATCTGCCAGACGCTCGGCATCCCCGCCAAAGTCACCGCCACCACCAATCGCGCTGATGCGCTCAACGGCGCCGACTTCGTGATCCTGATGATGCAGGTCGGCGGCTACAAGCCCGCCACGGTAACGGACTTTGCCGTGCCAAAAAAATTTGGCGTGCGCCAGACCATTGCCGATACGCTGGGCATAGGCGGCATCTTCCGCGCGCTGCGCACCATCCCTGTGGTCTTCGATATCGCGAAGGACATGGAGCAGCACTGCCCCAAAGCGTTGATGATGAATTATGTGAACCCCATGGCGATGATCTCCTGGGCGATGGCGGACAAGTTTCCGCACATCCGCTATGTGGGCCTGTGCCATTCGGTGCAGGACACATCGCAATTCCTCGCGCGCACGCTGGGTGAAGACATCGCCAATATCGATTTCAACTGCGCGGGCCTCAATCACGTGGCCTTCTTCACCAAATTCGAAAAGCGCCTGCCCGATGGCGCGCGCGAAGATCTTTATCCGCGCCTGCGCAAGCTGGCTGCGGATGGCGTGTTCCCGCCCAAGGAAGCCGTGCGCTTTGAAGTGCTAAAACGCTTCGGTCATTTTGTCACTGAAAGCTCCGAGCATTTCTCCGAATACACGCCTTGGTTCATCAAGCGCGGGCGCGAGGACCTGATTGAGAAATTCCAGGTGCCGCTGGATGAATATATCACCCGCTGCGAAAACCAGATTGCGGGTTGGCACAATCTGAAGAAAGAATTGGAACAATCGAACGAACCACTCGAAGTGACCAAGAGCCGCGAATATGCCGCCGCCATCATCCATTCCTGCGTCACAGGTGCTCCTAGCGTGATTTACGGCAATGTGCGCAATGACGGCCTGATCGAAAACCTGCCCGATGCCGCCGCCGTTGAAGTGGCCTGCCATGTGGACCGCAACGGCATCCAGCCCATCCGCGTCGGCAAAGTGCCGGTGCAACTGGCCGCTATCATGCGCAGCAATATCAATGTGCAGGAATTGGTGGTCGAAGCGGTGAAGACTGGCAAGCGCGACCACATCTATCACGCCGCCGCGATGGACCCGCACACGGCAGCCGAATTGTCGCTGCCCGAAATCGCCGCGATGGTAGATGAGATGATCGCGGCGCATGGCAACCTGTTGCCGCAGTTTTCGGGTGTGCAGGCGTGAGTGATTTTCGTTTGACCGGCAAGGTGGCTCTTGTCACCGGCAGCCAACGTGGCATCGGCCTCGGCATCGTCAAGGAACTGGCCAGCGCCGGCGCGCAAGTGCTGCTCACCGGCATTGTGACTGATGAAGGCGAGAAAGCCGCCAAGACTTTGCAAGGGCAGGGGCTCAACGTCCGCTTCCGCCATATGGATACAACTGACGAAGGCCAAGTCAGCGCCACCATGCAGGATCTGGTGAGCGAGTTCGGCTCTTTCGACATAGCCGTGGCCAATGCCGCCATCTATCCCAATACCAGCATTGCAGAAATCTCGGCGCAGGAATGGGACGATGTGATGCGGGTCAATCTGCGCGGCGCCTTCACGCTAGCCAAATGCGCCTTCACCCATTTCAAGCGCCAGCAATCAGGCCGGGTGATTTTTCTGTCTTCGATCACCGGCCCGCGCGTGTCGTCGCCCGGCTATGCCCATTACGCCACCACCAAGGCCGGCGTGCTGGGCTTTATGCGCACAGCGGCTCTCGAATGGGCACCATGGAACATTACGCTCAACGCAGTGGAGCCCGGCAACATCCTCACCGAAGGCGTGCTCGAACATCAGCCGCAAAGCTTTGTGGAAGCCCAGCGCGCCGCCGTACCCTTGCGCCGCCTCGGCACGCCGCAGGACATTGCCAATGCCGTGCGCTTCCTTGCATCGGATGAGGCGGGCTATATAACAGGCCAGACATTGGTGATTGATGGAGGCCAGACCTTGCCGGAAATGTCCACCGCCATCCTGCCGGGCGCCTGACCCATGGCGGAAGTGCGCGCCGAAAGTCTGGTCAAAAATTTCGGCGCCGTGCAAGTGCTGCGCGATGTGAGCCTTGAAGCCAAGGAAGGCGAATTTGTTGCGCTGGTCGGCCCCTCAGGCTGCGGCAAGTCCACGCTGCTGCGCTGCATCGCCGGCCTTGAAGAAGTGCAGGGCGGCCTGATCCATATCGGCGGTCGCGTGGTGAACAATCTGGAACCCAAAGAGCGCGACGCTGCGATGGTGTTCCAGAATTACGCGCTCTATCCGCATATGACGGTGCGGCAGAATATGGGCTATTCGCTCAAGCTGCGCGGCCACAAACCGGCGGAGATCAAGCCGCGCGTGGAAGAGGCCGCACAAATTCTGGGCCTCACTGATTATCTGGAACGCCACCCGCGCCAGCTCTCCGGTGGCCAGCGCCAGCGCGTGGCCATGGGCCGCGCCATCGTGCGCAAGCCTTCGGTGTTTCTGTTTGATGAGCCGCTCTCCAATCTCGATGCGGCTTTGCGCGTGCAGATGCGCGCTGAAATCCGCAGCCTGCACAAGCGCCTCGGCGTCACTTCAATCTATGTCACCCATGACCAGATCGAAGCCATGACGATGGCCGACAAGATCGTGGTGATGCGCAACGGCAAGGTGGAGCAGGTCGGCGCACCGCTCGAACTCTATGAGCGCCCGGCCAACACGTTCGTCGCCACCTTCATCGGCTCACCCGCCATGAACCTGCTGGAAGGCGAATGGGCGGATGACTGGTTCGTTGCTAAAACCGGAGAGACCATCGCACTGCCCGGCGGTTCAGCAGGTCGCAAAATCCATCTCGGCATCCGTCCCGAACATCTGGCTCTCGCGCCCTCAAGCGAGAACGCGATGATCTCGGGGACCGTGCTGCAGGCTGAATGCACCGGGGCCACCAGCTATGCTGCCGTGAAAGCGCTGGGCACCGTGTTGCAATTGGCTTTGCCCGGAACCATTCCCTTCACAGCTGGTCAACCCTTGCACCTCACCGCCGCACCACACAGCCTGCATGTTTTTGATTTTGACACTGGTGCCCGCCTCGTTCGCTAGGAATTCACATGCAGCATTCCGCCGTCTTGTATGTGCCATAAAAAGATGTGAAGGGAGGGCATGACATTTCAAGGCGCATGCGTGGTGATGGGGGTAACATGCTGCGGCAAGACCTCCGTGGGCGAAGCGCTGGCTGAAAAGCTTGATGTGAAGTGGTTCGTCGAGGGCGACAAGCTGCACCCAAAGGCCAATATCGCCAAGATGTCCGCCGGCATTCCACTCACTGATACGGATCGCTGGCCTTGGCTGGAGGAAGTCGGCAAGGCGCTGGCTGGCACCGAAGGCAAGATTGCATCCTGCTCCGCCCTGAAGCGCTCTTACCGCGAGCATATTGCCAAGGCGGCGGGCCGTCCGGTGGCCTTCGTGTTTCTCGATGGCAGCCGCGACGTGCTGCAAGAGCGGATCAATGCCCGCAAAAACCATTTCATGCCGCCCTCACTGCTCGACAGCCAGCTCAAGACGCTTGAACCGCCAGCAGCCGATGAATGGTCATTGCGCGTCGATATCGCGCTGCCGCTGACTGAACAGGTGCTGGAGGCTGCGGATTGGCTGGAAGCCGGGCTCGAATTTTACCCGCCCTGGTAAGTCACCCGCCAGATATTGCCGCTGCCATCTTCACTGAAGAACAGTGATCCATCCGGTGCCACGGCTATACCCACCGGCCGACCCCAGACTTCTTTGTCGCTCTTGACGAAGCCGGTGATGAAATCCTGATACTCCCCCGTCGGCTTGCCATCTCTGAACAGCAACCGCACGATTTTGTAGCCGGTGCGCGTGGCCCGGTTCCATGATCCATGCAGAGTGACAAAGGCATCGCCCTTGTATTCAGCCGGAAACGCGCTGCCCTCGTAGAAGGCAATATTCAGCGGCGCTGAATGCGCCTGGATCAGCACATCGCCGATACTGACCTTGCCCTTCAGATCAGGCCGCTCGCTGTCGGGCCGGGTGTCCTGATGGTCGCCCGTATAATACCAGGGCCAGCCGAAATACGCGCCTTGGGGAACATGCGTGGCATATTCAAAGGGCAGATTATCGCCCAACCCATCGCGCTCGTTCACCACGCACCATAAATCCGCATTGGCTGGCTGGATGGTAATGCCCGCACAATTGCGCAGGCCTGTGGCCCAGATTTGCCGGTTCTGCCCGTCGGGTGAAAAGGCCAGCACATTGGCGCGCCCCGCTTCAGCACCCCAGGCGGCACCCAGCGGCTGATTCTTGATCCAGCTTTCAAGTCCATCTTCTGGCGTGGCGGGCATGTCGGAAGCCACATTTCCGCTGGAGCCAACGCTCACATAGAGCAGCTTGCCATCAGGCGAGAAGGCAATGTCGCGCGTCCAGTGGCCCGAGGCCGGGATGCCCGAGATAATCTGCTTGGGCGCTGCGGTGGCGGCCACATCGCCGCTTTTGTAGGAAAACCGCACCACGCCATCGGCATTGGCCACATAGACAAAAGCCGGCTCCGGCCCCGGCGGATAAAAGGCGATGCCGTAAGGTCGGTTCAGGCCCTTGGCATAGATTGATGCGGTCGGCGCTTTGTCTAGCCCGTCACCGAAATGATACATCCGGATCTGGTTGTCTTTGCTATCGGCCACGAACAGGTCGCCATTGGGTGCGAAGCGGATGACGCGTGGGCTGAAGCCAGAAGCGACAAGGCTTGCCGTGAAACCTTCCGGCAGTTTCAAAGTGGCACCCTCGGGCATCGGCACCAGCTTGGCCGGGTTGCTGGCCGATGTATCCGCCGCAGGTGCAGGCACATCTTCCGCCCGAATATGGCGTGTCACTCCCGGCGCGTCCGCCTTCCAGTCGCCAAAGGCCGCAGGCCCGGTCAGCGTATCCGCCAAGGCCGGGCTGGCAAGCGCGAGCAAGATAATGGTGCAAAGCCTCAGCATGGCAGCCTCCCGAAACATCAACAGCATTATCACTTGATCCGGTTGGTGAAATAAAGGCAGACTGATATAACAGATCAATTCGCGCACCAAGACGCAACAGAATCAAAGGAGAGACCCCCATGAACGCCCCCATCCAGAAAGCATCCTTCAACCGGATGCAGGAACTGATGTCCACCTCGCCGGTGCCATCGATTTCCACCGAATTGCTGGCCACAGCCGATGGCGAGTTGAACCGTGAGCTGAATGCCTTCCTGTTCGATCCGCCGTCAAACACGAGCCTGCTCAAAGGCAAGAAAATCGCCATCTGTTGCACCAATGGCGTCGAGGAGGTGGAAATCCTTGGTGCCCAGCGCTGGCTCAGCGAGCATGGAGCAACCGTGCATGTCGTCTCGCCGCGCATTGGCGATTTCCACCCCACCCTTGGCCTGCGCTTTCCGCCGCTCACCAAGACTCATGTTCTGGCCATCCGCCTGATGGAAAATGCCGGCTGGTTGAAGATCGATTGCTACACAGATGAGGCCAAGGCTGAAAACTATGACGCCGTGATCCTGCCCGGCGGCTGCTGGAACCCCGATGCTTTGCGCATGGATGATCATGCCAAGGCTTTCGTCACCGCCATGCATGCCAAGGGCAAGCCCACCTGCGCCATCTGCCACGGCCAATGGGTGCTGGTGAGCGCCGATTTGCTCAAGGGTAAGAAAGCCACCGCCGTGTGGAACATCCAGGTCGATCTGAAAAATGCCGGCGCCACTGTGTTGGATGAGCCTTGCGTGGTGGACGGTAACCTGATCACCGCCCGCTTCCCCTATGACCTGCCGCGCATGGTGAAGGCACTCACCGAACAGCTCCTGAAATAGAGGCAAAGCCGATGGCGCAGTTTATCAACCAGAAGGAAAAGCTGGTTCAGGACGCACTTGACGGTTTGCTGCGCGCGTCCGGCGGCGCCAAGCTGGCACGGCTGGATGGCTTTCCCGGCATCAAGGTGATCATGCGCACCGATCACAAGCCATCGCGCGTGGCCATCATCGCTGGCGGCGGGTCGGGGCACGAGCCGGCCCATGCCAGCTTTGTGGGTGCTGGCATGCTGACTGCTGCTGTGGCCGGCGAAATCTTCGCCTCACCCAGCATTGATGCCGTCTTCGCCGCCATCATGGCGGTAACCGGGCCGGGCGGTTGCCTGCTGATCTTCAAGAACTATACCGGCGATCGTTTGAATTTTGGCCTCGCTGTCGAACGTGCCCGTTCGCTGGGCAAGAAGGTTGAAGTCGTCATCGTGAAGGACGACATCGCCATTCCCGGCATCGCCCAGCCGCGCGGCGTTGCTGGCGTGGTCTTCGTCGAGAAGATCGCAGGGCATTTCGCCGAGAAAGGCTGGCCGCTGCATAAGGTGGCGAAGATCGCGCAGGACGTGGCAGACGCAGCGGTATCGTTGGGCCTTGCTTTGAGCTCCTGCACCATACCCGGCATCGGCCGCGAAGACCGTGTGCCATTAGGCAAGGCCGAGCTGGGCCTCGGTATCCACGGCGAGCCGGGCGTAGAACTGATCGGCTTTGAAGATGCCGCCAAAACTGCCCGCGCATTGACCGACAGGCTGTTCAAGCGTGCGCGCCCGGCGAAATCCTATGCGCTGCTGGTCAACAATTTGGGCTCCACCACGCCGCTGGAAATGGCTTTGTTGACCAATGAAGTTCTGGCTGGCCCGCATGGCAAAAAGATCAAGCTGGTCTGCGGCCCTGCCAATCTCGTCACATCGCTCGATATGCATGGCTTCTCGTTCAGCCTGCTGCCGCTGAAGCCGGAATGGGAAGTGGCCTTGCAATCGCCCGCCTCGCCGCTGGTCTGGCCGAAAGTCTATCGGCATGAAAAACCAAAGCTGGTGAAGCTGCCGAAAGAGTCGAAGATCAAGACTTTCAAACCCAGCAAAAATCCGGCACTCGCCGCAACGCTGGCCAAAGCCTGCGACATCATCATCGCCCATGAAAAGCCGTTGAATGCGCTGGATGCGCGGGTGGGCGACGGCGATACAGGCTCCACTCTCGCCACCGCCGCGCGCTACATCCATGCCAATATCGGTAAATTGCCGCTGGCCAAGCAGGATGATTTTTTCGCAGCCCTCAGCCAGGCGATGACCCATGCCATCGGCGGCTCATCCGGCGTGCTGCTGGCCATCTTCTTTTCTTCCGCCGGGCAGAGCACCGGCAAGAACTGGAAGGCAGCGCTGCAATTTGGCCTGGAAAAGATGATGGCCTATGGCGGCGCAGGTCCCGGCCACCGCACCATGATCGACGCTTTGGCGCCATCGCTTGCCGCATTGTCAGCAAGCGGAGATTTGAACGCTGCCGCGCAAGCCGCCCGCACAGGCGCCAACGCCACTGGCAAGATGACGCGCGCCCAGGCGGGCCGCAGTTCCTATGTCTCGGCGGATAATCTCGCCGGCATCAATGATCCCGGTGCCGAAGCTGTGGCGCTGCTTCTAGAGGGATTGGCGAAAGCCTGATCAGACTTCGACCCAGCGATGTGTTTCCGCCGAAGTGGCAAAGGCATGGATCACTTTTTCAATGCCAATGCCGCGCTCGAAATTCACCGATTCGGATTTACGCCCGGTGATCGCATAAAGCAGCTCGGCCGCTTCAATCACCTTGAGTTCGTTGAAGCCCAGGCCATGGCCGGGGGCAGGGCAGAGCTTGCCATATGCCGCATGATACGGCCCCGACAGAATCCGCCGAAAGCCGCGCTGCTCCGGCGGGCCTTCCGCCACATAGAGGTTGAGCTCATTCATCCGCTCATTGTCGAGCCACAGCATGCCCTTGGAACCATGAACTTCAATCTTGAGGCCATTCTTGCGCCCATGCGCGATGCGGCTAGAAGACAGCACGCCGCGCGCGCCCGATGCAAAACGCACAAGCGCGTGAGCAATGTCATCATTCTCAACTTCGGCCATCTTGCCACCCGCAGCCGGGCGCTGCTTGTGCACCACATCCACCATCGCAGAAAGACTGGAGATATTCCCCATCAGCTCTTGTGCCAGCGAAATCAGATGCACGGTGAGATCGCCCAGCGTGCCGAGCCCCGCATCCTTGCGCGTCAGCCGCCAAGACCACGGCAGCGCCGGGTCGGCCATATAATCTTCATCGACAGAACCGCGGAAATCAAACACCTCGCCAATCGCACCCTCGGCGATCAGCTTGCGCGCAAACTGCAAAGCGGGATTGCGCAAATAGCCATAGCCGAGTGCAGTCGCTTGCCCCTTGGCGTTCGCGGCAGCAGCAGCCATTGCTTCCGCATCGGCAATCGTCAGCGCCATCGGCTTCTCGCACCAGACATGCTTGCCCGCTTCCAGCGCAGCCACCGCCATTTCGCGGTGCAGCCCATTGGGCGAAGTGATGGAGATCAGCTGAATGGATGGGTCGCTCAACAATGAGCGCCAGTCTGTGGTGGATTTGGCAAAGCCCCAATCTGCTGCGCATTTGGCTGTGTGAGCGGCAACCACATCACACAGCACCGCACGGTCCACCACCGGCACATCGCCAAATACTGCTTTGACAGCGCCGTAAGCCATCGCATGGCACTTGCCCATGAAGCCCGTGCCGATGAGAGCAACTCCGATGCGATCCATGCTAGGCGCTCACTTTCGCTTGCTTCAGCTTCTCGATCTCGGCTTCGAGATCGACGAGTTCCTTGCCGCCCGCCATCAGGTTCAGCAATTCATCACGGCTGATCTTGTCCACGCTATGCGTACCCATGCTGCGCCCGCGCTTCAGGATGGTGAAGCGATCCCCCACCACATAGGCGTGATGCACATTGTGCGAAATGAAAATGACGCCAATGCCGCGCGCCTTGGATTGCACAATCAGCTTCAGCACGATCGAGGCCTGATGCACGCCCAGCGCCGAAGTCGGCTCATCCAGGATCAGCACCTTGGCACCGAAATGAATGGCGCGCGCAATCGCAAGGCATTGCCGCTCACCACCCGAGAGCGTGCCCACCGGTTGCTCGGGGTCGCGCAGCTCTATGCCCATGTCGCGCAGTTCGCGATACGCAGTGCGGTTGCAGTAATCAATGTCCAGCTGCTTGAACGGCCCGATGCCCTTCACCGGCTCGCGGCCCAGAAAGAAATTGCGTGCCACGCTCATCAGTGGCACCAGAGCCAGATCCTGATACACGGTGGCGATGCCGCTATCCAAGGTCTCCTTGGGTGAACCAAAACGCACAGGTTTCCCATCCACCAGAATCTCACCCGCATCCGGCGTGTAAACACCAGACAGCGTCTTGATCAGCGTGGATTTGCCCGCGCCATTGTCGCCCAGCAGGCAATGCACTTCACCAGGCAGCACATCGAAAGTCACATCCTTGAGCGCAATCACTGTGCCGAAATATTTGCTGACGGCTTTCAGTTCAACATAGGGCGTGACCATCAGCGGCTCCTCATCGCGCGGTTGCGCACATAAGAGTTGAACAGAACCGCAATCAGCATCATCGCGCCCATGAAGAACTTGAACCAGTCGGTATCAACTCCAGTGTAGAAAATGCCCATCTGCACCACGCCAAAAATCAGCGCGCCGAACAGTGCGCCCACGGCCGAGCCGTAGCCGCCTGTCAGCAATGTGCCGCCGATCACCACGGCGATGATCGCTTCGAATTCTTTCTGTGTGCCGCGCAAAGTGTCGGCCGAGCCGGTGACGAGAACCTGAATGGCCGCAAACAAAGTTGCCGACCAGGCCGTCATCACAAACAGCGTAATCTTGGTACGGTTCACTGGCACGCCCACATTGCGTGCCGCGTTGGGCTCGCCACCCGATGCAAAAATCCAGTTGCCAAACCGTGTGCGTGACAACAGCCACGCACAGAACAGCGTGAGCCCCACCCACCACAGGATGGAAACTGGAATGCCGCTGATCGAAGGCTTGCCATCAGGCCGCAGCCCGATCACGCCGACCGACGCCAGCCATTCAATCGGTCCGGCAAAAACCTGCCCTGAGAAAAGGCTGTTCAGCGGATCGTTGGCCGCAAGCTCATGCAAGCCCGAAACCTGCGTGCGGCCGGAGATGCCACGCGTGATGCCCAGCGTCAGCCCGCGCAGCATGAACAGCCCGCCAAGCGTTACGATGAAAGACGGCAACCCCGTGCGCACCACCATATAGCCATTGGCTGCGCCGATAATGCCCGAAACTGCGAACGCAAAGATAATGCAGGTCCAAACCGGCCAGTGCCAGAACACCGCAGGGATCGCGATCAGAATGCCAGCAAAGCCAATCATCGAACCCAACGAAAGATCAAACTCGCCAGCGATCATCAGGAGCGCCACAGGTGCCGCGAGTATCCCCAACTGCGCCGAGACTTCCAGGAAGTTTACAATGCCCTTGGCACTGAACAATCCACTCGTGCCCGCTACGGCGGCGAAGAATGCAAACACCAGCACCGTGCCGGCAATGGCGCCGAGTTCAGGACGGCTCAGTAGCCGCCCCAGCAAGGGCACTTGCCTTACGCGTTCGTCTTTGGACGTCGAGCTCATGATTCAACCTGCAACGAAAAAAGAGGGGCAGGCGGGGAGGACCACCCGCCCCTGGAGGTTCAGCGTTTGCCCAGTTTGGAAAGTGCAATCACCGAAGCGGCGGTATCCTTGGTCACGAAGCCGGGGCCGGTGGGATAATCCGCAATCGGCGCGATCTTGTATTTCTTCCACAGGTCAAACATCACGACGGGGATATAGCCCATCGCATATTGCTGCGCGTCGATGCCCCATTCCATCTTGCCGTCCACAATGGCCTGCAAAACGTTGGGCGAAAGATCGAACGTGCCGGTCTTGATCTTGCCTTCCAGCCCCATATCCTTCAGCGCGGCCAGCATCGGTTCGGCACCAGTAGCGCCAACGGCGAGGATGAATTGCGTATCGGGATGCGCGGTCAGATAGGCCGTCACGCGGTTCTTCATTTCGGTCGGGTCCATCACACCGTTGAGAACCGGCACATCAACGCCCATGCCCTGCTTGAAACCGTTGCAGCGGTCATCAAGGCTGGAATTGCCGACTTCGTGGTTGGAACAGACAGCCTTCGTGATGCCCAGCGCCTTGATCCTTTCACCCGCCATCACACCAGCCTGGAATTCATCCTGGCCCATGAACAGCAAGCCACCGAGATCATGCGTCAGCTTCGATCCGCCGGAGTCGATCACGATCACCGGCACACCGGCGGCAACAGCATTCTTCACTTGCGTGGAAAGCGCTGCAGCATCAGGGATAGATACAACCAGACCATCGGGCTTCGAGGTTGCGGCGGCATCGATCATCTGGCCCAGCTTGGCCATGTCGAATGTGTCGGGGGAAATATATTCGGCTTTCACGCCCAGTGTCTTGGCGGCATCGTCCATGCCGTTCTTCACGACCGACCAATAGGGGTCGCCGCTCTGGCCGTGCGTGACGAATACCACGCGCGTCTGGTCATCGGCATAAGCCGCGGCACCAGCGCCCGTCCAGATGGTGACTGCTGCGGCAACACCGAGCAGTGACTTCAACATGTCTCTCTTCGTACCCATAGAACCCTCCTGTTATGCCGCACGTTGCGGCGTTCCTTATGCAGTCACCTCAAAGCCGGCTTCGCGCGCCATGCGCGACAGGTTCTTGAAACCCATCGTAGCGTATGTGAGCGGGTGGGCCTTCTTGGGGTCTTGTTCCGCCTCGACCACCAGCCAGCCGCTATAGCCATTGTCGGCCAGCGTCTTGAGGATCGGGACGTAATTGATGGAGCCATCGCCGGGCACGGTGAAAATGCCGTCCAGCACGGCTTGCATGAAGCTCATGTCTTCGCGCCGGGCTTTCTCCAGCATCTCCTTGCGCGGGTCCTTGCAATGCACATGCACGACGCGCTTCACATGGCGCTTCACCAGCGCCAGCGGGTCGCCACCGGAGAACGATGAATGCCCGGTGTCATAGAGCAGGCCCACGGCAGGTCCCGTCAGTTTCATCATCATGTCCACTTCGGCATCGGTTTCCACAATGGTGCCCATGTGATGATGAAACGCCATGCGCACGCCAAAGTCAGCCATCTTCTCCGCCAGAGCGTTGAGCTTCTTGGCATAGGCGGGCCACTCGGCATCGGAAAGCGAGGGGCGCTTTGAAATAGGGTCCCACACGGCACCAAGCCGCCCCAGCGATGTATCGGCATAGACAACATATTTGCTGCCCATGTCTTTCAGCAGCTGCAGATGCGGCGTGATCGCCTCCATCTCGGCATCAACATCTTTCTCAGCGCAACGCCCATCATACCAGCCAGAAATAATGTCCAAGCCATATTGCGCCATGATCGGCTTCAACACGGATGACTGGCGCGGAAATTTTCCACCAAGTTCAGTGCCCGCATAACCGGCCTGCTTGGTTTCAGCGAGGCAGGTTTCCAGCGGCGTGTCGCCGCCCAGTTCCGGCACGTCATCATTGGACCAGGTGATGGGATTAATGCCGATGCGTACGCTCAAAATGATTCTCCGGATTGAAGGCGGGCAGTGGGATGGCTGGCATTCCAGCGGGTGAGATTGGCCAGCAGGTTCATATCGCGATGCGCGTGTTCTGCGGTGTTGCGGACCGGCTTGCCTTCGACGATGGCAGACCAGAAACCCTTCAGCTCTTCGATGAAGGCTTCTTCGTAACCCTTGCGGATATCGCGCGTATGCAATTGGTGGCCATCGCCAGTGCGGATGGTCAGTTGCGTGGGCTGGTGGTTGAGATAGGGCGAGGGGAATTCAAGCTCCAGCGAGGCATCATCGAAATAGAGCGTAATGCGCTCGCGGTAATGCGGCAGTTTCGGTACGGTCAGATGCGTCATCGTCCACAGCGCCTGGCCGCCCAACAGTTTCACGCTGCCGTGGCCACCGTCACCACCCGCATAAAGCTGAGCACCGGAAATCTCGCCATCCGGAACGCCAAGCTTCTTGAGAAGGCCATGCACCGCATTCACATCATGCACGATGGCGGAGCAATAGGCGCCGGTGTAGCCGCGAAAGGTCACATCATTGAGATCAATCCCAACAGCCTTTTTGACTTGCGCCTTTTGCTTGGTGCGCACATCGGCGATCAACGCGTCGGGCACATCCTTGCTGGCCTGCCAATCATGATGGCGGATGAAGGGCCATGCATCAGGATCATTCACTTCGACGGAGACATGCCGCAACGTGGCCTTGGTGCCCGGCATCAGTTCAAGGGCTGCCTCATAGCTCGGGTCGAAGCGCTTCATATAACCCACTTGCAGCACCTTGCCCGCAGCATCACGCGCGGCGATCAGCTCGGCAATGTCGGCCGGCGCGTAACACAGCGGCTTTTCGCAGAACACATGCAGGCCATGGGCAAACCCGGCCAAGGCATGTTCCTTGTGCAGCGCATCAGGCGAAGCCACCAGGATCGCATCCAGCTTCTGTCCTAAAAGCTGATCAATCGTTTCAAAGGTCTGCAGGCCGTAGCGATGGGAAATGAACTGGCGCGTGCTGGCGGAAGGATCACACACACCCGCAATCTCAAACTGCTCAGACAACCGGCGCAAGTTCGGAATGTGTTCGACCTGGGCAATCCCGCCCGCTCCGATCACACCGATCCTGATCCGCTTCATGCCCAAGTGCCGAGTCCCAGCTTGTAAGAGCCACGACGCTACTGCTAGGCTGGTTCTGTGCACAGAACCAATTTGGCTAGATTTTGAGGAACCAAGGGTGACGCTATCTTTTCCTGTTCGCAACATCGTGATTGACCGGGATTCGGAGGCCCCTTTACACCGCCAGCTTTACCGCCAGCTGCGCGAACTGATCGAGGGCCGCAAGCTGCCCAGCGGCGTGGCGCTACCTTCCACGCGCGCCCTGGCCAAAGATATCGGTGTGGGCCGCAACACGGTGATCGCCGCCTATGACCAGCTTTCACTCGAAGGATTCCTCGGCACATTGCGTGGCTCCGGTCCGCTGGTGAAGGAGCTGCCCACCTATTCGCCGCATCCGCGCCAGTTGAACCAATCAGGTGAATCGACGCTATCGGCGCGCGGCCGCATGATGAGCGAGCAGCCCTATCATCACGGCGTGCCCGGCATTGCGGCCTTTCATCCTGGCCTGCCGGATGCCGACAATTTTCCCTTCAACACCTGGTCGAAGCTGCTCACCAAGCGCGCCAAGCAGGCGCGGGGTGATCTATTTGGCACTTATCACGTGACTGGCTATCCGCCGCTTTGCCAGGCCATCGCGCGCTATCTGATGGCCTCGCGTGGGGTGGAATGCCGCCCGGAACAGATCATCATCACCAATGGTGCGCAATCAGCGTTTGACCTTCTGGCGCGGCTGCTGGTCGATCCGGGTGAATCTGTCTGGATGGAGGAGCCCGGCTATTACGGCGCAGGCGCAGCCTTCCTCGCGGCGGGCGCCGAGCTGCAACCGCTGCGCGTCAATGAAGATGGCTGGAATCTGGATCCACCGCCAAAAAATCCACGGGTGATTTTCGTCACACCGTCGTGCCATTATCCGCTGGGTGTGACCATGTCGATGCAGCAACGCCTAACTTTGATGCGCATGGCAAGCGACTGGAACGCCTGGATCATCGAGGATGATTATGACAGCGAATACCGCTTCCAGGGCCAGCCCATTCCCGCGCTGCAAGGCGTGGCCGCTGGTTCACGCGTGATCTTCGTCGGCACCTTCGCCAAGATCCTTTTTCCCGCCATGCGCCTCGGCTACATGGTGGTCCCGCTGAATATCAGGGACCGGGTGATGGCGGCCCTCAGCGCCACCGGGCAATTCGCGCCGCTGATCACCCAAGCGGCACTAGCCGACTTCATCAGCGAAGGCCATCTCGCGCGCCACTTGCGGCGCATGCTGCGGCTCTATACCGAGCGGCGGCAATATTTCACCGAGCAGTTCGAGAAACATCTCACGCCGTGGATGGAGCTGCATCCGACTGACTCAGGCATTCAGCTTGTCGGTCTGTTCCGCAAGCGCCTCGATGATCGCAAGATCGCGGCGGAGGCTGGCAAGCAAGGCATCAATGTCTCGCCCTTGTCGATGCAGTTCCGCGGCACTGGCAAACAGAGCGGCTTGCTGATGGGTTTCGCCGCCGCAGATGCCAATGCCACGCGCCGCGCCATGAGCGGCTTGGCAAAACTGCTGGAACGATACTAGAGGGCTTGCGCCACCGTCTTCAGCGCAGCAAGTGTGGCCATCGTCATTTTCACATTCAAAAAGTCAGGCCAGGTGGAAAGTTTCACCGCCACCATGTCATGCGCGAAATCCACATAGATCAGCTGCCCGAAAACACCACGGCACATCAGATTGCGCGAGACAGGGTCTTCCACCCAGAATTGGTTGTGATACCCACCCTGCGGCAGCGCGATCGTATAGGGCTCACCAAAGAGCTCATGCGGTGCATTGCGCGTCGCTTCAATCCAGGATGCAGGCACAATGCCTTGCCCGCCTGACAGTACCATCTGCCCGAAGCGGCCATAGTCGCGCAGCGTGGCATTGAAACCGCCATCGGCCAGCGCATAGCCTGCACTGTCCACCGTGAAGCACGCACTCTCTTCCACACCGAGTTTCTGCCACAGCTCTTCCGACACGATCTGCGCCAGACGCTTGCCGGTCACCGCCTCCATACAGAAGGCCAGAAGATCAGTTTCAATGGAGCGATACTCAAACGCAGCACCATGCGGCCGCGTGGTGCCCTTGAGGCCCAGAATTTGCTCCCACACATGCGTCGGCCACTTGGCATTCTTGTCAGCATCGGGCGGAATGGGCTTCCACCCGGTGGAAACATCAAGCTGGCCCATATCGGAATTGGGGTCTGTATAGGTCTCGTCAAACTTCACGCCGGTGCTCATATCCAGCACCTGCTGTAAAGTGGCACCCTTCCAGCCCGTGCCTGCAAGTTCTGGAATATAATCGCTCACCAGCTTGCCGGGATCGAGCAGGCCGCGCCCGACAAGAATACCAGCCGTCATGCCCGTGACCGACTTGGCTACCGATTGCGACAGATGCAGCGTGCGCGGCTGCATGTCGTTCATATAGGCTTCAAACACGATCTTGCCGCGATGAAGCACCAGCAAGCCATCGGTAAAAGTCTCGTTCAGAAAATCAGTGAGGCTGGCTTCCTTGCCCGCCAGTGATTTCACCGGCAGCGTGCCCAGCGGCTTCTCAACTCTCTCAAATTGGCGCACAGGCCCGGTGCCGCGCCAGACTTCCACTGTGGGAAGCACTTCGCGCATGTTGAGGAACGACCATCGGTTCCAGGGTGCGCGGTCCCAATCCATCGGGGGCAGGGCATTGCTGCGTGTGGGGCCATTGCTCATGATGCGTATCCTGTGAATGAAAAGCCCCGGCGTTTCAGCCGGGGCCCCGCCATGGCGTTTGAACTCAGCCCTTCAGCTTGGTCCAGATCTTGTTGTAGATTTCGATCACGGCCGGATCGCACGGCGGAACGAATTCCGGTGTTGGTGCACCGGCCGGTAAATGCAACTCAGGCGCATCAGCGAATTCCTTCGGCAGCGCCTTGAGGCCATCGGTGATGCCATTGTCGTAGCCGGCGAATTCCGAAATCAGCGCGGCATTTTCCGGGTCCATCACAAAGTTCTGGAAGGCCTTGGCATTGTCCATGTTAGCAGCACCTTTCAGCACCGACACATTGTCCATCCAGCCTTCAATGCCTTCCTTCGGGAAAGCGAACTTCACGCTCGGCATTTTCTGGCGCATGCGGTAGGCGGCACCATTCCAGGTCTGCGAGACAGAAACGTCGCCGGATGTCACCTTGGTGATCGTGTCATAGCTGAAGGTCTTCCAATTGGCCTTGGCGGCATTCAGCGCATCGCTTACCTTCTTCAGGTTTTCCTTGTCGGCGCCGCAACGTGGCACGCCCACATAGCGCTCGGCCGCATGGGTGAGCGAGTTCATGTCATCGAGCACGTTGATCTGGCCCTTCAGTTCATCCGGCGGATTGAACAGGATACCCAGCGTGTCGATGTCGCCCTTGTACTTGTCGGTGTTGACCACAAAGTTGGTCATGCCATATTGCCACGGCACCGAATAATGACGGCCGGAATCCCAATACACGTCAACGAATTCCGGGCGCATGTTCTTGAAGTTCGGCATGGTGTTCGGCTCGGTCTTTTCGAGCAGGCCGTCATCCGCCATGATCTTCACGGTGTAATCGGATGGCACAACGATGTCATAGCCGGAGTTTCCGGCGCGCACCTTCGACAGCATGGTTTCATTCGAATCGTAAGAATCCAATGTGATTTTCACGTCGAACTGCTTCTCGAATTTTTCGATCAGCTTGGGGTTGGTGTAATCACCCCAATTGTAGATGTGCAGCTCTCCGGCCGCCATGGCGTTGCCCGCGGCAACCGCCAGAACAGCCCCGGCGGCTGCAAGTTTCAAGATGGATTTCAACATAGACATTCTCCCTGGTTGGATTTCAGAACTCATTTGCGCCTGCGCGCGATAAAGAAGGAAATGACGATAAAGGCCATCGAGAACAGCAGCAGGATGGCGGCGATGGCATTGATCTCCGGTGTCATCGGCCTGCGTGTCTGGTTCCAGATGTAAAGCGGCAATGTTGTCTGCCCTGGGCCTGCCACCATTTGCGTGATGGTGAAATCATCGAAGGACACGATGAAGGCAAGGGCCGCACCTGACGCAATGCCAGGCACCAGCAGGGGCAGCGTGACGCGCCTGAAGGCCTGCCACGGCGTGGCATAAAGATCAGCTGCAGCATTTTCCAAGGTCAGGTCCATATCCTCAAGCCGCGCCCGGATGGGCATGAAGGCGAAGGGAATGCAGAACACACAATGAGCCAGCACAATGTTTCCGATGCCGAAATTCCAGCCGAAGCCGCGGGCCAGCAAAGCGAAGAATGACAGCGTCGCCACCGCCGTAATGATTTCAGGCACCATCAAGGGCAGATTGATGATCATGAAGGCGGCACTCATGCCGGGCCAGGCCTTCACCCGCGTCATGCCGATGGCGGCCAGCGTGGCAACGGATGTGGAAACGATTGTGGCAATAATCGAAATGAGGAATGTGTTGCGCGCAGCGGAATGGAAATCTTCGTTAGCCAGCGCAACGCCAAACCATTTCAGGCTCACACCTTCCCAGCTCATCATAAGATTGCCGGAATTGAAGGCAAACACCATCAGCACCAGTATGGGCGTGTAGAGCATCGCCAGGCAGAAGATCGCAACGCCCTTGAAGCCGGGTTGCGTCTTGATATCGACTGCCCCGTCCATCTTAGTCATGATGCATCTTGCCCGTCGCCGAATTGCGCACATAGGCGAACAGCGCGCACATCACAGCCGCCATCAGGATCAGCGCCTGAGCCGCACCCAGAGGCCAGTTGCGGCCCGAACCAAATTGCTGCGCAATGAGATCACCAATCATCAGATGCAAACCACCACCCAGAATAAGCGGGGTGACATAAGCGCCAATCGCGGGGATCAGCACGAGCAAGCAGCCCGCAATGATGCCGGGCTTGGCCATAGGAATGATGATGCGCCAAAGCACCTGGCGCTTGGTGGCGTAAAGATCAAAGCCCGCTTCCACTAGCCGGAAATCCAGCTTCTCCAGGCTGGAATAAAGCGGCAGCACCATGAAAGGCAGATAGGAATAGAGCAGCCCCAGCACGATGGCGAAATTGGTGTAGAGCATGGTGATGGGCTTATCGATCACATGCCAATGCATGAGAAGCGTATTGATCACGCCTTCATCGCGGATGATGAACATGATGGCCAGCGTGCGCACCAGCAGGTTTGACCAGAACGGAATGGTGATCAGCAGCACCCACCAGCTGCGTTGTTCCGGCGGGCGCGTGGCCATGAAATAGGCCGTGGGGAATCCGATCAGCAGGCAGATCACCGTGGTGAGCAGCGCAAACAGAATGGAGCGCAGATAGATATAAAGATAATCCGGCGCGAATTGCAGCGTATCGTCGAAGATGTCGCGCTGGAACAGGAAATTCACATAGGCATCGGTGGTGAATTTCCATTCCACGCCACCGTAAGGCGCAGCCTTCAGGAAGGAATAGACCAAGATCACCAGCAGCGGCAGAATACCGAACAGAGTGATGATGAGCACCGAAGGCAGAGACAGCAATTGATGCCGCCGTGCCGAACGCTTCTGCGAAGCGAGGGCAATTTCAGCGGCTGTGGTGCTTTCTCCTGCCATGATCAGTCGTTCAGGATCCGCAAGGTCTTGGTGGAGAATTCAATGCCCACCTTGTCGCCCGGCTTGCGCGCATTCACCGGTGTTCCTGAATTCTGCTGGCGCGCCATGAACACTGAACCATCCGACAGCTTCACATGGAAATGTGTGTCGGTGCCGAAGAACACCACATTCTCGACCACGCCTTTGAGGTTGCTCTTGGCCACGTCCACCAGCGTGGCATGTTCAGGCCGCAGCACAACCGTCACCTTGCCAGTGAGCGCCTTGCCCTCCGGCGCCTCAGCCGCAATGACAGGCCCCGCATCAAGCTTCACCTGAGCGATCTTCTTGGCCGTGGATTTGACCTGACCATTCAGGAAATTCGTCTCGCCGATGAAATTGGCCACGAAGTGATCGGCCGGCCGGTCATAGATGTCGTGTGGCGAGCCGACCTGTAAAATCTTGCCCTTGCTCATCACCGCGATGCGGTCACTCATCGTCAGCGCTTCTTCCTGGTCATGGGTGACGAAGATGAAGGTGATGCCGGTTTCAAGTTGCAGGCGCTTGAGTTCGATCTGCATTTCCTTGCGGAGCTTATAGTCGAGCGCAGACAGCGGCTCATCTAGCAACAAGACCTTCGGTTTCGGAGCAAGCGCACGTGCCAGTGCCACGCGCTGTTGTTGGCCGCCGGAAATCTGCGAGGTGCGGCGGTCGCGCAGTTCTTCCATACGCACCAGCTTCAGCATCTCGGCCACGCGTGCTTCGATCTCAGCCTTCGGCTTGCCCAGCATTTCAAGGCCGAAGCCGATATTCTGCGCCACCGTCATATGCGGGAACAGCGCATAGCTTTGGAACACGGTGTTCACCGGCCGCTTGTGGGCCGGCAGCAAGGCAATGTCTTCGCCGTACAGCAATATCTGCCCATCGGTGGGAAATTCAAATCCGGCGATCAGCCGAAGGAGTGTGGTCTTGCCGCAACCCGAAGGGCCAAGCAGTGTAAAGAACTCGTTCTGATTGATGGTGACTGACACGTTGTCCAGCGCGGCCACGGCGTCCTGCCCGGCACCTTTGAACACCTTACGCACGTTTTTCGCCGCAATAGCAGCTTTGCTCTCAGCCAAACCCGTAACACCCCTGATACCCTGATTGTCATCCTAGAACGCGAAATTGCGAAACCACAAGCGCAAATGTGGATCACGCCTGCGGCGTTTTCCCATCCAAGGTGAGCAGTGCCCCATAAAGCGCAGGCCGCCGGTCGCGGAACACGCCCCAGCTGCGGCGCAAGGCGCCAATCTCGTCCAGGTCAAAACTGTGAATGCGGAAGCCTTCTTCTGTGCGGTCCATTTCCTGAACCTTTTCGCCCTGATAGTCGGCGATGAAAGATCGGCCATAGAAAATATCGCTGCGCCCATCGGGGGCGGTCTCCTCGCCCGCCCGGTTAGATGCCAGGACCGGCATGATGTTTGCCCCCGCATGGCCGCGCATCACATTTTGCCAATGGTTGCTGGAATCGTAAGTCGGATTGGGCGGCTCGGATCCGATGGCAGTGGGATAGAGCAAAAACTCCGCCCCCATCAAAGCCATGGCGCGAGCGCATTCGGGAAACCACTGGTCCCAGCAAATGCCCAGGCCAATTGTACCGACAGCCGTTTCCCAAACCTTGAACCCGGTATCGCCCGGCGAGAAATAGAATTTCTCCTGATAGCCGCGCCCATCGGGAATATGCGTTTTGCGGTAGAAGCCCAGTTCCGTGCCATCGGCATCCACAATCACCGTGGTGTTGTAATGCGCCTGGCCCGCACGCTCAAAAACGCTGACCGGCAAAACCACACCCAACTCTTTCGCCAGAGCCGCAAAACGCTTTACCGTCGGGTGGCGGTCGAGCTCGATGGCTTGCTGCAAAAACTTGGCGTGCTGCTCGATGCAGAAATAATCGGCATCGAAAAGCTCCTGCAGCAAAACCATTTGCGCGCCCTCGGCCACCGCCGCGCGCACCAGCTTTTCGGCCTTGTCGCAGTTCTTGGCCCAGTCATTTTCCGAGGCCATCTGCGTAATGGCAAGCTTGACCTGCCTCATCAGCCGTTCTCGAATCCGTCGAGCACATTCACCGTATTGATGCCGATGGCGTCAATCGCATAGCCGCCTTCCATCACGAACAGCGTGGGCAGTTTCAACTTCGCAATGCGTGCACCGTAAGTTGTGAAGTCTGCACTTTCAAGTTTGAAGGACGAGATCGGATCATTCTTGAACGTATCAACACCCAGCGAAACCAGCAGCACATCCGGCTTGTAGGCTTTGATCTTGCGGCAGGCCGCTTCCAGTGCCGCACCCCACACATCATATTTGGTGCCGGGCGGCATCGGGTAATTCACATTGAAGCCTTCGCCCTTGCCGCGGCCCGTCTCATCCTTGAAGCCGAGGAAATAGGGGAACGTGTCTTCCGGCTGGCCATGCAGGGAGCAGAACAGCACATCCTCGCGGTCATAGAAAATATCCTGCGTGCCATTGCCGTGGTGAAAATCCACATCAAGAATGGCCACACGTTTCGCACCCGCATCGCGGAAGCCCTGCGCGGCAATAGCCACATTGTTGAGGAAACAATATCCGCCATAAAGATCATGATGCGCATGATGCCCCGGCGGGCGGCACAGCGCGAAAGCCGC
Organism: Aestuariivirga litoralis; assembly: GCF_015714715.1. Classification (NCBI taxonomy): domain Bacteria; kingdom Pseudomonadati; phylum Pseudomonadota; class Alphaproteobacteria; order Hyphomicrobiales; family Aestuariivirgaceae; genus Aestuariivirga; species Aestuariivirga litoralis. The sequence goes on along the minus strand of NZ_WAHS01000001.1, from coordinate 1,671,006 downwards.
GCGCTCGCCGCGTGAAACCAGCGCCTGGCCTTTCAGCGCCGTGGCGGCGGAAGCGGTGGCGGCCTTCCATGTGCCGGCGGTGATCATCGTCTCGGTGCCGAACGTGTAATAGCCCACCTTGCCATCAATGGCGCGCATCGGCTTCTTGCGCAGGCCGGGGACCGGGAACATCGTGGGCAGGATTTCGCCGCGATAGCCCGCCTTGGTCCACTCGCTCCACGCACTTTCCAGAAAGGCGACGAAGTCCTTGTCATGCACTTTCTTCACGGTCTGCATCTTGAGCGCGCCGGGCGCCACGAAATCATTCATCTTGCGCGACTTGAGTTCGCGCAGAATATATTCAACGCGCGAAGGCCGCTCGAACGGCGTGACAAGCTCACCACCATAAACTTCGCCCTGGGGAAAGTGTGCGCGGTGATCATCGGTATAAACAATTTTCATGAGAGGGCTCCGGTCAATGCCGTAAACTATGGCAAAGCCCATTGCAGCCAGCAAGGGCACTTGCTGGCATTCGTGAAGTCCAGCTAAGTTCGCAGCATGACACAATTGGCCGATATCATTATTTTCAACGCTGCCATCCTCACCATGGATGCGGCACAACCTCACGCCAATGCGATTGCGATGGCCAATGGCCAGATCTTGGCCGTCGGCAGTAAAGATTCATTGCACCACTTGGCCGGACCGAGCACGCGGCAGATCGACGCGCAAGGCCACAGCGTGGTGCCCGGCATCAATGAAAGCCACATCCACGTCTTCGGCGGCTCTGCCGTTTTGAACCGCCTTTCCCTATTCAACAAGAACGGCCTTGAAGCCATTACCACCGTCATCCAGGCGCATGCGGCGCAGCACCGCACAGAGCCACTGCTGATTGTCAATTCCACCGATTACACGGTGCTGGGGGAAGGCCGCAGCCTCGACCGCCACATTCTCGACGGTATCTTGCCGGATCAGCCGCTCGCGCTCATGTCGCCAGATTTTCACACGGTCTGGGCCAACACCATCGCCCTGAAGAAAGCCGATCTGCTGCATGGCAGGCAACTCGCGCCCGGCAATGAAGTCGTGATAGGACCAGATGGGCTCGCAACGGGTGAGTTGCGCGAATCCGGAGCCTTCAATCCTGTGATCGCGCTGGATGCATCGGGCGGGCGTGATCGCTTGGGGGTTTCCGCAGATGATGAACCTCAAGGTGGTGTGAGCAGCCAGGAACGGGAGTATGACAAAGCGCTGCTGCGCAATGGCCTGAAACACCTCGCCCGCCACGGCATCACCAGCTTCCAGAACATGGATGGAAATTTCTACCAGCTGCAATTGCTGGCTGAAATCGAGAAAGAGGGGGATCTGCTCTGCCGCGCCCGCATTCCGTTGCATTGCGTTTCAGGCGGTGGTGCAGAAAGAATGAAGAAGGCCGTGGCGATGCGCAGCGAATATCATTCGCGGTGGCTCACTTCCGGCACGGTAAAATTCTTCCTGGATGGCGTGATCGACAGCCACACAGCCTTGATGGCGCAGGACTATGCCGACCAGCCCGGCTGGCGCGGCGAGCCACGCTTCGATCTGGAAAACTTCAAAACACTTTGCATAGAAGCCGACAAACGCGGCCTGCAAATCGCCGTTCATTCGATCGGTGACGGCTCTACGAAAGCCGTGCTCGATGCTTATGAAGCGGTGCGCGCCGCCAATGGAAAATGCGACAGCCGCCACCGCATCGAACATCTGGAACTGGTGCGCGATGCTGACTTTGCGCGCCTGAAGGCGCTTAGTGTCATCGCCTCCATGCAGCCGCCGCATCCGCCAGGCCAATGCGGCTTGCCACTGGAACCCACAATCAGCGCCATTGGTCAGCAGCATTGGCCCCGCGCCTATGCCTGGCGGCGCATTCGTGATCTAGGGATCCCGCTGGCCTTCTCGTCGGATTGGCCGGTGTCGTCGGTTAATCCATGGGAGTCCATTCATTCCGCCGTCACCCGCAAGCCATGGGCCGTTGGCCTGCCGGACAACCGCCAGACGGTAGCGGAAGCACTGCAATCCTACACCTTGACCGGGGCCTATGCGGAGTTTGCGGAAAACTGGAAAGGCATGCTGAAGTCGGGCTACGTTGCCGATCTGGTCATTCTGGACCGCAACATCGAAAACTGCGATCCAGAAGAATTGGCGGAAGTGATGCCGGTCCTAACCATGTGCGGCGGCCGCGTCACCTTCGAGGCCTGATCAATCCGGCGAATAAGTGCGCGTCGCTTCCGGGTCACCACTTTCAAACGGCAGCGCGAGCAATTCATCCCAAGCCGCTTCCGGGATTTGATAGTTGCTCCATTCAATCGTCTGCGCAATGCGCTCCGGCTTGCTGATGCCGATGATTGTCGAAGCCACACGCGGGTCGCGCATCGAAAACTGCAAAGCCGCAGCACCAGGTGGAATGCCGTGCTTCGCGCAAACATCCTCAACGCGCTTCACGGGTGCGAGCACTTCTGCCGTCGCTTCCTGATACACATAGCGCTTGAGGTTCGCTGTGCCCTTGGCCAGCACGCCGCTGGCATAGGGCGCTGCATTCAGCACGGCCACGCCGCGCTCCTGCGCCAGGTCCATCATCGGCGCGGCATTGCGGTTCACCAGCGTGAAGCGGTTATGAGTGATCAGGCAATCAAAATCCCAGTTGCGCAGCAAAGGCATCATCACATCCACCACGCCGGCAGCAAGGCCAATGGATTTGGTCAGTCCTTCTTCCTTCATCTTCACCAGTTCGGCCAGCGCCTGTTCCACATCCTGCGGCGACGAAGCATATTCAGGATCATGTAGATGCAGCATGCCGAAATGATCAACACCCAGGGCTTTCAGGCTTTGCTCCAGTGAGCGGCGTGCTTGCGCACCATCGAATTTCAGTGTGTCCATGTCGCGGTCAAGCTTGGTGGAAATCACAAAGCCCTTCGGAATGCCACCGCGCACACGGATCACTTCACCGATGCGTTCTTCACTTTTGCCCAGGCCGTAATTGCGCGCCGTATCGAGAAAATTGATCTCGCTGTCGAAAATCGCATTCACCGTGGCATGTGCCTGTTCGACGGTCACGCCATGGCCATAGGTCCCTGGCATGTCGCCGATGGGGGCAAGGCCAAAGCATAGCCTGCTGACGGAAACGCCCGTTTTGCCAATGGCCACTCTGCTTGATTGTACAGATGTCATGAAGTCACTCCCGAATTATTCGATTCTCTGGCCGCTGGCCTTGTCGAAAATATGCACATGTGAAGGGCTGATGGCCAGCTTCACCTTGTCGCCGGGTGAAATGTCGCTGCGTTCCAGCACCATCAGTTCCACATGGGTGCCTGCAGCCTTCACCACCACTTGCGTCATCATGCCGAGCGGTTCAACCACCAGCACTTCGCCGGCAAGTCCTTTGGCCGCCATCTGCAAATGCTCCGGGCGGAAACCCAGCGTGAGCTTCTGGCCATCCTTCACGCCCTTGGCGGAGATGGGCAGGCTGGAACCATCAGCCAGCACCGCACTGCCTTTGCCCTTGGCCACCGCATCTACAAAATTCATCGTCGGCGAGCCGATGAAGCCCGCCACGAAAACATTGGCTGGCCGGTCATAGACTTCCAGCGGCGGGCCCACCTGCTGGATCACGCCTTCATTCATCACGGCGATGCGGTTGGCCATGGTCATCGCTTCCACTTGGTCATGCGTGACGTAAACCGCAGTCGTTTTCAGCGATTGGTGCAGCGCCTTGATCTCGGTGCGCATCTGCGCGCGCAGCTTGGCGTCAAGGTTTGACAGCGGTTCATCAAACAGAAACACTTTCGGATCGCGCACAATGGCGCGGCCCATCGCCACGCGCTGGCGCTGCCCGCCAGAAAGCTGCTTCGGCAACCGCGCCAGCAACGCACCAAGCCCCAGCTTGCCGGAAGCCGCATCAACGCGTGTCTTGATCTTGGCCGGATCTTCCTTGCGCAGCATCAGGCCGAAACTCATATTCTTGGTCACATCCATATGCGGGTAAAGCGCATAGGACTGGAACACCATCGCAATGTCACGGTCGCGCGGGGCCACATCATTCACCACGCGGTCACCGATCTTGATCTCGCCGCCGGTCACATCTTCAAGCCCGGCGATGGAGCGCAGCAGCGTGGACTTGCCGCAGCCCGATGGGCCAACCAGCACCACAAACTCGCCATCGGCAATGGTCAGATTGATGCCGCTCAGCACTTTTACGGCACCGAACGTCTTGCTCACATTGCTCAGCGTGACGGAAGACATGTCATTATCCCTTGACGGCGCCGGCGGTCAGGCCAGTCACCAGATAGCGTTGCAGGAAACCGAAGAACAGGCAAACCGGAATCAGCGCCAGCACCGAGGCCGCCATCATCTGCCCCCAATCCACCGCGAATTTGCCGATGAAAGTGAGCAGCCCCACCGAGAATGTCTTCTGGCTTTCACTGTTGATCAGCATCAGTGCGAACAGCAATTCGCTCCACGCCGCCGTGAACACAAAGGCCACCGTGGCGCCCATGCCCGGCAGGGTGAGCGGCAGGATGATCCGGCGCAGAGCCACAAAGCGGCTGCAGCCATCAATCATCGCGGCCTCTTCCAAATCCTTCGGCACGCCATCAAAGAACGACTGCATGAGGAACGTGGCAAAGGCGATATTGAACGCCGTATAGATGATGATCAGCCCATAGAGATTATCGGTAAGCCCCAGCTGCCCCATGATGCGGAAGATCGGCGGGATCACCATCACCAGCGGAAAAGTCTGCGTCAGCAGCAGCAGCAGGCTCACGCCCACCTTGCCGCGAAATTGAAAGCGCGACAGCGCATAGCCCGCCAGTGAAGCAATGACCGTGACGATCAGCGAGGTCGATATCGACACCACCACGCTGTTCAAAAAGTAGCGCGGGAAGTCTGACGCGGCCAGAACCGAGCTGTAATTCTCCAGCGTCATCCGGCTGGGCCACAACTTGATACCTTCGCTGTAGAGCAGCTTCTGCGGGGTGACTGAAATCTTCACCGTCCAGTAAATCGGAAACAGCGCGAAGGCCACATAGAGCGCGACAGCACCATAAAGCCCAACACCCTCAATGATCCGCCGCGCCGCGCTCTTGCCGACCATTACATGTCCCTCATCAGCCGGCGCCGCATCTGGATCACCACAAGCGCATAGAGAATAAGCAGGAACAACAACAGCACCGCAATCGCCGAGGCATAGCCCTTGTCCAGCGTCTTGAACGTGGAGACATAGATGTAAGTCGCAATCGTCTCGGTCGAGCCCGCAGGCCCACCCGCCGTCATCACATAAATGAGATCAGCAAAGGTGGCGATCCACACCGTGCGCAGCATCACCGTGATGGCAATGGTGGGAGCGAGAAAGGGCAGGGTCACTTTGGTGAATTGTTGCCAAGCAGTCGCACCATCAATCGATGCCGCTTCATAAAGCTCCGTCGGAATGGACTTGCGCGCCGCCAGCAGCGTGATCGCAAAGAACGGAATGCCATACCAGACATTGGCCAGAATAGGCCCCCACATCGCATGATCCGGGCTGGCCAGAATGGTCACCGCTTCCTTCTGGATGCCAAGGTAATACATCACGTGAGGAATGGGCCCGATCAGCGGGTTGAACAGCCAGGCCCAGGTCAACCCGGTCAGAAATGTCGGCACCGCCCAAGGCAAAAACACCACCGCCTGCACCAGCTTGCGCCCAAAGAACGCGCGGTTGAGGATCAGCGCCAGCCCCAGCCCCAGAAAGAATTGCAGGATCAAACTGCCGGCCGTCCACCACAGCGTATTGTACAGCGAGTGATACAGAACCGGGTCCGTCGCCAGCGTGCGGTATTGGTCAAGCCCGGCCCATTCCGAACGGAAGGCGGAGAACTTGTAGAAGGAATAGCAAATGCCGATCACCAGCGGCACCAGCAAAACAACAACAATGAAAATCAGCGCCGGGCTCAGATAAAGCCATGGCTCCGCCATTGCAGCCCAGCGGCGCATCCGTGCTTGCCTGTTGATTTCATCAGCGCGTGAAAGTGTCATGCCATAAAGAAAGGGCGCGGCATCTCTGCCGCGCCCGGTCCCGATATTACTTGTGAGCCGCCATATATTTCTGCTGCTCGTCCGTCAGGAACTTGGCCCAGGTATCGGCGACTTCCTTGGCGGTTTTCTGGCCCAGCAGCACGGCCTGGAAATTCTTCGGCACTTGTGAATCATAGAACACGCCCAGATTTTCCAGATAGGTCGGCGGCGTCGTCAGCTCATACTTGCTCGCGTCTTTGAGCTCGGTGAACCAGCCGGCAAATTGTTCGGTCTTGAAGTAATCGTCGGATTCTGCGCCATTGTGGATGGGCAGCGTGCCCACTGTCTTGGCCCAGCCGAGGTTCTGCTTGTTGTCCAGCAGGAAGGACATCACTTTCCACGTCTCATCCTTGTGCTTGCTGGCCGACATCATCGCCCAGCCAGCATAACCCAGTGCAGGATACGCCTTGCCCGACGGACCGACCGGCCATGGGGCAACTGCGAAATCATCGGCATTCATTTTTTCGGCAATACCGATCAAGGCGTCCGGGTCCTGGTTCAACATGGCGCAGGTCCCGGTATAGAAGCCGGTCACCAGCTCATTGAAACCCCAGCTGACGGAGTCCTTCGGGGCCCAGCCCTTCTGATAGATATCAGCCAGCATCTGCAGGCCCTTCACAGCGCCTTCTTCATTGAAGATCGAGGTGCCGTCGGCGTTGAAATAGCCAGACTTGCCGGCCATGTTGTCCATGAACTGCTGGATCGAACCGAAAGCACCCGGCCCGCCGCGCAGGCAATAGCCATATTTGCCGGGCAGCTTTTCAGCGATCTGCTTGGCATCGGCCGCAAACTCATCCATCGTCTTCGGCGCACCATCGATGCCGGCTTCCTTGAACATCTTCTTGTTCCAGAACATGGCATTGATGTAGTAGCCGTAGGGGATCATGAACTGGGTGTCCTTGACGGTGGAGCCCAGCTGCTTGGCGCGGTCGCCCAGCGTCTTGAACTCATCCCACTTGTCCATATAGGGGCCCAGCGCTTCGAGCTGGCCGTTATTGGCATAAAGGCCCATCCAGCGTTCAGGCATTTCCACCATGTCGGGGATCTGCCCGGCCTGCACCATGCTGAGGAATTTTTCGAAGGCTTCACCCCACGGCAGCGAGACGACGTCGACGTGAATGCCGGGATTGGCTTTTTCAAATTCGGCCAATTGGCCTTTGAGGAATTCGGTGCGCTGCGGGCTGGTGATCACTTCCACCAGTTGCACCGTGGTGTCAGCGAGAACGCTGGCGGTGCTGAGGGCCAAAGCGGCAACGCCGAAGGCCATGGACAATGCGAATTTTCTCATTTTACTTCCTCCCATTTATGTTTTCAGACTGGACGCAAGTGCAGTTTCCAAATCGGTCCAGAGGGTTTCCACATCCTCAAGGCCGACATGAAGGCGAATGGCGCGCGGGCTCACCGCAAAGCGCTCGAATGAGTTCACGCCGGGCGTCTGCGCCAACGAAGCGGCGACAGGAACGATCAGGCTCTCATGGCCACCCCAGCTCACGCCGAGGCGGAAATATTTAAGTGCATCAGAGAAGCGCGCAACATCAATTGTCTCGTCCACCTCAAAAGTGAACAGTCCGGTATAACCCATCAGGGTGGCACGGCCGGGGTGATTGGAATAAAACGGATGATGCACCTTCACCACGTGTGCATGCGCCTTCAGCCGCGCCGCAATGGTCAGCGTGCTGTCCATATGCTGCTTCAGGCGGAGCGGAAGCGTGCGCAATCCGCGCGTGAGCAGAAACGCATCCACCGGTGCCAGCTTGGCCCCGAAGAAGGGATGCGTCAGCTCATTGATCTTGGCGATATGCGCGGCGGAACCTGCTACCACGCCCGCCACCACATCACTGTGCCCGCCAATATATTTGGACGCAGAATGCAGCACCAGATCAATGCCCAGCATATGCGGCTTCTGGAAAATCGGCGTGGCCCAGCTGTTATCGATCGTTGTCACCACGCCATATTTCTTGGCAGCCGCAGCCAGCCGCTCCAAATCCTGCAACTCGAACACCATCGAAGTCGGGCTTTCGAGATAGAGCAATTTCGCGCCGGGCAAGGCTGCCTCAACAGCATCAGCATCGGTGCCGTCAACATAGTCAACCTTCACACCCATGCGCGGCAGCAGCTTTTCAAAAAAGCGATAAGCATCACCATAAAGATGGCGCACCGCGACAATGCGGTCTCCCGCCTGCACGACAGACATCACGGTGGCGGTAATCGCCCCCATGCCGCTGGCGAAGCCACGCGCGGCTTCTGCACCTTCCAGCGCAGCGATGCGGCGTTCGAAGTCGTGTACAGTCGGATTGCCCACACGCGTGTAGACATAACCATCCTTGCGCTGCCCCGCGAACGCCTGCTGCATCTCGGCAAAGTCTTTGAAGGTGAACAGCGAGGTCTGATAAATGGGCCCAACCACCGGCTGGTGCTCATGCGGTGCATCTTCGCAAACAATGCGCGAGGCTTCGGCCAGTGCGGCGGCGGCGCGCGCGGGATCGGGCATCATGATTGCGATTCCTCAGGAAACGCCTCGCGGATTTCCCGCTCCACGGAATCAATCAGCTTCCACGCTTCAGCGCGCGCCGTATCTGGGTCGCGCGCGCGAATGGCTTCATACATCGTGCGGTGAAACGGAAACGAAGCCGCCGCAAAATCCGGCAGCTTCAACGTGTTCTCCCACAGCTGATGCAGCAAATCGCGCATCGAGCTGATGATCTGCGGAAAGAATGGATTGCCAGTGGCATGATAAAGCGTCTGATGGAATTGCCAGTCAGCCTCGGAACCATCGCCCGCCGCATGTGCGGTTTCCATCGTCTCCAGCGCGTCGCCGATTTTGGCAACCGTCGCATCGCTGGCGGAACTGGCGCACAAAGCCGCAGCTTCGCCTTCCAGCGCGCGCCGCACTTGCAGGATTTGCAACAGGCTGCGCACATTGGATGGCTTGGCCAGCACCAGCGGCACATGCACCAGATTGGTGCCCACTTTCACCCGCAGATAAACACCGCTGCCTTGCCGGCGTTCAATGATGCCTAAAGTTTCCCAGCGCTTCAGCGCCTCACGCAAGGTGGAACGGCCCACGCCCAGTGCCTCGCACAACACGCGCTCGCTCGGCAAACGCCCACCGGGATTGATTGCCGCGCGGTCAATGAATTCGACCAATGATTCCAGCACCGCAACTTCCAGCGCCTTTGGCCGCGCCAGGCGGCGAAGCTCCAATGAGTTGACTTGCGAGGGAACTGCGAGTGTCATACTGGTCCGATGGTCTGGTTGTCAGACCAATCTAGGAATGAGTTGGCGGCCAAGTCAATGCGCCAGTTTCATGCGTGAGACATAAAATGACAAAACTTGCGCTCGACGACTTCTCACCCAGGCCGCAACTGGTGCGCCGCGAAACAAGGATTGAGCGTCCGCGCTTTCCAGTCATCGACGCGCATAATCATCTCGGCCCCGATTTCGGCGGTGGTTGGGATACCAAACCCGTTTCACAATTGATCGATACGCTCGACCGCGCCGGCGTGCGTTGTTACGTCGATCTTGATGGTGGTTGGGGCGAAGACATTCTTGATGCCCGCTTGAAGAAATTCAAGGAGCCGCATCCCGATCGCTTCATCTGCTTCGGCTCACCGGGTTGGAAGCACTGGGCTGACGATGGCGCGCAATTCGGAGAGAAAGCGGCCAAAGGATTCCGCGCGCAAGTCGCACGCGGCGCGCAAGGCCTGAAAATCTGGAAGAATTTCGGCCTGCATGTGAAGGATCACACAGGTGCGCTGGCGAAGGTGGATGATCCATCACTGGCACCGCTGTGGGAAACCGCAGGCGAACTCGGCGTGCCGGTACTCATCCATGTGGCCGATCCCGTTGCCTTCTTCGATCCGCTGGATGCCACTAACGAACGCTGGGATGAACTTCACGCCCATCCCGATTGGCAATTTCCATCGCCGCCATTCCCCAGCTTCATGAGCATCATGGACGCTTTCGCCAATCTGGTACGCCGCCACAAGCAAACCACTTTCATCGGCGCGCACGCCGCGTGCTACGCCGAAAATCTCGGCTGGGTCGATACGCTGATGGACGAATGCCCAAACCTGCTGATTGATTTCAGCGCGCGCATATCGGAGCTGGGCCGCCAGCCCTTCACCGCGAAGAAGCTGCTCACCAAACACAAACACCGGGTTCTCTTCGGCACCGACAGCGGCCCCAGCATTCCCATGTACCAGACTTACTATCGCTTTCTCGAAACTGAGGATGAGTATTTCGATTACAATCCCCTCGGCCCGCCCACTCAGGGCCGCTGGCAGATCTATGGCCTGGCGCTGGGCGATGAGGTTTTGAAGCCCATCTACTATGACAACGCCGCGCGCCTGTTCAAATTGCCGCAATAATTCAATTTGTGCATCGCAACGAAATGTGAAAGCCTAAGGCCATAGGAACTTGAATTCACATGGCCATCAAGGCAGCACTGTACCATCTGACCCACTACAAATATGACAGGCCGGTTTCGCTGGGTCCGCAAGTCATCCGCCTGCGGCCAGCGCCGCACAGCAGAACGCGGGTGATTTCGCACTCGCTGAAAGTCTCGCCCGCCGATCATTTCGTGAATTACCAGCAAGACCCTTACGGCAATTGGCTGGCGCGTTTCGTTTTCCCCAATCCGGTCACTGAGTTCAAAATCGAAGTCGATCTCGTCGCTGATATGACGGTCTATAATCCTTTCGATTTCTTCGTCGAAGACAGTGCCAAGGATTGGCCTTTCCAATATGACATGGATATCGGCCCCGATCTGGTCATCTACCGCGAGGTGGAACCGCCTGGCGCGCTTCTGAACAAATTTCTCGCCAGCATTGATCGCACCCCGAAAAACACCGTGGATTTCCTGGTCGATCTCAACGCCCGCGTGGCGCGCGATGTGGGTTACATCGTGCGCATGGAACCCGGTGTGCAAACGCCGGAAGAAACCTTCGAACGCGGCACCGGCTCTTGCCGTGATTCAAGTTGGCTGCTGGTGCAAACGCTGCGCCATCTCGGCTTCGCCGCTCGCTTCGTCTCCGGCTATCTCATCCAGCTGAAGCCCGATCTCGTAGCGCTCGATGGTCCCGCCGGAACTGATCATGATTTCACCGATCTTCATGCCTGGGTGGAGGTGTATATCCCCGGTGCAGGCTGGATCGGGCTTGATCCCACCTCCGGCCTGCTCACCGGTGAAAGCCACATCCCGCTGGCCGCCACGCCGCATTACCGCAACGCCGCGCCCATTTCCGGCGCCGCCAGTTTCGCCAATGTGGAATTCGGTTTTGACATGCGCGTCACCCGCGTGGCCGAACATCCGCGCATCACCAAACCGTTTTCTGATGAAGCCTGGGCCGCATTGCTGGAGCAGGGCAAGGCGGTGGATGCCGCGCTGGAAAAAGGCGATGTGCGCCTCACCATGGGCGGCGAGCCGACTTTCGTGTCCATCGATGATTTCGAATCTGGCGAATGGAATGCCGATGCCGTAGGCCCCACCAAACGCGTGCTGGCCGACAAGCTGATCCGCCGCCTGCGCGACCGTTTCGCCCCCGGCGGCTTTCTGCATTACGGCCAAGGCAAATGGTATCCCGGCGAGACTCTCCCGCGCTGGACCTTCTCGCTCTATTGGCGCCGCGACAAGCAGCCGATCTGGTCTGACCCCACTCTGATCGCCAAGGAAGATTCGGCGAACAAGCCCACGCCCGAACTGGCCGAGCAGCTGCTCAAGACCATCGCGTCCGAACTCGGCGTGGAAACAAAATTCGTTGCCCCCGCCTACGAAGACCCCGCCGAATGGATCATGAAGGAAGGCAATCTTCCCGATAACGTCACACCAGAAAATTCCGAACTGAAGGACCCGGAAGAGCGCAACCGCATCGCCCGCGTCTTCACCCGTGGCCTCACCACGCCATCAGGTTTCGTGCTGCCCATCCAGCGCTGGCAATCGAAAGCCAGCGGTCAGTCCTGGCGCTCCGAATCTTGGAAGACCCGCCGTGGTCACTTGTTCCTCGCCGCCGGTGACAGCCCGGTGGGTTACCGCCTGCCGCTGGGCAGCCTGCCGCATGTGAAGGAATCTGATTATCCCTTCATGCATATTGCCGACCCCAGCGTTCCGCGCGGGCCGCTGCCCACTTTCACTGCAGAAGAAAAACCCCGCGAACAAGCCGTCGCTTCATTCAACGCCGCCGAACCCACGCAGGAGCGTATCGAACAAAAGCTCGGCGATGTCGATGGCGTGGTGCGCACCGCGCTGTCGGTGGAGCCGCGCGATGGCCGCCTGAATGTCTTTATGCCGCCCACGGAAAAGCTGGAAGATTATCTCGAGCTCGTCGCCGCCGCGGAAGCCGCCGCCAAGGCGCTCGGCGTTCCGGTGCATATCGAAGGCTATGCCCCGCCGCCCGATCCGCGCATGAATGTGGTGCGCGTGGCGCCCGATCCCGGCGTGATCGAAGTGAACATCCATCCCGCCACCAATTGGGATGAATGCGTTTCCATCACCCAAACGGTTTACGATGAAGCGCGCCAATGCCGCCTCGGCGCTGACAAATTCATGATTGATGGCCGCCATGCCGGCACCGGCGGCGGCAACCACGTGGTCGTCGGTGGCGCAACCCCTCTCGACAGCCCCTTCTTGCGCCGGCCCGATCTGGTGAAGAGCCTCGTGCTCTATTGGCAGCGCCATCCCAGCCTCTCCTATTTGTTCTCCGGCATGTTCATTGGCCCCACCAGCCAGGCCCCGCGCATCGATGAAGCACGGCATGACAGCCTCTACGAACTCGAAATCGCGCTCGGCAACGTGCCAAGCAAAGACGCGCCACGCCCGCAGCCTTGGCTGATCGACCGTCTGCTGCGCAACATTCTGGTCGATGTCACCGGCAACACCCACCGCGCCGAAATCTGCATCGACAAACTCTATTCGCCCGATGGTCCCACGGGCCGTCTGGGTCTGGTGGAATTCCGTGGCTTTGAAATGCCGCCCGATCCGCGCATGAGCCTGGCGCAGCAATTGCTCATCCGCGCCATCATCGCACGCCTTTGGGCATCGCCCCTCGAAGGCACCCCGGTGCGCTGGGGCACCACATTGCATGACAGGTTCATGCTGCCACATTTCGTCTGGGATGATTTCAAGGACATACTCGCTGATCTCTGCCAGCACGGTTTCAAGATGCGCGAAGAATGGTACGAAGCGCAGGCCGAATTCCGTTTCCCCTTCTGCGGCGATATTGAAGTGGAAGGCGTGAAACTGGAACTGCGCCAAGCGCTAGAACCGTGGCATGTTCTGGGTGAAACCGGCGCCATCGGCGGCACCGTGCGCTATACTGACAGCTCGGTGGAACGCCTGCAGGTGAAACTCACCACCGCTGATGCCAGCCGCTACAAAGTTACTTGCAACAAGCGCGTAGTGCCTTTGCAGCGCGCCGGAAATTCCAGCGTTGCCGTGGCCGCCGTGCGTTACAAGGCGTGGCAGCCCACATTGGCGCTGCATCCCACCTTGCCCGTCAACGCGCCTTTGACCTTTGATATCTATGACACCTGGTCAGGCCGCGCGATCGGCGGCTGCGTCTATCACACCGGGCATCCCGGCGGCCGCAGCCATGATACGTTCCCGGTCAACAGCAACGAGGCCGAGGCCCGCCGTCTCGCGCGCTTCGAAGCTCATGGCCACACGCCGGGTGCCTTTGTGCCCGCAGCAGAATCGGTCCATCCTGACTTTCCCTTGACCCTTGATCTCCGCCGCGCCCCCGCCTGACAGAATGCAAACCCAGCGACAGCCAGCATCCGGACATTCAAAATTGCTGGAGCATTATCGCGCACTCGACGGCACGCCCGATGAATTGATCGGTCCCGAGGGTCAGATCAGACCGGCCTGGGCACCGCTCATTGCAGCACTCGAAAGCATGACACCGGCAGACCTCGCGCACAGAATCTCGCGCGGCACGCGTTACCTGCGCGATGCCGGCGTGTTCTACCGCCGCTACGGAACCTATGATTCAACTGAGCGTGAATGGCCGCTCAGCGCCATGCCGGTGGTGATCGACGAAGACGAATGGGCCGGCATCAGCCAAGGCCTCACCGAGCGCGCCAATCTGCTGGAGCAAGTGGTCAGCGATCTCTACGGCGCCAACACGCTGGTCGCCAATGGGCATCTTCCCGCCAATCTGGTGGCGGATAATCCGGAATGGTTGCGGCCCCTCGTTGGCGTAAAACCGCGGGGCGGAAACTTCCTGCATTTCCTCGCCTTTGACATTGGCCGCGGGCCGCAAGGCCAATGGTGGGTGCTGGGTGATCGCACGCAGGCGCCATCAGGCTCTGGCTTCGCGCTGGAAAACCGCATCGCCACTTCGCGCATCTATTCAGAGATTTTCACCGGCTCGCACGTACATCGCCTGGCCGGATTCTTCCGCACATTTAGAGACACTCTTCTGGGCCTGCGCGCTGAAGAAGACAGCCGCGTCGGCATCCTCACCCCCGGCCCGATGAACGACACCTATTATGAGCACGCCTATATCGCGCGCTATCTCGGCTTGATGCTGCTGGAGGGTGAAGACCTCGTCGTGCGCGAAGGCCGCCTGATGATCCGCACAGTCGCGGGCCTGCATCCGGTCAGCGTGTTGTGGCGCAGGTTGGATGCCGCCTGGGTTGATCCGCTGGAGCTGGATGAGAACTCGCATCTTGGAACGCCGGGCTTTCTCGAATCTGTGCGGCAGGGCTCCGTCACGCTGGTCAATGCGCTGGGCTCCGGCATTCTCGAAACCCGCGCCTTCCTGGCTTTCCTGCCGCGCATCTCACAGGTGCTGGCAGGAAAGCCATTGGCCCTGCCCAATGTAGCCACTTGGTGGTGCGGACAGGAGGCCGAGCGGAATTATGTGAAGGCTAATGCCGATCGCATGACACTGGGCAATGCCTTCGCCACTCGCCTGCTGTTTGATTTTGATGACATGCGCACTGCGAAAGACACCGTGGCGGCATCCCTTCACGATCAGATGTCCGGCTTTGTGGATCGTGGTGCTGGCAATCTGGTCGCACAGGAAGTGGTGACCCTTTCAACTGCGCCGGCCTTCAAGGATGGCAAGCTGTCGCCGCATCCGATGAGCCTGCGAGTGTATCTCGCCCGCAATGCTGATGGTTGGCAGGTGATGCCGGGCGGCTTTGCCCGCATCGGCCGCGCCGGTGGTACGCCTTCGCTTAACATCCAGAATGGTGGCGCCGCCGCCGATGTGTGGATCGTTAGCAAGAAGCCGGTACGCGCCGAAACCCTGCAGGAATCAAGTACTGCACCCTTCGCGCGCCAGCAGCAGGCGATCCTGCCCAGCCGCGCGGCGGATAATCTGTTCTGGATGGGCCGTTACGTGGAGCGCGCCGAAAACATGATGCGCATGCTGCGCGCCTTCCATCTGCGGCTCGCCGAAGCGGGCACCACCGAAACGCCTTTGCTCGAACACATCGCCGAACATCTGGAATGGCTGGGCGCAGAATCTGAAACCGGCATTTCTTCAGGCGTGGCGCAAACCTTGGCCTCAGCCACGGGCGCTGCCAGCCGCATCAGAGACCGCCTATCGGTTGATGGCTGGAATGCCTTGGCCGATCTCTCCAAGACCGTGGGCCAATTGGCTAAGACGGCAAAGCCGGGTGATGACATGGCCCGCGCCATGGGCGTGCTGCTGCGCAAGATCACCGGCTTCTCAGGTCTGGTGCAGGACAATATGTACCGCTCGCAAGGCATGCGTTTCCTTAGCGTGGGCCGCAGCCTGGAACGCGCCAGTGGCCTTGCTTCGCTACTCGCAGACTTTGCTGATCCAAAGGCTGTCGAAGGTTGCCTCGATCTCGCGGTGGAAGTGGCCGACAGTGTAATGACCCACCGCCAGCGTTACGCTGTGGCCACCAACCGCGCCACGGTCGTTGATCTGCTCGCGCTTGATCCCTTGAACCCGCGTTCAATCCTCTATCAGCTCAACCAGATTTCGGAACACACCTCGCATCTGCCGGGCGCAGATCCTGAAAGCCCGCTGACACCTTTGCAAGGCGCGATCCTGCAGGTGCGGACCAGCCTTTCGGTGGCCAAGCCGGAGTCCATCGATACAGAATTCCTCTCTGGCATCGCCGATGAAATGGCGCGGCTATCTGACCTGCTCACCTCGGCCTATTTGCGGTAGGGTGGAAGCGGATGCTTTACGATATCACCCTCAATGTCAGCTACACTTACGATTACCCCGTACAATCCAGCCGCCAGATCGTGCGCCTGCTGCCCGCCGATCTTGAGGGCGAGCAGCGGCAGATCGCTGGCATTCTGGATGTTGATCCCAAGCCCGCCGAATGGCGCATCCACACGGATTTCTTCGGCAACAACGCCGCTGAACTGGTCTTCTACGATGCACACGAGGATGTCGAATTCTCCGTCAAGTCGCGCGTCGAACGCTTCGAGCGCGCTGCACACAATGGCGATCTGTCCTTCGATCAGTTGAAGGCCGACATCACCAATCACCGCAGCCTCGGTCCGTGGTCGCCGCATCATTTCATCGGCGCCACCTCACGCGTGCCGCTGGACCGCGCCACCACGGACTATGCGCGCAAGGCGCAGGGCGATGAAACCCAAGTCATCGCAGCCATCATCGCCATCGCCCGCGCCATCAAGCGCGACTTCAAATTCGATCCCAAGGCAACGACTGTTGAAACACCTTTGCTCAAAGCCTTCCATGGCCGCCGTGGCGTTTGCCAGGATTTCTCCCACATCATGATTGCCTGCCTGCGTGGCATCGGCATTCCTGCAGCCTATGTCAGCGGCTATCTGCGCACCATTCCGCCGCCAGGCAAGAAGCGCATCCAGGGCGCCGATGCCATGCATGCTTGGGTGCGGGCTTGGTGTGGCGCTTCCGTCGGCTGGATTGAATACGACCCCACCAACGCGATGTATGCCGGCGCTGACCATGTCATCATCGCGCGCGGCCGCGACTATGCTGATGTCGCCCCCATCAAGGGCGTGCTGCGCAGCCAGGGCGAACACACCAGCACCCAGAAGGTCGACGTGATCCCCGTCAATGCGTGACGTGGATCAGCTCATGGATGAATTTCAGTTTCGCAGCGATCCCATCTGACAGCACGAAGGGATAGAAGTCGCTATTGCCGATGGACCGGTTCATCGCGTTCATCGCCACCGTCAGCGGCACCCAGGCGTTGATCAGGGCCTCAAAGTCATAAGCCTGATAGGGTGATGCCCCTTGGGCAAAAAGCTGCTCGGTCGGCCCGATGGAATATCCCTCCGCCGTCTCAAGCCCATCCACCATGTGGAAATAATGCGCCCAGGTCTCGGCAAAATCCTCCCACGGATGGGCGGTGGCATAGGCGCTCACAAAGCTCTTCTCCCAGCCAAGAGGTGCGCCAGATTGGTAGTGGTTTTGAAGGGCCACACCATAGTCCTGCCGCTCGTCTCCAAACATGCTCCGAAAAGCCTCTAAATGGCTCCCATTTGCTACCAAACGGTCCCAATAATAGTGCCCGATCTCGTGTCGGAAATGGCCTATCAAAGTGCGGTAAGGCTCGCCCATCGCCACCCGGTGGCGCTCGCGCACATCATCGTCAGCCTCCGCAATGTTGATGGTGATGAGCCCGTCATCGTGCCCGGTCGTAACGTTTCGGTGCTGCCCTCCAGGCAAAAGTTCATCGGATTTAAATTCGAATTTCAAAACATGCCCATCCGACCCGTCGATAGGTAGGCCGAATTTCAGTAATGAATAGAACAACATACGCTTGGCGCGTTCCAGCCGTGCCCAACGATCAGCATTCCCCATAAACGACAAATCAGGAATAACTTTCGTATGCCGGCAGCTCATGCAAAGCGATGAGTTATCAGTTTCCCAGTTGCACCCAATTGCAACGCGATTGGCGCAAGGCAGCGTGAGAAGCTGAAACTGATCACCCAGATGAGAATAAATCAGTTCACTCCCACACGACAAACAAGCCGTGTTTTCAAAATGAATTTCATTCGAGCATTTCGGACAAAAGTATCGACGCATGCGCGCTGTTTACAGCGTTGCCGCGCGTTGCAACAGGCCAGCGCGAAAAAAGAAACTGCCATCTGTGATGGGAACCAGTTCGCACGTGCAACGTTGATGGCGAACCACGGAGGGTAAACATGCAACTGGAATTCCAAGTCATCAAAGAAGGCGCTGTCGTTTTCAAATCCACCTTTGCGGAAACACTACGCACGCGCATGGCCGATCTGACTAACCGGGCGCTTGAAGACTTTCAGGAAACCAGTCCGCATATTTCCCTGACCGACGTGACGATGAAATGGGAAACTGTGCCGTCAGAGGCATGATGGCAGGGCGTGGCTATTCCACGCCCATGACCAATCCTTCGATATCGTGCTTCTGCGAAATCGGCACCAGCTTGTCCACCACGCGGCAGATCAAATGCTTCCGAACCACTTCGGGCAGCGCATCGTAATAGTCCTGCGTGACCATCATATCATGCAACGCTGAATGCCCGGCCCCTGGTGCATCGACGCCTAGCACCATCACTGGCCGCGCAATCGGCGAACCATGCGCGGTGCCGCGGTGGATAGTCAGCGCAGAGCGGCAAGAAATATCGCCCCGCTTGGGAAATTTACGAACGCCACGCGCTGCAAATAGGGGCCATTCTTCCTTGACCGGGAACATTTCATGGTTCCAAGCGCGGCCGTCTTCCCACTGTGTGCCGACAGCGATTTCAAACGGCCCCATGTCCTCCGTGACATCAACGCCCGTCAGGTTGAATGCGAGCGAAGTGATCTTCTTCTGTTCATAGGTATCTGACGGTGAAGGAAAGTCTCGGTGCCAGGGCTGGTTCTTCGCACCCTGGAACGGCACATCAAATCCGATCTCTACGATTTCATAATCCGGCCCGCATACCGCCCGCGCCATATCAACCACCCACGGATGCGAGGTCAGTTCGGCAAATCCTTTGAAATCCTGCGGGTGGATTTCAACATACCAGCGCCGTGGCCCGCGCCCGACGGCACCGCCCGGGCGCTGGATGGCAGACCAGAAGGCCGTCATCATGTCTTCGCGCATGGCATCAACCCATTCGGCGGGGAATGCGCCTTTGTGCGCAACGATGCCGTCTTGATAGAGCGTCTTTACGTCGTCAGTTACAGCCATATCTATTTCCTGCCTCAAACTTCTGGAATGTTTTCACGGAATATCACTTGTAGGCGCGGCGCATGCTTTTCAAAATGCTTGCCGGTGATCGCACCTTCGAGAGCGTTCAACGCCTCGCGCGCTTCCACGCGCGGGTTCTGGTCGATGACGGCATCAAGCGTGCCATCCAATAACAGGCGCCTGGTGTCTTCTGTTGCTTCATGGCCGATCAGCAGCACGTGCCGGCGCAAATCCTTGTCGCGCAGTGCGCGCCCGATCCCGGAATTGCCCGCACCCACATTATAGATCGCGGTCAAATCCGGATGCCGGTCCAGCACCTCCATCGAAATTTCATAAGCGTGGTCCGGATCGTCCATCATTTCCAGCTGCTCGACGATCTGTAGTTGCTGACTTTCTTCCGCCAGCACATGCCTAAAACCCATCTCGCGTTCTTCATGCCCGCGATAGGATAACGAGCCCGAGAACATTGCGACCTTGCCGGACCCGTTGCCCGCGTAGAAACGATGCACCAGATAGCCTGCCAGTCGCCCAGCCGCGCGGTTGTCGATGCCGATATAGGCCACGCGTGGCACATGCGCGATGTCGGATACGATGGTAACGATCTTGACGCCACGCGACGCCACGCTGCGGATCGCCTCGCGTACATCCGGATGATCCAGTGCGACAATACCGATGCCATCTGAGGCGCCGTCGAAGGATCGGATTGTCTCGGCAAGCACATGCGGGTTGATGCCGTCTACCCCAGTGACTTTCACATCAAGATTGGTGCGCCCGGCAGCTTGCGCTTCAATCTCACCACGCAGCAAGTCCATGAACTGGTTGCGCGCGGTAGGTAAGATGAAATCGAGTTTGAGCCTTGGCCCCACTGGGCCAAGCTTGTCGGCTTCCTCTTCGCGGCCCTCGAAATGGCCGAGTTGCCGGGCGACCGAAAGCACTGAAGCCTTGGTGCGGGCCGACACATTGGCTCGGCCATTCAGCACACGGTCCACTGTCGCCGTCGAAACGCCAGCTTGCCGTGCAATGTCTTCTATGGTGGTGCGCAACCTAAAAAGTCCCTTTGATCAGCCCATTTTGATGGAAATTGATGTGCTTGACAATCAAATTGATTGCTTATTAGCTGCCCTCAGGCATTTTCCTCTGATGCCGCCTTGCCTGCCTGACTTGAACAAAATCAAAAATTCGCAATTCAGCGAAAACATAATGGGAGAACGCTATGTTGAAGAGACGCAATCTGCTGTCGGCTGCCGCAGCACTGCCAATGGCCGCGCTTGCTGGCAAAGCCAAAGCCGCAGGCGCCGGAAAAACCTATTACTGGATTTCACATGGCGGCCCCGCCGACCCGGTTTGGACCTACTTCCTCGCAGGTGCAAATATGTGGGCCGCCGATACCGGTGCCACGGTGAAAACCTCTTTCCATTCGGGTGACGTACCGTCGCATCAGGAGGCCGTGCGCGCCGCCATCGCGGCAAAGCCCGCAGGCATCGTGACCACCAGCCCGGATCCGGGCAGCCTTGTTCAGGTTGTCGATGAGGCGCGCGCCGCTGGCATTCCCATCATTAATTTCAACACGCCAGACCCCAAGGCCAATTTCCAGGCCTATGTCGGCGCTGATCTCGGCGTCGTTGGCAAAGGCTGGGCCGCCTATCTGGTGGACAAGGGCCTGGTGAAGGATGGCGGCTTCATCTGGATGCCGGTTGAGGTTCCGGGCGCCACCTATGGCGTGCAGGAAGCTGAAGGTGCATCGACGATCCTGAAGCCCAAAAACATCACCTGGGAAGTAACCGATACCACGCTCGACCAGGCCGAAGTGATCAACCGCATGGCGGATTATCTCACCGCCAACCGCAAGAAGATCAACGGCATCATCGGCCTCGGCGATCTGGTCACCGGCAGCATCAAGCGCGTGTTTGACCAAGTGGGCGTGAAGCCCGGCGAAATCCCGGTCGTCGGTTGGGGCAACTCGACGGATACGACACAAGAAGTGCTGAACGGCTATGTGAATGCTGCCCAATGGCAGGACCCGCAGGCGACGAGCTATATGGCCCTGTCGCTGGCAGCCATGGCATCCAACGGCATTCCACCCGGCTTCAACATCATCACCGGCGCGCTCTATGGCAAAGACACCGCCGCCGTTTACGACAAGATCCTTTCCTCCAAGTAAGGTGCCACCAAAGTCCGGTCCGCTTTCCTCGCGGGCCGGACAACTTGTTTCTCAGGAGAGATCACTCATGGAACGTAAATGGGTGCAGCAATTGATCGCGAAGCCGGAACTCGGCCCCTTCATCCTGCTGCTGCTGGAGCTCATTGTCTTCACCGCCATCAATCCGGAATTCCTTTCGGCGTTGAATGTATCCAACGCACTCACCTTCACAGTGGAGCTTGGCCTCATCGCGCTGGCAATGACCCTTCTTATGACATCAGGGGAATTTGATCTCTCGGTCGGTTCCGTCTTCGGTTTTTCTGCCGTGATGATGTGGACTCTGTTCAATACCGGCTGGGTCTCCATGCCCATCGCTTTCGTCATCACCTTGGCGGCCGCCATGTTTATCGGCTGGGCCAATGGGATGCTGGTGACCAAGCAGGCGATCCCATCATTCCTTGTCACACTGGGCATGTTGCTGGTGGTGCGCGGCACGGCGCTCTACACCACGCAAGGTTTCCCGCAAAACACCTGGCGCGCTGATAATCAATGGCTGGCGCAGGTTCTGGTGGGTGACACCACCGTCTTCGGCATCAGGCTTTACATGTCGATGCTGTGGTTTGTGCTGGCGGCACTTGGCACCCATTATGTTCTCACCCAAACGCGCGTGGGCAACTGGATTCAGGCTTCAGGCGGCAATGCCGGCGCTGCGCGGGCGCGCGGTGTGCCGGTGGCGCGCGTCAAGATTATGCTTTTCATGTTCTCTTCGCTGATGGCAGGCTTGGCAGGCATCATCAGCTCAATCCGCACCCAGGCGGCCAACCCCAATTCAGGCACTGGCTACGAATTGGAAGTGATTGCGATGGTGGTGATCGGCGGCACAGTATTAACCGGCGGTCGCGGCACCATCATCGGCACGGTGTTGGGCATTCTCATCCTGCGCCTGATGCGCAATGGCATCGTGCTCATCGGTGTGCCGGGTCTCGCCTATAATATCTTCATCGGAGGCATCATCCTGGGCATGATGGTTCTGCACAATTACCTCGAACGCCGCCATCATGCGGGGACTTGATCATGGCTGATGACCTCATTCGCATGTCCAACATCAATAAGCACTATGGCCGGGTGCAGGCGCTGACCAATGTCAACCTTTCCGTCCGCCACAACGAGATCGTCGGCCTGTTGGGTGATAATGGCGCTGGCAAATCCACGCTGATCAAGGTGCTCTCGGGCGCTGTTCCGCTGAGTTCTGGTGAAATCCACATCAAAGGCAAGAAGGTGGACATGCACACCACCGCCGATGCCATCGCCAATGGCATCGAGACGATCTATCAGGATTCCGCCCTCGTGCCGCAGCTGTCGATTGCCCGCAATCTCTTCCTCGGGCGCGAGCCGGTCAAAGCGCCGCGCTTTCTGAACCGCATGGATCATGAAGCGATGAATGGCGTGGCGCGCGATCTTCTGAAGCGCGTTGGCATTTCAAAGAACATCCCGCCGTCAACGCCCATCGGTTCGCTTTCGGGCGGCGAACGCCAGGCGGTGGCCATTGCGCGTGCCATGCATTTCGACAGTGATCTGATCATTCTCGACGAGCCCACCAACAATCTGGGCGTGGCTGAAACCCAAGGTGTGCTGCGCTTCGTGCGTGGTGCACGTGACAGCGGCCATTCCTGCATTTTCATCGCGCACAATATTCATCACGTGTTCCAGGTGGTGGACCGTATTGTGGTCATGCGCCGTGGTACGGTGGTGGCAGACGATATCGATCCCAAGAAAAAGACCATTGCGGAGGTCGAAGACATCATCACCGGCGAGATGCACTGATGACAACACTTTACGGCAAGAAGCAGAACGCTGCTTCCCTAGCGGAACGCGCCGGCAGCCTCACGCAATTTGGCGGCGTGCGGCTTGTCACTTTTGGCGATGGCGTGGAACGCGGCATCCGTGTGCTCGAATTCCGCACGGGTTCAGGCCTTACATTCTCGGTGCTGGTGGACCGCGCCATGGATATTTCCGATCTCGCCCATAATGGCCGCGCCATGGGCTGGCATTCGCCCACCGGCTTTCGTCACCCCGGCCTGCATGAGCCGGAAGGCGAGCAGGGCCTTGGCTGGACCAGATCTTTTTCCGGCTTCCTCAGCACCTGCGGGCTCGATCACATCCTGGGCCCGGAAGAAGTGCCCGCCGAAAACTATAATTATCCGCGCAAAGCCACCGTGAAGCAGTCCTTGCATGGCCGCATCAGCGGCATTCCCGCGCGTCTTACCGGCTACGGCGAAACCTGGAATGGAGATCGCTGCGTGCTCTGGGCCGAAGGTGTGATCATCCAGGCCGCCGTGTTCGGCGAAGTGCTGCAATTGCACCGCCGCATTGAAGCGGATCTGGGCGGCAATGAAATCCGGCTCACCGACCGTGTGGTCAATGCCGGTTTTGCGGTGACACCACACATGTTCTTTTACCACATCAATATGGGCTATCCGCTGGTCGATGAAGGTTCGCGCTACCTCGCGCCCATCAAGGATGTGTCTTGGGCCTCGCATGAATCCGGCGGATTGGAGAAGCAGGGCGTGGGGTATCGCCGCTGCCCATCACCGATCAATGGTTTCAGTGAACAGGTCTGGGAATACGACATGGGCGCTGATGCAAAAGGCCATACGCCTGTCGCCGTGGTCAATGATGCTCTCGGCATCGGCATGTTGATCGAAACGCAGAAGTCGCAATTGCCCTGTTCCTATCAGTGGCAGAATTTCCAGTCCGGCCACTACGTGATGGCAGTTGAACCCTCAACGCATCATGCAAAGGGCAATCTGTTTGCGCGCGGGCGTGATGAAATGATCTGGCTGAAAGCTGGCGAACAGCGGACCTATGACACACGCTTCATGGTGTTGGATGGCGCAGCGGACATCAAGAAGGCAGAGCAGCAAATTGCCGCCATTGCCCGCCAGCCTGACACCGATTATCCAAAGCCTTCGGGAAAGTTTGTCCCACTGCATGGAGCCGCAGGAAAGAAACCATGACGATCTCCGCTGCCGCCTATAAGAAGCGCGACTACAGTCTGACCGGTGAAGAGAACCGGCGTGCCGTGCAATTGGGCCTAGCCTCGGCGGATTGGTATCATTCCGAAATTCCGCGCGCCACGATGAAGGAACTGATGCAGCGCAAGGATGGTCCCGCTATCCGCGATACCATCATCTGGTTTGCCCTGCTGCTGATCTCGGCTGCGGGCGGAATCTATTTCTGGGGCTCGTGGTGGGCTGTGCCTTTCTTCCTGGTGTATGGCGTAATGTATGGCTCGGTGTGCGATTCACGTTGGCATGAAGCGGGCCATGGGACGGCGTTTCGCACCCGCTGGATGAATGATGTGGTCTATCACATTGCGTCATTCATGGTGATGCGCAACCCGACCAGCTGGCGCTGGAGCCATGCGCGCCATCATTCCGATACGATCATCGTGGGCCGCGACCCTGAGATCGGCTTCATGCAGCCGCCCGACATCATAATGGGCGTGCTGCATTTCATCGGCATCCCCGACATCTATTATCACTTCAAGATCATCTTCAAGAATGCATTGGGCATCGTCACGGCGGATGAGCAGGATTACATCCCGGAAAATGAGCGCAAGAAGGCGATCATGTGGGCGCGCATTCATGTTGCGATCTACGCTGCGGCCATCATCTGGGCAGTGGCTACGTGGTCCATTCTGCCACTAATGCTGATCGGCTTGCCGCGCATCTATGGCACGTGGCACATGGTGTTGACGGGCCTGATGCAGCATGCTGGCCTCGCCGAAGATGTGCTGGACCATCGCCTGAACAGCCGCACGGTCTATATCAACCCGATCAGCCGCTGGATTTATTGGAACATGAATTACCACGTGGAACACCACATGTTCCCTATGGTGCCCTATCACGCGCTGCCGCGCTTGCATGCCTTGATCAAAAATGATCTGCCCACGCCCAATTCATCCATGTGGAATGCCTATGTGGAAATGGCGCGAGGACTTCTGCGTCAACGCAAGGAGCCCGGCTATTACATTCGCCGCGAATTGCCGCCCGGCGCACGGCCCTATAAAGACGGCTTCCACAATGTCAGCATCGAACAGGGTGAGATCGCAGCGGAATGACATCGCCACGCAAAAAGCCGACGGTCGCAGACCTCAAGGCACTGAAGGGCAAGACGCAGCTCACCATGCTGCGTTATTTCTCTATGGATGAAGCAGCGGCGGCAGAGCGCGCCGGCATTGATATCGCATCGGTACCAGAGGCGCTGGTGACAGATCCCGAATACCGCAAGGCCGCACCAACCGTGTTCTCGATGACGGGCAAAGCCCATCTTGAAGCTGGCACGCCGGATGAATACCTGCGTTATTCTGGCAAGATGCTGATGGCAGGCGCCGATGCGATTTACTGCTCAGGCAGCATGGAAACGGTGAAATATCTCACGAAAGAATTCATCCCCATCGTCGGCCATGTCGGCCTCGTGCCGTCACGCGCCACTTGGACCGGCGGTTTCGTCGCCGTGGGCAAAACCGCTGAATCCGCAATTGCGCTCTATGACGAATGCCGCCGCTATCAGGATGCGGGCGCCTTCGCGGTGGAAATCGAAGTGGTGCCCGTCGAAGTCGCAACCGCGATCAGCGCCAAGCTCGATCTGTTGCTTTGGTCAATGGGCGCTGGCCCGGGCTGCGATGCACAATATCTTTTTGCCGAAGATATCCTCGGCACCAATCGCGGGCACATGCCCCGCCATGCCAAAGTGTACCGCAATTTCGCCGCCGAGTATGACCGTCTGCAGGAAGAGCGCGTGAAGGCGTTTCAGGAATTCCGCAGCGATGTGGCGAGCGGGGCCTATCCGCAAGACAAGCATGTGGTAAAGATGGACCCAAGGGAACATGCAAAGTTCCTCAAGGGCATCGAATGAAAACAGCCGGAAAACGCGCGTCCAAAGTACCTCGTGACTATGAAGCTTTAAGAACCGAACTCGTTGATCGCGCTGGAAAATTTCCGAAGCGGTTGGAACAGGTGGCGCGCTATTTTTTGAACCATCCGGAAGAGGTGGCGATCAACACTCTGGTGCGCCTCGCGGAGCAGGCTGAAGTTCCACCGGCAACTATTACAAGATTCACCAAAGAGCTTGGCTTTGCAGGATTTGCTGAACTGCAGGGCGTATTTCGCGAGCGCCTTCTGGGTCCGCGTCTGCCCTATGCCGCACGCATGGCGGAGCCTCGCATGCAGCCAGGTTCGAGTGCTGATTTGGACGAGCCAAAGCAGGTTTTTGGAGGTTTTATCGAGGCGGCCGTACAGTCTCTGTTACGCATCGAAGAGGCGCTCGACCGGAAGCAATTGGATGCCTTTGTGGATGCTCTGGCGAAGTCAGACTCGGTCTATGTGGCAGCCGCACGCGGTGCCTTTGGCCTCGGTGCCTATGCGGTTTACGGCCTCTCTAATGTAGGCAAAAGGGCGCATTTGGTAGACAATTTGGGAGCCATGCGGAGGCTCCAAGTGGCTGCGATGAGGCCCGGTGAAGCCCTGTGGGTGATGACCTTCGATGACTACACACCGGAAACGGTGGAGGCCGCCAAACTTGCCGCCAAACAGGGCAACCCGGTACTGGCGATCACCGACAATGAACTCTCGCCGGTGGCCAAACTGGCCAAGCATGTTCTCTATGTGAATGAGGCCCGGCTTGGCCATTTTCGTTCGCAGGTGCCAGCCATGGTCGTATGCCAGGCAATCATTGTCAGCCTCGGCCGCCGGCTCGGTCTCCCGGCAAAATGAAATGAAATATTCAAAAATGAAAAAATGAAATGAAGATTGCATTTCCGTAAGAAGGTGATATCGTTTCGGCCAAGGAAGAAACGACAAGATGAGTAAACTCACATTTGATTTTTCCGGCGCCCGTGTACTGGTCGTCGGAGCCAGCCGCGCAGGAATTGGCGCTGCCATTGCGCGCGCCTTTCAGGATGCGGGAGCGCATGTTGAAATCACCGGGGCTGAAGCAGCACCTGCGCCAGAAGACCAGGCGCGCTTCACCTATCATCAGCTGGATGTAACTGATCTCAACGCGGTGCGCGCACTCGCAACCAAAACCGAAAAGCTCGACATTCTCGTGAACGGCGCGGCCATCACCTCGCGCGGCGAGGAAATGGCGCCGGAATTTTTCCAGAAGGTTGTTGACGTAAATCTGTTCGGCACCTTCCGCACGGCGGAAGCTTTTCATGCGCAATTGAAAGCGGCGAAGGGCGTGTTGATCAACATCGCTTCCATGTATGCCAGCTTCGGCAGCCCGCGCAATCCGGCTTACGGCGCCAGCAAAGCCGCTGTGCAGCAGCTCACGAAATCACTCGCTATCGCCTGGGCACCGGATGGCATCCGCGTCAACGCGATTGCGCCGGGCTTCATCGTGACCGAGCAATCGGCCAAGAGCCGCACTGATCCCAATCACGTCGCCGCCGTCAATCTGCGCACGCCGATGGGGCGCTGGGGCAAGCCCGAAGACATCGCACCACCCGTGCTGTTCCTCGCCTCGCAAGCCGCAGGCTTCATGACCGGCACATGCCTGGCCATTGATGGAGGATATTCCGTTGTCTGATCCAAGCGCGATTGGTGCAGCCGTCATCGGCACAGGCTTCATCGGCACAGTGCATATCCAGGCGCTGCGCCGCCTTGGCGTGAAAGTTGTCGGCGTGTTGGGTTCATCGCCCGAACGTTCCTCCACTCGCGCAGGCGCACTCGGCATTGCCAAGTCTTATGGCTCGCTCGATGAGTTGCTAAAAGACCCGGCAATACAAGTTGTGCATGTCACATCGCCGAACCACGCACATTATCCACAAGTAAAGCAAATCCTCGCCGCTGGCCGCCATGTCATCTGCGAAAAGCCATTGGCGATGACCTCGGCTGAATCGGCGGAAATGGTGAAGCTCGCCGCAGCCTCCGGCAAGGTCGTCGCAGTCTGTTACAACACGCGCTTCTATCCCTTGAACCAGCAAGCGCGCGGCATGGTACAGGCGGGTGACCTCGGCGACATTCGTTTTGTGACCGGGCATTATCATCAGGACTGGCTGGCCAAGCCGACTGACTGGAACTGGCGGCTGGAAACCGATCAGGGCGGCGTGCTGCGTTCAGTCGGCGATATCGGCACGCACTGGCTTGATCTTACCAGCTTCATCACCGGCCAGCGCATCACGGCTGTGATGGCCGAGCTTTCGACCTTCATCACCGAGCGGCAGAAGCCCACGGGTCCAGTTGAAACTTTCACCCAGTCGAAAGGCGCCACGGAAGCTCGCAAGATTGAAACCGATGATGCCTCCACCATCATGTTGCGCTATGCCAACGGCGCGCGCGGTGTGATGTCCACCAGCCAGATCAATTTCGGCCGCAAGAATTCACTGCAATGGGATGTGGCGGGTGCTGCTGCATCAGCCTCATGGGATTCCGAAACGCCGGATCATTTGTGGATCGGCCACCGTGATGGGCCGAACCAGATTTTGCAGCGTGACGCTTCGCTGATGAACCCGATGGGTGCCGCTGCAGCCAGCCTGCCGGGCGGCCATGTGGAAGGCTTTGCCGATACATTCTTCGCGCTGTTCCGCCAGGTCTATGAGGACGTGGCCAAGGGCAAGCGATCGCCCACTTCAACCTATGCGAGCTTTGAAGATGGGCACTATGAAATGCTGGTCTGCGATGCTGTAATCAAAAGCGCCATGACCGGAGCGTGGGTCAGTGTTTAAGCAACGGGCGATGACATGAAACTTGGAATCCTCACGGCGCCATTCGCCGATACTGAATTGAATGCCGTGGCCGATTGGGCCGGCTCTGTTGGATTTGAAGCACTGGAAGTGGCCTGCTGGCCCGCCGCTGCTGGAGAAACCCGTCGCTATGCCGGAACATCTCACATCAATGTCGATGGCTTGAGCAAGGGCAAGGCCAGCGAAATCACCGGCGCGCTGAAGGACAAAGGCGTCAGCATATCCGGCCTCGGCTATTATCCCAATCCGCTGCATGCCGATGCCGAGCACCGCGCACAAGTGATCGGCCATTTGAAGAAGGTGATCAGCGCCGCCGCTTTGATGAAAGTGCCTGTCGTCAACACCTTTCTCGGTGGTGACCGCACCCTCAACGTGGATGAAAACTGGAGACGGGCCGAAGGCATTTTCGGTGAAGTCGTCTCCCACGCCAAAGACAACGGCGTGATGCTCGCCATCGAAAATTGCCCGATGATTTTCTCCTATGACGAATATCCCGGCGGCCACAACATCGCCTATTCGCCGAAAATCTGGCGCCGCATGTTTGAAACCTGGGGCAAGGATATCGGGATGAATTTCGATCCCAGCCATCTGATCTGGCAGATGATTGACCCGGTGCGTTTCATCCATGAATTTGGCGAGCGCATGGTGCATGTTCATGCCAAGGATTTGATGATCGACCAGGACAAGCTTTACGAAAATGGCATCATGTCACTCGGCATTGGCTGGCAAGTGCCGCGCATGCCGGGGCTTGGTGATGTGAAATGGAATGACATATTTGCTGCGCTTTATCGTGCTAAATACGATGGCTCAGTGATCATCGAACACGAAGACCGGACGTTTGAAGGAACAGACGAAAAGGTCAAAAGGGGATTCCTGTTGGCGCGGGATATACTGCGCCCCTTCGTGAAATAACGCGCCTTGAGAAGAAACTGAAAACCCAAAGGGAGAAGACGAAAATGATGAAAGTGTTACTCGCAACCACGGCTTTGGTCGTTGCAATTGCTGGCGTGGCTGAAGCTAAGCCTTACAAGATCGGCATTTCCAACACCGTGCAGGGCAATGGCTGGCGCGAAGAAATGGTCTGCGCCATGAAGGCTCAGGCTTTGGCTTCGGGCGAAGTGGCTTCGCTGAACATCGCTCACCGCAACACTGACGCTGCTGGCCAGCTTGAAGACCTGCGCAACCTGATACAGGCCGGCGTGGATGCCATCGTGGTGAACCCTGCCAATCCGGATGGCATCAATGCGGCCATCAAGGAAGCAACCGCCAAGGGCATCGTTGTGGTGGCCGTTGACCAGGCTGTGACCGAACCTTCGGCCTACATCCTGTCCAACAACCAGGAACAATATGCCTATCTGGGCGCCAAGTGGCTGTTCCAGAAAATGGGCGGCAAGGGTGCGGTGCTTTATATGCGCGGCGCTGCCGGTGCATCGGCTGATACCGATCGTGATAAGGGCTTCAAAAAGGCCCTGGCTGAATTCCCGGACGTGAAAGTGGCCCAGGAAGTGTTCACCGGCTGGCAGCAGGACAAGGCCAAGCAGCAGATCAACGACATGATCTCGTCTGGCGCTGCCTTTGACGGCGTGTGGACTTCGGGCATCGACAATGTGATCGTCGATGCGATGAAGGAAGCCGGCGGCAAGATGGTGCCGGTGGTCGGTGCTGACAATGCGGGCTTCGTGAGCCAGCTGCTGAACGAGAAGGATCTCGTCGGTGCTGCTGTCACCAATCCGGGTTCTGTCGGTGGTGCGGGCGTTGCCCTTGCTTTGCAGATCCTCGATGGCAAGAAGCCAGCCAGCAACACCGTTCTGGTCGACCCTGTTCTGTGGGATAATTCCACCCCGGAAGGCAAGGACATGATCGCCAAGGCGCAGAACCCGAAGCTCTCGCCGGAATGGCCGGTGAGTGTTTCGATCCCGAATTACACCACCTATTCGATGGATCAGGTTATTGCCTGCAAAGGCCCGGGCGAATAAGTTAGCTTGAAGCAACACAATGCTGGACCCTCGGCCGTGCGCCGGGGGTCTTTCTTCACTGGAATGGTGGCAGGAGATGAATACGCAAGCTGAAGAGGCGGCTCTGATCCTGGATGCGCGCGGCGTATCCAAAAGGTTCGGCGCTGTTCTGGCTTTGCGTGATGCCGCGCTGAAATTGCACCGTGGCGAAGTGGTCGCCTTGATGGGCGCCAATGGCGCCGGCAAATCCACCTTTGTCAAAATTCTTACTGGCGCGCTGAAGCGCGACACCGGCGAGGTTGAAATCAGTGGTGAAAACCGTTCGATTGGCTCGCCCGCTGCCGCGCGCCGCGCTGGCTTGGTGCCGGTTTATCAGGAGCCATCGCTCATTCCGGATTTGAGCGTGGCGGATAATCTGCGCCTTGGCGACACGCCGGTGGCAGACTTTGTGCATTGGACGCGGGAGCTTGGCATTCCCGATCTTGATCTGTCTTTGCACACGCACGAACTGCCGCTGGCCACCTTGCGCATTCTCGATCTGGCCCGAGCGCTGGCCAGTAAGCCGGATATTTTGTTGCTCGATGAAATGACAGCGGCGCTGCCGGCTGATCTGGTGGAGCGGGTGTTGAAGGTCGTGCGCAAGCATGCCGATGAAGGCATGGCGGTGATTTATGTGTCGCATCGCTTCACCGAAATTGCGCAATTGTGCGACCGTGCCACTGTGCTGCGCGATGGCAAGACGGTGGGTGACTTGCCGATTGAAGCGGGTGTCGAAGAACATATCGTGGAACTGATGCTGGGCGCGGCCTTGAAGCCCACGACACGCGCACAGGCAGCGCAGCATGAACAAACATCTTCCAAAGTTCCGCGCCTGAATGTGCATGGAATTGCAGCTGGCACCAGATTGACCGATGTCAGCTTTGAAATGTTTCCGGGCGAAGTACTTGGCGTGGTCGCACTCGAAGGCCAAGGCCAGGACGAATTGTTCAACGTGCTGGCCGGTTTTCAAAAGCCAAAGGCGGGCACGTTGGAAGTGGACGGCAAGAATATGAGCTTCGATCATCCCGCCGCCGCAATCGCCGCCGGAATCAATTTGGTTCCTGGCGACCGCGTCAGTGCGCTACTTATGTCACGCTCGGTGCAGGAGAACATCGCATTGCCGCGCGTCGCAGCGTTAAAGAACTGGGGCATCGTGGCGCTGAAGCGCGAAGCCGAAAAAGTAAACGCCGCCATCGCGCGTCTGCAGATCGACACGCGTGCGCAAGGTGAAGTGCGCCGTCTTTCCGGCGGTAACCAGCAGAAGGTCACCATCGCCCGCTGGATCGCGCGCGGCGTGGAAACCTTGCTGCTGTTCGATCCCACCCGCGGTATCGATGTGCGTACCAAGCAGCAGATTTACACATTGGTGCGCGAACTGGCGGATCAGGGCGCAGCCATACTCTTCTACACATCAGAACTCGCAGAAATCCGTATGGCCTGTGACCGCGCCGTCGTGATCTTCAACGGCCGCGTGGTCGACATCATCGACGCCAAGGACGCCGACGATCAAACCCTGATGCGCGCCGCCTACGGCCTCACCGCGCAAGGTGCTGCGTAATGGCTGGCTTTGTCTCCCGCAACGCCTGGACTTTCGGCCTCGCGGCTTTCCTCGCGCTGCTGCTGGTGGCCACCAAAATCATCCAGCCCAGCTTTGGCATTGATGGCCTCGACTCCGTCTCGCGTGCCGCCTTGCCTTTCGCACTGGCTACGCTCGGCATGTCGATCGTCATCATCGCCGGCGGCATCGATCTCTCCATCGGCTCTATCATGGCGGTAGCCAGCGTCACCGCCGCCGTGATGATGCAGGGCCAGAGCGATGGGCTGTCCGTACCCATTGTGCTCTTCGTGCTGGCCTTCGGCGCGCTGATCGGCGCCATCAATGGCGCGCTCATCGTCATCACCCGCGTACCCGATATCGTCGTCACCCTGGCCACGCTTTTCGTGCTGGAAGGTGCGGCCATCCTCATCCTCGAATCCCCCGGCGGTGCCATCGCGCCCTGGCTGCGCGAGTTGATCGTGGGCGGCCTTCCCATTCCCGGCCTCGGCTGGATTCCAAAATCACTCGTCGTGCTTGTGGTCTCCGCCGCAGTGATCTGGATGCCGATCAGCCGCTCCAAACTGGGTCTCATGCTCTACGCCATTGGCAGCGACAAGCTCGCCGCCTTCCGTTCCGGTGTTCCCGTTTCGCGCACCAAGATTATTTCCTATGCGCTGGCCGGATTGTTCGCGGCACTCGGCGGCCTCGCCGTCACCATGAGCACCGGCATCGGCGAACCCATTCCCGGCCCTTATTTGCTGGCCAGTGTGGCGGCTGCTGTGCTGGGTGGCGTATCACTCACCGGCGGCAAGGGCGGATTGATCGGGCCGATCCTCGCGGTCTTCATCCTGCGTCTGATGCGGTTGGACCTCACGCTTCTGTCGGTTGATCCCAATGCCACATCGATCATCGAAGGCACCGTGATGGTGGCCGTGGTCATGTTCGGTGGCCTGTTGGCTGTGAGAGGGAAAAAATCATGAGCATCGCAGCCGAAACCGCTTCGCCCATGTCGCGCCTTGGGCGCTTCCTGAAAGACAATCCCACGCTTCCTCTGGTCATCCTGCTGCTCATTCTGGTGGGCCTGCTGGAAGTGATCCGCCCCGGCATCGTCAACGACCGCTGGATCAGCAACACCATCCGCTTCGCAACACCGCTGGCCATGCTGGCCGCCTGCCAGACTTTGGCGATGTTGACGGGCGGCATCGATCTTTCTGTTGGCGTTGTCGCCACCATCACCGGCTATATGCTGGCCACGCTGTCGCCCATCGTCGGCGTGCCTCTAGCCACGGTCTTGGCCCTCATTCCGGCTTTGCTGGTGGGTCTCATCAATGGCTTCGGCGTAGCCTTCTGCCGGGTCCATCCCCTCATCATGACATTGGGCACGGGGCTTATCGCCACCGGTTGCCTGCAGGTCTATCAGCGCGCTGTGATCGCCACCGGTGTGCAATTCCCCGATCTCTGGGTCTGGCTTGGCTCCGGCCGCACTGGTGTTTTCCCCAATGCGCTGTTCCTGTTCGTGCCCTTCGCTGCGATCATTGTCCTGGGCCAGCGCCGCACCGGCTTTGGCCGCTTGCTCTATGCTATTGGATCGAATGAACGCGCCGCCCGCCTGTCCGGCGTGCATCCCTGGCAGGTCTATGTTCTGCTTTATGTCTTGTCGGCACTCATCGCTGGCCTTGCAGGCTTCCTCGATCTCGGCCTGATCAAGACTGCCTCGCTCTCACTCGCCATGCCGCTGGTTCTGCCCTCCGTGGCAGCGGCGGTGATCGGCGGCACCTCGATCTTCGGCGGGCGTGGCGGCTATGGCGGCACCATCATCGGCGCGCTGATCCTGACCGTACTGGGCACGCTGCTCACCCTGCTGCAAATGCCGGAAGGGGCCCGCCGCATGGTGTTTGGCCTCATTATCCTCGCGGTCACCGCGCTTTATGCAAGGCTCACCGATCAAACCTAGAAACGGAACTCACGCATGGCCAAGTTCAAAGTCGTCGGCATTTCTTTTGATCACATGCATATGGGCGATTTGCTGCGCCTCGTGCATGAAAATCCCGATGCGGAAATCGCCGGCATTTTCGATCCCAACCCGGCCAAGATGGAAAGCGCCATTGCCAATTTCGGTCTTGGCGCCGACAAAGTGTTCACTGACTTTGACGCCTGCATGAAGGCCACCAAGCCTGATCTCGCCATCCTCTGCGCTGCCACCGCTGATCACGCCACTTACACCGAGCGTCTCGCCAAATACGGCGTACATGTTTTCGTGGAAAAACCCTTCGCCGCTTCTGTGGCCGATGCCCGCCGCATGATGGCGGCGATGAAACCCACGGGAAAGATCATGGCGATCAACTGGCCTTTGGTCTGGGTGCCCAGCCATGTGACTGCCAAGCGCCTGATCGCCGAAGGCACCATCGGCACATTGACGAGCGTGCATTTCAATGACGGAAATCGCGGCCCGCTCTATCACCTCGCCGACAAGGTGGAAGTCTCCGCCGCAGAGGTCGAGAAGCAAAAGCCGGGCTCATGGTGGTACAAGCGCAGCTCCGGCGGCGGCAGTCTGCTCGACTATCTGGGTTACGGTTCCACCTTAGGCACTTGGTACATGGATGGCGAGGCGCCGTCGGAGGTGACCTGCACAGTGGATCACACGCCAGGCATCGAGGTCGATCAGCATTCGATCACCGTGTGCCGCTATGCGCGTGGTCTCTCCCGCATGGAAACGCGCTGGGGCACGTTGACCGACCCATGGACCATCCAGCCACAGCCCACCTGTGGCTTTGTTTTCGTCGGCACTGACGGAAGCATTTCCAGCCCGGATTATGCCACGCATGTGTCCGTGCAAACCCGCGCCAAGCCGGAAGCCACTTTGGTGCCGGTCGATACGCTGCCGGTGGGCAAGCGCAATGCGATTGAGTATGTGTTGGGCTGCATCAAGAACGGTACGAAGGTCACAGGCCCACTCGATCCCGAAGTCAGCCTGATGGGCCAGCGCATTGTCGATACGGCCGCTCAATCAGCCAAGGAGAAGCGCACGCTGGCGCTCTTGCCGTAGTACAAAACGTTAGCGCGCCAGCAGCGCCTTCGCCGTCGCCTCATCGGTGATCAGCCCGCGCAACCTGCGGCTCTGCAGCACGGCATGAATCGCATCCTGCTTTTCCTTGCCACCGGCAATCGCAACAATCTGATCCGAACCATGCGCGCCGAATGACACAGAAAGCGTGCGCGCGGTGAGCGCGGTTTGCAGCACGCGGCCATGCTTGTCGAAGAAATAGCCCAGCATTTCACCGATGCCGCCATCGGCCTGAATGGCCTTGATTTCGCGCGGCTCCACCATGCGGGAAATGGCCAGCGTGGCGCTACTGCCCACTGTGCCGATGCCGACGATTTTCAGTGTTGATTTGTTGGCCAGATCCAGAATGTCATGCACGCCGCGCTGTGCGAGCAGCACTTCGCGGTCTTCCACCGAATTGGCGAAGAACGGCACCGGCAGGAAATGCGCGCGCGCACCGGTTTTTTCGGCGATCGTGTGCATGACGTCATGTGGGTTCACGGAATAGTCGGGCGTCACGCCACCCAGCAGCGAGACGAAGCGCACATCGGCCACATTCATCCGCGCCATCTGCTGCACCACGGCGGCCAGTGTGCTGCCATGGCCGAGGCCGATCACCTGATGCGCGCCGCCTTCAATTTGCCGGCGCAGATAATTGGCACCTGCAGTACCGAGTGCGCGGAACGGCTGGCCCTCTTCATCGAGATCAGGCGCCACCATGCAGAAATCCAGCGCGAAGCGGGTGCGCAACTCGTTCTCAAGCTCCACGCATTCAACAATGTCGCCTTCGATGGTGATCTTAACCACGCCTTCAGCGAGTGCGCGCGAAATCAGGCGGTGCGCCTTGACGGAAGTGATGCCCAGCCGTTCGGCAACGGCGGCCTGGGTCATCCCGCCGCGATAATGCAGCCAGGCGGCCCGCACCGCCAACGATCTTTCATCACTTGCCTGAGACACGCCTTGCCGCCTTCCTCATCCCGCCTCAGATGTTCAGGTGTTCGGCGCCCGTGTCAATATGCGGCGCCCAGAAAGCCACACTTTCCGCAATCTGCGGAATGACCTCGCGGTCATTCGGCTCGCGTTCCTTGAAGGAAAGCTCGAGGCAGATTTCATTGTCCATGGCACCACCCTCGGCGAACGCCTTGAGCAAAGGTGCGGGCTGGATGCGGCCTTTCGCATTAAAGGCGGCGGTGAAGGGCCGGTGCCCGCCCTTGTCCATCAGGCTCTGCTTGATATGGATGATGGGAGAGTAAGGCGGCACGGCGCGCGCCCAGGCGTAAGGATCAAAATCATCCGGATTGGCGCTGGTCACATCGCCATGGTCAATATCCGCCATCATCCACATGGGCACGGCCATATTGGCGTCGGTCAGCCGCTTTTGCAAAGCGAGGCAGGAGGCAATCGTATCACCGAATTCGCGGCCGATGCTCATCGGCTCCCAGAACACATATTTGAGCCCAGCCTTCTTGCCGTGCTCGGCCACTTCGGCCCAGCTGTCGATGGCGATCTGCGTCAGCTCTTCGCGGCGCTTGGCGTCGTCGAAATCCTTGTAGGTGAAAATCGCAAATTGCGTGCCCACCGATAACCCGCCGAGTTCGGCAGTAATGTCGACGAAGGTTTTGAACCATTCGATATAGTAACGCCGCACATCCTTGTCCGGATGGCCGAAATGATTGAGCCTGCCATAAGGCCCGGTCATGCCGGAGGTGACGCGCACGCCGGTGCGCTTCAGCGCCGCTGACATTTGTTTCGTGAGACGAGCGATCACCGGGGCCGACCATGACGGGTTGATGAATTCATGGGTGAGCTGCAGGTCGCGCAAGCGCAAATCCCGCGCCACGGTGTCAATCAGATCATCCGGATCGGCAAAGCGGTTGACCAGCGGATTGGTGTTCAGTGAGAGAGTGAGCCCCATTACGCCAGCACCTTCTGTGCGCTCAGCCACTTGTCCAGTGCGGCGATTTCCTTGTCTGAGATCACGAGACCCAGCTTGGTGCGGCGGGTGAGAATGTCATCCGCCGTTTGCGCCCATTCATGGCGGCGCAGATAATTCACTTCAGCTTCGTGCAGGCCAGCGCCGAAATCCTTGCCGAGGTCGTTCACCGATTTGGCATTGCCGAGCAGCGTGGAGGTGCGCGACCCATAAAGCCTTGCATAATGCTGCACCAGTTCACGCGGCAGCCATGGATAGGCCTCGCGCAACTGATTCACAAAAGCGGGGAAATCCGCATTCGCCAATTCGCCACCCGGCAGAATTCCACCGCGCGTCCAGTCACCGCCCATCTGCGGAAAGAACTTGGCGAGGCGTTGCACGGCATGTTCTGACAGCTTGCGGAAGGTGGTGATCTTGCCACCGAACACGCTGAGCATCGGCGCGCCGCCAGCCTCGTCGAGATCAAACACATAGTCGCGCGTGACAGCAGAAGGGTTGCCCTTGCCATCATCAAACAGCGGGCGCACGCCGGAATAGCTATGCACCACATCGGCGCGGCGCAGCTTCTGCTTGAAATAGCGGTTCACTGCCGCGATCAGATAATCGGTCTCGGTGTCTTCGATCTTCACGTCTTCGACCTTGCCGTCATAGGGAATG
Organism: Aestuariivirga litoralis; assembly: GCF_015714715.1. NCBI lineage: Bacteria > Pseudomonadati > Pseudomonadota > Alphaproteobacteria > Hyphomicrobiales > Aestuariivirgaceae > Aestuariivirga > Aestuariivirga litoralis. The sequence goes on along the minus strand of NZ_WAHS01000001.1, from coordinate 1,632,771 downwards.
TCGGTGGTGCCGATCAGCGCCAGTCCGTCCTGATAGGGATTGATAAAGATCACCCGCTTGTCGTGGTTCTGCACCAGATAGGCGTGCTGCCCGTCCCAGAATTTCGGCACGATGATATGGCTGCCTTTGACCAGGCGCACATTGCGGCTGGAATTCACGCCAGCCACGCGCCCCACAATATCATTGACCCAGGGCCCGGCTGCATTGACCAATGCCTTGGCTGTGACAGTGCGAACGCCCGTCTTGTCTTTCAGTTGCACATTCCACACGCCACCCTCGCGGCGCGCGCTGACGCAGGTCGTGCGCGTGAGAATCTCGGCACCCTTCTCGGCGGCGTCGATGGCGTTCAGCACGACGAGCCGCGCATCATCCACCCAGCAATCGGAATATTCAAAACCCTTGGTGAATTGCGGCAGGATGGGCGCACCCTCCGGCGCACGGCGCAGATCGAGGCTGCGCGTGCCCGGCAGGCGTTTGCGTCCGCCGAGATTGTCGTAGAGAAAAAGTCCCAGTCGCACTAGCCAGGCGGGCCGGTCATCCGGACTGTGCGGGAGAACAAAGCGCATCGGCCAGATGATATGCGGCGCCGAATTGAGCAACACTTCACGCTCGATCAGTGCTTCGCGCACCAGGCGGAATTCGTAATATTCGAGATAGCGCAAGCCGCCATGCACCAGCTTGCCAGAGCGTGACGAGGTGCCCTGCGCCAGATCATCCTTCTCGCACATCAAAACCTTGAGGCCGCGGCCTGCGGCATCGCGTGCGATGCCTGCACCATTCACCCCGCCGCCGATCACCACAAGATCGAACGCGTCATTTTCATTTTTCTTCAGCATGGCATTCACTTCAGGATTTCTCGTGGGGCAAGGCGGCGAGGTCTTTCCAGATCGGCAACATGGAGACTCGCGTCTTGCGGTAAACTTCAAAGCGTTGGCGGTAGATGTCTGCGGCCTCGGCATCAGGCGCTTCCGGCGCACCCAGCAGCGGCGTCACCCATTTGGCGATGCAGGTTTCCACGTTGGGATAGGCCTTCACCGCCACGGCGGCCATGATGGCGGCACCGGCAGCGCCCGCCTCTTCGCGGGCCGACACACGCACCGGCGCATTGACGGCGGCAGACAGAACCTGGCGCAAAGCCGCAGAGCGCGCCGCACCGCCAGTGATGCGCAGCTCCTTCGGCATGTCGCCCATCATTGCATAACAATCGCGCATCGCGAGGCCCAGGCCCTCGATCACCGCTCGCACCAGATCAGCATAGGAATGCGTGGAAGAAAGCCCGGTGAATTGCGCGCGCGCGGCTGCATCGACGAAAGGCCCACGCTCGCCTGCTTCGGAGATATAGGGATGATACAGAAGCGCGCCGGGCTTTGTGCGTGCCAGCCAGCCATCAATCTTGGCCACCATGGCGCCATGGCTCTCTTCCTGGCCGAAATCCTGCAACACTTGCTGGCCCAGCCGCAGCACCCAATCGAGATTGAGCGTGGCCGCCATATTGGTCTGCACCTGCGTGACGATCCCGGGCGAGGGCAGGGGGATCACATAGCCCGTGCCTTCATCATTCAGGAAGACATCATGCGCCTTCACCGCGCGCATATGCACGCCGGTGGAGCCGATGACGGAACAGGCCGCGTCCTTGTCGCCGGTATAAACGCCAGCGCCAAACGCCGTCATAGCCATATCGACATAAGCCAGCGTCACCGGAATGCCGGGGCGCAGGCCGGTGGCCTTCGCCGCATCCGCAGTCAGCGGAAATGTTGTCTCGCTGCCTTCCACAATCGGCGGCAGCAAGTGGCGCTGCTTGCTGAGGCCTAAAGCCTCGAGCACATCGTCGTTATACTGCCGCGTGCGGAAATCACCGAAGGTGAAACTCGCTTCCGAAGGATCAGTGGCGCGCGTGCCAGTGAGATTGAGGAATAGCCAATCCTTGCAATGCAGCGCAACTTCCGCCCGCGCCAGAAGATCAGGAGCGGTGGCCAGCATATGCGCCAGCTGCGTGCCTTGCTGGCAGGTGTTGAGGCCAGTGCCCGTAAGTTCGAAGCGAGCGCGGTTTGCTGATGAAGCGGCAAGCCGCTCAACTGTGGGCGCGGCCCGCGCATCAAGCCACAGCCACGCATCACCCACGGGCTTATTGTCTTTGCCGACAAGCCATGTGCCGTCGCCCTGGCCAGTGACGGCGAGTGCGATGGTGCGCGTGGCGAGGTTTGGAATCTTGCTGCCCAGATTGCGCAGCGCCTGCGCACAATCAAGATAGGTCTGCTCCAGCGATTGAGTGACAGCGCCGCCCTGGCCTGTGTGATAGCGGTTCGGAATGGCGGCGGCATCCAGCTGGCGGCCTTCGAGATCAAAGGCCACGGCCTTGATCACCGACGTGCCGGCATCAACACCGATGATCACATCGCCCGATGCGCTGTGTGGCGAACCCTTCATGCGGACGCACTCTTCTCCCGTTGGTGTAATTTATTATCGTTGTGAATATTATTTCACTGTAAATCTCATCTGTCAATTGGCTCTTTTGAGGACTCTGCGGCCTCAGGCAGATTTATTGACCGGGAACCGGAGCGGTCGCCGCTCGGATAATTCTGAAATTACTCACGTATCTCGCAATCATCTCTAGATGCGGATCATTCATCGATAATTTGCTTCCCGCAATTGCTTTGTTGCAGTGCGAAATAATGTGCAGTGCAATGAATAAATTTCAGCATTGGCAATTGACATGAACTGAAATTCATTCCACAGTGAGTAAATAATTACTCGTGAAGGCGCCGCAGAGCGCTTGAGTGAATGGGAGACGAAATGGAAGCCGGGTCAGGTCTTCGCATCACATCAAAAGTTCAATTGCGCGGCCACGGCTTCGCGCTGCGAGGCCGCTCATGTCGCTGAATGAAACCCGCACCTCGTCTTCACTCTCGTCCCGCAAGGGCTGGATCATCCTTGGCGTCGCGGCGGTCGTGCTGTTCGGCGCAATGGCAGCGAGCACCAAGGTCGTGGTCGTCGGTTCGGCCGATGATGTGCGCAAGAAGGTCTTCTCGAAAGAAGAATACGGCGCGGCGAAATTCCCTGACGTGCAGAAATTCATTCTCGAACATGCCGTGGATTCAAAAGAGCTGGGCGCAGCCATCGCAACCGACGCTACGGCCGCCGGCACGAAATATGGCGTAGCCACCAATACGGGTCCGGTGATCCCTGTCACTTTCACCGGCACGGCGGGCGAAGGCTCATCCGGCATCTATAAAGTGGCTGTTGATGGCTTGCCCGAAGGCACGCTGGTGCGTGTGCAGATGGGCCCGGCGATCAATGGCACCGATCTGCGTGACGCGACCGGCACCATCAAGTTCGGCCAGTTCACCAACCAGATTGAATATCAGGACGCCGGTTCTGCCCTCAACAATGAGATGAAGAAGCAAACGCTGGCTGGAATCGATGCGGCCAATCTCACCGGCAAGAAAATCACCGTCACCGGCGTGTTCAAGCTGATCAATCCCAAGGGCTGGCTGGTCACGCCCGTCAAGGCGTCGGTGGAATGAACAAGCCCGCACCAGCAGGGGCGAACATTGACGGCGTGGTGCTGGAAGCGCGCAATGTCAGCAAGTCCTTCGGCAACATCCATGCCTTGAAGGGCGTGAATTTCAGCGTCTATCGCGGCAAGGTGACAACCTTGTTCGGTGAAAATGGCGCCGGAAAATCCACGCTGATGAAAATCCTCTCCGGTGTGATCCAGCCTTCGGGCGGCGAGATCGTTCTCGATGGTGCGCCGATCAGTTTTGTTTCATCCACGGACGCGCGCAACCGTGGCATCTCGATCATTCACCAGGAACTGAGCCTCGCGCCCAATCTGACCGTGCGCGACAATATTTTCATGGGCCGCGAGCTGATCAAGGCGGGTCAGGTGGATTTCGCTGAAGAAGAACGCCAGGCGCGCACTTTGATGCAAGAACTGCAGCAGGATATCGATCCCCTGACCAAGGTGGAAGACCTGCGCCTGGGCCAGCAGCAGATCGTGGAAATCGCCCGTGCTCTGTCCGTCAATTCACGCATCCTCATCATGGATGAGCCGACCTCTGCGCTCTCTGCCACCGAAGTCGAAGTGCTGTTCCGCGTGGTGCATGACCTCACGGCAAAAGGCGTCTCCATCGTTTACATTTCGCATCACCTCGAAGAGGCGTTGCTGATCACCAATTACGCCGTGGTGCTGCGCGATGGCGCGATGACGGCCTATGCACCGCGCAAGGATATTGATCTCGAATGGATCGTGCGCAACATGGTGGGCGAGAATTTCGATCTCGGCTCACCGCCGACTGGCTACAGGATGGGCGATGTGGCGCTCTCCATCGAAGACTTGACGGTTCCGGCGGCCGGGGGCGGTTACAATGTTGTTGATCACCTTTCGCTCTCGGTGAAATCCGGCGAAATTGTTTGCATCTATGGCCTGATGGGCGCAGGCCGCACCGAGCTTCTCGAATGTGTGGCAGGCCGCCTCAAGCCGGCATCCGGCCAGGTACTGCTGAAAGGCGAAGACGTTGCGCATCTGCGCATCGCCGAACGCATCGACAAGGGCCTCGCTCTTGTACCGGAAGACCGGCAGCGCGATGGCCTGGTGCAGACCATGTCTGTCGGACAAAATCTTTCACTCGCTTCGATTCGTGCTTTTGTCGAACGCCTCTTCGTTTCCAACCGCCGCGAGCAGGATCTGATCAGCGGCGCCATCAAGAAAGTGCATATCAAGACCGATGGTGGGCGCGCACCCATCGGCTCGCTCTCCGGCGGCAACCAGCAGAAGGTTGTCATAGGCAAGATGATGGCCACCAACCCGAAAGTGCTGCTGCTGGATGAACCGAGCCGCGGCATCGATGTCGGTGCCAAGGCGGAAGTGTTCAAGCTTCTGGCAGCGGGCGCCAAAGAGGGCCTGGCCGTCATCTATTCCACTTCGGAAGTGGGCGAATGCCTGAGCGTTGCGCATAGAATTATTGTTCTGCGCCGCGGCAATATCTCCGCCGAATTCACATCAGATACCACCAAGGAAAAAATCATGGCCGCTTCTGGCGAAGCCAAGGCGGCTTGAGGAAATTGAACCCATGTCGGATAGCAAAGTGACCAGCAGCAAGACCGGAACGGCCAAGCGCAAGCTGGATATCGGCGAGTTGTTCCTTGAGGGCCGCGCCTTCTTGGCGCTGATCGCAATCGTCATCGTGTTCTCGTTGCTGTCGCCCAACTATTTCACCGTGAGCAATTTCCTGATCATGGCATCGCATGTGGCGATCTATGGCCTGCTGGCCATCGGCATGCTGCTGGTTGTGCTGAATGGCGGCATCGATCTTTCGGTGGGCTCCATCCTCGGCCTGTCCGGCGTGATCGCCGGTTATCTGATGCAGGGCGTGCAGATCAAATCGCTCGGCATCATTCTGTTTGAACCTGTCTGGGCGGTGGCCATTCTGACATGCATTGCAGGCGCCTTGATGGGTGCGGTGAATGGCGTGCTGATTGCCTATTTCCGCGTGCCGGCTTTCGTGGCCACTCTGGGTGTGATGTATGTGGCGCGCGGCGTGGCGCTGCTGATCACGAATGGCCTCACCTTCAACAATCTCGGCGGCAAGCCCGAACTCGGCAATACCGGCTTTGACTGGCTGGGTTTCAACCGCCTGGTCGATGTGCCGATTGGCGTGCTGGTTCTGGGCCTGATTGCCATCTTGAGTGGCCTGCTTCTGTCGCGCACGGCTTTCGGCCGCTGGCTCTATGCGTCGGGCGGCAATATGCGCGCCGCTGAACTGTCCGGCGTTCCGGTAAAGCGCGTGCAAATGTCGGTTTACATGATGTCCGGCGTGTGTGCGGCCATTGCGGGTCTGGTGCTGTCCTCCCAGCTCACCTCCGCAGGCCCCACCGCCGGCACCTCTTACGAACTCACCGCCATCGCTGCGGTGGTGATCGGTGGTGCTGCCTTGACCGGTGGCCGCGGCACGGTGCGCGGCACCATGCTGGGCGCCTTCGTCATTGGCTTCCTTTCTGACGGCCTCGTCATCATCGGTGTCTCGTCTTACTGGCAGACGGTGTTCACCGGTGCCGTCATCGTGCTCGCCGTGCTTCTGAATTCCATCCAGTACAGCGGGAGAAAAAGATCGGCCTGAACAGGCCCACCACTTTCGTTACCGGGCGAGCCAGAAAAAAAAGAGGCTCTTTGGAAACGGAAACGACCGCCGGGCAAACCGGCAGATTAAAGGAAAACCCAAGGAGAAAATGATGTCTAAAACCGCAATCCGCATGCTTCTCGCCACCGCCGCAGTCTCGGCGATGCTCAGCAGCCAGGCTTTCGCTGCCGGCCTGATCTCGATCATCGTCAATGATCCGGCCAACCCCTATTGGCTCACTGAAGGCAACGTGGCCAAGGCCACCGCTGAAAAGCTGGGCTACACCGCCAATGTCGGCGCGCACAAGGGCGACACCAACGCCGAATCGACCATGATCGACACCGCGATCACCAACAAGTCGGTCGCCATCATTCTCGATCCGGCCAATGCTGATGGTTCGATCGGTGCGATAAAGAAGGCGGTTGCCGCCAACATTCCGGTATTCCTGGTGAATGCCGAAGTGAACCAGGAAGGTCTGGCCAAGGGCCAGCTTGTGTCGAACAACGCACAGGGTGCAGCACTCGGTGCCACCCAGTGGCAGAAGGCCATGGGCGACAAGGGCAACTACGTTGAACTGTTCGGCAACCCTGCCGACAACAACGCTGCCACCCGCTCCAACGGCTATGAAACCGTTCTGACCCAATATCCAGACCTGAAGAAAGTCGGCAAGGAAGTCGCTGACTGGGACCGCACCAAGGGCCACGACAAGACCCAGTCTCTGCTCCAGGCCAATCCTGACATTCAGGGCCTGATCAGCGGCAATGACGAAATGGCCCTCGGCGCCATCGCTGCGCTGAAGGAAGCCGGCAAGCTCGCCAATGTGAAAGTTGGTGGCTTCGACGGTTCGCCAGACGCAGTCGCTTCGGTGAAGGCTGGTGAAATGGCCTACACCGTGCTGCAGCCAGTGGCCGTGTTCTCGGAGAAGGCCGTTGAACAGGCCGATGCTTTCATCAAGACCGGCAAGACCGGCGCTGAGACTGAAAAGCAGCTGTTCGATTGCCTGCTCATCACCAAGGACAATGTGGACAAGTACACGGCACCGTTCACCCTGTCGCAGTAATTGAGCTAGTGATGTGGCGGGCCTCGATCTCCCTCGGCGCCCGCCATTTCTTTGAGTTTTCCTCATGCCAAGCCTCCTCGGAATTGATTGCGGCCTGACCGTCACCAAGGCGGTGGTTTTTGATGTGAGTGGCCGCCAGCTTTCCGTCGCGCGCCGCCGCATTCCGCAATTGATGCCGAAACCCCATCACGTGGAACGCGACATGCATGTGTTGTGGCAAGGTACCGCCGAGGCCATCAAGGAAGCCATCGCAGCTTCTGGAAGGCCAGCTTCGGATATTGCTGCGGTTGCCGCGACCGCCCATGGCGATGGGCTTTATCTTCTCGATCAAGACAAGAAGCCGTTAGGTGCTGGCATACTTTCACTCGATAGCCGCACGGCTGAGATCATTGCTGAATGGAACAGCAATGGCGTAGCCGAGCGCGCGCTGGAACTCACTGGCCAAATGCCGACGCCACCTGCCTATTCATCCTTGCTGGCCTGGATCAAGAGGCACGACCCTGAGCGCTTCGCGTGCATCGGCCATGTTCTCTCGTGCAAAGATTATCTGCGCTTCTGCCTGACGGGGCAGGTTGCCACTGATCGTACCGAAGCGAGCGTCTCATTCACTGATGTGAAGACTCAGAAATATTCGGATGAGGCACTGGCACTGTTCGGTCTGACGAATTTGCGCAATGCGCTGCCACCGGTTTTTGAATGCGCACAAGTGGCGGGGCAGGTGACTGCTGAAGCGGCGACATTGACCGGCCTCGTTGCGGGGACGCCTGTTGCGGCGGGCTTGCATGATGTCACCGCCTCGGCCCTTGGCATGGGCGGGCACAAGCCCGGCACAGTGGCCATCGTGGCCGGCACTTACTCGATCAACCAGGTTGTCTCCGATCATCCGGTCACCGGCGCAGGCTGGCTGTGCCGCAATGCCGTGACGCCCGGCTTATGGAACAGCATGGCGATCTCGCCAGCATCATCGGCCAATTATGATTGGTTCCTTGATACGCTGGCGAAACACGAACGCGACGCTGCAGGCGCATCGATCCATGAAATTGTCAGCCGTGAAATTGAGGCGGCACTGGCAAAGCCCTCGTCGGTGCTTTTCCATCCCTATCTGTTCGGCTCACCCTTCGGACCTGATGCGAGTGCCGCCTTCTTCGGCCTGCGCGGCTGGCATGATCGCGGCACCATGCTGCGCGCGGTGCTGGAAGGTGTGATCTTCAATCACCGCCTGCACATCGATGATCTGCGCGGGGCGTTCTCCTTCGCTGAGGCCCGGTTGACAGGCGGCCCCACGCGCAATCCGCTGTTCAACCAATTGTTCGCCGATATTCTGCAAATGCCAGTCACCGTGACTGAGACTGATGAGGCCGCATCATGGGGTGCCGCGCTGTGTGCTGGTGCTGCTGTAGGTCTCTATCCATCACCCTTGGCTGATCCGCGCGATCTCGCCGCCATCAGTAGGGTGTTCCAGCCTGATCCCGCCCGAGCGGCGGATGTGAATGCGCGCTACGCCTTGTTCCTTGATATGGCTGCAGCGATGCAGCCTTTCTGGCAGCGTCTTGAGGCGCTGTCATGATGCTCAAAGAGCAACAGCAACGTATCAAAGCGCTGGCCAAAAATGGCGTCGATGTTCTGATCATTGGCGCGGGCATCAATGGCGCGGGGCTCTACCGTGATCTTTGCGAGCAGGGCGTTACTTGCCTGATCGTGGACAAGTCCGACTTCGGTTCCGGCACCAGTGCGGCACCCTCCCGTCTGATCCATGGCGGCTTGAAATATCTGGAAACGGGCGAGTTCAGCCTGGTCGCGCAATCGACCTATGAACGCAACCTGCTGCTGCGCAACGCGCCCCATTGCGTGGAACCGCTGGAAACAGTGATCCCGATTTTCTCCTGGGCCAAGGGCATCGGCCCGGCACTGAAAACATTGTTCGGATGGAAGGCCACGGCACGTTCGCGCGGTGCATTGTTGATTAAGACGGGGTTGATGCTCTATGATTTCTACGGTGCCAAGGCGCGCGTGATGCCGCGCCATGCCATGTGGAGCAGGGCGCAGGCCTTGCGCGAAATCCCATCGTTCACGCCGCGCATCGTGGCGGCGGGCACTTACTATGATGCCAAGATCAGCCGGCCCGAGCGCCTGGTCTGGGAATTGATCAAGGATGGCTTCACGGCCCAACCGCTTTCCGCAGCGATGAACTATACCGCCATCATGGATACCAAGAATGGCGCTGTGTCATTCACGGGTACGGATGGCTTTGCCTTCACGGTGAAGCCAAAAATCGTGGTCAATGCCGCAGGGCCCTGGATTGATGCGGTGAATGCCAAGCTGGGCGCGCCCAGCAAACTGATCGGTGGCACCAAGGGCTCTCATATCATTCTGCATCATCCGCAGCTTTTGGCCGAACTCAACGGCCGCATGATTTACTTTGAGGCTGATGATGGCCGCATCCTTCTGGCCTATCCCTATGAAGGACATGTTCTGGTGGGCTCCACCGACCAGAAGGCCGATGATCCTGATAATGTGAAATGTGAAGACTGGGAGATCGATTACTTCATCGCCAGCCTGCGCAGCCTCTTGCCCGCGCTGGATTTCACGCACGAGCAGATCCTCTATGCCTATAGTGGCATTAGGCCCTTGCCCGCATCGGATGCGAAATCCGTGGGCCTGATCAGCCGCGATCATTCATCGCCAGCAATCGAACCGGATGGCACGCGTAGCTTCCCGATCATCTCGCTGGTGGGCGGCAAATGGACCACCTTCCGGGGCTTTGCCGAAGAAGTGGCTGATGCATTGCTGAAGCGCCTGTCGCGCCTGCGTGTCGTCTCGACAGCCAGTCTCGCCATCGGCGGCGGCAGGGATTTTGTAGTGGGCAAAGCTGATGCGCAAAATGCGCGTTACGGTTCCACGGCCAAAGAAATCTCCAAGACTGGTGAAGCTCTGCAGGATGCAAGCAGCTACCTCCTTTCAGAGTTTGAATGGATTGCGCGAAACGAAATGGTGCAATCGCTTTCTGACCTCGTGCTGCGCCGAACAGTCTTCGGCTTGGGCGGCGAAGTAAGTTTGCGCGATCTCGAAAGCGTCGCCGATGTGGCAGTCTGCGAACTGGGCTGGTCCAAGGCGCGGCGCGCTAGCGAACTGAAATCAGCGCTTGAAATCCTCACGGTGAAACACCGCGTGCGCCTCTTGCCAAGCGCGTCACCCAAGCCCAAATCAAAAATGATAAGGAGCACATGATGGCCCGCAAGATCCCATGGATCGGCACATCCTGGAAAATGAACAAGCTGCGGGCGGATGCGCAAAGCTTTGCCCGTACGCTTGCCGCTTCTCCGGTGGCGCAGGCGACGAATTGCCAGCCCTTCGTCATCCCGCCATTTCCTTACATCGCTGAAGTGGCGCAGTTGCTTTCCGGCACCAAAGTGAAAATCGGCGCGCAGAACATGCATTGGGCCGATCAGGGCGCATGGACCGGCGAAGTGTCTGCACCCATGGTGAAAGATTGCGGTGCCACTTTGGTCGAACTCGGCCATTCCGAACGGCGCGCGCATTTTGGTGAAACTGATGAAACCGTGGCTCTTAAAACCCAGGCCGCTTTGAAGCATGGGCTCACCGCACTGGTTTGCATCGGCGACACCAAGGCTGAATTTGATTCAGGCCAAACGGCAGAAGCCCTTGAACGCCAAGTGCGCGGCCTGCTCAAATATGTGAGCAAGGAAGCCAGCGGCAAAGTCATCATCGCTTATGAACCGGTCTGGTCGATCGGCGAAGGTGGCACGCCGGCCACACCGGAATTCGCCAATGAACAGCACATCAAGATCGCCGCTCTGGTGCAGAAGCTCACCGGCGGCTCTCTCCCCATTCTCTATGGTGGCAGCGTCAACCCGCAGAACTGCGTGGCCCTGGCCAACCAGTCACATATTGATGGCCTGTTCATTGGTCGTTCGGCGTGGGATGCCGCCTCATATATTTCCATTGTTCAATCAGTCACGGAGTCACTCTCATGAAAATCGCGGTAGCCGGAGACGGCGCAGGTAAGCCCCTTGTTGATGTGATCGAAGCGCATCTCAAAACCCACACCAAGCACGAAGTCACCAATTTGAGCGCTGCGGGCTTTTATGCCGATCTGGCCTCAGGCGTAGCCAAGGATGTGCTTGCGGGAAAATATGACCGCGCCATTCTGGCTTGCGGCACGGGCATTGGTGTTGCCATCTCGGCCAACAAAGTGCCGGGCATTCGCGCCGCGCAAACACATGACACTTATTCAGCAGAACGTGCTGCAAAATCCAATAATGCGCAGATCATCACCTTGGGTGCGCGTGTGGTCGGCCCGGAACTCGCCAAGGCGATTGTGGACATGTATCTCGCATCGGACTTCGATCCCAAGGGATCATCTGCCGGCAATGTCGAGGCCATCAACAAGCTGGACGCGGCCAAGGCACCTTAATCATCTTAAGTAACGAACAAAATTAGGGTCAACCGTAAGCATTCCATTGTGAACTTTTCAACCATATGCAATTGCGCGCCATGCTTGTAAGAATAGTGGCTTACGTCAGTGCAGGAGTTGAAAATGGAGAGTGTTTCGGATCGTCTTATGCGTTTGGTCGAGAAGCAGACCGGCAGGACCTTCACCGATTTGAAGCCCACCACCACGCTCGAGGAAATGGGTGTTGACTCATTTGATTTCATTGAGCTCGTGTTTCTCATTGAGGACGAATTTCATATTGAAGTTCAGGCCAATGCCAACGAACTTGGCGAAAATCTGAAGACCATCGGCGATGTCGTGACCTACGTGGAATCACTGGCCGTACAGCCTGCCGCTTCATGATGCGAGACATCGCTGTCACTGGGCTTGGCGTGATTGCGCCCGGCGGAACGTCGCTGGATCAGTTCTGGGATAACGTATCGGCCGGCCGTTCGGAAACCACCGAGCCACTCTCCATTCCGGGAAGCCCGTCGCGTGTTGCCGAAGTGCGAGACACCTCTTTCCTGGCTGCCTTGCCGGTAAAGGCGCAGGCGATGGACCGCAACGCCCAGTTTGCTGTTCACGCCGCCGGCCAAGCTCTGGCCATGGCTGGGATCAAGGCCAACAACGTCAATCCGGCGCGCGTCGCCGTAATCATCGGCAATGGCGGTGCAGGGCTTGTCACGCTCGATGAGCAATTCCAGCGCCTCTATGCCGACGGGAAAGACCGCGTCCATCCGATGACGGTTTCGAAATCCATGTCGAGCTCCAGCGCCAGCTGGGTGTCGATCGCCTATGGTTTGCGCGGCCCCACTTTCGTGATCGCCAGTGCCTGTGCATCAGGTGCCCATGCCATCGGCATTGCCGCGGAATTGATCAAGTCCGGAATGGCTGATGTGGCCGTGGCCGGTGGTGCGGAAGCGCCGCTCAACCGGGGCACGATTAATGCCTGGGAAAGCATGCGCATCCTGGCGCCGGATATCTGCCGGCCCTTCTCCAAGGGTCGCGTAGGCCTCACTTTGGGCGAAGGCGCTGGCCTATTGGTGCTGGAAAGCGAACAGCATGCCAAGGCTCGTGGTGCAAAAGTGCTGGCCAAACTGGCCGGATTTTCCTGCTCCGCCGATGCCGCAGATATGTTCAACCCCAGCGCAGACGGCATGTCCTTCGTCATGCGTGATGCGCTTGAAAAAGCCAATGTGGCTTCGCGTGACGTCAGCTATATCAATGCGCATGGCACCGGAACCCAGGCCAATGATCTGACTGAGACGGCGGCGGTGAAGGCCGTGTTCGGAAATTCTGCACCACCGATGAGCAGCACTAAAAGTGTAACGGGCCATGGCCTCGGCGCATCAGGTGGCATTGAAGCGGTGACCACCGTTCTGTCGATGATGCATGGCGTCATTCCGCCCACAGCGAATTATCTGGAGCCGGATCCGGAATGTGATCTGGACTATGTCCCGCTGCATTCCAGAACAGCAGATGTGCGCGCCGCGGTCTCGAATTCATTTGCCTTTGGCGGGCTGAACGCTTCGCTGGTCTTTACGGCCTGATCGCCCAATCCAGATCTTCCAGCAGGGCCGCGGCAGTCTTCTTCGCATTTGAATAGCTTTCCGCGCAGATTCAGGGCGTTATCGCTTCCGTCAGCAAGGCCGAGGGCGATACGGTCACCCGCGGCAAAGTGGTGGCAGAGCTTGCCAATGATGACCTGAAGGCGCTTGTCGCACAGGCGCAGTCTTCAGTGGACGTAGCAGCCGCGCGGTTGGCGCTCGTTGAAAAAGGCCCACGGCCGCAGGAAGTGGCGCGTGCCCAGGCCCAGTTCAAGGAAGAACAGAGCAATGCCAATCTGTTCGAAGTTCAGCTGCGCCGCCGCGAAGTGCTGGCGCAGAAGGGCGCCATCTCGCAGGAGCAGCTGGACGAAGCGCGCCGCTCGCTGGCAGCCAGCCAGCAACGCATGGCCGCGGCCCAGCAGCAGTTCGATATCCTGAAGCAGGGATCGCGCCGTGAAGAGATCGTAGAAGCGAAAGCCTCCTATAATCTTGTTGTCGACAAACTAACCGAGGCGCAGGCATCCCTCGCGAAATCCCAAATCAAATCCACCATCGATGGCGTGGTACTGCGGCAATATCTGCATCCGGGTGAGGCCTTGGCCACGCAGACCGGGCCCGCAGCCATCATGCAGATCGCCGACACCTCGCACCTTAAAGTGCGTGTTCAGATCGACGAGAATGACATCAGTGGTTTGAAAATCGGCCAGAAGGCCAAGATCATGGTGCCCGCTTTGCGCGGCAAGACGCTGGGAGGCACGATCACTAGCATCAGCCCGCGCCTGGGTGCAAAAACCGTAACTGCCAACGCAGCCACCGAAAAGCGAGACACACGCGTGCTGAAAGTTATCGTGACACTGCCCGCCGGTGTGCAATTGCCCGTCAACCTGCGGGTGGATGTGGTGATCGATCTGGACAGCGTGCAGCAGCCCGCCGAACTGCGTGTCCTAACTAATAAGAAACATACCTGAAATTCAGGCGATAGATAGCGCCATTCGAACGGAACTTCGGCGGGTCCAGGCGGTTCTCATCAAGGTGCTGAACAGCACTGGAATGGAGTTGGCAGTGGAATGGCACTTACTCGCAAGCGCAAATTGAAATCGGGCACGCCCGTTTGGCTCTTATCGCCGCCCAGGATTATATCGCACGGCCTATCCAGCGCAGCGTCACATGACATTGCAATTATCGGCACCGGCATATCTGGCGCTTTGATGGCAGATGCTCTGCAGCGGGTGGGCTTTTCGGTTCTGGTTCTCGATCGCCGCAACATCATGTCCGGTTCCACGCCCGCCAGCACAGCTTTGTTGCAATCCGAACTCGACGTCCCTTTGACACAGTTGGAGAAGCAGCTTGGCAAGTCTGACGCCGCACGGGCCTGGATCAGATCGGCTGAAGCCGTGCGCAGCCTTGAAGCGCGCGTGAGTGATCTTGGCATAGACTGCGATTGGAAACCGCGTGAAACCATTTATCTGCCAGGCAATGTTCTCAATAATGATGAGCTGAAACTTGAATGGGCGGCGCGCGCGGCGATTGGAATGCGGGCGCGTTATGTAAACCGTAAAGGCCTGGCCGATTTTTCCGGGCTCTCGAAAGCAGGCGCCATCATCACACGGGGTAATGCCGAGGCTGATCCGGTAAAGCTTGTGCAGGGCCTGTGGAAGCACTTCACCAATGAGGGCGGAACCTTGGTGAACCACACAGAGGTGGTCGATGTGGATCAGACACGGTTGCGCGTGCGCCTCACCACGGCTGATGGAAAGCATATCATGGTGAAGCATGCTGTGTTCTGCACAGGCTATGAGGTTTTGGAACGGGCGCGGCCCAAGGGTTACAGGATCATTTCTACTTGGGTATTGGCCACCAAACCGCAGCCTCGGAAAATCTGGAAAAGCGGCAGCCTGATCTGGGAAGCGGCCGACCCCTATCTCTATCTGCGCTCCACCGCAGACGGACGCATTATTGCCGGCGGAGAAGACGAAAGCTTCTCGAATGAGGAAAAGCGGGATGCTTTGACCCCCGCGAAAGTGGCGCGCATTGCCGCCAAGGCGCAGAAGCTTTTGCCGGAGGTGGATTTCACGCCGGAATTCGCCTGGAGCGGATGCTTTGGCGAAAGCCCCAAGGGCTTGCCTGCCATCGGACCCATCCCCGGCCTTTCGCGCTGCTATGCGGTGCTGGGATTCGGCGGAAACGGCATCACCTTCAGCATGCTGGCGGCCGAACTTGTCTCACGCCATATTCAGGGATTGAAAGATCCGGACGCGGAATTGTTTGGCCTTTAAGGCTGGTCGAACCCCGCATTCAAATTCTGAATTGTTGCGCGCGCACCATGGTCCAACAACGACTTCGCTTGTGTGATCAATAGCGAAATGAATGCCTCATGCTGCTTCAGGTCAGCGCCGAAAATTTCCTTCACCTGCAGCAAACCCCGCACCAATTGCTCCGCATCGCCACCGGCTTGTTCAGCAATCCTGCCCAGCTGCGTGGCAAGCGGGTCGCGCACGTCAATCACTTGTCCCTTCTCGTCGCGGCCCGTAAGGTAGCGCATCCATCCGGCCACACCCAGCGACAACCGGCTGACGGATTGCCCGTGGGAAAGGCGCTCCCTGATTGTGCCGAGCAGGCGCTGCGGCAGCTTCTGGCTGCCATCCATCGCGATTTGCCAGGTGCGGTGCTTCAGGGCTGGGTTTGAAAATCGCTGCAGCAACGCGTCACGATAGGCATTCACATCACCCAAGCCGGGCGGCAAGGTGGGCATCACCTCTTCTGTCATCAACCCATGGATCAAGGTTCGGATGCCGGGATCACCGATGGCCTGGCTGACGAATTCATGGCCCATGAGATAACCGAGATACGCCAGCGTGGAATGGCTGCCATTCAACATGCGAAGCTTCATGTGCTCAAAGGGTTTCACATCTGACACCATCTGCGCGCCTACCCGTGCAAAGTCCGGCCGGCCTGATGAAAAATCATCCTCGATCACCCATTGGCTGAAGGGCTCTGTCACCACCGGCCACGCGTCTTCCACCCCCGTTCTTTCGAGAACGTCCCGGCGATCTTCATATGTGGTGGCGGGGACAATGCGGTCCACCATTGTGGAAGGAAACGAAACATGCCTTGCAATATATTCTGCCAGCGCTTTGTCGCGCAGTGCGGCAAAGCCAGTGACCACGCGCGCTACGGTTTCGCCATTGGCGGGAAGATTATCGCAGCACAGAACCGTGAAGGGTTGAAGGCCAGCCGCGCGGCGCAGTTCGATTGCTCGGACCAGAAGGCCGGGTGCACTCATTGGCATTTCCGGATGGGCGAGATCATGCAGGATATCGTGGTGGCCGGGATCGATCTGGCCGGTTGTCGGATCATGACAATAGCCTTTCTCGGTCACGGTCAGCGAAACGATGAGCGTGTTTGGCGCACAAAGAGCCGCCATCAAGGCGTCATGCTGGGTATTTGCATCCAGCACATCCAGCAGGCTGCCGATCACCTTGATCTCGGTGCGCTCAGTGCCCCGGACGACATGGCTGTAAAGAAAATCCTGCGGTGCGAGAGCGTCTCGCGTATCAGGCCTGCGCAGGGACGCACCGGTGATGCCCCATGCGGGATCAAAGGCGAGTACATCGTCAATATAGGCGGCCATGTGCGCCCGGTGGAACGCACCGATGCCCAGATGCACGATGCCGGACGTGACAGCGCTCCTGTCATAGGGCAGGGGTTTTCCAAGCGTGGCGAGGGACAGTCTCTGGGGCAAAGGAGTTCAATCAATTTCCATCAGTCTTCCTTTTCGGTGGCCTGGCGTGGCAGGTCAAGGAGCATTGACGCCAAGCCAACTTGTGGGAGACAATGTGAAAATGAGCGCCATTGTTTTTGAACCTGATGTGAAAGTCCGCTGCCGCCAGTCCACCATCGGCTGCATAGGTGCCGGGATGATCATGGCGGAATGCCATCTCGCGGCTTACAAGGAAGCCGGCTTTAAAGTGGGCGCCATCGCATCGCGCACCAAGGCGAATGCGGAAAAAGTGGCCAGCCGTTGGGGCATTCCCCTTGTGCACGATACGCCGGAAAAATTGATCGAAGACAAATCGATTGAAATTCTGGATCTGGCTTTTCCGCCCGACTTGCAGCCAGCCCTGATCCGCCACGCCCTTAAGCAGCCGCATATCAAGGCCATCCTAGCGCAGAAGCCACTGGCCCTTTCGCTGAAGGACGCTATTGACCTGCGTGAGGAAGCCAAAAAGGCGGGCAAGATTGTCTCGGTCAATCAGAACATGCGTTACGACCAGTCGATGCGCGTACTGAAGCAGGTGATCGATAGCGGCGCGTTGGGGGAGATCGTCTTTGCCCAGATCGACATGCACGCCATCCCGCACTGGCAGCCTTTTCTGAAAGATTATGATCGCCTGACCTATTCCAACATGAGTGTGCATCACCTTGATGCGCTGCGCTTCCTGTTTGGCGATCCCACTGACATCACGGCGCTCACCCGCAAGGACCCGCGCACAACCTTTGCACACAAGGACGGTATTGTCGTTTCCACCCTCAATTTTCCTTCAGGTGTTATGGCGGTTTCGCTGGAGGATGTCTGGTCCGGCCCGCGCCAGGAGGGTTACGACAACGACCAGCATATCCATTTCCGGGTGGAAGGAACCGAGGGCGTGGCCAAGGGTTCGATCGGCTGGCCCAATGGCGCCCCCTCTACACTGAGCTACAATTCAGTGAAGCAAACCGCCGGAAAATGGGTCACGCCCAGTTGGAACACCATGTGGTTCCCGCAGGCCTTTATCGGCGTGATGGAACAGCTGCAACATGCAGTGGCCAGCGGTGAAGCACCTGCGCTTTCGATTGCCGACAATGTGAAGACCGTGGCGCTGGTGGAAGCGGGCTACCGCTCGATGGCCGAGCGGCGCACGGTTCTGCTGTCTGAAATCTCAACCGACGGCTAGAGCATCGGCCTCGATTTCGACTTCGTAGTTGCCGATGAGACCTGCCACTTTGACGAGCGTGTTGGCTGGCATGATGTTTCCGAACACACGGCCATGCGCCAGCGAGATCGGCTCACAATCGGCTTCGTCAACGATATAGATGCGGGTGCGCACCACATCTTCGATCCGGCTGCCCGCCGCCGTGAGTGCGCCTGCGATTTTGTCCAAGATATAAGTTGTTTGGGCGGCGGCATTGCCGGGCGCCACGCAGCGCCCATCGGTGTGAGTGGCTGTGGTCCCGGATACAAACAATGTGTCGTTCACCCGCATCGCACGGCTGTATCCGGCCATGGGTTCCCATGGGCTGCCGGATGACACGCGCGATCCATCGCGGTGTTGCAACGGAAATTTCGGATAGGCTGAAGGTATTGAACTCAAATGATGGCTGAGATCGCCCGAGGCAGTGAGAAAAGGCGGCTTGCGGTATTCATCGCCGCAATCACCGGGAATGGGCGTCATGCGTGTGAACACGGCTTCCAACGCTGCGTGATCTTCCGGCAGCAGCGTGAAGCCGAAAACCTCTCGGTTATCGTCATGATGCACATTCTCGCCGATCCGCGCGCCGATGATGATGGCGGCCACATGCGCTTGTTCCAAGATCCAGCGCGTGGCCACGTTGGAGAGCGAGACCTTGTGCTTGGCAGCGATCTTCGACAACGCGGTCAGCAGTTCCTGATAAATCGCCCAGCCGCCCGCTGCATCAATGAAGCGCTTGTATTTAGACTTGCTCCAATCGGCGATGGTTTCAGGCTCCGGCTTGCCCAGCCATTTTTCTGAAAGGAAGCCACCGTTCAGCGTGCCGTAAGCCAGCAGCTTCACGCCGCTCTCGGCGCAAAGCTTGGCAAGCGCGCCGCGCCCGCGCCGGTCCAGCACAGAGAATGAAACCTGGTTGGAGACAATCGGAATGCCATCAGCCAAAGCCAGTGCCAGATGGGCCGCATCAAAATTGGTAACACCAATGGCGCCGATCAGACCTTCCTCCTGCAGCTTCTTCATTTCATGCAGCGCGTCGAGCCATGCGGGATGCTCGAATGTCCACCAATGGAATTGCAGCAGGTCCACCTTCTTGACGCCCAGCCGGTCCAGCCGCTCTTGCACGCCAGCCCGCACGATGTCCGCAGTCATTATTCCGGGCGCGGGACACCATTTGGTAAAGGCCAAAGGCCTGTCGCCGTCCTGATAACGCTTCAGCAGCGTACCAGTAATGATCTCCGACGTTCCGTAATGATCGGCCATGTCAAAGGCGGTGAAGCCGGCCTTCACATAGTCTTGCAATGCATCAGCCCCGACCTGCGGATCAATGATCTTGCCGTCGCGTTCAATGTCCGCCACTTGCCACAACCCGCACACAATGCGCGGCAGCGAGAGCCCGCCCGCCAGAGTGGCGCGCGGAAGGTGTTTCATCGAAGTCATGATTTTGCTTTCTCAATATGGCGCGAAATAGTGCGCAACTCGCCCAATACGCCGCGCGGCCGCAACAGCAACACGGCGCAGATGGCAACGCCGATCATCACGATCTTCAACGCCGCGGCGCGGGCTTGTTGGTCGGGTGGCACTAGCGCAGAAATAGCAGCACCCGATGCAGCCCAAATGGCCCAGACCAGAACAGCGCCGAAGATTGCGCCGCGATTATTGCCGGAGCCACCGACAATCAACATGGCCCAAACCTGAAAGGTCAGCATTGGCACGTAATTCTCAGGAGAGATGAAGCCGATGAAATGGCCTTGAATGGCACCCGCCAGCCCCATGATACCGCCGCCCACCGCAAAGGCTTGCAGCCTGAAGCGCACGGCCTGCTTGCCCAGTGCCAAAGCGGCCTGCTCATCCTCGCGGATGGCGCGCAGCACGCGGCCCCAAGGGCTGCGCATCAGATGCTCCAGCGCAAGGTAAACCGCGAGCGTAACCGCCGCGACCAGAGCAAGACTGGCAAGGCCGAACCACAAAGGATTACCGGCCAACGATGGGAATGGCCGGGGGATGAAGCCAATGCCGAAGGGACCACCAGTCAAGGACTGCAGATTGAGTGCCGCGAGTTGTATCACAACGGCAAAGCCGAAAGTTGCAATCGCCAAATAATCCGCGCGCAGCCGCAAGGTGAGTGCACCCAGCAGTCCGGAAGCTATTGCGGTGACGATGGCAGCGGCGATCCAGCCCACAAAAATCGGCAGGTCAAATCCCCCAAAGCGGGCAGGGTCATCCGGCGTGGTGAGCAGCGCGGAAACATAGGCGCCAATCGCCACAAAACCGGCGATGCCCACATTGAACAATCCGGTCTGCCCCCATTGCACATTGAGGCCAAGGCACATCACGGCATAGGTCAATGCCAGTGTGAGGAAGAAGGCGCCATAGCTCACCAGCTCGATCATGATGATGCCTTTCCAAAAAGGCCTTGTGGCCTTGCGACCAGGATCGCAACCAGAATGAGGAAGGAGACCGCAGCGCGCCATTCAGCGCCGACAAATTGCACGCAGAGTGCTTCAGCCAGCCCCACGATCAAACCCGCAGTCATCGCACCGGGCACACTTCCGATGCCGCCCAGAATGGCCGCCGCAAACAGAGGCAACAGCAGATCGTGCCCCATATGCGGCCTGATCTGTACCAGCACGCCAGCCATCACGCCGGCAACCGCCGCAAGGCCTGCGCCGAACACCCAGACCAGCCGGATGGTGCGAGACACATCAATACCTGCCAAACCGGCCAGAGCCTGGTTCTCGCTCACCGCGCGCATGGCTCGGCCCGCTGCCGTGCGTGTCAGCACCAGATGCACACCAATCACCAGCACCACCGCAAGGGCAAGCCCCAGCAACTGGTCCGGCGTGGCGCGTGCGCCCGCAAAGATCGGCGCGGTGATCTGCAATTCTTCGGTGAAGTAGCGCGGCTTCGATGTGAAGATGAATTCGAGCAGGCTGCGGATCGTCAGCGCCGCGCCAAAGCCCGCCATGACCAGAATGATGATGGCACCCTTGCGCGCCCGCAGCCGTGCGAATAGCAGCTTGTCAATCAGCAAGGCCAGCAGGGCAGTGAGAATGATCGAGGCCACAAGAGCAATCGGCAATGACCAACCGAAGGAGAAGGGGCCGATGGGGGCTGAAAGGCCGGGCATGAAGGAGCCCAGCGCGCCTGCCACGGCGAAGGCAAAATAAGCGCCCCATGAAATCATGTCGCCATGGGCGAAATTGGCAAAGCGCAGGATTGAGTATGTGAGCGTGATGCCGATGGCGCCGAGGCCGATCATGCTGCCGGAGATCAAGCCATCAAGCAGGGTTTGTGCGATCATGCCCGCTTCCCCTTGCTGGCATGGCTGCCAAGGTAAAGCGCACCGAGCTCTGTGTCGTTGCCAAGTTCACTCGCCGTGCCCTGATGGCGCAGTACGCCTTCAACCAGGATCACGCCACGATCTGCAATCGCAAGCGCTGCTTTCACATTCTGTTCGACCAGCACAATGGTCACGCCGCTTTTGTTGATGTCGCGCAGCATTTGAAAAACGCTGCCGACGATCTTGGGCGACAAGCCTGCCGATGGCTCATCAAGGATCAGCACATGCGGCTCCACCATAAGTGCGCGTGCCACCGCCAGCATTTGCCGCTGTCCACCCGAAAGCGCACCCGCACGTGTGCCGGGCCGGCTGGCCAGATCGGGGAATGTGTCATTCAGCTTCTTGATGCGCGCCGCACGCAGACCCTTGGGCAGAATATCGGCGGCGAGTTGCAGATTTTCCGCAATGGTGAGACTGGCAAAAATGTTTTCCGTCTGCGGCACGAAGGCCAGCCCCTCGCGAATGCGGTTATGCAGCGGCGTGGAAGTGATGTCCTTGCCATCCAGCATGATCTTGCCACCGAATACCGGCACAGTTCCGGCAATGGCTTTGACGAAGGTGGATTTTCCCGCGCCATTAGGGCCGAGGATGGTGACCAGCTCGCCTTGTTTTATCTCCAGATTAATGCCGCGCACGATGGGCAGATCACGTTCATAACCGGCAACCAATCCCGCGGTGGAAAGAATGGCGCTCATGCCGCCCCCCCGAGATAGGCTTCCACCACCGCCTCATTGCGCGATACATCCTGCGGCTTTCCCTCGGTGAGGAACTTGCCCTGCGCCATCACCACCACGCGGCTGCACAGCCGGGTGATCATGTCCATGTTGTGCTCGATCAACAGGATCGATTTGCCTTGTGCATTCAGATCAAGAACCCGGCTCATGATGAATTCAAGAAGTGCAGGGTTCACACCCGCCGCCGGTTCATCGAGCAGGATGATCGAAGGATCTGCCATCAGGATGCGCGCCAGTTCCAGAAGTTTGCGCTGCCCGCCGGACAGTACGCGCGCCGGCTCCTGCGCGAGATGGGTGAGCGTAACGAACTCCAGAAGCCCGCGCGCCTTTTCAAGTGCGGCACGCTCCTGGGCGGCCACTTTGCCGAGTTGCAGAAAATTGGCGAACAGCCCTTCGCCCGCTTGGCCCTGCGCCCCAGTCAGCACATTTTCCAGCACGGTCATTTCCGGAAACGGTTTGGGGATTTGAAATGTGCGCCCCAATCCAAGGCCGATGCGGGCTGAAGCGGGGCGCGCTGCCGCTTCCGCGCCATTAATAAGAATGGAACCCGACTGCGGCCGGAACGCTCCTGCAAGCATATTGAAGAGCGTGGTTTTACCAGCACCGTTGGGGCCGATCAGACCGAGGAGTTCACCGCGCTGCAGGCTGATAGACATGCCGTCAACCGCCCGCACGCCGCCGAAATTTAACGCCAAGTCGCGCGCCAGAATGGACTGATGAGCCTTATTTTGCACTGCTTCCTGCATTTGGCCGTTTCGTGCCACCCAACGATCCCCAACAAGTTTGATCACAGATCACACTTTACTCGGATCGAGTTTGCAACTAGTTTTTTCCGCTGATGAGGACATCCGATGAACCGGCATGAACCGAGTGAGAAAGTTGTCGCGCTGAAGGGCAAACGCTTTGCCCCCATCGTGCGCGAGACTGTCAACGACAAGGTCTATGCCGAACTGCGCCGTTCGCTGATCCATGGAGAATTCTCTACTGGGGAGACTTTGCGCATCGCGGACCTTGCCGAAAAATTCCAGACCAGCACCATGCCGGTGCGTGATGCGCTGAGCCGGCTTGTCTCTGAACAGGCGCTGGAAGCTTTGCCCAATCGTTCCGTGCGCGTGCCGGTCACCACACGCGACCGGATTGATGACCTTGCCCGCGCGCGCTGCCTTGTCGAGGGGCAAGTGATCTTGCTGGCCATGCCCAATTTGACGCCGGCCGATTTTACCAAGCTCAAGCGCCTTAACGAGGAGTGCGAAAAGGCGTTTGGCGCACGTGACGAAAACAGCGTGCTGCTGGCCATCGAGACCAACCACGCCTTCCATTATCATATCTATCATGCCGCACATTCGCCGGTGCTGATTCCTATTGTTGAGAGCCTCTGGCTGCAATCCGGACCTTATGTACGCCAATCCGCAGCCCTTCATGATGAGCGCAACGACCCCGCAGGCACCGCGCATCACTGGAAACTGATCGCTGCATTGGAGCACGGCGATGGACCCGCTGCAGTGACGGCCCTCACCAACGACATCACCCGCGCTTTCAACCTGATCCGCGCGCAGTTTGAAAAAGACCAGCAGGCAAGGGTTGCCCATCATGGCTGATGCGAACGACGATTCATTCGAACTCTATGACCTGAAGGTCGAAGTGGTGGCCCCTCCAGGCGGACCCATTTATTGCGGTGCCAAGGTAGGGGATCATTTCGAGCTGCGCGGTGAAATGCTTTATCTGCCGCCGGGCCAGGGATTCTCGATCTATTCCCTAGGCTCGGTTTTGGCACTGCTGGCGGCGAAGCAGCGCGTAACGCATCCGCATGACTGGATGTCCACTGATGCCGATATTGCCTGCCCAGACCCGAACTGTTCCTCCAAACTGCGTATCACGCGACTGGGCCGGCGCACATTCAAGCACGCGGACACCACCGCCGTGCCCTTGCCGAATGATCTATAATGCAGCGGATTAAACTGGCCAGCGACTATGAAATCTCCCGCGTGATCCGCGGCGGCTGGCAATTGTCCGGCAGCCACAGCAACAATGTGAGCGATGACCCGGTGGCCGATATGGTGGCCTTTGCCGATGCGGGCATTACCACTTTTGACTGTGCTGACATCTATACAGGCGTTGAAGAACTGATCGGCAATTTCCGCGCGGAATATCTGAAGCTGCGCGGCGCTGAAGCTTTGGCGCTTGTTAAGGTGCACACCAAATTCGTGCCCGACATGGCCAAGCTTGCCACCATCTCGAAAGCCTATGTGCAGGATGTGATCGATACATCTCTGCGCCGCCTGAAAATGGACTGCCTGGATGTGGTGCAGTTCCACTGGTGGGATTACGGCATCGACAACTGGCTGCAAACGGCGCTTTGGCTGGAAGAGTTGCGCAAAGCCGGCAAAATCCACCGCATTGGCGGCACCAACTTCGACACACCGCATTTCCGTGCCATCAGTGAAACGGGCGTTCCGATGTCCTCCATGCAGGTGCAATATTCGTTACTGGATCGGAGGCCGGAAAATACTTTCATTGCCGAAGCGCAGACGCGTGACTTGGCGATCTTCTGCTACGGCACTGTGGCGGGTGGTTTCCTTGGCGACAAATGGCTGGGCGCGCCTGAACCCAAGGCGCCGCTCGAAAACCGATCGCTGGTCAAATACAAACTCATCATTGATGATTTCGGCGGCTGGGCGCTGTTCCAGGAATTGCTAGCTGCGCTGTCTGGCATCGCCAAGAAGAACAAAGTCGACATCGCCACAATAGCCAGCGCTGCCATGCTGCAGCGGCCGGGCGTTTCATCTGTCATCGTCGGTGCGCGCAACCGCTCGCATCTTGTCACCAATCTTAAGGTCGCCGACATTCAACTCGCGGCTGAAGATCTTGCGGCCATCGAAAAGGTGCTGGCGAAATCCACACCGCTCGAAGGCGATGTCTATGCGCTGGAGCGTGATGTGACCGGCCGGCACGGTTCGATCATGAAATACAATTTGAACGACGAAGCAAAGGAGAAGAGGGCTTAATATTGGGACCGTTTAGGAATTTTCGTGAAGGCTCATGCCGGCTGTGTCCGGCACAACAGGGAGAATAGAGCTATGAATAAGTTTGTTACGTCTATCGCATTGCTGGCGGCCGTTGTTGCCGCACCAGGTCTGGCGCGCGCCGCTGATTGCGACGTCACTATCGGCATGGTGCTTGAACTCACCGGTGAAGCTGGTGCTTACGGCACCGCCGGCGCTAAATCGGTCGAAATGGCACTCAAGGATTTCAATGATGCCGGCGGCCTGGGCAATGGCTGCAAGGTGGTCACCGATACGCGCGACAGCCAGACGCAGGGCACTGTTGCCGTCGATCAGGCAACCCAGCTGGTCAACATCAAGAAGGTTCCGTTGATCATCGGCGGCATCATTTCCCCGATGTCAATTCCGATGCTGACCTCGGTGACAGCGCCGGCTGGCATTGTGCAGATCTCGCCCGCCTCGTCTTCCCCCACGCTGACGGCTCTGGGCCGCGACGGCAAGACCAATGGCGTGTTCTTCCGCACCATCACTTCGGATGCGCTGCAGGGCACGGCCGCTGCCAAATACGCGCTCGACCAGGGCCTGAAGAAGATCGCCATCATTCACGTCAACAATGACTTCGGCGTAAACCTCGAAAAGGAATTCGAGGCGGCCTACAAGAAGCTTGGCGGCACCATCACTTCCGTCACCCCGTATAACGAAAAGCAGCCGAGCTATACCTCGGAAGCCAATGCCGCGATGAAGGATGCGCCTGAGGCGCTCTATCTCATCAGCTATCCGGTCGATGGCGCCACCATCGCACGCGCCTGGATTTCCGGCGGTGGCCCGGCCAAGTTCCTGCTCAATGACGGCATGAACTCGTCGGACTTCGTCAAGGCGGTTGGAGCCAAGTTCCTCAACGATGCTTATGGTACATCGTCGGGCACCACCGAGTCAGACTCGACCAAATACTTCAACGCCAACTACGAAGCCTTCTCGGGCCTGAAGCCCGACGCTCCTGCGGCTGACCGTTCTTACGATGCGGGCGCTATTGCAGCGCTTGCCATCGCCAAGGCGGGCAAGGCCGATCCTGCTGCTATCAAGGCCGCCATTCCGATGGTGACGGCCGCCGATGGAGCGCCCATCCATGCTGGCAAGGAAGAGTTCGCCAAGGCGCTGGCATTGATCAAGGAAGGCAAGTCGATCCGCTATGAAGGCGTGATCGGCCCGATCGCCTTTGACCAGTATGGCGACATTACCGGCCCCTTCCGTCTGTGGAAGATCAAGGACGGCGAGGTCACCACGGTGGGTGAAATGGGCGTTGATGAAGTGAACAAGATCAAGGCCTCGCTGAAGTAATATCGAAACCAATGATCCGCGGCGACCAAGTCGTCGCGGATTTTTATAGCGCCGTGCGCACCCGCCAGAGTTCGGGAAAAAGCTCCACTTCCAGCATCCGCTTCAGATAGCTCACGCCGCCTGTGCCACCCGTGCCGCGCTTGAAGCCGATCACGCGTTCCACCGTGGTCACATGGTTGAACCGCCAGCGCCGGAAATAATCCTCAAGATCAACAAGTTTTTCGGCCACTTCATAGAGCTGCCAGTTTTTCTCCGGTGCCTTGTAGATTTGCGCCCAGGCCGCCATCACCTCTTCACTGAACTGATGCGTCTGCCGCACATCGCGCGCTAACACGGCGTCAGGCATTTTCACACCACGCCGGTGGGCCAGGCGCAGCACTTCATCATAAAAGCTGGGAATGGCCAGTTCGGCCTCGAGCTTCTGGAGCAATTCGGGTCGGTGGCTGTGCGGCTGAAGCATCGCGGCATTGCGATTGCCCAGAATGTACTCGATCTGCCGGTATTGCAGCGATTGAAAGCCCGAAGACTGGCCCAGCTGGGTGCGGAAGTTGGTGTAGTCCGACGGCGTCATCGTCCGCAGCACATCCCAGGCATTGTTCAATTGTTCGAAGATGCGCGACACGCGGGCCAGCATTTTCATTGCTGGTGCCGGATCATCTGCCGCGATGAGCAAGCGCGCGGCGGTCAACTCGTGAATGGCAAGGTTCATCCACAATTCGGATGTCTGGTGCTGGATAATGAAGAGCAGCTCGTCATGCGCATGGCTGAGCGGCTTCTGGGCGTTTAGAATTTTATCAAGGCCCAGATAGTCGCTGTAAGACATGCGGCCATCAAAATTCATCTGGGCGCCTTCGCCGGCGGGATTGTAATCTTGGGTCATGATCCTCGTTCATAACGCAAGCGCGGCGTGGCTGGAAGCGCCGGATTTTCTCTACTTGATGTGAAACGCCTCGGTGTGGCCGTCCACTGCAATGTCCTGGCCATTGATCATGAAAGCCTGGGGCGAGGCGAGGAACAGGGCGAGGTCTGCCACTTCGCTTGCTTTCACAAAGCGCTCCAGCGATTGCGTCACCACATGTTCTTTGGCGACTGTTTCAAACGAAACGCCGCGCAGTTTGGCTTCGCCCTCAATCACCCGGTCGATCCGCGCACCTTTGACTGAGCCGGGGCAAATGGCATTTGCGCACACCGTAAGGCCCAAGCTCGGAGGGCGTGGCAGATGTCGAAGACATCGACGCCGCAATCGTCAATGGCCCCGGGCTTAGATGGGCCACCGTAGGCCCGCACATGGCCTATCATCTGGGCGGGGGCCCCGGCGGGATAGAACACTATTTGAAACATCTGGGCCCCAGCCAGGAACGGCGCTGGGCCACGCTGGGCAACCCCGCACTCACCGATCATGTCTGCAAGGCGATCGTCGAAGGCGTTGGCCGTGAAGCGCAGGGCCGCTCCATCGCAGAGCTTGAAGCCGAGCGCGATAGAAACATCCAAGACATTTTGAACACACGCAAAGGATAGAACATGGCCTGGGATTCAGAACCCGTTATCATCACCATTGCGCCGGTGGGCGCCGAAGTAACGCGCGATAATCACCCCAGTGTGCCTTACACGCCAGCAGAAATTGCGGCCGCCTCGCTCGATGCGGTGGCTGCCGGGGCCAGCGTGGTCCATCTGCATGCGCGTGAGCCGGACGGGAAACCCAGCGGCGATCCCAAGCTCTTTGCGGAAGCCATCGCACTCATAAGAGCAAAGGCAAATCCCATCATCATGGTTTCAACCGGTGGTGCGGTCTGGATGACCATTGAACAGAGAACGCTCTCGCTCGAAGCGAACCCTGATATGTGTTCGCTGGAAACAGGTTCGATGAATTTTGGTGATGATCTCTTCCTCACGTCCCGGCCGGACAGTATCTCGTCCGCAAAGCTCGCCTATCAGAAATCCATCGTGCCAGAGATCGAGTTGTTCGATGTCGGCCATGCTGTTGCAGCATCCCGCATGTTGGGCGAGGGGCATTTGAAAGGCCCGCTCAACGTAAACCTGGTGCTCGGCGTGCCGGGCGGCATTGATGCAGTGCCTGAGGCCATTCCGCATCTCTTGCGTCCCTTGCCGGGTGATGTGCGCTGGGCCGTCACCGCAGTGGGCCGCCACCAAAGGCGTATGCTCGCCGTTGCCATGCTGCTGGGTGCTTATGGCGTACGCGTCGGCTTCGAAGACAATGTCTATTTGCGCAAAGGCCAACTGGCCAAATCCAACGCAGAACTGGTGGAAGACATTGCAGCTTTGGCCCGCCAACTGGGTCGCCAGGTGGCCACGCCACAACAGGCCCGGAGCATCCTGCAAGTGAAATAAGCCCTCATCTTTGGGAGTTGATCTTAAAATAGCTGGGCGCGCTGTGCAGGAGCAGATCAACCCAATTCAAGAATCAGATTGTCGCAGTATTGACGGTCTGGAGCACTCACTCCATCGTTGACTGAGTATCTGCTTGCGCCTTCTTTTCCCGAGCAAGGTAGCTCTGATAGCGAAATGCCGCCGTCCGGTAGGCATCCAGAATGGAAAGGCCATAGACCAGAAAGCCACCGATATGGCGGCCGAAAAAATCGGCCTGTGGCGGCATGAGCCTGAAACTAAGCCAGCCCAGAATGATCATGAAGAAAATGAAAACCAGCCCGCGTGAAGCGAGGCCCAGCAGGACATGGCCGAAGCCAGGGAAAAGGGCTGCAGCCAAAAGCAGGCGGGGATGCATTGGCTTGTCAGATGTTTGCATGTGCTTTCCCATTTGAGATCTCTGCCCGCACATCGTCCTCCAATTGAATGAGCGCATCCAGCAATTGCTGGGCCAGGCTTTCACTCACAACAGGCGCACCAAAATCAGCCTGACGGAAAACGCCGTAGCGCGCGCGATTGGCTTCGGCCAGCAACACCACGAAGCGCAAGCCTTTCGGATCCACCAGAAGTTCCTTGGTGGTTTCGTCGCGGAATAATGGTGCCTGCTTTTCCAGCGATTGCCATGGGATCAATCCGGCTGGCTGGTCCGAACGCGCTGAAACCTGCGGCGGAAACCCGGATGGAGATGGCACCTGGTGCGTCAACAAATCGAAATTGGAAAAGGCGGTGGGCGCAGTCGCGCGGGCCATCAGGTCAATCACTTGGACCACCGGTTGGGGTGCTGGCCTCGTCACCATCAACCACAGGCCGGGCAGCTTGCGCGCCGTCATGCTGTCAACGATCACCTTGAACTGGAAAAACCTGTCTCGATAAATGCCATCCAGTTTGTACACGCCACTGGCGTCGCCAGCCGCAACCGTCGCATCCGCCAGCAGAGGCATCACATCTGCAAAGATCCGCTGCGGCTCTCGTGCTTCGCTTTGCTGTGCACGGCGAAAGCTGCTGATCCAATAGACAGCCAAAATGATTGCCACCGCGATAACGGCGATGAATTGAGTGCTGGCCCAGTCGAAGCTCATGGAAGGGATGATCGCCAAAGAAAAGACCCGCCGCAAGGGCGGGTCTCGAGTTCACAGGTAAAATCAGTAACCCTTCGGCTTGGGCCAGGGCATGGTGAACTGGTCACCGCGCCGCACATACTTGTAGCGGTAGAAGTGGAACCACAGCGAAACCACCAGATAGAACACTGTCATCGCCGTCAACTGCGCGCCATAGCCCAGGAAGATCGCGAAATAGGTGATCACGCAGAGGACGAAGAGCACGATGGCCGGGATCGGGTGGAACGGGTGAGTGTAACCGCGCCGGATTGAACCCAGGGGCCACTTGTTCCTGAACATCATGATGTTGATGCTCATGAACGTATATTGCAGCACGCCGGACAGGATCGAGAAGGTGATCGCCTGGTTCAGGTCCGAAATGAAGGCGAAGGCCAGCGCGATCGGCAGCAGGAACAGGATTGACCTATAGGGCGTGCGGTATTTCGGATGCACCGCCGAGAACCAGGTCGGCAAGTAACGATCACGGCCCAGGGAGAACCAGGCACGCGCGGCATCGTTGATGCAGCCATTGGCGGAAGCGATGGCAGAAAGCAGGGTGGCGAAGAACATCATGTTCTCCAGCAGTGGGCTGCCGGTAAGTTTGCCTGCATCCCAGAGCGGATAATAGGTGATGCCCAGATATTGCCACGGCATAAGGCTGGCGCAGACATACCAGGTCAAGGCGGCACCGATCAGCAGCGTGATCATGCCGGACATGGTGCCCAGCGGCAGCGCGCGCGCCGGCGAGCGCACTTCTTCTGCCGCCTGCGTCGTGCCTTCGATGCCGAGATAATACCAGATGCCGAAGTGGAACGCGGCGATCACACCCAGCCAGCCATAAGGCAGGGCGTTGTCAGTCGTGACCATTTCCCCGAGCTTCAACACAGTGCCCTGAGACCAGGGCATCACACTGAGGAACAGGATGACGATGGCCACATAGGCAAGTGCAGTGATGACGAAGTTCACATTGAGCGTCATCAGCACGCCGCGGTAATTCAACCAGGCCAGACCGACGATGGTCACGGCAAGGAAGGCATTATGCGTAAGCCCCTCGGTTCCAGCCTTCGCCACGATCGTGTCACCGACGAGAATCGCGTCGGAAACTTCGAGCATAGTGTAGGCAAAGACCAGATAGAGCGCCACGTTGAAAGCCATCAGCGGGCCAACGATGTGCTTGGCTTGTGCATATTGGCCACCGGCGGCGGCCACTGTCGAAGTCACTTCTGAGTCGATCATGGCGACCGACGTATAGAGAAGGCCGATTACCCAGCAGACGATGAGGGCAGCAAGCGTGCCGCCCTTGTCGGCCGAGAAATTCCAACCGGTATATTCACCGACGAGAACGATGCCGACGCCGAGCGCCCAAACCTGGGCGGGCCCCAGTACACGTGAGAGGGAAATTCTTTGCGGAGCCGATCCAGCTGTTGCCTGTGACATGTCCGTTCCCTCAGATCTTGTGCTTTTCGGATGCCGCTTCGATCTCGCCTTCGCGCGAGGATGTCAGCGTTTCTTCCGAATAGGTTGAGTCAATCTTGTACCAGTCATAGAGCATCCACAGTACGAGCACTGCAGACACCACCCAGCAAATATATGAAAGAGTCATCCACATGATTTGGCCCTCACTTCGTGTTGCCGAATTTCTCTTCGATCACATCGCGGTATTCTTTCGCGGATGCCCGGAAGAGAAAAATGAAATAGCCAAGAACCACTACGACCATGATCAGGAGCTGCGTCCAGTCGATGGAATAGTGGAAGTGATTCTGGATCACGTCATGGGCCGCAGCCGCATCGGCATAGCCCAGCTTCACCCATTGTTCGACTTGCGCAGGCGTCTGCTTCAGTGATTCCCAGGTCGGGTTGTCGATCTTGTCGATCGATTTGGAAACGCCGGCCCAGCCCATTTTCAGCGGCAGCCAGAGTGCCACGAAGATGGCGATGATCAGGCAAGCCACGTCAAATAGCTGCAGGATGCGAGGCTGTTCAGGGGGAGTGTATTTTGCCATGGATCAGGCCTTTCCCTGCTCGGAGGCATCGAGATGCTTGATGTCGAGGCCATAGATGAAATGCTTGTCTTCCGCGTAGTGGCGCACCATCGCGCTGATCGAAGCGGTATTGAAAATCAACACGGCCGCGGCGGCAAGAAGCGCTACGATCCTGACACCGCTATCGGGGATGTAGGGCCAGGACATGAAAAGTACGAAAAGAATGGCGATCCAGAGGAAGGCCACGAGGATCCACGCCGCCCGCACATCGGATCGGTACATGGCCTCAATACGGTCATCGAGGTCAGACATTTCATTTCCTCCGCAGTCCCGGCTATTGTCCCCGTCAGACCGGTCTGCCCATTTATTATTTTCTGCGAGGCAACTTTATTTGATGGCAGGAAATATCCACTGGAGCGCTTTGTCAAGGGCTGGTAAACAAAAGTGAAGGATATTCAATTGCGCAAAAATGAGGCAGACAACCGGAGCGCGTTCCAAAACCCGCATAAAGCGGACGAAGGACAGGGGCGTTACCTTGAGGAAGCCATTGGGCGCGAGGTCCGGCGCTACCGTGAAAAGGCCAATCTGACGATTGCTGATCTGGCGCGCTCGGCTGATTTGTCTGCCGGCATGTTGTCCAAAATTGAAAATGGTGCCACCTCAGCCTCGCTCGGAACGTTGCAGGCGTTGAGCAAGGCTCTGCAGGTTCCTTTCACGGCTTTGTTCAAATCCTATGAGGAAATCCGCGACGCCACTTTCGTCAAAGCCGGGCAGGGCCTCACCATTGAACGCCGCGGCACGCGCGCCGGGCACCAATATCAATTGCTGGGGCATACAACCCATGGCCCGGTGATGGTGGAGCCCTATCTCATCACCCTGCGCCACGAATCGGACGTCTTCCCCACCTTCCAGCATGCCGGCATGGAGTTCCTCTATATGCTGGAAGGCAATGTGCTTTACCGGCACGGCGAGAAAACCTACGATATGCATCCGGGTGATGCTCTTTTCTTTGATGCCGAGGCACCGCATGGGCCGGAAGAGATGCGCAAGCTGCCGGCGCGCTATCTCTCCATTATCAGCTATCGCCGGGACGAATAGCAGACATTCCTTTCGTGAAATAAATGTTCCTGTCAGTTGACGGGGTCTTTTGCACTGCTATCATGGGGTCAGACCAAGAGGTGACCCCATGTGTGGAATTGTCGGACTTTACCTGAAGAATCCCAAGCTGAAGCCCAAGCTGGGCAAGATGTTCAAACCCATGATCTTGGAGATGACCAGGCGCGGGCCGGACTCCGCCGGCGTGGCCATCTACCGCGATCCGGTGAAGAAAGCCGAGACCAAGTTTTCGCTCGCCCATGACGATGCCGCCTTTGACTGGAAGAAGCTGGGTGCGGCCCTCGGCAAAGCGCTGAAGAGCACGGTGAAGACCGAGAAAATCGGCAATCACTGCATCCTGATCACGTCCGCGAAAGAGGAAGCAGTCACTCAATGGCTCAGCCAAAATCATCCGGCAGTGCGCGTGGTTGGCTCCGGCCACACGATTGAGATTTTCAAGGAAGTAGGCCTTCCGGCTAATGTCTATGAAAAGTTTGAACTGGATAGCGCCTCGGGCACGCATATGATCGGTCATACGCGCATGGCCACCGAAAGCGCCGTCACCACCGCAGGCTCGCATCCCTTCGCCACCGGCGCTGATCTTTGCCTCGTGCACAACGGCTCGCTCTCCAATCACAATCGGCTGCGCGAGAACCTGAAAAAGGTTGGCATGAAGTTCCAGACCGAGAACGACACCGAAGTGGCGGCTGCCTACATGACGCACAAACTACGCTCAGGCGCGACACTGAAAGAAGCAATGCAGGACAGCCTGAAGGATCTCGATGGCTTCTTCACTTTCCTGGTTGGCACGCAGGATGGCTTTGCCGTGGTGCGCGATCCCATCGCCTGCAAGCATGCGGTGATCGCCGAAACCGATGACTGGGTGGCGATGGCCACCGAATACAGCGCCATTGCGCATCTTCCCGGTGCCGACAAGGCGAAGATCTGGGAACCTGAGCCCAGCACCGTTTACGTGTGGGGCGGCGAGGGGAAGGCGGCAGCATGAACCTGCACGAACTTGACCTCGGCAAGATTGGCGTGCGCGGTATCAATGCCGCACTTCAGGCCCTGCCGCTCAACACCAACGAAAAACACTGGGTGGTGCAGAACCCGATGGGCCAGCATTCGATCGCGGTGGGCTTGCAAGCGCCCGTGCAAATCGATGTGCGCGGCCATGTCGGTTTCTATTGCGGCGGCATGAACAAGGATGCGCAGATCACCATTCACGGCCATGCCGGTGTCGGCGTGGCGGAAAACATGATGTCCGGCCTCGTCTGGATCAAGGGCAATGCCTCTGAATCAGCCGGTGCCACTGGCAATGGCGGGCTTCTGGTGATTGATGGCGATGCCTCGTCACGCTGCGGCATTTCGATGAAGGGCATCGATATCGTGGTGGGCGGCAATGTCGGCCACATGTCGGCCTTCATGGCGCAGCGCGGCAACCTTGTTGTCTGCGGCGATGCTGGTGAAGCGCTTGGAGACTCGATTTACGAAGCGCGGCTCTATGTGAAGGGCAAGGCGCCCAATCTGGGTGCAGACTGTATCGAGAAGGAAGTGCGCGCGGAGCATCTGGAAGATCTGGCCAAGCTTCTGGAACGCGCAGGGCGCAAGGACCGCCCGCAGGATTTCCGCCGCTACGGTTCCGCCCGCAAGCTTTACACCTTCAACGTCGATCACGCCGACTCTTACTGAGAGCCATCATGGACCCTAACGTTCCACGCACACTGCCCCGCAAGTCGGCCACTTTCGACGATCACACTTTGTCGGAAATTCGCCGTGCAGCCACCACCGGCATCTATGACATCCGCGGCGCCGGCGCTAAGCGCAAGCTGCCCAGCCTCGATGATCTTTTGTTCCTCGGCGCATCGATCTCACGTTACCCGCTGGAAGGCTACCGCGAAAAATGCGGCACCGACGTTGTGCTGGGTTCGCGCTTTGCCAAGAAGCCATTGGAACTCAAAATTCCGATCACCATTGCCGGCATGAGCTTTGGCTCGCTCTCCGCCAATGCCAAGGAAGCACTGGGCCGTGGCGCATCAGCAGCCGGCACCTCCACGACAACGGGCGATGGCGGCATGACGCCAGAAGAACGCGGCCAGTCCCGCCATCTTGTCTATCAATATCTGCCGTCGCGCTACGGCATGAATCCCGATGATCTGCGCAAGGCCGATGCCATTGAAGTGGTGGTGGGCCAGGGTGCCAAGCCGGGCGGCGGCGGCATGCTGCTGGGCCAGAAGATTTCGGACCGCGTGGCCGCGATGCGTTGCCTGCCCAAGGGCATCGACCAGCGCTCGGCTTCGCGTCATCCGGATTGGACCGGGCCTGATGATCTTGAAATCAAGATTCAGGAACTGCGTGAAATCACCGCTTGGGAAAAGCCGATCTATGTGAAGGTCGGTGGTTCGCGCCCCTATTACGACACGGCGCTGGCTGTAAAGGCGGGTGCGGATGTGGTCGTGGTTGACGGCATGCAGGGCGGCACGGCGGCGACACAGGAAGTCTTCATCGAACATGTCGGCATGCCCACGCTCGCTTGTATTCGCCCTGCCGTGCGCGCGCTGCAGGAATTGAACATGCACCGCAAGGTGCAGCTCATCGTGTCGGGCGGAATCCGCAATGGCGCTGATGTGGCCAAGGCCTTGGCTTTGGGTGCAGATGCTGTGTCAATCGGTACCGCAGCATTGGTGGCGCTGGGTGACAATGACCCGCATTATGAAGATGAATACCAGAAGCTCGGTTCCACCGCCGGTGCCTATGACGACTGGCACGAAGGCCGCGATCCCGCGGGCATCACCACCCAGGACCCCGAGCTGATGAAGCGGCTTGATCCGGTCAAGGCTGGCAAGCGCCTTTATAACTATCTCAAGGTGCTGACGCTGGAAGCGCAGACCATCGCGCGCGCTAACGGTAAATCGCATGTGCATAATCTGGAGCCCGAAGACCTTTGCGCGCTTACTATCGAAGCTGCGGCCATGGCGGGTGTTCCACTGGCCGGCACCAGCTGGATTCCGGGACAGGGAAATTACTAATTCGCACCAACGACAATAATAAGAGAGGGAACTATGGCGACTGATCTTGAGGCCTATGCCAAGAAAAACGGGGTTAAGTTTTTCCTGTTCAACTACACGGATCTTTTCGGCACGCAGCGTGCCAAGCTGGTGCCTGCCGAAGCGGTGAAGAAGATGCAGAAGGCCGGTGCCGGTTTTGCCGGCTTTGCCACCTGGCTCGATCAGACGCCCGCCCATCCTGATATTCTCGTCATGCCCGATCCTGAATCAGTGATCCAATTGCCCTGGCGGCCAGAAGTGGCCTGGATGGCCGGCGATCCGTGGATGGAAGGAAAGCCGCTCGCACAAGCCCCGCGCCATGTACTGAAGACAGCCTCCGCTGCGGCTGCCGCGAAGAACATGACCTTGATGGTGGGCTGCGAACCGGAATTCCATCTGATCAATGCCGACGGCTCCGCCGTTTCCGATGCGCGCGATGCGCAGGAGAAACCCTGTTACGACCAGTCCGCCATCATGCGCCGGCTGGATGTGATCGGCGAAATCTGCACAATCATGAACACGCTAGGCTGGGGGCCGTATCAGAACGACCATGAAGACGCCAACGGCCAGTTCGAGATCAACTGGAACTTCAATGAAGCTGTGACCACGGCGGACCAGCTGGCCTTCTTCAAATTCATGGTGAAGTCGATTGCCGAAAAGCACGGCATGCGCGCCACCTTCATGCCGAAGCCTTTCATCAATCTCACCGGCAATGGTTGCCATGCGCATATTTCAGTGTGGGACAAGGCGCGCAAGAACAACCTGTTCGAAGATGACAAGGATGAAAAGGGCCTCTCACCTTTGGCCTATCAGTTCATTGGTGGCCTGATCGAGCACGCAGATTCACTGGTGGCGATCACCAATCCCACGGTGAACTCTTATAAACGCATTAACGCACCGCGCACGCTTTCTGGCGCCACCTGGTCGCCCAACACGGTGACCTATGGGGGCAACAACCGCACCCATATGGTGCGCATCCCCGATGCGGGCCGCATCGAGTTCCGCCTGCCCGATCCATCAGCCAATCCCTATCTCATGCTCACCGGCATCCTGGCCTGCGGCATGGATGGCATCGATCGCAAGCTTGATCCGGGCAAGCGCCTGGACATCGACATGTATACGCAAGGCCACACGGTCAAGAACGCCAAGAAGCTGCCGCTCAATCTGCTGGACGCTTTGCGCAATCTGGAAAAGAGCACGGTGATCCGCAGGGCTTTTGGCGACGAAGCCTTTGATGGCTACTTGAAGCTCAGGCACAATGAGTGGAATCAATATTGCCGCCACCTCACCCAGTGGGAACGCGACACAACATTGGACTGCTAGTTGAAATATTCAGTCTTTTCTCTGCTGCGCCAATCTCTGACGGGCCACAAGAACTGGCCTGCGGCCTGGCGCGACCCTGCACCCAAGCCTGCCTATGACATCGTGATCGTGGGCGGTGGTGGCCATGGCTTGGCCACCGCCTACTACCTCGCCAAGGAACACGGGCTGAAGAATATTGCGGTGCTGGAAAAAGGCTGGCTGGGCTCGGGCAATATCGGCCGCAACACCACCATCATCCGATCCAACTACATGCTGCCCGGCAACAACCCGTTCTACGAATTGTCGATGAAACTGTGGGAAGGGCTGGAGCAGGATTTCAATTTCAACGCCATGGTCTCGCAGCGCGGCGTGCTCAACCTCTGTCATACCGATCCGCAGCGCGATGCCTTCGCAAGGCGCGGCAACGCCATGCGCATCGATGGCGTGGATGCGGAGCTGCTGGACCGCGAGGCGGTGCGCGAAATGTATCCGTTCTTCGACTACGACAACGCCCGCTTTCCCATAAAGGGTGGCCTGCTGCAAAGGCGCGGCGGCACAGTGCGCCACGATGCGGTGGCCTGGGGTTACGCCCGCGGGGCTGATTTGCGCGGCGTGGACATCATCCAAAATTGTGAAGTCACCGGCATCAAGACTGTCGGCGGCAAGGTGACTGGCGTTGAAACCTCGAAAGGCTTCATCGGCTGTACCAAGTTGGCTCTGGCGGCGGCGGGCAATACATCCGTCGTCGCGTCTAAAGCGGGCCTGCGGTTGCCCATCGAAAGCCATGTGCTGCAGGCTTTTGTGTCGGAAGGCTTGAAGCCGTTCATTGATGGCGTGGTTACCTTCGGTGCGGGGCATTTCTATGTGTCGCAATCCGACAAGGGCGGGCTTGTCTTCGGCGGCGATCTGGATGGATATAATTCTTACGCGCAGCGCGGCAATTTGCCGATGGTCGAGCATGTGGTGGAAGCCGGTGTTGCGATGATCCCCGCACTGTCGCGCATCCGGCTGCTGCGGTCTTGGGGCGGGGTGATGGACATGTCGATGGATGGCTCGCCGATCATAGATCACACGCCTGTCTCGGGCCTCTATCTGAACGCCGGCTGGTGCTATGGCGGCTTCAAGGCCACGCCGGCCTCTGGCTTCTGCTACGCGCATCTGATCGCCAAGGGTGAGCCACATCCAAAAGCCACGGCCTTCCGACTGGACCGTTTCCGTCGCGGTTACCAGATGGACGAAAAAGGGCAGGGCGCCACGCCCAATTTGCATTGAGGATGCCATGCTGATCACCTGCCCCCATTGCGGCACGCGCCCGGTCGAGGAGTTCACCTTCCTCGGCGACGCGAAACCTGTGCGCCCCACCAGCAATGATCCAGCTTCGATGGATCAATGGTTCGACTATGTGTACTTGCGCGACAATCCTCGCGGCGCGTTTGAAGAATATGTGCATCACTCAGGCGGCTGCCGGTCCTGGCTCGTCGTCTCGCGCGATACCGTCACGCATGGGATCAAGAGCACGGTGATGGCCGGCGCCTATAAGAGGAAGCGCGGATGACCAGCTTCCGTCTCAGCAAGGGTGGCCTGATCGACCGTAGCAAGCCGGTGGGCTTCAGTTTCGATGGCAAGCCTCAATCGGGCTTTGCCGGCGACACGCTCGCCTCCGCCTTGATCGCCAATGGCCAGCATCTGATGGCGCGCTCGTTCAAATATCATCGCCCGCGCGGTGTGATTTCGGCGGGAAGTTCCGAACCCAATGCCCTGGTTGAGTTGCGCGAAGGCGGCCGCAAGGAAGCCAACACCCGCGCCACGATGGTTGAGCTGTTCGAGGGGCTGACAGCGAAAAGCCAGAACCGCTGGCCATCGCTGGAATTCGATGTGATGTCGGTCACATCGCTGGCCTCCTTCATGTTCGTGGCCGGATTTTACTACAAGACCTTCATGTGGCCAAAGAGCTTCTGGGAAAAGATTTATGAGCCGCTGATCCGCCGCTCGGCGGGCCTCGGAAGGGCCAGCCACGAAGGTGATCCCGACACGTACGAAAAAGCCTATGCGCATTGTGATCTGCTGGTGATCGGCGCAGGCCCATCGGGCCTCATGGCAGCACTCGCTGCTGCGCGTTCCGGCGCACGTGTCATCTTGGCCGATGAACAATTCAAACTCGGCGGTTCACTGCTGTTTGAAAATGAAGAGATTGATGGCAAACCGGGCCGCGAATGGGCCGGTAGTGTGATCGCCGAGCTGACATCCCTGCCCAATGTCACGCTGATGCGCCGCACGACGGTGTTCGGTTGGTATGACGGCAATGTGTTCGGCGCAGTCGAACGGGTGAATGACCATGTGGCGGTGCCTCCGCCCTTCCAGCCCCGCCAGCGCTATTGGCGCATCTTTGCCGCCAAGGCCGTTCTGGCAGCAGGTGCGGAAGAACGGCCGCTGGTATTTGGTGGAAATGATGTTCCAGGTGTGATGCTGGCTTCCGCCATGCGTCACTATGCCAACCGCTTTGCCGTCAGCGCCGGCCGCAGCATTGCGGTCTTTGGCAACAACAGTTCGATTTCGCGCACGGTGGCCGACATGAAGGCGCATGGCGTGAACATTGCGGCAGTGCTCGATCCGAAGTCGGCGCGCATCGTGGATATCAAAGGTGGCAAGGGCGTGAGGGCGATCAAGCTCAGCGACGGCCACACATTGCCTTGTGATGCCGTCGCCATGTCTGGCGGCTGGAGCCCGGTCGTCAATCTCATGTGCCATCGCGGCGCCAAGCCGGTGTGGAACGAAAAGCTCGCCGCCTTCACCCCGCCGGATGTAGGTGCGCAATTCGTGGCAATTGGTGCCGCCAAGGGATCGATGCTGCTTTCGGAGGCGCTGCGCGAAGGAGCAGCGGCAGGAACTTTGAAAGGCCGCTTTTCTGCCGCGCCCAAATGCAATGACAGCGCCTATGAAATCACACCCTTCTGGTGGGTAGCAGAGAGTACGGGCAAGGCGTTTGTTGATTACCAGAACGACGCCACGGCCAAGGACATCGGCCTTGCGTCGCGCGAAGGTTACAAAGATATCGAACTCACCAAGCGCTACACCACCACCGGCATGGCCACCGACCAGGGCAAGCTGGGCAATGTGAATGCCATTGCGCTTCTCGCTGAAGCAACCGGAAAATCGATTGCCCAGGTGGGCACCACCACCTTCCGCCCCTTCTACACGCCGGTGTCCTTCGGTGCGCTGGCTGGTGCATCGGTAGGCCATCATTTCCAGCCGGTGCGCAAAACGCCGCTGCATGAATGGGCGGCGGAACTCGGCGCAGAGTTTGTTGAGACGGGCCTCTGGATGCGCTCGTCCTGGTTCCCGAAGGTGGGTGAGGATTGGCTGGCTGCCGCCTCGCGTGAAGTGCTCGCCACGCGTGCTGGTGTGGGCATCTGCGATGTCTCGACACTGGGCAAGATTGACATTCAGGGCAAGGATGCCGGTGCGTTTCTGGACAGACTTTATTGCAACACCTTCTCGACGCTCAGCGTTGGCAAGGCGCGCTATGGCCTGATGCTGCGTGAAGACGGCATTGTATTTGATGACGGTACAACCTCCCGTCTCGCCGAAGATCATTTCCTGATGACCACCACGACCGCCAATGCGGCGCGTGTCATGTCCAACATCGAATTTGCCCATCAAGCGCTTTGGCCGGAGCTTGACGTCACCTACACCTCCGTCACTGAGCAATGGGCGCAAGTGGCCGTGGCGGGGCCGAAGTCACGCGCCACCCTGCAAAAAATTGTTGATAGGATTGAGCTCAATGATGAGACCGTTCCCTATCTGGCGGCAAAAGAGATCAACGTACTCGGTGGCATTCCGGCTCGCCTGTTCCGCATCTCGTTTTCGGGCGAGCATGCCTATGAGCTCGCTGTGCCGGCTGACTATGGCAACATGCTGGGCCGTGCCCTCATGCATGCGGGTGCGGAATTTGGTGCCGTACCTTACGGCATTGAGGCCCTCTCCATCATGCGCGTCGAAAAGGGCCATGTGGCGGGTGGCGAACTGAACGGCACCACCACGGCGGGTGATCTGGGCCTAGGCAAGATGATGTCGCAGAAAAAGGATTATATTGGCCGCATGATGGCCACGCGTGAGGGCCTGGTGGCCGCGGATAGGCAAAGCATCGTCGGCATTCGCGCGGCTGACGGATCAACTCGCCTGCGGGCCGGTGCCCATCTGCTGACCTTGGGTACATCGCCCTCGATGGCGGCGGACCAAGGCTATATCACTTCGGTGGCATGGTCCCCGATGCTGGGTCAATGGGTCGGCCTGGCGTTGCTGTCCTGTGGCCGAACGCGCATCGGTGAAACGGTGCAGGTATTCGATGGCCTGCGCAATCTTCCGATGAAGGCGGTGATCTGCGAACCGATGCATTTTGATCCGGAGAATGCGAGGTTGCATGCCTGACCATCGCTCACTTGAACTCAGGAGCCTTGCACGGCAGGGCCGCTTTGGTGCGAGCATCGGCGAAGCTGGCGTCTCCCTTGAACTCCTTCATCCTGTTTCACTGGTGCAGGTGCTGGTCCGCAAGGGCGGTGCTAAGGTGGTTGAGACTGGCTTGGCAA
Organism: Aestuariivirga litoralis; assembly: GCF_015714715.1. NCBI lineage: Bacteria > Pseudomonadati > Pseudomonadota > Alphaproteobacteria > Hyphomicrobiales > Aestuariivirgaceae > Aestuariivirga > Aestuariivirga litoralis. The sequence goes on along the minus strand of NZ_WAHS01000001.1, from coordinate 1,590,735 downwards.
GGTTCAAGACTGCGCGCGTGATGCAGGCAGGCCCTGGCCAGTATTATGTGCAGGCTGAAGGCAAGGCTGAGAGTGCGCTCTCCGCCGAGTTGAAGAAAATACTGGGCACATCAGCCTCCATCGTCGATCAAAGTCACGGCCGCGTGGTGATCAGGATTAGCGGAACAAAGGCCCGTGTCATGCTGGCCAAAGGGATGCCGCTCGATCTGCATCCGGATGTCTTCGCAGTGGGCCAGTCCGCGCAAACACAGATGGCGCATGTGGGTATTCACGTCACCCGCACAGCGAAAGATGAATTCGAGATTTCAGTCTTCCGTGGTTTTTCCGAAAGCCTGTGGGAGTGGCTCTGCACGGCTTCCGCGGAATTCGGATATCTGGTGCGTTAGAAGAACGCTTTCTGTGCATGCCCTTTCAAGGTTCAGCCTTTCCAACACCGCCGTGCCGTTTGATCCCCCATACATTGAGTTCTTCACTGATGGCGGATTAATCGCTGGTCGATCATCGCCGCCCGCATCGCATTGCGGTGGCGCAGATCAAGCGGCTCATCATGGATCGGCTCATAAGTGGGCGTGTTGCGCACTATGGCAAACTCGTCAGCGGGTGCCGCACTTTCATCGGTGCGCCGGTTAGGCTGTTGTAGTCTTCACCCGTTGTCCTTGGCGCGTAGACCAAGATTTTCTGAGAGCAAAATCTCGATGCGGATTTCCTCTTGCGAGGCGATGGGCAAGCGGTTGTCGCATCTGGCGCGCAACACACGGATGGCGCTGCGCACGAGGTGGCCGGGATTTTGCGCAATCACCGCGTCAAGTTGGCCTTCGACCAGAAGTTGCTCCGAAAAGGTCGTGCGTTCATGCGCGATGAGAACTTGCTTCTGCGGGTGCGGCGCATGGGCGATGGCTTCCAGCGAGAGGCGCGCTTCCGAACTCAGAATGTAGGCGCCGATGATGCTGGGGTGGTTCGCATAGGCGCCCTTGATCACCATCTTGGTGCGCTCCGCATCGCCATAGGTTTCAATCGAGGGCAGGGTTTTGAGATGGGGATAGTCACGGGTGATGACCAGATCAAAACCGTGCCGCCGCTCCAGACTGTCGCGCGCCTTCATGGTTTCGGTGACCACCAGGATTTCACCTGCGCGCCCGCCGCAGAACCGCCCCATCAACCGGCCCGCCGTGGCACCGGCAGCACTATTGTCGAGCCCCACGAAATCCAGATCATTCACACCGGGCTGGCCTGAGACAAACAGCACCACTTGCACATCACGTTCTCTCAGGCGCGTGATCGCATCGCGCACCTGTGGTGATTCCGGTGCCATCAGCGCTATGCCATCCACCTTGTCGCCGTTGATGGTGGAGAGCAGCTGTGAAATCTGGTGCGGATCGGTCTCAATATTCCGCCGGCACGAAATCTCAATGTGTTCCATCCGGAATGCGGCGCGCGCTTCCTCGACATGGGTGATCACCGTTTCCAGAAACTGGTCACCCGCTTTCGGCAACAGGAATTGAAAGCGATAGACTTTGCCCTTGGCCAGGTTGGCCGCCGAGAGGTTGCGCACAAAGCCCAGCTTATCGATCGCTTTGTTGACTGCATCGACAGCCGCGCGGCTGACGCGTGGGCGGCCATTCAGCACGCGGTCCACCGTGGCAAGGCTCACCCCTGCCGCTTTGGCGATGTCTCTGGTCGTTGGACGCATGCTCTTCATTTCTCAGGGATTCTGATCAAATGCAAGATTTGTGAGGCACGTGCCTCACTTTTCACTTGCCATGAGGTACGTGCCTCACATATGGTCACCTCGTCAACGAATTACAGCGGCACCAATGCCGCGAGAAAAAGGGAGATAAATCAATATGAAACGGAAATTTGCACTTTATTCTGCAGTGGCCGCCCTGGCTGCAGGAATCGGCACCGGCCAAGCCAAAGCTGACGATTTGACCCTTTGCTGGGCAGCATGGGATCCTGCAAACGCTCTTGTAGAACTCTCCAAGGACTTCGAAAAGGCATCTGGCAACAAGATGCATTTCGAATTCGTGCCATGGCCGAATTTCGCCGACCGCATGCTGAATGAGCTGAATTCAGGTGGCCATCTGTGCGACCTGATGATCGGTGACAGCCAGTGGATCGGTGGCGCCGCCGAAAACGGCCAGTACATCAAGCTCAATGACTTCTTTGATGCCAACAAGATCAAGATGGATGATTTCATCCCCGCCACCGTTGTCGGCTATGCCGAATGGCCGAAGAACACACCGAACTATTGGGCCTTGCCGGCCTTCGGTGACGTGGTGGGCTGGACCTACCGCAAGGATTGGTTCTCGAAGCCTGAACTGCAAAAGGAATTCAAGGAAAAGTACAAGCGCGATCTCGCCGTGCCGAAGTCTCTTGATGAGCTGAAAGATATTGCCACCTTCTTCCAGGGCCGCGAAATCGACGGCAAGAAAGTTTATGGTGCTGCCATCTATACCGAGCGCGGCTCGGAAGGCATTACCATGGGCGTCACCAACGCGCTCTATAATTACGGCTTCGAATACCAGAATCCGAACAAACCCTATGACCTGCAGGGTTTCGTGAACTCTCCCGACGCGGCCAAGGGCCTGGAATACTACAAGGCACTCTACGATTGCTGCGTACCGCCGGGTTCCTCCGATTGGTACATGTCGCAGAACATCGATGCCTATAAATCCGGCCAGGTCGCCATGCAGATGAACTTCGCCTTCATCTGGCCCGGCGTGAATGCCGATCCGAACGTTGGCGGTGATAAATCCGGTTATTTCCCCAACCCCGCCGGACCGAAGGGCCACTTCGCCCAATTGGGTGGCCAAGGTATTTCGGTCGTCGCCAACACCACACACAAGGATGCAGCGCTGACCTACATCAAGTGGTTCGCCCAACCTGAAGTGCAGAAGAAGTGGTGGTCAGTCGGCGGTTACTCGGCGCTGAAGGCGGTGGTTGACGATCCAAGCTTCGCAACCTCGCAGCCCTATGCGCAAACCTTCCTCGACAGCATGGCCATCGTGAAGGACTTCTGGGCAGAACCCTCCTACGCCCAGCTGCTCCTTGCGATGCAGAAGCGCGTTCACGACTATGTCGTGGCCGGCCATGGCACCGCGCAGGAAGCCCTTGATGGCCTCGTCGCTGATTGGACCAAGGTCTTCAAGGAAGAAGGCAAGATCTAAACTTCCGCCAATCCGCCTTAACACAATAATGGTGGCACGGAGCTTTCATGCTCCGTGCCGGCCTAGGCGCGACCGCATTCAGGGAATAGTATGAGCAGCGTGGGAATCGATAAACTGGCCGTAAGCACACCGCCGGAGATAGGCCGCCGCATCAGGGGCCTGTCGGACCGCGCGATTGCCTGGATCTTTGTGGCTCCCACCATTGTGCTGCTTCTGGCGATCAACATTTTCCCGCTGATCTGGACCATTAGGCTCAGCTTCACCAATTTCCGCGTCAACCGCCCGAACGAAGTGGTGAAATGGGTTGGCCTTGCGAATTACGAGAACATCCTCACCGACCCCGATGTCTGGCACACGATGCAGGCCACGGCGCACTTTCTGTTCTGGACTCTGTTTTTCCAGATATTGATCGGCTTCAGCCTGGCGTGGCTGATCAACCGCAAATTCAAAGGCAGTGATCTTTGGACGACGATCATCGTTCTGCCGATGATGCTGTCTCCCGCCGTGGTCGGCAATTTCTGGACATTTTTGTACCAGCCACAAATCGGTCTGTTCAACTATGCCGTGGCATTGGTCACCGGCGTTGATGCGTCGAGCTTCACCATGATTGGCAACGTGAACCTCGCACCCTGGGCCATCGTGATTGTGGACACCTGGATGTGGACGCCGTTTGTGATGTTGATCTGCCTCGCCGGCCTACGCTCCATTCCGGACTCGATCTATGAAGCCGCCGAATGCGACCGCGCCTCCAACTGGCGCCAGTTCTGGACCATCACCATTCCCATGGTATTGCCCTTCCTGATGCTGGCCGTGTTGTTCCGCGGCATCGAGAATTTCAAGATGTTCGATCTGGTCACGCTGCTCACTGGCGGCGGTCCGGGTGACACAACGCTTGTCACCTCCATCAACCTGAAGCGCGAAGCCTTCGAAAAATGGCGCACTGGTTACGCCTCGGCCTATGCCGTCATTCTCTTCGTCACGATTTACGGCCTCGCTTCCATCTATGTGAAGGCGCTCAACCGGGTGAAGCAAAGATGAGCAACACCGTCACCGATCCCACACCCACGCAAAAATGGTTCGCTGGCATTCTGGTCGCCATCTATGCCATCGTCACTCTGCTGCCGTTGCTATGGATCATCGCCACCGGCTTCAAGACGCCGGCTGACAGCATCGCCTATCCTCCCAAAGTCGCGTTCCAGCCCACGTTGGAAGGCTATGTAAATCTGTTCACCACCCGCACGCGTCAAACGCCGGAATTCATGGCCGCCAATCCACCGCACACTTGGTATGAGCGCATCGTCGCGCAATATGATATGTCCATTGTCGGGCCATCGCGCTTCGGCTCGCGCTTCCTGAATTCCATCATCATCGGCTTCGGCTCGACATTCCTGTCGGTGTTCCTCGGCACACTCGCGGCTTATGGCTTCTCGCGCTTCAAGGTGCCGCTGAAGGACGACCTCCTGTTCTTCATCCTATCCACGCGCATGATGCCACCAATTGCCGTGGCGATCCCGATCTTCCTAATGTACCGCGCCGTTGGCCTTTCCGACACGCATGCCGGCATGATCCTGCTCTACACGGCCGTGAATTTGTCGATGTCAGTGTGGCTGCTCAAAGGTTTCATCGATGAAATCCCGGTGGAATACGAGGAGGCAGCTCTCATCGATGGCTACACCCGCTTCCAGGCCTTCCGCAAAGTGGTTCTGCCGCAGGCTGCCACCGGCATCGCTTCCACCGCCATCTTCTGCCTGATCTTCGCCTGGAATGAATATGCCTTCGCCGTGCTGCTCACCTCGGGCCAGGCGCAGACGGCACCACCCTTCATCCCGACGATCATCGGTGTGGGCGGCCAGGATTGGCCGGCGGTCGCTGCAGGTGCCACACTGTTCCTGCTGCCGGTGATGATCTTCACCATTTTCCTGCGCAAGCATCTGCTGCGCGGCATTACCTTCGGAGCAGTTCGTAAATGACGCGCTTTCTCTTAGACATTGGCGGCTTCCGGCGCGGGGCTTGGGAAATGCTCGCCTCTATCCTGATTGCACTTGGCATCGTCATGCTGATGCAGCCCTGGGTAATGCTGGCTTATACCTATTCCTTCCTCGTCATCCTGATCGGCACGGTGAGCTTCATCGTCGCCACGAAATTCCGCGAGTAGGGCATGGCGCAAATCCGCATTGAAAATCTCAAGAAGGAATTCGGCTCTTTCACAGCCGTGCAGTCTTCGACTTTTACGATTGAGGACGGCGAGTTCTTCATGCTGCTCGGCCCCTCGGGTTGCGGCAAGACCACCACGCTGCGCATGATGGCGGGGCTTGAGCTTCCCACCTCCGGCCAGATCTTCATCGATGGCGAGGAAGTGGCACAGAAGCGCGCCAGCCAGCGCGACATCGCTTTCGTCTTCCAGATGTTTGCACTCTACCCGCATATGAATGTGCGCCGGAACATTGCGTATCCCTTGCGGAGCCAGGGTGTGGGCCGCGAGGAAGTTCAGAAGCGCGTGGCCGAAGTGGCCAGGATCCTCGACATCACCCACATTCTCGACAAGCCAGTGGGTGGGCTTTCCGGTGGTGACCGGCAGCGCGTGGCTTTGGGCCGCGCCATCGTGCGCCGTCCCAAGGCCTTCTTCATGGATGAACCGCTGGGCGCGCTTGATGCAGAGTTCCGTGAACATATGGCGGAAGAACTGCGCGCCCTGCACGACCGCATGCATGCCACCACGGTTTACGTCACGCATGACCAGCTTGAAGCGATGCAGATGGGCGACAAGATCGTGGTGATGAACCATGGCGTGGTCGAACAATTTGGCCGCCCGCAGGAAATCTATGATTGGCCATCCACCATGTTCGTGGCCAATTTCCTTGGTTCACCGCCGATGAATTTTCTCAACATGAATGGCACGCTTGCGCCGGGGGATTCTGACATCATGTTGTCTGGCAGCAAGGTCGCGGTACCGGCCTTGCGCGAGGGTGCGTCGGGCAAACTGGCCTTGGGCGTGCGGCCCGAGCACGTTTCTTTCGATGATGCATCGAAGCTGCGGGCCGAAGTGATCGGCGTTGAATATCTGGGCACCACCCAGATCATCACGCTCACCTCGCCGCATGGAGACCTGAAGGCGCGGATGAGCTCAGCGAAGAAAGTTGGACTAGGGGAAAATGTCGGCCTCACGCTCGATCCGCGAAACATCACCATGTTCAGGCATGACGGAACCGCCAGCGTAGGCCGCGCCCTTGTTTCTGCCGGCAATGAAAAGGTGCTGCGCCATGGCTGAGATCAGGCTGGAAAATGTGTCCCGCAGCTTTGGCGCTACCAAGGCACTCAGCGATGTGTCGATGACGGTGCCGGATGGCAGCTTCGTTGTACTATTGGGGCCTACCGGTGCCGGCAAGACCACCATGCTGCGCATGGTTTCCGGCCTCAGCCTGCCGGACTCTGGTGAAGTCTTTTTCGGTGGCCACAGCGTCACTAAACTGGAACCGGCACAGCGCAATGTTGCGATGGTGTTTCAGCAATACTCTCTTTATCCGCATCTCACTGTGCGTGAAAACCTGGCTTTCCCGCTGAAGTCACCATTACTTAAAACGTCCAGGAGTGAAATTGAGCGCCATGTTTCGGAAGTGGCCGAAGTCCTTCAGATCAGCCACAAGCTGGACAACAAGGCCACCAAGCTCTCGGGCGGTGAAATGCAACGTGTCTCCATCGGCCGCGCACTGGTGCGCAATCCGTCCGTCTTCCTGATGGACGAGCCGCTGTCTTCGCTCGACGCAAAACTCCGCGCCGATTTGCGCCTGGAATTGAAGCGCATCCAGTCAGACCGTGGCGCCACCTTCCTGTATGTCACCCATGATCAGGTGGAAGCCATGACCATGGCCACACATGTGGGCGTTCTCGATCACGGTGCGCTGGTGCAATTTGGCTCACCGCGCGAAATCTACGAAAATCCCGTCTCAGTCTATGCTGCAAGCCGCCTCGGCCAGCCGCGCATCAACCTGTTGCCTGCCGATCTGTTTGGCCGGGCGCCTGGTGGTGCGAAGACCATCGGTCTACGGCCCGAGCAAATTCACCAGGGGGAGGGGTTCGAAAGCACGGTCAAGCGCGTCGAGCGCCTGGGCGACCAGACACGCCTGCATCTCAGCCTGCTGAATCACGACATCATCACCGTCACTGAAGCGCACACGCCACTGCGCACCGGCGACAAGGTGAAGGTGAAACCAGAACGTCCCTTCTATTTCGATGCCGCCGGTGCGCGCATCCACGAGTGAGAAAGCCATGACCCAATTCATCAACAAGCGGGAAGACATCGTTGCCGAAGCCATCGATGGGTTGGTGGCGGCCAGTGGCGGCAAGCTGGCGCGGCTGGATGGTTATCCACATATTCGCGTCGTGGTGCGGGCCGATTGGAACAAGTCGAAAGTCGCCATCGTCTCGGGCGGTGGTGCGGGCCATGAACCCGCCCATGCGGGCTTTGTCGGCAAGGGCATGTTGACGGCAGCCGTGTGTGGTGATGTCTTCGCCAGCCCTTCGGTTGATGCGGTGCTCGCTGGCATTCTCGCGGTGACCGGCCCGGCGGGCTGCCTCCTCGTGGTGAAGAACTACACGGGCGACCGCTTGAATTTCGGCCTTGCCGCAGAGCGCGCGCGCGCCTTCGGTTTGAATGTGCGTGTGGTGATTGTCGACGACGATATTGCTTTGCCGGATTTGCCGCAGGCCCGTGGCCTCGCCGGCACATTGTTTGTGCATAAGATCGCCGGCGCTCTCGCCGAAAATGGCGCGGATCTGGCAACCGTGAGTGCTGCGGCAGAGCGTGTCATTGCCGGCACACATTCCATCGGCATGTCGCTTGACACCTGCACCATTCCAGGCGCGCCGAAGGAAAGCCGCATCCCGCATGGCAAGGCTGAACTGGGCCTCGGCATTCATGGTGAGGCCGGTGTCAATCAGGTGGATTATCTGGATGCGCGCGGCGCCATGGCCATGGTGGCGGAAAAGCTTTCGCATTACATGATCAAGGGTAAGAAGCACGTGGTGCTGCTCAACAATCTCGGCGGCGCGTCGGTCCTGGAATCCATGGTGCTGGCGCGCGAGCTTTCGCACTCCGCCATAGCGGACCGCGCCGGATTCATCGTCGGTCCCGCTTCCATGATGACCTCGCTCGACATGCGTGGTTTTTCCGTGTCGGTCTATGCCGCCAATGAAGAAGATATCGCAGCATTGAAAGCGCCGGTCTCTCTCTCGGCATGGCCCGGCATTCACGAACTTTCCGCTCCGAAAATTCGCGATCTTCCCGATGGCCTGAAACCCATCCGGCCGCTGGCTTCACCGCATGCCCCCACGCGCGATTTCATCACCCGGTGCTGCCAGATTCTGATTGCAGCGGAGGCCGATCTCAACGCACTCGATGCCAAAGCCGGTGATGGCGATACTGGCTCTACCCTGGCCACCGCTGCACGCGCGCTGATCACTGCGCTGGATGATTTGCCGCTGGCTGATCACACGCAATTGCTGCGCGCCATCGGCCTTGAACTGAGCCAGACCATGGGCGGCTCGTCTGGCGTCCTGCTGGCCATCTTCTTTTCCGCCGCAGGCGATGCAACTTCGTCCGGCATGTCGCTCACTGATGCATTGAAGGCGGGCCTCAACCGCATGCAGGAAATTGGTGGCGCTCAGCCGGGGGATCGCACCATGGTGGATGCGCTGGTTCCGGCTCTTGCCGCGCTATCGTCTGGTAGCATTGCGGGTGCCGCGTCGGCAGCGCGCCAGGGTGCTTCACACACTGCTTCAATCGCGCGCGCAAAAGCTGGCCGCTCCGCCTATATCAGCGCCGAACATTTGCTGGGCCATGTTGATCCCGGCGCCGAAGCTGTGGCGCGCCTTTTCGAACATTTGGCAGCAGACTAGCGCGACGATTGAGGTTCAGATTTAATTTGCAATCCGCTCATTTCGTTTTAGAACGAAAGGCGAACATGACAACTTACACAATTGCAAAAACTTCAGATCTTGAGCGACGCAGCCAAGTATGATGCGTCTTGCGCATCAAGCGGAACAACCAAGAGAAATTCCTCAGGTGGCGGACTTGGCTCCACCGAAGGGCGCGGCATCTGCCACGCCTATGCGCCGGATGGGCGCTGCATTTCGCTTCTCAAAATCCTGATGACAAATTTTTGTACTTTTGATTGCGCCTTTTGCATCAACCGCGCGTCCAGCAATGTGGAGCGGGCGCGTTTTTCGGTGGAGGAGGTTGTATCTCTCACCATAGAATTTTACCGCCGCAACTATATTGAGGGCCTGTTCCTCTCATCCGGGATTATCAAGTCTCCCGACAAGACGATGGAAGACATGGTACGCATCGTTAAAACGCTGCGGATCGACCGCGCTTTCAAAGGCTACATCCATTTAAAAGCCATTCCAGGCGCCTCGCCAAAGCTGGTGGAGGAGGCCGGCCTCTATGTGGACCGTCTTTCCGTCAATATCGAATTGCCCAGCGATCAGTCGCTGCAGAATTTCGCTCCTGAAAAAGATGCCGTGGAGATCAAAAAGGCTATGGCGGATATCAAGGGCAGTATCGCGTCGGCCTCGGAAAAAACGCTGCAGACCAAAAGATCGAAGACCTTCGCGCCGGCCGGGCAGAGCACGCAGATGATTGTCGGAGCCGATGCCTCCAACGATACATTGATCCTGCAACGCTCTGCTTCGCTTTATTCCGGCTACGGCTTGCGGCGTGTTTATTATTCGGCCTTCAGCCCCATTCCGGATTCGTCCAAAGCATTACCCCTGATCAAACCGCCGCTCATGCGTGAGCACCGGCTTTATCAGGCGGACTGGCTCATGCGATTTTACGATTTTAGGTTTGATGAAGTGGCGAGCGCCACCAAAGACGGCATGCTGGATCTGGAGGTTGATCCCAAACTCGCCTGGGCGCTTGGCAATCGCGGACGCTTCCCCGTGGATGTCAACCGCGCGGCGCGCGAAGTGCTGCTGCGCGTTCCCGGCTTCGGCACGCGGACAGTAGAGCGGATTCTCAGCGCCAGGGTCATCAAATCGCTGGCCTATGATGATCTCGCGCGCCTGGGCGCCGTGATGAAAAAGGCCAAACCGTTCATTAGCGCCAGAGGATGGTCACCGCGCATGCTGGACGAGGAAGGCCTGCGCAGCCGTTTCGTGGCAAGCCAGCAGTTATCGCTCCTGTGACACATCAGGTAGTCATTCCGGTTTTCGGTGCTTTCGAAGCGTGGCGCGAAAAGGCGCGCTTGTTGGCGCTGAATGGTGTCAGCCCTGCTGATATTCAGTGGTGCCGGAAAGCAGGGGTGTCAGATCTTTTTGAGGCTAAGAGAAACATCGTTCAAAACCCTTCCGGCAGCCTCAAGGTGCCACGGGACTTTTTGGGCCTCGCCGAGGAGGTGGTCTGCAGCGCCGACATGGCTGCGTTTTCTTTGCTCTACCGTGTTCTGCTGCGGCTGCAGGATGATTGCACATTTCTATCCAACCCTGCGGACGGCGACGTCCACGCGTTGAGCAAGATTGACGTCAGCGTTCCTCAGGAATGTCCGGCTGACGTATTTCTCGTTGCGCCGGACCTGGGCTCACTACCTGCCGGAGGGGAGTTTGACAATTGCCGCCACTCGTGTGCACTCCCTTTCGAAACCGAGTGCAATGCGTGCGCAAAGAGAGGTGGAAATCGGAAGAAACGTGTGCGAATTGATCGAAAAACAGCGCACACATTTTACTTTTGTTCACTTGGAAAACATGGATAAAATACTGAATTGCAAGGATAAAACCTTCGCCATAGCACCCATGATGGATTGGACCGACCGGCACTGCCGTGTCTTCCACCGGGTGCTGACGCGCAGTGCTGTGCTCTATACCGAGATGGTCACGGCGCAGGCGGTTATTCATGGCAACCGTGAAAAGCTGGTGGGTTTTGACAAGGTCGAACACCCGGTGGTGCTGCAGCTGGGTGGTAGCGATCCTGCGCTGCTGGCCGAGGCTTGCCGCATCGGTGAGGGCTTTGGCTATGATGCCATCAACCTCAATGTCGGTTGCCCGTCAGACCGCGTGCAGGGTGGCCATTTCGGCGCCTGCCTGATGGCGGAGCCGCAATTGGTCGCCGATTGCTTCACCGCGATGCAAGCGGCGGTGAAAATCCCCATCACCATCAAATGCCGCATCGGCATCGATGACCAGGACGAAGAAACGGCACTGGATGAATTTGTGCGCGTGGTGTCGGCTGCGGGCTGCAAGACCTTTATCATTCATGCCCGCAAGGCATGGCTGCAGGGCCTGTCGCCGAAGGAAAACCGTGAAATTCCACCTCTGAATTATGACCGCGTATATCGGCTGAAAGCCGCCAATCCGCATCTGAACATCAGCCTCAATGGTGGCCTGCAAAATGTGGAGCAGGGCCTACCGCATATTGAAATGCTGGATGGCATCATGCTCGGCCGCGCCGCCTATCACACGCCGTGGGATCTCACCAATGTGGATGCGGTGTTCAGTGCCACGCCCGCAACAATCACTTCCCGCCGCGAAGCGGTGGAAGCGATGCTGCCTTACATTTCGCGCCACATTGCCACTGGCGCACCGTTGCATCACGTCACGCGCCACATGCTGGGGCTTTATCACGCGCAGGCCGGCGGCCGTTTCTGGCGGCAGGTGCTCACTGTCGAAGGCTCGAAATATGGCGCAGGGCTAAACGTGCTGCATCAGGCGCTGGCCGTGGTGGAAGAGCAAGCTGCGCGACTGGCTGCGGCTTAAACTTCTGAACCGTTGCGCGCCGCCATGCGGCCCGCGCGTCCGCCACGCCGCGTCTTGCGCTGGGTGAGGGTGTTCAGGCGCTCCGGCAGATCGAGAACAATCTTGTGCCGTTCATCCGGGCTCATGCCCAGCCAGCGGCCGATTTCCAGCCGGGTGCGCCCGCAGCCGATGCACAGCTGGGTTTCAGGGTCCACCACGCACACCTTCACACACGGTGTTTCAATCTGGTCGCGTAGAATCTGGTCCATGGCCTATTGAACCAAAATTGCGGCTTGTGTCAGCGGCTGAAATCGTCGTGAATATGCGGAATGCGCCAAAGTGAAACCAGTTTGGCGAAGCAATTCCGCACCAATTGAGAAAGGCGATCGGCACTTCATGCCGATCTTGCCAAAATTCGTCAATTCTTCAACGTCAGCGTGCCGTTTTCCGAGCCGAAGCTCGAGAGGCGCGACAAGAAGCTCATGCCGAGCAATGTGCCGGTGAGGGCGCCTTGCGGCAGAACCAGCGCATCCACATTGTCCACACGCACATTGTCGATCTCGACGCGCGACAGTTTTACCCGTGCCGCCTTGGTGGCGCCATTGGCAGTGTTCACGCCCACATCATAGGTCAGCAGGCGCGGGCGCAAACCTACCCGGTCAGCATCTTCATAAGACAGCGCCACGGCAGAAGCCCCGGTATCGACCAGCACTTGTATAGTCTGGCTGTTCACATAGGCCTGCGTCACGAAATGTCCGCCCTGGCCGCCCTTGATTTCGGTCACCGCCATCAGATCAATATTGTTCTTCACATGGATCGGCGGGCGCAAGCCCGGCAGGCCAGCCCCAAGGGTCAGCAGAATAGCAAGGGCAACGCTGGGCAAGGGTTGGATGCTGCGCATGGAAACTCCGAAAACAGGAGCTCAAGGTAAACGCCCGGTGCGTGAAGAAGCGTTGACGCCAGCGAGAAACTGGAAAGGAGAGTTAATGAATGCTTGCGAAGAAAGTCGCCAGCATGCCGATTTCGGTCAGCACTTGCACGGCGCCACAAATGTCACCGGTCTGCCCGCCCACCAGCCGCGTGGCCGCGCGCCGCATCAGGGCGGTAATGAGCAGTGCAACTGCCATCGCTTCAACGCCTGAAATCGGGTTGATGAACCAACCCGCCCAGACAGTCAGCGCACCACCGGTCACGATTGAAAACAGCGCCGCTGCCCGGCTGGGCCGCCCGGCCATGCTGGCCAGCCCATCACTGCGGGCCGAACGCGTGGCCCACATCATGTCCACCACCATGGCGCGCGAGAAAGCACCGGTGGCAGCGAGCATCAGTATGGCTTGCCAGGGTTTGACTTCACCCAGCGTGTGATAGGCGGAAGCCTTGCACAGAATAGCGAGAATGAGAGCCGAAGCCCCATAGGTGCCAATGCGGCTGTCGCGCATGATTTCCAAACGGCGCTCGCGGGTCTTGCCGCCTAGCAAGCCATCGGCGGTGTCGGCCAATCCGTCTTCATGAATGGCCCCGGTGAGGAACAGGCCAAAGCCAATCGCAAGTGCAGCCGCCATCACATCAGGCAGCTGCAAATAAGACAAAGCGGTAAGGACCACGCCATTGACTGCGCCGATCAGGGCACCCGCCAAGGCAAAAAGCCGCATGCTCTGCGCCAGCGGCACGGGATCAACGGTGCGCACAAAGGGAATGGGCAAACGGGTGAGAAACTGCAGGGCCACCAGCAGTTCGGAAACCGGGCGAAGCGGTTTCGAAGGAGTCTGCGGTGGGTCTGAAATGTCGCTCATGGACGGCTGGCTTGTGGTTTTCCCTGCCACCCGTGATAAACGCAAGTTCTGTTCAGTTACAAGATTAAAGGATCATTCCATGACCACCGGCCTTCCCTTTGATGACATCCGTCACCTGATTGCATCAATGCCGGGGCCGGATGAGCAAGCGGAGGCACAGGCGAAAGCCCATGATGCCATCCTGACGAAGCCGCCCGGTGCGCTGGGCAAACTGGAAATGATCGCAGAATTCATGGCCCGCTGGCAGCATCATTACCCGCCGCGCGCGGATCGCACGGTGGTTGCGGTGTTCGCTGGCAATCATGGCGTGGTGAAGCAGGGCGTGGCCGCCTATCCGCCGGAAGTGACAATGCAGATGGTCGCCAATTTCCAGGGCGGCGGCGCGGCGGTAAATCAGATTTGCAAAGCCTATGATCTGGGCCTCAAGGTATTTGAATTGGCACTCGAACAGCCCACGGGTGACATTACCCAGGATGCCGCACTCAGCGAGAAGGACTGCGCCGCCACGATTGCCTACGGCATGGAAGCAATCGCCGGCGGCTGTGACCTCCTCTGTGTCGGCGAAATGGGGATCGGCAATACCACAATTGCATCAGCTCTCGCTTGCGCACTGTTCGGCGGCAAGGGCGCCGATTGGGTGGGCATCGGAACGGGCGTGGATGCTGCCGGCCTGAAGCGCAAGGCCGATGCCGTGGACCGTGCCATGGCCTTCCACCAGGGCCATCTAAGCGATCCACTGGAAGTGCTGCGCCGTGTCGGCGGGCGCGAATTCGCCGCCATGGCAGGCGCCATTCTGGCGGGCCGCATGCAGAATGTGCCGGTGATCGTGGATGGCTTCGTGGCCAGCGCCGCCGCCGCCGTGCTTTATAAGGCCGACAAGTCAGCCCTTGATCATTGCCTCTTCGGCCATTGCTCGGCTGAAAATGCCCATCGCAAATTGCTGGCTGCCATGGGCAAGGAGCCGCTGCTTGATCTGGGCATGCGTCTGGGCGAAGCTTCCGGTGCCGCGATGGCAGCGGGTGTCGTGAAAGCCGCACTCGCCTGCCACAATGGCATGGCGACGTTTGAGAGTGCAGGCGTTTCCAATAAGGACTAGCCGGTCAGTTTCAGCAGCCGCTTCTGGCTTTCGCTGGAAATCGCTGCTCCGGATTCGAGCTCGCTCATAGGTCCGGACAGCACGCGTTTGGCGGGGAAGGTGCACAGGATATTTGTGCCAAGACCCACCATGCTTTCAATTTCGATTGTGCCTTCGTGCAGCTCCATGATGCCTTTGACGATCGCCAAGCCCAGGCCAACGCCATCGATTGCCTTGTCGGTGGAGCGCCGCCCGCGCGTGAAAGACATCAGCACTGATTTCAGCTCTTGCGGTGGAATGCCAGGACCATTGTCTTTCACAAAGATTTGCAGTGCGCCGTTGGAAACGCGCTTGGCGCCAATTTCGATCTGGCCGCCCTCGGGCGTGAATTTCACCGCATTGGTGAGAAGGTTAATCGCCACCTGTTGAATGGACCGGCTGTCACCCCGCAGGCGTGGCAGTTCAGGGTCGATAGAGAGGGTGACAGAAACTTTTTTCTCCGCTGCCACGGGTGCAGCGAAGGCCATCGCGTCTTCAAGCGGCTTCGAGATGGTGATCACAGTGTCCATGATCTCGCGCCGTCCGGCCTCAATGCGCGAAATATCGAGAATATCGTTGATCAATCCCAGCAGGTAGCGGCCGGAGGAATTGATGTCAGCGGCATAGTCCTTGTAGGTATCGTTCTTGATGGGGCCGAACATCTCGGTGTGCAGGATTTCGGAAAAGCCAAGAATTGCGTTGAGCGGTGTGCGCAGTTCATGGCTCATATTCGCGAGAAAAACGGTTTTGGCCTGGCTGGCACTTTCCGCCTTGCCGCGCTCTTTTTCGGCAAGATCGCGCGCGGCGCGCAGCTCTTCAATCAGAGCATCCTTTTGCGCGCGGAACAGCAGCATGTCGCGGGCTGTATCTTGCAGGCGGCGCGCCACCAGAAGGAAAAGCACCTCCAAGAACACCAGAATGCAACCAACTGTGCTGTTGAAAACATCAAACTCGACAAAACAGCGCAAGGCCGCCCCAAGCACAATGATTCCAGTGCCGGCCACCAGGACGGGCATGAAATTGTTTGCGATGAGAAAGCGAAGCGCCGCTACGGCCAGCACCGTGGCAATCAGGAAGGTCCCATGCTGATGCACGCCTTCCGGTGTGAACAGGAACAGCGGCAAGACCCAGAACAGGCCCTGCATGAATTCGGTTGCTGTTGCCATGCCCAGCCAGTCGCCAAACACGCCGTGCATTCCACTGCCGTGCAACGGCTTCGACTTGAAATAATACCAGCACAGGTAAATTTGGATTAAGCTGGTGCCGACGGTACCGAGCAACCAGGGCAAAACCACATTCCAGCCGCACCAGGGAGCGACAGTAAAGGCGAGGAACATCGCAAGCGCAGGCATCACGACAGCCAGTTTGAGCTGGTTGCGCAGGAAGAGCTCAAGCAGCTCGCGCTGCCAGGGCGAATTCTGTGGCTTGGCAGCCATGGCAAAATCAGCAGAGTCCGGCCGACTGTTCAGCTTGGAAGTCAGGCCCTCGCGGGCAAGTGGCGATACGTCATCGGACATTGCCTGGTCCTACCAACAAGCTCTAAACCTTCAGTTGGGAAATTCGCTAAAATCATTTGGATTAAATGCAGTTGGACTTCCCGCTTGCCCTTCAATAATCCCTTCACCATATCAACCTGCCAGAACAACCAACGGTTTACTCTCCCATGCCCGCACTTTCCCAAGACCTGATCCTCGCCGAACTGAAACACATTGCCGCCCCGGACGGGCGCGGCAACATTGTGAGTGCGGGGCTTGTGTCCGAAATCGCCATCCAGGACGGCGAGGTAATGTTCGCCCTCAATGTGAACCCTGCCCATGCCAAATCCATGGAGCAGCTGGCCGCCTTTGTGCAGGACCGTGTGTCGAAGATCGACGGCGTCAAGAAAGCCCGTGTGGTGTTGACAGCGGAACGCGCACCTGAGCGTACCCCCGGCCCAAAGCAGCAACAGGCCGCTTCGCTGCGCAACGGCATCCCAGGTGTGAAGCATTTGATCGCCGTGGCCTCCGGCAAGGGTGGCGTAGGCAAATCCACCACCGCGATCAACCTGGCGCTGGGCTTCAAGGCTAATGGCCTGCGCGTGGCGGTGCTGGATGCCGATGTCTATGGCCCCTCGATGCCCAAGCTATTCGGCATCCACGGCAAGCCTGAAGCTTCCGATGAGGAAGGCAAGCGCATGAAGCCGATGAACCGCTTCGGCGTCGAAGTCGCCTCCATTGGCTTCCTCGTTGATGAAGCCACCCCGATGATCTGGCGCGGGCCGATGGTCATGTCGGCCCTCACCCAGCTTTTGCGCGAAGTGTCCTGGGGTGAAACCGATGTGATGGTGATCGATATGCCGCCCGGCACTGGCGATGCGCAATTGACGCTGGCGCAGCAAACCCCGCTCTCCGGCGCGGTCATTGTCTCCACCCCACAGGATCTCGCGCTGATCGATGCGCGCAAGGGCCTCAACATGTTTGTGAAGGTCAATGTGCCGGTGCTCGGCATTATCGAGAATATGAGCTATTTCATTTGCGACCAATGCGGCAAGCGCCACGAAATCTTCGGCCATGGTGGCGCGCGCAAGGAAGCGGAGAAACTGAGCCTGCCTTTCCTGGGCGAAATTCCGCTTGATCTGGAGATTCGTGAACGCTCTGATGCAGGCGAGCCCATCGTGGCCAGCCTGCCGGATTCACCCCATGCAGCAGTGTACCGGGGCATCGCCGCCAACATCTGGGCCAGGCTGGAAGCGGGCCAATTGACCAAGGCCCCGCCGCGCATCGTTATTGAATAGGATCAACAGATTAGCCCTTCGCCCCGGCCCTGAGTTGACTTATGATCGCAATTGGTTGATTCAATTCAACAGCGGAACTCGACAGAGGGGATGAGATGTCGAATTTGATGAAGCTATTGGGGACGGTGTTGGCCCTGCTGGGTCTGGTGCTGGGGGCCTTGTCCTTCGTACAGCCGGGCCGCATGGCGGTTTACGGAATTCAATTGGATACGGCAGTGTTCCTGCTGGTGGGCGGCATCTTGGCCGTGGGCCTCGGCGGCGTGATTGACGCGTTCCGGGTCAATGCACCAAGGAAGCAGGCTGAAACCGTGGGCGCTCCGCCGCCGCCATCGCGCGTGGCAGTGCCCGCACCGGTGAGTTCGCCGCAGGACAATGCCAAGGCCGGGGCCTTTTTCAACAAGAAGACGCCGGAGGCAGAAGCGCTGTCCGCCGCCGAGGCAGCAGTGGCTTCCGTGGCCGGCATTTCGCGCGATGAAGCCGACGCCGCGCTGAAGGGTGCCGGCGTGCAAGTGACCGACACGATCAACGCGCTGGAACAGGCCAAGAAAGACATCATCAAATCCATCGGTGGGATGGATGCAGCAGACGCCGCTGAAGATGATGATCGCCCCGGACCGGAAGATCATGCCGAGGCCGCTCAAAGCGCATCGGGTGCCGAAGGCCTGTTTGTCGTCGAGGAAAAAGTCATCCGTGGCCGCGCCGCACGCGTGCTTTCCGATGACACGATCGAAGCCGAAACCGATGAAGGTTGGATGCGCTTCGAAGATTTCGACCACCTGAACGAATATCTCGACTCGATGGAAGAGCAGGCGGGTTAACTTCCCCGCTGCTATTCGCGATCACGTCATGCCCGCGTAAACGGGCGTTTCTTTTCAAGCCTTCGCCTTCCTCGGCATCAGATCATACGGATGCTTCCAATGTGGCAGCGCCTTGACCCGCTCGGTCCAAGCCGTCACATGCGGCAGCACTTCGAACGGCAATTCATCACCGTAATAGAGATACCCCACCAGTGAAATGTCAGCGATGGTAGGCCTGTCACCGAGCAGGAATGCCCGGCCTGCGAGGTGCTTGTCCAGCACACCCATCGATCCATTCACCCGCCCGCGCAGCCATTCAATCACGGCAGGATCGCCGGTTTTGGCCAGCGTGACCAGGAATCGCAGCGTGGCGATGTAGCTGGTGAATTTGTGATTATCCCACAGGATCCAGCGCAAGATTTCGCGCCGCTCATCCGCATCGCGGCCGGAGAATTTACCGGTCAGGGATGACAGATAATCGAGGATCACGCCGGACTGGCTGAGCATTTTGCCATTGTGGTCCAGCACCGGCGCTTCGCCCATTTCATTCACATCAGAGCGATACGCATCGCCGCGCGTCTCGCCATTGAAGAAATCGACCAGTTCCGGCCGCCATTCCAGATCGCACAGATTGAGCATCAGCGCGGCTTTATAGGAATTGCCACTCTCGCCAAAACACCACAGTTTGAATTCCGCCATCATCGCACCTCCAGAACGCTAGTCGCCGCCCGCCGCACCACTTCCGTCGCCACCGATCCGCGTAACAGGCGCTCCATCTTGGTGCGCCGCTCGTCATTGACCACAATGGTACCGTAGTTGTTGCCCACTTCGACAATAGAGGTGGCCACATCCCCCACGGCAACTCTCGCCTCAAGCGTAGTGATGCCCATGGCTTTGAG
Source organism: Aestuariivirga litoralis (assembly GCF_015714715.1). Taxonomy (NCBI): domain Bacteria; kingdom Pseudomonadati; phylum Pseudomonadota; class Alphaproteobacteria; order Hyphomicrobiales; family Aestuariivirgaceae; genus Aestuariivirga; species Aestuariivirga litoralis. Next base: position 1,571,465 of record NZ_WAHS01000001.1, on the reverse strand, counting down.
TAGGGCCTGCGCATTGGCCACCGCCTCTTGCGCCGCTGGACGCGCCGCTTCATCGGGCGCCACGGAAAGCAGGCTGATATCGCGTTGCATCACATGCGCCAGCACAGCACCGCGCCGCACCAGTTGCATCGAGCGCGCCGTGCCATCAATGGCGAACAGAAAGCCCATGCGCTCATTCTGCTTTCTGGCCACCATCACCGAACAGGGCGCCATAGTGGCAATGGTTTGCACCACGCCGGAATCAAACAGCGACCGGAATTCCGAGCGCCACCGCGAAGGCGCGCCCACGATTATGAGGTTATACGGCCCCAACTCATATTGATCGAGAATGCCCACCGCCACATCAGGCGCGGTCTTTAGCTTCAGCACCACGCTGCGCCCGGTTGGGCCTTTATACTCAATCTTGTTATCACCCGCCGGATCGCCCCAGGCATCCTGGTTCTGCACTTCGCGACTCCAGTCGCTCACATCGAGCCCTTCGGCCTTGAGGATATCGAGCGCGCGTTTCAGATGGCTCACCCCCGGCAGCTCGAAGCCGGATTCCATCATGTTCTGCCGCGCCAGCCGCACTTGCAATCCGCCCGAATGCAGTCCCGTATCGATGGGCCGCACGTAGAGAATAATGATGTCGCATTCATCCGACGCGCCAAACCGCGCCGCCTTGCGCACGCTGATGAAGCTTTCGTCTGTTCCGTCAATGCAGGCCAGGATGCGGAACCGGTTGCGCCGCTGCGCACGCAGATGCGACACGGTTTTCTGGATGGCGGCTTCCTGCCGGTCCGGCAGCACATTGCGGCGGAACAGGCTCATGATAATTGCGGCCAGTAATATTGCGCCAGCAGCATCAGCACCATGAAGGACAGGATCATCATGCGCACGCCAATTTTCATAAAGTCAGATGCCTTGAGATAGCCTGACGCATACACAATCGTGAACGCCGGTTGCGCTGCAGGCGTCAGATATCCAAAGGCTGATGAAATCGCTGACAGGAAACCAGTGGCCAACGGATCATGCCCCGAAGCCACCGCCGTGTTCAGCACGATGGGCGCCAGCACCGCCACGGCAGCACCCGCAGTCATTGTGTTGGACACGAAAATGGTGAGCACTGAAATGGTGAAGTTGAACGGGAACAGCCCATTGGCATTCACCGCTTGCATGCCATGCAGCATGCTGTGCGCCACCCATTCGGCAGCGCCCGTGGCCTTCATTTCCACGCCCAGCGAAATCGCGGCAGCATAAAGCCAGATCACCCCCCAGTTCACGCCGGCATTGATGTCTTCCCAGCGCACCAGGCCGAAAATCAGAAACGCTGCCGTGCCGGCAATCGCAATCGTGCCCAGGCCCAGATGCTGCGAAAAGCCGACCCAGGCGGTGATGGTGACGCCGAAAATCAGGATGGTCATCCATTCCGAACCACGCATCGGCCCCTGCATGGCAACCTGCGTGCGCAGCCGCGCGATGGAGCGCGTCATGTCAGTGGTTTCGGGCTTGAAGGTCCAGGCCAGCAGCAGCGTGACGAAGGGCAGGCGCAGCAGGAACATCGGGAAGGCGTAAAGTGCCCAATGCAGGTAATCCATGATGTAGCGGTTGGTGGCCGGGTCCTCCGGGTTGAAGAATAGCGATTTCCAATAGGAAATCATGATGGCATTGCGCGCGCCGCCCGATGGCGTGGCTACGCCGGCAATCGAGCAACCATAGCAGATCGAGAACAACAGCACGGCGGCCACATTGCGCACTTTGGTGGGTTCATTCGAGGTCAGTGAAATCAGCGTCACGCCCACCGGCAGCATCATCGCCGCCACTGTATGTTCACCGATAAAGGCCGCCAGCAAACCGCACACAACGACCAGTCCGAAACTGATGGCGTAAAGATTGGTGCCAGTGATCCGCACGATCCACCAGGCAATGCGTTTGTCGAGACGCTGCTTCACCACCGCCACGGCCAGCATCAGCGAGCCCATGATGAACAGCACAGAGTCCGTCATCAGGCTCTGCGCCACCACCGTGGGGTCAATTCCCAGCAGCACCACTTCGCCGACAATAATCAGCAACGGCACTGTGGGCAGCGGCACCGCCTCGCTGGCAAACAGGATCGTCGAGATCAGCGACATGCACAGAACGATCTGGCCCTGATGCGTCAGCCCCGCAGGCGTGGGCGCCGTCATCAGTGCAAAGCCAAGGAACATGGCAATGATGAACCAGCGCCGCTTCCACAGCAGCGAGAAATCGATGAAATTCTTCCAAAGGACATAGCGCTGGTAACCGCGCCGGCGGATGCGGTGAAGGCCAGACGACACCTCGTTTGCCAGCAAACTGTCGCGGGCTAAGAGGAAGCTGGCCTGTTCTGCGCTCATCGCGTGGTCTTTGCCCTTTTGCAGCGGCCCGTGGTAAAGTTAACGCCGGAACCCCGGATTCGCCACGCCAGCCATGCTTCAAGCCGTACTCTCAAAAATCGATGCCGCGCAAGAAGAAAGCTTGGAAATTTTGTTCCGCTTGGTGAAATTCCAGAGCATCGCAACCGACCCGGCTTTTGACAGTGAATGTATCGCTTGTGCCCACTGGCTGAAGGCCCATTTGGAAAGCTTTGGCGGCCGGGCCAGCTTGCACAACACCACGGGCCAGCCGGTGCTTCTGTCCCGCTGGAACGAAGGCCAGGCCAGCCTGCCGCATGTTCTGTTTTACGGCCATTATGACGTGCAGCCAGTCGATCCACTCAACCTCTGGGCCACGCCACCTTTCGAGCCACGGATCGGCAAAACGGCCAGCGGCGTGAAGGCCGTCTTCGGCCGCGGTGCCGCCGACGACAAGGGCCAGTTGCTAACCTTCCTAGAGGCCGTGCGCGCCTGGATGGCAATTCACGGCACGCTGCCCTTCCGCCTCACCGTGCTGCTTGAAGGCGATGAGGAGGGCAACAGCGATGTGCTGGATGCTTTCCTGAAGGAGCAGGGCGCGGCGCTGAAGGCCGATATCGCCATGATCTGCGACACCGAAATGTGGGATGCCAAAACACCCGCCATCACCACATCGCTGCGCGGCTGTATCAGCGAAGATGTGGTGGTCACCGGGCCACGGCTCGATTTGCATTCCGGCTATTTCGGCGGCCCCGCCCGAAACCCGCTGAAGGCGCTCTCGAGCCTCATCGCCAAGCTGCATGACGCCAAGGGCAAGGTCACCGTGCCCGGCTTCTATGACGGCGTGAAGCCGGTTTCCAAAGCCAAGCTTGCCAATTGGAAACGCTTGAAGCTGACGGAGAAGGAAGTGCTCGGCCCCATCGGCCTCAAGACTTCCGCAGGCGAAAAGGGCTTCACCCTGGCCGAGCAGCTCTGGGCCCGGCCCACGCTGGAGGTCAACGGCTTCTGGGGCGGCTATACCGGCATCGGCGGCAAGACGGTTCTGCCCGCCAAGGCGCAAGCCAAATTCTCATTCCGTTTGGTCGAAGGCCAGAAACCAAAGAAAGTGCGCGCCGCCTTCCGCGCTTTCATGAAGGCGAACCTGCCGCCCGATTGCAAAATCAGCTTCCATTCCCATGCCGGTGATTCAACCGGCATCGCCGTGAAGGAAGACAATCCATGGATCGCCGAGGCCGCAACCGCCCTGAGCGAAGAATGGGGTGTGAAGACCGCATTGGTCGGCAGCGGCGTTTCGATCCCCGTCGTCGAATGTTTCCGCAAGCATCAGAAAATGGAAAGCCTGCTCGTGGGCTTCGCCCGGTTTGATGATGCGGCCCACAGCCCGAACGAAAAATATGATCTTGAAAGTTTTCACCGCGGCACGCGCTCTTGGGCGCGGCTGTTTGGCAGCATTGCAAAAAGGACGTGAATGATGAGTGTAGATAAAGTTGTCAGCGCAGCAGAAGCCGGCTTCAAATCCAGCCTCGACAGGTTGTTTGAACTTCTGCGCATCCCGTCCATTTCAACCGACCCCGCCTATGCCGGCCCCTGCGATGATGCCGCCGCCTGGCTGGTGAAAGAGCTCAAGGCCTTGGGCTTCGAAGCAAGTGTGCGCCCCACGCCGGGCCGCCCGATGGTGGTGGCGCATTACACGCCGCAGGGTGCCACGCCCAAAACACCGCACGCACTTTTCTATGGCCATTATGATGTGCAGCCCGTCGATCCGATTGAGCTTTGGCACACCAAGCCTTTCGAGCCCACGCTGAAAAAAGGCGCCGATGGCGTGGAGCGCATCTATGGCCGCGGCACGGCGGATGACAAAGGCCAGCTGATGACTTTCGTTGAAGCCGCCCGTGCCTGGATCGCCACCACGGGATCGCTCCCGGTAAAGGCTACTTTCCTCATCGAAGGGGAAGAAGAGTCGGGTTCGCCCTCACTCATTCCCTTCCTGAAAGCCAACAAGGCAGAGCTCTCCTGCGATGTCGCCTTCGTCTGCGACACTGGAATGTGGGACGAGAAAACCCCTGCAATTACAACCCGCTTGCGCGGCCTTGTTCATGAGGAGGTTGAAGTCGAAGGCCCATCGATTGATCTTCACTCCGGCATGTATGGCGGCCCTGCGACGAACCCTATCCGCGCATTGTCGAAGCTGGTCGCCTCGCTGCATGACAAGAATGGCAAGGTCACCATTCCGGGATTCTATGATGGTGTTGCGCCACTGTCCAAAGCCACCAAGAAGCAATGGGCCTCGCTGAAATTTTCGGAAAAGAAGTTCCTTGGCAGCGTGGGCTTGAAATCCGCTGCCGGTGAAAAAGGTTTCAGCGTGCTGGAGCAAATCTGGGCGCGGCCCACAGCGGAAGTGAACGGCATGTGGGGCGGCTATACGGGTGCGGGCACCAAGACGGTGATCGCTTCCAAGGCGCATGCCAAATTCACCTTCCGTCTGGTCGGCAAGCAAAGCCCGCAGAAAGTGCTGAAGGCATTTCAGGCCTTCGCCAAAAAGCAGATGATGCCCGATGCCAAACTCCGTTTCTCCGGCAAAGGCAGCGGTGCACCTGCATCCGAGATTGCTGATGGCAGCGTTTACATCCAGAAATCTGCAGCGGCCTTGAAGGCCGAATGGGGCAGGGAGACGATGCTGATTGGCGGCGGTGGCTCCATCCCCATCGTGCGCCACTTCAAGGATATTCTGGGCATGGATTCGGTGCTTGTGGGCTTCGGCCTGGATGACGATGCCATCCACAGCCCGAATGAGAAATACAACCTCACCAGCTTCCAGCGCGGCATCAAAAGCTGGGTGCGCATTTTTGGTGCGCTGGCGAGATGAATTTGTCGCTTTTCAAACGTCAAAAATCCTGATATTTAAGGTTGTGGGACGCAATTTGAATGGGGTGAAATATGAAGTTCCTTAAGAACTTTGCTATTTTGAATTGCAATCTTTGCTTGTTTGCTCCCGTTGCTCAGGCGGCAAGTGGCGATACAATTGAAATCAACCCGCCTGCAAAACTTATGTCAGGTTCTGCGCCTTTCAGTTTTGGGTTAAGGGCAAAACAGGCAGCAAGTTCGGGCGTAGGTTGGATCTGGTTTGGAATTCGATCAGGCGATTGGTGGACGCAGTTGGACCCGCCCCAACCGCAAAACGGACTTTATGCGTCTGCCTGTACCGTCCATGGTTCGCCAGCAGGGGTGTCATCGGAGCTTCAGCCAGCCAATCCCGGTGAAGATGCTCAAGAAAAGGGTTTTGACACCGGTTTCCAATGTGGTCGCGCTTTTGGAATGGCTGTCAACATAAATGGGTGTACCGCAAAATTCCAGGCTCACGGATATTCACATACTGATGCACCCCTGATCACCTATATGGGCTTTAGCGTTTTGGAAATTGAGCTGAAAAAGCGTAACGACCACAAGGGTTCCATGAAGGTGGTTGTTTATACTCCGGCTGGAAAAAATATGATGTCCGGCGAAGTAACAGGCGCAATCAACATGCCATCCTGCAACTTGCATTAAGCCGCGCCTTGCATCAGCTAAAACAGCGTTTGGCAAACTACACGGCAGCCCTCAACCGGTTTGACATGGACACTGTGGAACGGATGTTCGCGGAGGATGCCGTCTATGCCTCGCCGGGGTTAGCTTCAGTAATACAGGGTAGGGCGGCAATCATGGCCGCCTTCCGCGCCTATTTTGCGAAGCATCCAGATCAGGTGAATGGAGACGAGGATGTCCGCGAAGAAGGCCGGTCGGTAACGGCAAGATGGACCTTGCGTTCATCTAGCTCTCAGCGCAGCGGCATGCAGGTGATCCGCTTCAACGAGGCAGGAGAAATTGATCGCATCGACGTGACGGACGACTAAAGAACTTCACCCAATCCGGTATTTCGTCACATGCTCCGGCGGTGTCAGCCCCTCCGGCAGTCGTGGGCAATCCATCGGTGCGAGGAACTGCGTCTGCATCGGAATCACCCCGGCCCAGATCGGCAGGGCGAAATCTTCTTCATCATCGCCCGGCCCGCCATTGCGAACCTTGGCAGAAACCTCATTCAGCTCCAGCCCCAGGATCATCGTGGCCTTGAATTCCTGCTTCGACATTTCGCGCAGCATCTCCCAGCGGCCGGGAAACAGCGTGTCGACGAAGGTTTTCATCTTCTGCTCTTTCTCTGCCGGGTCGCTCACCTTGAAGGCTTTGCCAAAGGCCATGACCGAGCGGTAATTCACCGAGTGATTGAAGGCCGAACGCGCCATCACCATGCCGTCAATCAGCGTGACATTCACGCACACTTCCGCATCCTCGCTGGCTTCGAGCGCGCGGCTGGCGGATGAGCCGTGCCAGTAAATATGGTTGCCCTCGCGCCATTGCATGGTGGGCGTCACAAAAGGCACGCCCTTAAAAATGTAACCCACACTGCAGAAAGGCTGCGCATCCAAGATGGCATGCACCGTGTCGGCATCATAGGCGGCCCGCTTGGCCAGGCGCTTGATGCGGGTTTTGTCTGAAGGTGCGTTCATGTCATTGGCTCCGTGGTTCCGGGATGACGCATATAGAGAACCCAGACCGGCCTTCAGGTCCAGTCCGGAATGAAATCTGGATCCCTTTGTATCAATTGTCGCCGCGCAGGGCCCGGTTTTCCACGCTGATGCGCAGCCGCAAAATGGCAAGGTTGATCAGCCCGCCAACAATGGCATAGCCATAAAGCCCGAAGGCCAGCGGCAGGATGAAAATTTCCGCCGCAACCACAGCATAATTCGGATGGCTGAAAAACCGGTACGGACCGCGCGCCACCAGCTTCTCACCCGGCACGATCAGGATGCGCGTCGTCCATCTTTCGCCCAGCGTGGCCAGCACCCAGAGCCGCAAGCCCTGCAGGATCACAAAGCCCGCAATGATAAACCAGTCCACTTCAGCGCCGCGTGCCAGCCAGAACAAGCCCAGCAGCCAAGCCGCGTGAAAGCCCACGATCAAGGGATAATGCGTGGCACCCACTTCATGCGCGCCGCTGGCAAGAAGCTTCGCCGTGTTGCGCCGAGCCAGAACCAGTTCCAGCAGCCGCTGAACCGCCACCAAGGAAAGAATGATGATCGACCAGCTCATGCCGGCTGCATGGTCATCATGCTGGCGGTGAAGCCGGGGCCGAGAGAGCCCAGCAGGCGGCGCCCTTTCCATTTTTCTTTCAAGGCCCGCGCCAGCACGAACATCACTGTGGCGGCAGACATGTTGCCATAGTCCGCCAGCACCTCGCGCTCATCCTGCAAACGGCCCTGGTCCAGATGGAAGGCCTTTTCCAAAGCGGTGATCACCTTGGCGCCACCGGGATGAAAGCTGAAGGCATCAATATCATCCAGCGTCAGGTTGTGCCGCGTCAGGAAGGCATCGGCCACGGGCCGCAATTCATGCGTGACGAGATCTGGAATATCACGTGAGAAGATGGCGCCGAACCCATCCGGGTCCACCCGCCAGCCCATCACGTCGATGGAATCTGGCCAGGTATGCTCGCCCGCATGTTCAACCGCCGCCAGTCCGCCAGGCCCTGCTTCCAGCACCGCAGCCGCAGCGCCATCGCCAAAGATCGCGGTGGCCACGATATTGGCCTTGGTGAATTCATTCAGCTTGAACGCCAGCGTGCAAAGCTCGATCACCACGAGCAACACTTTCTGCCCTGGCTCGGCCACCGCCAGCCGCGCGGCGAGTGAAAGGCCGGAAAGCCCTCCCGCACAGCCCAGCCCGAAAACCGGCACGCGTTTTACATCGGTGCGAAATCCCAACTCACCCATCACATGCGCTTCCAGCGAAGGCGTGGCGATTCCGGTGGTGGAGACAGTGACGATGGTGCTGATCTCGCTGGCAGCCACACCAGCCTGCGCCAGCGCATCGTGCGCTGCTTTCTTGAACAGGTCCTTGCTGGCGCGCATATATTCAGCCGTGCGTTCCGGCCAGCCCTGCTTTTCATAGAACCATTCCGGCGGGCACACCGAATAGCGCCGCTTGATGCCGGAATTTCCGAAGATCGGCAGCAGATGTTCAAACAGGCTGCCACCCAAACGGCCAAAGACCTTGGCCGCTTCCCGCCGCACAAATTCTGTTTCCACCACATGCGGCGGAACGGCGGTAGCGATACTCAGAATTTTTGCGGCATGTTTTTCCATGGTGGCTCCTTCTGATGAATACGCAGGAACCATCAGGTTGGTTCAGTTTAACCACCGGTCACGCTCATGTGCCGCGCCAGTGCCGGGCGGTTGTGGTCACGGTCGATGATGAAATCATGCCCCTTGGGCTTGCGCGAAATTGCCTCGCGAATGGCGCCCATCACCAGCTCATTGCCGTCAGATGCGCGTAGCGGCGCACGCAGGTCGGCCATGTCATCCTGGCCCAGGCACATGTAAAGTTGCCCCGTGCAAGTGAGGCGCACGCGGTTGCAGCTCTCGCAAAAATTATGGCTGAGCGGCGTGATGAAACCCAAGCGTCCGCCGGTTTCCTTCACGGTGACATAACGCGCCGGGCCGCCGGTCTTGTAGGCGATTTCATCCAGCGTGAATTCGTCCATCAAATCCGCGCGCACTTGAGACAGTGGCAGATATTGATCGGTGCGATCACCCTCGATGTCGCCCAGCGGCATGGTCTCGATCAGGGTGAAATCCATCCCTTCGCCATGCGCCCAGCGGATCATGTCGGGAATTTCAAACTGGTTCACGCCCTTCAGCGCCACCGCATTGATCTTCACCGCGATGCCGGCGTCCTGCGCCGCCTTGATGCCATCCTGCACCTTGGCCAGATCGCCCCAGCGGGTGATGGCGCGGAACTTCGCGGCCTCCAGCGTGTCGAGCGAAACATTGATGCGCTTCACACCATGCCGCGCCAGGTCAGCTGCATATTTGGTCAGCTGGCTGCCATTGGTGGTCAGCGTCAATTCTTCCAGCGCGCCGGTTTTGAGATGGCGGGACAGCGCCTCGACCAACACCATCAAATTCTTGCGCACGAGCGGCTCACCGCCGGTCAGCCGCAATCTCTTTACGCCCAGATCAATGAAGCTGGAACACAGCCGGTCCAGCTCTTCAAGGCTCAAAAGATCAGCTTTCGGCAGGAAGGTCATGTTTTCGCTCATGCAATACACGCAGCGGAAATCACACCGGTCAGTCACCGAAACGCGCAAATAGGAAATATCCCGGCCGAACGGGTCCGTAAGTTGGCTCATTTCCGTTATTTGGTCGGTCTGGCGGCACCCGTCAAGTCACGCCTTGGAGAGGCCCAGTGATCGGTGTAAACAGGTGCCATGCCCTCTTTCACGCCCAGCCGGAGAGAGTTCCTGGGCGCGGCTTTTGCCAGCGCCTTGCCGGGCATGGCTTTGGCCGAACCGCCGGTTGATCTGGCGCTGGCGCTGGCCATTGATTGCTCGCTCAGTGTCGATGATTATGATTACAAATTGCAGCTGCGCGGCACCGGCCAGGCGCTGATTGATTCGACCTTGCTGCAATTGATCGAGCAGGGCGAGAACCATGTCATCGCCGTATCGGCCTTCCTCTGGTCCAGCCCTAAGGCGCAACAGGTGATCGTGCCGTGGCGCATTGTGCGCACCGGGGCCGAAGCCAATGCGGTAGCTGATGCGGTGTTGACCGCGCCACGCACCATCCTGGCCGGATCAACTGCCACGGGAAACGCTCTCGCCTTTGCTGAAAAACTGCTGCTCTCAGCGCCCGTTGCTGCGCGCCGCGTCATCGATGTTTCCACCAATGGCCATTCCAATATGGGCATCGAAGTGAAGCCGGTGCGTGACCGTCTTGTAAGTGCGGGCGTGGTGATCAACGGCCTCGCCGTCACCGATGGCCATCCTGATCTTGCCGCTTACATGAAAAGCAGCGTGGCAGGCGGCGCGGGCAGCTTCGTAATCGAGGCCGATAATTTCAATGCTTATACACGGGCCATCCGGTTGAAACTCTTCCGCGAGATTGCCGGGGCAAGACCCGCCTGAGCACCATGTCTTTCACCCGGCGTGCAGTTCTCACGGGCCTCGGCGCAACAGCCCTCACCCCATCCGCTGAAGCTGCACTCGCGGTGGACTTGGCCTTGGTGCTGGCGATTGATTGTTCGTACAGCGTGGACCCATACGAATACCAAGTGCAGATGCGCGGCACGGGCCAGGCATTTCGCCAGCCAGAAATCCTCGAAGCCGTGCGATCCGGCCCCAAAAAGCAGATTGCCGTTTCGTCCTTCCTATGGTCAGCGCCAGATACCATCACCGTGCTGCTGCCTTGGCAATTGCTGCGCAACGCCGCCGACGCCACAAACATCAGCAACTTCTTCTTCCAAGCCCCGCGCGGAGTAGAACGTGGCACCACGGCCACGGGCTCCGCCTTGCTCTATGCGCAAGGCTTGCTGGACACAGCCCCCAAAGCCGCGCGCCACGTCATCGACATTTCAACCGATGGCACCTGCAATGAAGGCCCGCCAGTGCAGGCCGTGCGTGACGCGCTGGTGGAAAAGGGCACAGTGATCAACGGTCTCGCCATCACCACCGATGTGTATGATCTGGTGGACTACCTGACCAACAATGTCATGGGCGGCCACAACAGTTTCGTGCTCAAGGCCAACAGGTTTGAGGACTATGGCCGCACGCTGCGTGAAAAGCTGTTCAAGGAAATCACCAATGTCGATGTGAACTAATAACCCGGTGGTGCGATGAAGCCGCCGAAATCCTTCTCCAGCAATTCGGCAAACCGTATGGCTTTCAGATCATCATATTCACGGGTGATGATCTGCACGCCTACTGGTAATCCGTCTTCAGCAAGACCCAGCGGCGCTACGGTTGAAGGCAGATAATAGCCGCCGGAATAACCAGCCCAGAAGCGCTGGTCGATCACCGACTGTTGCTTGCCATTCACCGGGATCAGGCGCTCATGCCGCTCGCCCTTGTAGTTCTGCACAAAGGCAGTGCTGGCCGCCACCGGGCACAGCATCACATCCCAATCCTCAAAGAATGCATCCCAGGCCAGGCGCATCTGGTTGCGCCGGTCATGCACGCGCAGCCAGTCGCGGTGCGACAAAGCAAAGGCCCGCGTCATCATCGCCACGTAGGAACGGTCTGAATTCGAAAGCTGCTTGGCACGTGCAACCGCATCGAAATATTGAACGTCGCTCAGTTTCTTGGACGCGGTGGACCGCAGCAGCGTGATGAAAATCTGATAGTTTTCTTCATCCGAAAAATCCGGCGCAGCGGTCATCGAAAGCCTGGCCACGCGCTTTTCCAGCGTGGCCGCCAGCTTCGCGATCTTGTCCTGCACCTGATGGTCCACATCTGTCACAGGACTGGTCAGCTTCACCGCCACCCGAAAATCTTTCAGCGACTTCTGCTCCGGCTTGGGCAGCGACACTTTGTAGGCGCGCGCCTCTGGTTCCGGCGGCCCCGCCAGAATGCCGAGCAGCACAGACAAATCCTTGGCCGAGCGCGCCAGAGGGCCTGCAACAGTAATATCAGCGGTAGAGACTGAGCCCGGCAAGCCATGCCCCTTGTAGGACACCAGCTGATAAGTGGGCTTGTGGCCATAGACGCCGCAATAATGCGCCGGGTTGCGGATGGATGCGCCAATGTCGGAGCCCACTTCAATTGCACTCATGCCGGTGGCCAGTGCTGCCGCAGCGCCGCCGGATGATCCCCCCGGTGTGCGCGACAATTTCCAAGGATTGTTGGTCGTGCCATAAACCGCGTTGGAGCTCTGCCAGTCAGACAAATCCAGCGGCACATTGGTCTTGCCGTACAGCACAGCACCCGCACCCGTCAGCCGTTTGATCGCATCGGAATCGCTGGTGGCGATGTTGTCGGCAAAGGCCGGGTCGCCAAAGGTGGTCGGCGTGCCTGTCCAGTTGAAGCTTTCCTTGGCCGTCATTGGCACGCCATCGATGGGCGAAAGCGGCTCTCCCGCATCCAGCCTTTTGTCGGCCGCCGCCGCCGCCTTCATCGCCTGCGGAATATCAGTCACCACAATGGCATTCAGCGCTTCATTGTGCTTGGCAAACTGGTCGAGGCAGGCTTGCAGCAACTCGCGCGCTGAAATTTTCCGCGCCTTGAGCATTTGGCCCAAATCGGTCGCTGATTTGAAGATGAGGTCCGTCATGCCGGCAGATTACCCATGCGCGAAAAGCGGGCAAGGGGAGGGCGACAAAAATGCGCTGGCCGCCTATGAAAGGCCATGACTTTCGCGACCTCCCGCCGTCTGATTGATACAATTGCCGCTGCCTTGGCCCAAAGTAGTGAACACGGGGCCAGGGAAATCACCCGCCGCCTGGCAGAGCAAAATCTGGATGAATCTCAATTTATCCCGCCAACACCCGTCGCCTTGCCGGTCCTGAGGCACCTGCCGGCCTGTATTGACGAGGCCCGGAAATTTGATGCCAAACTGGGCGCTGACATTGACGCCGTGTCCGCTGAACTGCGCTGGCTGCAAACTTCCGCCTATACCGATGCCATCTTGGGTGAGGGCTTCAGCCTCAATTACGGCTGGGCTGAATTGATCGGACCCAAGGGCTTTTTCACAGGCGACGACTTTTTGCTCGGCCTGCTGATGCTGGGGCCGCAGCGCCACTATCTGGATCACTACCATCCCGCCGCCGAACTCTATTGGCCTTTGACCACCGGCTCCCTGTGGCGCGCTGCACCCGGTGGATTTGTCGAAAAGCCGCCTGGTGCCATCATCTGGCATGAACCCAACCAACTCCACGCCACCAAGACGGGCGACCAGCCGCTGCTAGCCGTCTGGGCATGGCCCAGCGAGACCGCCACCCCAGCGCGTCTGGCCACCTCATGAACCGTCAACTTCTGCTGGGTTATTTCTACGCCGCCGCAGGCTCGGCGCTGTTCTCCACCAAGGCGATCTTCATCAAGCTGGCCTACATGGACAAGGTGGATGCCGCCTTGATGCTCGCCCTGCGCATGATGACGGCGCTGCCGTTTTTCTTGGGCGTGGCGATCTATGTGACCTGGAAAATGAAACGCGAGGGTAAGCCCATGCCGCCGCGCCGCGTGTGGATCATGGCCATCGTGATCGGCTTCATCGGCTATTACCTGTCGGCGCTGCTGGATTTCGAAGGCCTGGTTTACATCACCGCGCAACTGGAGCGGCTGGTGCTGTTCACCTATCCCGTCATGGTGATGGTTCTCGGCTGGTTGTTCTTCAAGGGTCGCATCACCTGGATGGGCTGCGTCGGGGCCGCTGTTACTTATGCGGGCCTGATCGTCGTGTTCCTGAAGGCGCTGCCCGAAGGTGGCCACGACACAATTCTGGGCACCAGTCTGGTGCTGGCTTGTGCCTTCACCTTTGCCGTCTATCAGCTGCTAGCCAAGAATTATATCAGCGTAATGGGCAGCCTGCTGTTCACCGGCGTGGCGCTCACCAGCTCCGCCGTGGCCTGCATCATCCATTACATCGTTGTATCAGGCGGTTTCGATTTCTCCGCCACGCACCGCTTCTATTGGCTGGCAGCGGGCTGCGGTTTCTTTGCCACCGTGTTGCCCAGCTTCATGGTCAATGCCGGTCTGTCGCGCACATCCGTGCAAGCCAGCTCCATGATCGCCTCGATCTCGCCGATCGTCACCATCGTGCTGGCCGTGGCGATCCTCGGCGAAAAGTTTGAACTGGTGGACGCCATCGGTTCTGCAATGGTGATTGTCGGCATCGTGATTTTCGCTGTCACCGACAAGCGCCCGGTATCAGAGCAGAAAGAAACCAACCCGGTGGATATCGAGGCCGCCTAGCTGCTGGACTTTCGGGCCTTACGGAACCGCGCCGCCTTGGCGCGGTTGCCGCAACCATCCATCGAACACCAGCGCCGTGGCTTGGAGCGGCTCGTGTTCAGGAAGAACCCTCCACACCCATCGGCTTCACATTGGCGAATGTCACCTTGCGGCGAAAACAGCACCAACAGGCAGGCCGCTGCCGCGATACGCAGCAGGGGCAACCGCAAGGCGGTTACGGTTTCATCGGCCAATGTCAACAGTTCGCCGAGAGCCACGCCATCACCCAGTTTATCGATGGCCGCTGCAAAGGTTTTTTGGGGCACGCGCCTGTGGGGCAGATTTACGGCGCTGGCCGCGAGCCAGTTCTTTAGCACCGCCCGGAACGCCAGCGCGTCGGCGTGCAGCATGGCAGTGCGTTGCGGATAGTCCTTGGCCACGCGAAGCACATGCCGCATTTCCTTATCAGACAGCAGGTGGGCTGGCCCGCAGAATTCGACCAAGGCACGGTAGGTGGGAACGAAGTCGAGCAGCTCGCCGTCACGCCAGTGCAACGTGTTGGCAAAATCGAGCGCCGGAGTGCCCGCCAGCATCCTCATGCGCCCGAGGGGAGATTGGTAGGCCCGGACGATTTCCATTGATTCCATACTGCCAATATGTAACCCTTTAAACAGTTACTCAAGGGGTGAAAGTTGCTATGGGCAGGGCTTGGATTTCGGTTTTGGCATTTCTGTTCTGCTCGGCGATTGCCCATGCCGATGATGATATCCTTTATCGGGCCGGCGTCATTGTCACAGGGGTCCGCGATGAGACGCGCATTCCGGCTATCCCTACAGGCTTTGAATTGGCGGCCGGCAAGCTGACGGGCAATCCCGATATCGCGCAGAAACCTGGCTTTGCGCCGCTCGCTGCCAAGTCCAGCGGCATGGTCTGGTCTTTCACCTATCACGATCGCCTCTTCGGCAAACCCATTCACGACGAGCAGGGAACGCGCGACCGGCCTTTCGATCTTACCTTTCAGTTCGACAGAAAGATGATGGACGCAGCGATAGCAACACTGGGCGAAAGGCCGTGGCTAACGCCGCGTCCCAGACTGGCCGTGGTGCTGGAAGTGACCGACATGGCGCGCACCTATCTGCTCGCTGCCGATAGTGGACACGGTGTGGACCAGCGGGCCAGCTTCGCGGACGCATCTGCGCGCTTTGCCATGCCAATCACCTTTGCGACGGAGGCCGATTTATCGGCAGCCGGGATCACACCATCCCGGCTTAACGCCGTTTCCCATGACGTGTGGACGGAACTGCTGGCGAAGCTCGGTGCCGATGCGATCGTCACCGGGCATTTAGACTGGGACGCCAAGGCGCTGGGATGGCACGCCGCCTGGCGTCTGCCGCTGAAACCCGAGGCAGGGAGCTGGGAGATCAGCGGCGTAAATTTTGACGCTGCCTTCCGCTATGCCATCGGGGGCGCCGCCAAGCGCCTCCGCCCAAACTAGCTCATGCTGTCCGGCAACACAGCCTTGCGCTGGGCGATGAAATCCTGCAGCGACTGGTCGATGCCGGGATCAAGGGCTGGCGCTTCATAGTCGCGCAGCATCTGCTTCCACTTGGCATTGGCGCGCACCACTATGTCCTTCGAACCCTCGTCCTGCCACTGCTCGAACGAGTTGTTGTCGGCGAGGCTCGAACGCCAGAAGGCCGTCTGGAAATTGGCCTGTGTATGCGCGCTGCCCAGATAATGCGAGCCGGGGCCCACTTCGCGGATGGCGTCCATTGCCTGGCCATTTTCCGAGAAGTCCACGCCTTCGGCGAATTTCTGGAACATGGTCAACTGGTCGGCATCCATGATCAGCTTTTCGTAGCCTGAGGCGAGACCGCCTTCCAGCCAGCCTGCAGCGTGGAGGCAGAAATTCACGCCAGACAGCAAAGTCGGCCACAGCGTGTTGGCGCTTTCATAAGCGGCTTGCGCATCCGGAATTTTCGAGCCGCAGAGACCGCCGCCTGAACGGAACGGCACGCCCATGCGGCGCGCCAGCTGCGCGGCACCGAAAGTGACAAAGGCCGGTTCCGGCGTGCCGAAGGTCGGCGCACCCGATTGCATCGACATCGAAGCCGCGAACGTGCCGAACACCACCGGCGCACCGGGGCGGCACAGCTGGGTGAAAGCAATGCCGACCGAGGCTTCGGCCAGAAGCTGAGTGAGCGTGCCCACGGTCGAGACCGGCGACATGGCGCCCGCCACGATGAAGGGAGAAATCACGCAAGCCTGGTTGGCCCGCGCCAGAACTTTCAAAGCACCGAGCATCACGCCATCCCACACCATGGGAGAATTGGCATTGATCAGCGAGGTCATCACGCAGTTCTGATCGACGAAATCCTTGCCGAACAGCAGCTCGCACATGGCCACCGAATCTGCCGCGCGCTCACCCGAAGTGACCGACGACATGAATGGTTTGTCGTTATACTTGATGTGGCTGTAGATCATGTCCAGATGGCGCTTCGGCACTGGCACGTCCACCGGTTCGCACAGCGTGCCGCCCGCGTGATGCAGGCTGGGCAGCATGTAAACCAGCTTGGCGAAATTGCGGAAATCTTCAATCGTCGCATAGCGCCGGCCTTCATCCAGATTGCGGATAAAGGGAGGACCATACACCGGCGCAAATACGGTGTTGTTGCCGCCGATGGTCACATTATTGGCCGGGTTGCGCGCATGCTGCACATATTCGCGCGGCGCTGTCTTGATCAGTGAACGCACCAGGCCCTTGGGGAAGCGCAGGCGGAACCGGCGCGGCTCATTACCCTGGGTGACGGTCGCACCGGCATCCTTCCACATCTGTACCGCTTCTTCGTCTTCATAGAAGTCGATGCCGGTTTCCTGCAGCACGATCTCGGCATTGTCTTCGATCAGCTGCAGCTGCTCGTCGGTGAAGGGCTCATAGGGCTTGATCGCCCGGCGAATGAAACCTGCTTGGGTGATGGTGGTCGCAGTGCGGGCAGCGCGGCGGGCATCAGCACCACCGCCGGAACGGCCACGGCGGCCAGAGGAAACAGGAGCAGCGGATTCGTCAGTCATCTTGGCCTCGGTTGAAAAACTTTCACCTATTTACGCCTGAAATCACGTCCGAAGGCGGCATCAAGCGGCTTCAAAAGCGCCGGAAACGACGAAATCCATGTGACAGCAATTCTCATGGACCAGCACGGTGCGTATCGCGTAAAATAATACGCATGTGGACCGCTTGCAAAAGGGCAAAGACTGAAATCCGCGCCCTGATTGTGGGCTGGCTCACTGTTGCCTTGCTGCTGCCCGCCTTGCTGGCCCCGGCCGCAAGCCAACCGCTCACGCCGGCCGAAGCGCTGTTCCACCAGATCGAACAGGCCAATTGCCTTGCGATGGGTGAAAAAAGCCCTGCGCCTGGGCAGCACAAAGTTCATGATCATGAATGCTGCCTGCCCAATTTGACTGCGGCGCAGTTTCTGACTGCACCCGCTGTTACATTGCGCGCAGCGGCGGTCACTCAACTCGCGGCCGTTGATCCAGCTAGCTGGAACACGCCCGCCACCCACCCGCATCAAAACCAGTCCGGCATTCCGCGAGGGCCTCCATCTCTCCTCATCTGAAACGCATTCTCTGCATTCAAATTTTGAGGAAGATAAAATGAAACTCTTGAAATCAGTGGCTCTGGCCACCGCTCTTTTTGCCGTCACCGCTGCTGCTAGCGCCCATGAAATGAAATTGGGCAACCTGGTCATCCATCACCCGTGGATCAAGCCAGCGCCCGCCGGCAGCGTGGCCGCCGCCTATACCGTGATCGACAACAAGGGCAGTACTGATGACAAGCTGATCAGCGTCACTGTCGAAGGCGTTCCCACTGTCATGATCCATGACATGAAGATGGTCGGCGATGTGATGAAGATGGATGAACTGAAGGATGGCCTGCCCATTCCGGCGGGGCAAACGGTTGAAGTGAAGCCCAAGTCTTTTCACATCATGCTCATGGGCCTGAAATCGCAATTCATGGAAGGCGAGGAAGTCAAGGGCACGCTCACCTTTGAAAAGGCGGGCAAGCTGGACGTGGATTTCGAAGTCGTGGCACCCGGTGCCGATGATGCCGGCACCATGGCCGGCATGAAGATGAAGTGAGGCAATGATGGCATCTCAACGCTCATTTCGTTTGGCTCTGTGGGGAATGGTGCTGCTCTGCGTGGGCATCCTTGGCCTCGTCGCCTATGGGCAGTTTTCCGGCAAATCCAACACCATCAGCAGTTTCGGTGAGCCTTTCAAGCTCGCCTCCACCGCAGGCGGCGAGCTGGATTCAGCAACCCTGAAGGGCAAGCCTTACGGCTTGTTCTTTGGCTTCACCCACTGCCCGGAAGTGTGCCCCACCACGCTGTTTGAAATGTCCACCGCGCTGAAGGAGGTGGGTGACGCTGGCAAGGATTTCCGGCTGTTCTTCATCACCGTCGATCCCGAGCGCGATACGTTGCCGGTGGTGAAAGATTATCTCGCCAATTTCGATCCGCGCATCGAAGGCCTGGTGCCCACGGTGGCGCAACTGCCCGGCTTGGCCCGTGGCTTCCACATCTACTACAAGCAGGTGCCCACCAGCGATGGCAGCTACACGATGGACCACACCGCCACGCTGTTCCTGATGAATGGAGAAGGCGGGTTGGCCCGCACCATCTCCTTCGATGAACCGAAGGAGACCAAGATCAGTAAATTGAAAATGCTGCTGGCGGGAAAATAACAAAACAAAAAAGCCTGAACTCGCGTTCAGGCTTTTCGCATTTCGCTTCCGTGTGAAACTTAGATCACACCAGCCATCATGCCCAGACCCGCAGCGGCCATAGCGCCGCCAGCAATCTTGAGCACGGCAGGCTTCTGGCCAGCAATGCCAAGGCCCAGCGCAATGCCCGCCACATGCAGCAATGCGGTGGCGGCGATGAAGCCAATTCCATAGGTCACGCCCGAAGCGGCCAGTGGCATTTCGGCACCATGGGCATGGCCATGGAACACAGCAAAGAAGCCAACCAGCGCCATCGCAGCAGCGGTGGGCAAGCTGAAGTCGAGAGCGACAGCAGCGCCCAGCACGATTACCGAAGCGGCAATGCCGAATTCAACGAAGGGAACAGTGACACCATTGATGCCCAGCACGCCGCCCACGCCCATCATGGCCACGAAAGCTGCGGGAACCAGATATAGCGCTTTGCCACCAAGGCGCGCGGCAAAGAGACCGACAGCTACCATGGCCAACAAGTGATCAAGGCCCGAAAGCGGATGCATGAAGCCATGGGTGAAACCCATCGTGCTGCCCACGCCCACATGGGCTTCGGCGGCACCAGCCATGCTGGCCAATGCAAGGGTTGCGAAAATCAATTTGTTCAGACGTGCCATATGCCGCTCCTATTGCTCTTGCTCGGCATCTCCATGATGCCTTCAGGCGTGTTACACAATAGCCTCAGCGCAATTTGACGCGCAAGGCCTCCAGCCCGTGAAAATGATAGACATCCTTGTAGTGTGGCTGTTCCGCCAGCGACATTTTGGGAAAGCGCGCGCATAAAACCTCCAGCGCCACCTGCATTTCCAGTCGCGCCAAGGGCGCTCCAATGCAGAAATGAATGCCGGCACCGAAAGCCACATGGGCATTGGGCGTGCGCGTGACGTCGAATTGTTCGGGGTTGCTGAATTTTGCAGCATCATGATTGGCCGCGCCCAGCATCAGGCCCACGGTTTCGCCCTTCTTCAGCGTGATGCCTTCATATTCAATATCATCCAGCGCATAGCGGGTGAACATATGCAGCGGCGGATCAAAGCGCAGGATCTCGTCCACCAGCTCCGGCGTGACCGGTCCGGTAATGCCGCGCTCCAGCATCGCCTTCAAACCATTGCCCAGCGAATGCACCGTGGCCTCGTGGCCGGCGTTGAGCACCAGGATGGCCGTGGTCACCAACTCATCCTCGGTCAGCTTCTGGCCCTCGCTTTCGGCGCGGATCAGTTCCGACAATAAATCCGATCCGAGATTTTTACGCCGCGCCGCGATCAGCTGGCGCATGTAATCAGAGAAGGCACTGACAGCGGCCACGGCTCTGTCTTCAATCGCCCGGTCGCGCTTGGCCATATACATGGCCACATGATCATGGCTCCACGCCAGGAATTGATCGGCCATTTCAGGCGGTGCACCCAGCAGATCGCAAATCACCAGCACGGGAACAGGCGTGGCAAACGCGGCCAACACATCCACTTCTTGCTGATCAGCAAAACCATCCACCAGCGTGTTGGCCATATCAGTGATCACCGGCCGCAAGCGCTCGATCTGGCGCGACAGAAAAGCCCGCGAAATCAAACCACGCAATCGTGTATGAACCGGCGGCTCCAGCTCCAGCAGCGAATGCTGCTCATGATCAGTGAACACCTTGATATGCTGAGGTGGTTCCGCCCAGCCCAACTCCTCGCGCGTGGCCATATGCAGGATTTGCCGTCCAAAACGCCGGTCACGCAGCAGATTATTCACATCCTCATGCCGGGAAAAACACCAATGCCCATATTGCTCCCATTTGAAGATGGGGCACTCCGCATGCAGCCTCCGGTAGGTGGGGTAGGGGTTCTGGTAGAACTGCGTGTCACGCGGGTCGAGGTCAACCAAACGATGGGTGGAATCGATCTTCATCATGGTCTAATAGACGCCCTCTTTCCCGGAAATCATTAGCCCAAATGACGCAACATCACACGCCAGAATTTGAATTTATCGCACTCGTCGCGCTGCTCACCGCACTTGTGGCCATGTCGATTGACACGATGCTGCCAGCACTTGGCATCATGGCGCATGAGCTGAATGCGGCGCATGAAAATGACCGCCAGTTCATCATTCTTGGATTCTTCGCCGGGCTCACTTTCGGCACGCTGGTTTTCGGGCCGATCTCGGATTCACTCGGCCGTAAATCACCCATCGTGGCAGGCCTGGCGCTCTATATCATAGGTGCTCTTTTGTGTTTCTTTGCGACCTCATTCCCCATGCTGATCATCGGTCGCGTGCTGCAGGGCTTTGGCGCTGCCGGCCCGCGCATCGTGTCGATGGCCATGGTGCGTGACAATGCCGGCGGTGCTGCCATGGCGCGCATCATGTCCTTCGTCATGTCGATCTTCATGCTGGTGCCGATCCTTGCACCCTCGATTGGGCAAGTGGTTCTGTTTATCGGAAGCTGGCGGCTCATTTTCGGTGGTTTCGTCGTCGCCGCCATTATTGCAGGAATTTGGTTGGGCACGCGGCAGGAGGAAACTCTGCCATTGGAAAAGCGCCATCCCTTCAAGGCCAGCGAGCTCGTCGCCAGCGCACTGGAAGTAGTGAAGAACCCCGTTTCGCTGGGCTACACCATGGCGGTTGGCGCCATCTTCGGCGCCTTCACTTGCTATCTGGGCACATCGCAGCAGATCTTTGCAGAGCAATATCATCAGGGCGAGCGCTTTGCGCTGTGGTTTGGCGGCCTCGCGGTGGCCATTGCGGTTGCGATGATTTTCAATGGCCGCAATGTAGTGCGGCTCGGCATGCGCAAAATTTCGAAATGGGCCCTGCGCGGCTTCATCATCACCTGGGCGCTGGTGTTGGCTCTGTGCTTTATCTTCGCCGGGCAGCCGCCGCTCGTGGTGATCGGGCCGATGTTCTTTGTATCCTTCTTCTGCAGCGGGTTGCTGTTCGGCAATTACAATGCACTGGCGATGGAACCCATGGGCCACATTGCGGGCATGGCAGCCGCCGTCACTGGCGCGCTGTCGTCACTCATCGCCTTGGTGTTCGGTGGCATGGCGGGCCGTACCTATGATGGCACGCTGTTTCCGTTGGCCTACGCCTTTTTGGGCTTTGGCCTGCTGGCGCTGGTTTTCTCCGAATGGGCCGAGCGGAACCGCAAGCCGGGCACTGGATCAGTGCCCATCATGGATGCCGGCCACTTCTAAAACAGCTGAAAAGGGCTCAGGTGAATTTCTCTGACTTGCCTTGCACAATTCTGCCGCTAAAAGAACCGGATGGCCAAAGGCTACTCGATATTTTCCATCCTCAAACACGCGGCGCGTGGCGCTGGTCCCTGGCCTGAAGCCTGGGCCAAGCCCACACCGAAACCCAATTATGATGTGATCATTATCGGCGGCGGCGGGCACGGCCTGGCCACTGCCTATTACCTGGCGAAGAACCACGGCATCACCAATGTCGCGGTGCTGGAAAAGGGTTATATCGGCTCGGGTAATGTGGGCCGCAACACCACCATCATCCGCTCCAACTATATGCTCGGCGCCAACACGGCCTTCTTCGAAAAGTCGCTGCAGATGTGGGAGGGCCTGTCCCACGAGCTGGATTTCAACTGCATGGTCTCGCATCGCGGGCAGATCGTGGTGGCGGTATCGCCCGTGCAGATGGATGCCTTCGCCCGCCGTGGCAACACCATGCGCCTGCATGGCATCGATGCCGAACTGTTGAGCCGCAGCGAGCTTGAGAAGGAAGTGCCCTATCTCGATTACTCGAAGGATGCGCGCTTCCCCATCCATGGCGCGATCCACCAGCGCCGCGCCGGCACGGTGCGCCATGACGCGGTGGCCTGGGGCTATGCCCGTGCCGCCTCGCAACTGGGCGTGCACATTATTGAGAATTGCGAAGTCACCAAAATCCTGAAAACCGGCAACAAGGTCACGGGTGTGGAAACCACGCGCGGCAAGATCCTGGCCGATAAGGTGGGCATCGCGGTCGCCGGCCACACCTCGCAAGTGGCCAAGATGGCGGGCATGAAGCTGCCTGTCGAAACCCATATCCTGCAGGCCTTCGTGACTGAGCCGGTGAAGCCGCTCGTCCATCACGTCATCTCTTGGGGTGCGGAACTGTTCTACCTGTCGCAATCCGACAAGGGCGGCATGGTGTTCGGTGGCCATCTCGATGGCTTCAATACCTTCACCCAGCGCGGCCAATATTTCAAAATGAAGGACGTGATGGAATGCGCCGTGGCGCTCATGCCCTTCATGGCGCGCATGCGTCTGTTGCGCCATTGGGGCGGCATCAATGACATGACGCCTGATGGCTCGCCCTTCATTTGTACGACGCCCGTAGATGGCCTCTACCTCAATGGCGGCTGGTGCTATCAGGGCTTCAAGGCCACGCCGGCTTCCGGCCTCACCTTTGCGCATACGATTGTCAACAACGCCCCGCATGAACTCAATGCCGGCTTCGCGCTCGACCGCCTGATGAAGGGCAAGGAGCTTGACGAGCATGGCATCGGCAACTGGACATACAAGCAATGAGAATTCCCTGCCCGCATTGTGGTGAACGCGACGTCAGCGAATTCCGCTATGGCTCGGATGCATCGAAGGCGCGCCCTGAGCATGGCGCCAAGGGTATGAAGACTTGGCACGATTATGTGTTTGTGTTCGACAATCCCAAAGGCCCGCATGTGGAATTTTGGCAGCACACATTGGGCTGCCGCCAATGGTTCCGCCTGCGCCGCGACACATCCACCAATGAAATCCTCGGAGGCGTGGAATAATGCCTGCCTCATCTCCAAGCCAGACCCTCCCCTTCAGGGGGAGGGCGGCTGCGAAGCAGCCGGGTGGGGCCGCTCGTGCCCGCCAACTCCGCAACTCCCCAACAGATGCCGAAAAAAAAATGTGGCACATCCTGCGCGACATCGATTGGCCAAAAGCTCACTTCCGCCGCCAGGTACAAATCGGCCCGTATTTCGCAGATTTTCTCAGTCACCATTTCAAGCTGATCATCGAAGTGGATGGCAGCCAGCATTCAGAAGATGCGGGCCTGCGGAAGGACGCGGCGCGAACAGAATTTCTGAACAAAGAAGGATTCAAGGTCCTGCGGTTCTTCAATATCGACGTGCTGAAAAATTCGGCCGGAGTGCATCACGCTATCGAGTGTGAACTGCAAGCACTCATCCCCACCCCAAACCCCTCCCCACAAGGGGGAGGGGCTGAACAGGTGGTGCAGCCATGACCAAGTTTCGTCGTCTCAGTGAAGGGGGCCGTATTGATCGCGGCCAAACGCTTTCGTTCCGCTACAATGGCAGCACGCTGAAAGGCTTTGCCGGCGATACGTTGGCGTCTGCCATGCTGGCTAACAACGCGATCCTCAATGCGCGTTCGTTCAAATATCACCGCCCGCGCGGCATCATGAGTGCTGGCGTGGAAGAGGCGAATGCGCTGTTCACCATCGGCAAGGATGGCGCTGAGCAGCCCAACACCCGCGCCACAACATTGCCGCTTACTGAAGGCCTCACCGCCAAAAGCCAGAATGCCTGGCCCAGCCCGGCATTTGATTTCGGCGGCATCAATCAGCTGTTCTCGCCACTCTTCGGCGCGGGCTTTTACTACAAGACCTTCATGGGCCCGGTCCAGAAGGCCTGGATGTTCTATGAGCCCTTCATCCGCAAGGCGGCAGGCCTGGGCAAAACCGGCCCGCAAGGCACGTCACAGCGCCATGATTCACGTTACGGCTTCTGTGATGTGCTGGTGATTGGCTCAGGCCCGGCAGGTCTGGCGGCGGCTTTGGCTGCAGCCCAGTCAGGCGTGACCGTGGTTCTAACCGAACAGGATTCAGAACTGGGCGGCAGCATCCTCTCGTCGCGCGATGAGAAATTGCTGCTATGGCGCGAACAATCGGTGGCCACCCTTAGCAAGGCCGCCAATGTGCGCTTGTTGACCAAGGCCACTGTGGCCGGCCTCTATGACGGTGGCCAGGCCATCATCACCATTGGCGATAATCTGTTGGAATCGCTCCGTGCACGGACGATCATTCATGCCACCGGTGCCATTGAGCGCCCGCTGGTGTTCCAGAACAATGACCGCCCCGGTGTGATGCTGGCCTCGGCCTTGCGCGCCTATGCCAACCGCTATGCCGTCGTGCCACAAACCCGCGCCGTCATCGCCACAAACAATGACAGCGCCTATGATGCAGCTTTTGATCTCGCATCCCACGGCGTTTCCGTGTTTGTGGCGGATGAGCGGAAGGATATCGCAGGCGACCTTCTCACCAAGGCCGCCAAGGCAGGTGCTGTAGTTTTCGCCAATAGCGGCATCGCCAAGGTGCATGGCACCAGCAGCGTCGAGTCCGTCGAGCTTTCCGGCCCGCATGAAATCACTCTGAAATGCGATGTGGTCGGCATGAGCGGCGGCTGGAACCCGATCGTCCATCTCACCTCGCATCTGGGCGTGAAGCCGGTTTACAATGAAGCCATCACCAGCTTCGTGCCGGGCAAATTGGTTGCCGGTCACTTCGCGGCAGGCGCTTGCGCCGGGAATTTTGGAACGCGCTCCGCGGTGGAGCAGGGCGAAGCGCAGGCGAAAGCCGCCATCGTGCATCTGGGCAATAGCAATGGTAAATCCGTCGGCGTTGCCCGCCCGGACATTGCGCCCGACAGACCTTATGCTATCTCCAATATCTGGCCCGCCCACAAGGCTCCGAAGGCCTTCGTCGATTTCCAGAATGACGTGACGGCGAAAGACATCGCCCAGGCCAAGGATGAAGGCTATCTGCAGGTCGAGCACTTGAAGCGTTACACCACGCTGGGCATGGGCACCGACCAGGGCAAGACGTCGAACATCAACGCGCTGGCCATGATGGCGAACCTGCGCAATGACGACATCGAAAAGGTCGGCACCACCACCTTCCGTCCGCCTTTCACGCCACTCACCATTGGCGCAATCGTTGGCCGCAGCATGGGCCATCATATGCGTCCCACCCGCCGCACGCCGCTGCATGACTGGCACGAAAAGAATGGCGGTGTGTTCATCGAAGCCGGCCTGTGGAAGCGCTGCTGGTATTACAATTGGGCCGGCAACACGCCCGAAGAAGCTTATCTGAAAGAGATGGACCTCGTGCGCCGCAATGTCGGCATCAGCGATGTGTCCTCCCTCGGCAAGATTGATATTCAGGGCAAGGATGCCGCTGAATTCCTCAACCGCGTTTATGTGAACGGTTTCGCCAAACTGCCCGTCGGTAAGGCGCGCTATGGCGTGATGTTGAATGACGATGGCCTGGTACTGGATGACGGCACCACCAGCCGCATTTCCGATACGCAATATTATATGACCACCACCACCGCCCAGGCCGGCGAAGTGATGAGCTGGCTGGAATTCCTGTTGCAGATGCATTGGCCAGATCTGGACGTGCACCTCGCCTCGCTCACCGATGAATGGGGTGGCCTTGCGGTTGCAGGCCCCAATGCGCGCCGTGCGCTGGAACTGGCCTTCATCCACGAAAACCTTTCAACCGAAAACCTGCCCTATATGGGCGTGAAGGACATCAAGTTTGAAGGTGTCACTTTGCGCATCCTGCGCGTCTCCTTCTCTGGTGAGCTGGCTTATGAAGTGCATTGCCCCGCCAATTATCTGCCTGCTCTATGGGAACGCATCCTGAAAGCGGGCGAGCCCATCGGCCTCAAGCCTTATGGCCTTGAAGCCCTGGCATCCTTGCGCGTCGAAAAAGGCCACGTCGCCAGTCAGGAACTCGATCACCGCAACACGCTGGATGATCTGGGCCTCGGCAAGATGGCATCCAACAAAAAGTCCTTCGTCGGCGAAGTGCTGCGCGAGCGTGAAGACAATATGTCACCTGATCGCTGGAGCCTTGTGGGCCTCGAACTTCTGGAGCCCGACAAGAAGCTGCGCGGCGGCGCCATTCTGTTTGCCGCCGGTGATGAGATCAAGGGCCATGGCCGCGGCTATGTCACTTCGGTCACTTATTCCACCGATCTGCAAACCTTTGTGGCGCTTGGCTTGTTCAAGGAAGGTTTGAAACACGAGAACGAGGAAATCATCGCGGCCTTCCCGTTGAAGGACGAACAGGTGCGCCTGCGCATCGTCAGCCCGCATTTCATCGACAGGCAGGGAACCAGGCTCAATGCTTGAAGCAACATCACCTCTGGGCAAGGAAGCCCGCTTCGAGATTGAAGGCCTCACGCTTTCCGAAGGTACGAAGCTGCAGCTCACCCAATATGCTGCCACGCAGCGCATCCTGGAACGCGAACTGGATGTAAAACTCGAGTTCGGAACCGCGCAGTCTTCCGGTGGCCGCACGGTTTTGCAGGTGAGTGAGGATCAGGTCTGGTCAATCGGCCCGGTTGTCGATTCAAAATCGCTCTATGTCACACCGCTGTCATCGGGCCGCACCCGCATTGTGCTGGAAGGCGACAAGGCACGCGCACTTCTGTTTGCCTGCGCCCCGGTGGATTTCTCGCCATCGGTCTTCAGCACCGGACACTATGTGATGACCGGCATCCACCACACGCCGGTGACCATCCATTGCGTCAAGCCCAACACATTCCATATATACGTGATGCGCACCTTCGCGCTTTCGATGTGGGAATGGCTGACGGACGCCGCTGAAGGCCTCTGATACCGCAGTGCAGTATGACTGGCTGACGCTTGTCATACAATTCAGCTAAGTACAGACTCGTCAAGATTCTGAAAGGCTTGGGTTACAGTCTATGGTTCAACAATCCAACGACGTGCGCAGCGGTTCCCTTCTCTATCACGAGCAGGGCAGGCCGGGTAAACTTGAGATTAGGGCGACCAAGCCTCTGGCCAACCAGCGCGACCTGGCACTGGCCTATTCGCCCGGCGTGGCTGCCGTTTCCGAAGCCATCCATGCCGATCCATCACTGGCCGCCAAATACACCGCGCGCGCCAATCTGGTTGGCGTGGTGTCGAACGGCACAGCCGTGTTGGGCCTCGGCAATATCGGCGCGCTGGCGTCAAAGCCGGTGATGGAGGGCAAGGCCGTCCTCTTCAAAAAATTCGCTGACATTGACGTGTTCGATATCGAAGTCTCGCCCACCAATGTGGATGAGCTGGTGCTCGCCATCTCGGCACTGGAGCCCACTTTCGGCGGCATCAACCTCGAAGACATCAAGGCCCCGGAATGTTTTGAGCTGGAAGCGCGCCTGCGCGAGCGGATGAAAATCCCGGTCTTCCATGATGACCAGCATGGCACCGCGGTGATCGTCGCCGCCGCCGTCACCAATGCGCTCACGCTGGCCGGCAAGGATCTGGCCAAGGTCAAGATCGTGGCGTCAGGTGCGGGGGCCGCCGCACTAGCCTGCCTCAACCAGTTGATCGCCATCGGTGCAAGCCGCGAAAACATCTGGGTCACTGATCTGGAAGGCGTGGTCTATGAAGGCCGCAACAAATTGATGGATCCGTGGAAGGAAAAATTCGCGCAGAAGACCGATGCGCGCGTGCTTTCCGAAGTGATCCATGACGCTGACGTGTTCCTCGGTCTCTCCGCCGCCGGCGTGCTGAAGCCCGACATGGTGGCCAAGCTGGCCAAGGACCCGCTGATCCTGGCTCTGGCCAATCCCAATCCTGAAATCATGCCGGAGGAGGCAATGGCCTTGCGGCCCGATGCCTTCATCTGCACCGGCCGTTCGGATTATCCGAACCAGGTGAACAACGTTCTGTGCTTCCCTTATATTTTCCGTGGCGCGCTCGATGTGGGCGCGACCACCATCAATGAGGAAATGAAGCGCGCGGCAATTGAGGCCATCGCCGGCCTGGCGCGCGAAGCCCCGTCAGATGTGGTGGCCCGCGCCTATGGCGGCGAAGCGCGCTTGTTCGGCAAGGACCAGTTGATCCCTTCGCCGTTTGACCCTCGCCTGATCCTGCGCATCGCCCCCGCCGTGGCCAAGGCCGCGATGGAAACCGGCGTGGCCACGCGCCCGATCACCGACATGGACGCCTATGAAGACAAGCTGCAGCGCTTCGTTTTCAAATCCGGCTTCATCATGCGCCGCATCTATCAGGCCGCGCGCAAATCGCCGGGCCGGGTGATCTTCGCCGATGGTGAGGATGAACGCGTGCTGCGCGCCGCCCAGGCGCTGATCGAGGAAAAGATGGCCACGCCCATTCTGGTGGGCCGCCCGCATGTGATCGAGACGCGCCTCAAGCGTTACGGCCTGTCGATCAAGATGGGCACCGATTTCCAGATCACCAATCCGGAAGACGATCCGCGCTACCGTGACTATGTGGCCACCTATGTGGAAATCGCCGGCCGCAAGGGCGTGACCATTGATGCCGCACGCGCATTGGTGCGTACCAACAATTCGATTATTGCCGCACTCGCATTGCATCGTGGCGAGGCCGAAGCGATGATCTGCGGGTTGGAAGGCCATTACCGCTCCAAGCTGCGCGCCATCACCGACATTGTGGGTTTCGCCCCCGGTGTGAAACAGCTCGCCGCAATGAGCCTGATGATCACTTCGCGCGGCATCGTGTTCCTGGCGGATACACATGTGCAGCCTGATCCTTCCGCGGAAGCCATCGCTGAAACGGTGAAGCTCTGCGTCGAACATATCGGCCGCTTCGGCGTTACGGCCCGCGTGGCCCTCGTCGCCCATTCCGATTTCGGTGACCATGAAACGCCTGTGTCTGCCCGCATGCGCGGCGCGCTGGAAATTATCCGCCGCCAGCAACCGGGACTGGAGATCGACGGCGAGATGCGCCTCAACACGGCTCTGGTGGAAGAAGTGCGTGAGAAGAAGCTCTCGGCCTCCACCCTCACTGGTGAAGCGAACTTGTTGGTGATGCCTGATCTCGCATCGGCCAACGTGGCCTATCAGGCGATCAAGATATTCGGTGATTCACTTGCTGTAGGCCCCATCCTTCTGGGCACCGCCAAGCCCGCGCATATCCTGACCGGCTCGGTCACCGCGCGCGGCGTGATGAATCTCGCATCGATTGCAGTAGCCGAGGCCTGCGCCGGCAAGTGAGTGCCAATATCAAATCACGCATCTGGGTGGAGGCGCTCTTGCGCCGCTGCCAGGCGGAAGGAAAATTCGGCGCGGTGGTGCATAGCGGCGCTGATGAGGCCGGTGCGGTTTTCGTGGCCATCAATCATCTCGATGGCACCTATGACCTGCTGGCCCCGCCTGTAGGGCCTGCGCATAGTGATTATGGCGAACGGCTCTTCACCCAGGTTTTCGAACAGCCCCAACCTTGGGCGGAGCTTGCGCCTTACATTGAACGGCAAAGAAAATTCGATTCCGATCTCTGGCTGGTTGAAATCGAAGACAAACAAGGCCTGGCAGGCCTTAAACCGGCTTCATTTTGAACAATCCATTAGCCTCTTGTTAACCTCCTGGGTTTTAGCTTGGCCCTAACCATATGCGGGTTCGAGAGTGTCATGAGCAATGTGATTTATCTGAAAGGCCGAGAGCAAGGACGCAAGTCCAGGCCGCTGCCTGACGGCATGGCAGCGGAGATCGTGATTTTCCACGGAGTGCGTTTCGAGCGTTTGACCGATGACATGATCGACGACAGCAAGGTCAAGAACCGCCGCCTTCCTTCACGCAACAATCAGGCGATTGCCGAAGATCTCGAATAGAGCGCTTCCCACTTCTCCAACTGAATCTATTTCGGCTCGCAGCGCGTGGCTTTCACCACGTTTTCAAGCTCGGCCCGGCGCAACCCGTCCGCCACTGGCACCCACACCACCACAATGCCCTTGCTGTCGCTCAGTTCGGCGTGCCAGCCCACATTGGAAATGGCATTGTCTTCCTGCTCGTTCTTGCTGGTCAATTGTTGCAGCACGCTGCGCGCCTGTGACAGTTCGACTGTGAAAGCGCCAGAAGCGGCTTCCGCATCATTGATGCCGTAAACCTGCCGCCCGGTGGAATCAAAAATCGAGAAGGTCCAAAGGCCGGCCGGTACCGAAGCCGAGATCACCACCTTGCCCTTGTTCACATCAACCAGGCACAGCCCCACAATGTCATTCTTCGTCGCCGTCGAAACCAGCGCCGTCTGGTCCTCGGGCTTCATGATGAAGAAGCTGTTGGGCGGCATGCCTTCGGTCAGGGTGGTAAGCGTGCGGTGAAACAGCAGGCCCGGCATGTAAAGCACGGTCGCCAGGTAAACCGCAGCCCCCGTGGTGGCCAGCGTGATCAGCCAAAACAGGCGCCCCATCATTCGCAGGTGACTTTCTTCAGGCTGGGCAGCTTCAGGGCCTCATCCTTCTTCGGTGGATAGGGGGCATTGAGCACCAGCGTCACTCGCATCGGCCCGAAATCCTCGACCTGCAGAAGATTGCCCGGTTGCATGTGACGCGAAATTGCCAGCTTCAATTCCTTGTCGCCCGTCAGCACGGCATCGGCGGCGGTCAGCGATATGGCTTTCTGCGGCGTGCCTTCCGGCATGGCATTCACCGACCACCAGCGCGCAGCAGGTTCTTGCCCGCTCAGAATATAGGAACAGGTGGAACGTAGCGCATTGCCATCTTCATCAAGATCGCGCGTGTAATAGGCGGTGTCGTGCCCCGGTGGCAGAAGCCCCAGGCTGCGGAAATGACCGAGCGCATAGATCAGATAGACATCTTTGGGATTGGTGGTTTCCTGCTTCCAGTGCCCGCCTTCACCCACAGAATATTGCCCGGCCTTGCCCAGCGCTTGAACGCCGGCCACATAGCCGGCGACCGCACCGGCAACCAGAACTGCAGGGCCGAAGGAAATCCTCATTTTTGGGGCTGTTCCGTTCTGCAGTGTGGCATCGTTGATATTGCTAACACTTTTAATGTCGCCCGAATAGCAATTCAAACAGGCTCTTGCGCTGTGCCTTGGGTGCAGGCGCCTGGGCCTGCTTGATGCGGGGCTTCTTGCGTGGCGCTGCAGCGGCCGTATCTGAAGACGTCGGCTGGAACATATCAATCATGTTGTTCAGGATGTCCTTGGAATCCGTATCAGCCTGCTCGCCCGCATCCGCCGTTGCGGCGAGGGCTGTGGCTTCATCATTGGATGCCACCTGTGGACTGGCCTGTTCGGCCACCGCATTTGGCAAAGCCGGATCAGGAATGGAGGTGGGCGGCGCTGAATAGCTGCCATCCAGTGGCACACCGGGAATCCCAATGGGCTTCAGGCCAAACTCAGCGACACTCATGATGCGCTTCCAGGCCGGGGCTGGCACCACACCGCCGGTGACAGCCAGGCCTTTAGAGCTGGCCATCGGTGAATTGTCATCATTGCCGACCCAAACACCGGTGAGATAATGCCCGGTGAAGCCCATGAACCAGGCATCGCGGAAATTGGCATTGGTGCCGGTCTTGCCGGCGACGGGCTCAAATCCCAGATCGGCGGCGGTCGCGGTGCCGCTGGTCACAACGCTGCGCATCATGGTGACAAGCTGCGCGATTTTCGCGGCGGGCACCACTTGTGGCAGGTCTTTCTCATTGGTGTCATGATTATAAATCAGCGATCCATCGGGCCGGCGAATTTCCTGGACAGCATAGGGATGCGCCAGCTTGCCGCCATTGGCGATCGTGGCATAGCCGGTGCTGAGATCCATCAAGGTGAGAGCGCTGGTGCCGATCGCCATCGTGGCATAGGGATCGAGATTGCCGGTGATGCCTACCAGGCGCGCAGTCTCTTCCACTTTTTTGCGGCCCGCTGTGGCGTTGTTGTTGCCTGCATAAAGCAGCAGCTTCACCGCAATCGTATTGATCGAATGGGTGAGCGCAGTTTTCAGGCTGATCGCACCGCGGAAGCCGGGCGAGAAATTATGCACGCACCAATTGCCAACGCAGACCGGGCCATCAATCACGATGGTCTCAGGCGTGTAGCCCTTGAGAAGGGCGGTGAGATACACGAATGGTTTGAAAGAAGAACCCGTCTGCCGGTAGGCATTGGTGACGCGGTTGAACTGGCTGTCTTCATAGTCACGTCCGCCGACGATCTGGCGCACCGCGCCGTCCGGCGACATGGTAACAGATGAGGCCTGGGTGAAAAGACGGTCCGGCCCGATATTGTCGATCACATCATTGAGAATGGCCTGCGAGGCGTTTTGCAGGCGGGTGTTGATGGTGGTCTTCACCTCGAGCACATAGTCATTCTTGATGTTCTGCCGCTTCAGCACATCAAGTGTGTCCTTGTAGGCGAAATCGAGAAACCAGTTCGGGCTGGCCAGAATATTTTGTTCGACGATTTGTGCCGGATTGCGCTTTGCCTGCAACAGCTCGCCCTGGGTGATGGCACCCGCATCCAGCATGCGGTAGAGCACCACATCGCTGCGGGCGCGCGAGGCTTCAGGGTTGGCATGCGGCGCATATTGCGTCGGCGCCTTGAACAAGCCGGCCAGCACGGCGGCTTCCGGCAGATTGATATCGCGCACGGATTTGCCGAAATAGAATTGTGAGGCTGCTTCCACACCATAAGTGCCGCCGCCCATATAGGCGCGGTCAAGATAGAGCTTGAGTATCTGGTCCTTGCTGAAACGCTCTTCCAGCCACAGCGAAAGAAAGGCTTCATGCACCTTGCGCTGCATGGTGCGTTCCGGGGTGAGCAGGATGTTCTTCACCACCTGCTGGGTGATCGACGAACCACCCTGTTTGGAGCCGCCATGGGTGTTGTGGATCATGGCTCTGAGCGTGCCGATCACGTCCACGCCGAAATGGTCGTAGAAGCGCGCATCCTCGGTGGCCAGCACCGCCTTGATCAGAACCGGCGGGATTTCATTCAGCGGAATATTGTCATTCTGGCGGATGCCACGGCGGCCGATGATGTTGCCATCCGAGTCGGTAAAGGTGATCGCGTATTCGCGGCCATTGTTGAGCATGGTGGCTGGATCGGGGGCGCGCGGCACGGCATAGGCCAGAAGCGCAAAACAGATCACCACCCCGAAGGTAAAACCATCGTCGATCAGATCAACCAGCACACGCTGCAGGCCGGAAATGCGGAACCATCGGTAAAGCCAGGCAGAATAGCTCCAATAGGCAGACTTGATCGCGCGCAGGGTTTCAAACACGGCCGAGCTGATAAAGGCATCGGCCGTCCACATCATGCGGAAAAAGCGGTTGCGGGTAGGGAGCTGGCTCAACTCTAATGTTCCGTTCTGGCGCTGATTATCGCCCCTGACCACCCAAAAGCAAGTTGCTTAGACGAAATGGTTAGCATCGCTTTTGAGGGCCAATCAGGGCAATTCCATGGAAGCCTGGCGCGCTCTGATCGCCGCCAGAAAAGCGGCAAAAGCTGGGGTGGGCTGGCGGCGGTTGGGATAATACAGGTGATAGCCGGCATAAGGCGGGCACCAATCCTCCAGAACCGGGATCAGCTTTCCCTTGGCGATGTAAGTTGCCAGAACATCCGCCGGCAGATAGGCAATGCCCAGCCCTGAAAGAGCCGCCTGCAGGCGGATATCCACGCTGTTGGTTAAAAGCGGGCCTTCCACCTTCACATTCACGCTGCGCCCGGCCTTTTCAAACTCCCAAGCATAGACATTGCCCAGCGTGGGCAGGCGGATATTGATGCAGGCGTGCCCGGTCAAATCCTCGGGGCGCTTGGGCTTGGGATAGGTTTTGAAATAGGCTGGGGAGGCTGCGGGCAGCATGCGCAGTTCAGGCCCGAGCGGCAGGGCGATCATGTCCTTGGCCACCAGCTCGCCGTGCCGGATGCCGGCATCGAATTTCTCGGTCACGATATCAATGAGGCCGTTATCGACAGTGATTTCCACCTGCACATCAGGGTTTTGCGCCAGGAATTTTTCGATTCGGGGCCAAAGAGCCGAACGCGCTGCATGTTCGCCGCAACTGATGCGGATGAGGCCGGAGGGCTTATCCTTCAGCGCATTGAGGGATTGCAGCTCGGCACTGATCTGGGCGAAGGCCGGTTGCAGCGAACCCAGCAATCGCTCGCCCGCTGCTGTGGGCGCCACGCTGCGCGTCGTGCGAGCCAGAAGGCGAAGGCCCAAGCGCTCTTCCAGCCCCCTGATTGTATGGCTGAGCGAGGATTGCGAAATGCCAAGCTGGGCGGCGGCGCGGGTGAAGCTGCGCTCGCGCGCCACCACCATGAAGGCCTGCAAGGCCGCATAATCAGGCGTTTTCATTTATGAATGCTGCTCATAGGCTTATGACAATTATAGCCCGTTATCGCATGGAACCGGTGGGCCTAGATAGGGGCATGACAACCGCCGCTGTAGCCCACACCATGTTCTCCACCGATAAGACCGAAGCCGACCGCCAATGGGCGGTGCTGACCATTGTTCTGGCCACTTACCTGCTGATTTTGCTCGATACATCCATCGTGATCACTGGCCTGCCGGACATCGCCAAGGATTTCGGCTTCTCGCCCTCATCCCTTAGCTGGGTACAAAATGCTTACACGTTATTCTTTGGCGGCTTCCTCATGGTGGGCGCGCGGGCGGGGGACCTGTTTGGCCGCAAGCGCGTCTATCTCACCGGCGTTGCCATTTTCACTCTGGCCTCATTGGCGATCGGCCTGGCCCAATCAGGCACCATGCTGGTCGTGGCGCGTGCCATACAGGGCGTGGGCGCGGCGATTCTGGCACCCGCTACGATGGCGCTTCTGACCATTCATTTCCCCGAAGGCGAGCCGCGCACCAAGGCGCTCTCAGCCTATGCCGCCACGGCGGGCATCGGTGCCAGCTTGGGCTTGGTGCTCGGCGGCTTCTTCGCCGGCGCTCTCTCTTGGCGCGTTGGCTTTCTGGTCAACGTGCCCGTCGGCATCATTCTCTGGTGGGCGGGCCGCAGCTTGCTGGTTGAAACACCGCGCACCAAGGGTGCGCCAGATATGCTGAGTGCGGGCCTTTCCACCTTGGGCATGGGTAGCCTGGTTTACGGCATCGTGTCCTCAGCCACGGGCTGGGCGCAGATCGAAGCCTGGGGTGCATGTGTTTTAGGGATCGCCCTGCTGGCCGCATTCTTCCTGCGCCAGGCCGGGGCCAAGGCACCGCTGCTGCCGTTGAGCCTGTTTGCTTCCTCCAGCCGCACCGCCTCCTATGTGGCGCGCATGATGTTCATCGGGGCGATGGTGGGCTTCTTCTTTTATGCCACGCAGCTGATGCAAGTGGTGATGGGCATGACGCCGTTTCAGGCCGGCCTTGGTTTCCTGCCGATGACTGCGATGACCTTTGTAGCCTCACTGCTTATCCCGCGTGGCACGCGGCTGATCGGAACGGGTGGCGTTCTGGCCTTGGCTTTCCTCTGCGCGGCTCTGGGCCTGTTCTGGCTTGGCCAGCAACCTGCACATTCCACCTATCTGTGGAATGTCGGCCTGCCGATGCTTTTGCTCGGCATTGGCAATGGCGCAGCTCTTGGTCCTTTGACAGTGGCTGGCATGAGCGGTGTTGCCAAGGCTGACGCGGGCGCGGCCTCTGGCGTGGTCAACACCGCGCATCAATTGGGCGGCACACTGGGCCTGGCCAGCCTGGTTGCACTGGCGGCAACCTTCTCGGATTCTCTGGCCGATCATATTGTGTTGGGATTTAACGCTGCGGCAATTCTGCAACTGGCGGGCCTTGCACTCACATTGCTCTTTGTTGCCCGTCCGCGCTAAAAGGCGGTGATGTCCGAACCATTCTGGAAAACCACATCGCTGGCCGAAATGTCTCGCACGCAATGGGAAAGCCTGTGCGATGGCTGCGGCCGCTGCTGCCTGAACAAGCTGGAAGACGAGGACACCGGCGAATTTCTGTACACGCGCACGGCCTGCAAGCTGTTGAATCTTAAAACCTGTCAGTGTACGGATTATCCCAACCGCGCCAAGCGCGTGCCCGATTGTGTGACGCTGACGCCAAAGAACGTGGCCGAGTTGGGCTGGCTGCCGGAAACCTGCGCATACCGGCGTTTGAACGAGGGCAGGGAACTGTCCTGGTGGCACCCGCTGGTGTCAGGCCGGCAGGAAACGGTGACCGAAGCTGGAATTTCGGTGGCGGGCGAAGTCTATTCCGAAAAGGGCATCAGTGTGGACGAGCTGGTGGAGCATTTGTGGAAGCTGCCGAAGGCGAAGCGCAGGGCCAGATAGCGACTCAAGATTCCTTGGGCTCCATCGGCAGACCTGATTTGTGGTCCACCGGCTCGCGCATGTTGGAGTTATGATTGTCGGGCTTGCGCACCAGCTTGGCGGCTTCCAGCACCAGCGGATCAAAACCAGCACCACCGCTGTCGAGATGCTTGAAAAACTGTTCGCGCATCCGGGGCTCCCAGAAATTATTGAGATGCGACGA
Source organism: Aestuariivirga litoralis (assembly GCF_015714715.1). Taxonomy (NCBI): domain Bacteria; kingdom Pseudomonadati; phylum Pseudomonadota; class Alphaproteobacteria; order Hyphomicrobiales; family Aestuariivirgaceae; genus Aestuariivirga; species Aestuariivirga litoralis. The sequence continues at coordinate 1,534,382 of NZ_WAHS01000001.1, read as the reverse complement.
GATCTCCTTCTTGGCCTCATCGGTGCCATAGCCCCTGAAGAAGCTGGCGATCTGGTTCGCCATGCGGATCATGTCTTGCTGTTCCATCTCAAACTCCAAACATCATGATGCCCTGCGGCGCGCGCGAGGCCAAACTGATACCAGCCTGTCTGGCCAGCGATAAAGCAAAAGCGGTAGGTGCGGAAAGCGTGGCGAGGGCGCCGAGGCCCACGCGAGCACATTTCTGTACCAGTTCCGACGAACAGCGCGACGACATCAGCACAAAGCCATCATCCGGCACTTGGGCCTTGCGCGCCATGGCGCCGATCACCTTGTCCAGCGCATTGTGCCGGCCCACATCTTCGCGCGCCAGTAGAATTGATCCGTCCACGGAGCAAAAAGCTGCGGCGTGCACCGAATGATTGGCCGCATTCATAGGCTGGTGCTCGGGCAGCGCATCAAACGCCATCGCCACCGCCGCCGCCGCCAGCGGCACAGGCTTCACCTTGTCACGCGGCATGCGTAGAGCGTCAGAAAGTTCGGCCACGCCGCACAAGCCGCAACCTATGCGGCCTTCCATATTGCGCTTCACATAGGCATCGCGCAGCAGATGAGCCTCATCGATGGCCACATCAACACTGTAACCTTCGGGCTGTTGCAACAGCAGGATGCCCTTCACATGCGAATGATGCGCCACGATGCCTTCGCTCAACACAAAACCCAACGCGAAATCTTCAAGGTCCGCAGGCGTTGCCATCATCACGGCATAGGAATTGGAATTGAGCAGAATGGCCACCGGCACTTCTTCCGGCACCAGCCATGTTGCGGCTGCGCCGTTCAGAAGCCCGCTGGCGGAAATGGATGCTTCCGCAATCACTCCGCCGCCACGCGCTTGTTCATTTCCTCGCGGTCTTCCCATTCCTTCTGCCATTCAGATGGCTGGTTGGATGGGTTGACCTGCACGGCCGTCACCTTGAATTCCGGGCAATTGGTGGCCCAATCCGAGAACTCGGTGGTGATCACATTGGCGCCCGAAACCGGGTGATGGAACGTGGTATAAACCACGCCCGGCGGCACACGCTCGGTTACATCGGCGCGCAAGGTGGTGCCGCCGATGCGGCTGGCAATCGACACCATCGAACCATGCTTGATGCCGCGCATTTCCGCATCGGACGGGTGGATTTCCAGAATGTCTTCCGGATGCCAAGCCACGTTTTCAGTGCGCCGCGTCTGCGCGCCCACATTATATTGCGAGAGGATGCGCCCCGTCGTCAGGATCAGCGGGAAGTCGCGGTTGGTCTTTTCCGGCGTGGGCACATATTCGGTCAGCATGAAGCGGCCCTGGCCACGCACGAATTTGCCGACATGCATGGTGGGCGTGCCATCCGGCGCATTGGCATTGCATGGCCACTGGATCGAACCCATCTCGTCCAGGCGCGCGAAGGACACGCCAGCGAATGTGGGCGTAAGCATGGCGATTTCGTCCATGATCTGCGAGGCGTCATCGTAGCGCATGTCATAGCCCATGGCTTGCGCGAGCTCACTTACCACTTGCCATTCCTGCTTGCCTTGCAGCGGCGCCTTGACCGGGCGCACGCGGTTGATGCGGCGCTCGGCATTGGTGAATGTGCCATCCTTTTCGAGGAACGACGTGCCCGGCAAGAACACATGCGCGAAGGCTGCGGTTTCATTCAGGAACAGATCCTGCACGATCAGGCAATCAAGGCTTTCGAGCGCATGGTTCACATGATGCGTGTTCGGATCAGATTGCGCGATGTCTTCACCTTGAATGAACATGCCACGGAAGCTGCCATCAATGGCGGCGTTGAACATGTTGGGAATGCGCAGGCCCGGTTCATTGTCGATCTGCGTGTTCCACACTTCTTCGAACATCTGGCGCACGGCATTGTCCGACACATGGCGGTAGCCCGGCAATTCATGCGGGAACGAGCCCATGTCGCAAGAGCCTTGCACGTTGTTCTGGCCGCGCAGCGGATTTACGCCAACACCTTCGCGGCCGATATTGCCGGTGAGCATCGCCAGATTGGCCATGCCCATCACCATGGTGGAACCCTGGCTGTGCTCGGTCACGCCGAGGCCGTAATAGATCGCACCATTGCCGCCGGTGGCATAAAGCCTTGCGGCACCGCGCACGCGCTCAGCCGGAACGCGCGTCAGTGCTTCCACATTTTCTGGCGAGTGGCGCGGGTCCTTGATGAAATCCATCCAGCGGCTGAATTCCGTCAGGTCACAACGTTCATCGATGAATTTCTGGTTCTGCAATCCTTCCGTGACGATCACATGCGCCAGCGCATTGACGATGGCCACATTGGTGCCCGGCTGCAAAGGCAGATGGAATTGTGCTGCCACATGCGGCGCATTCACCGCTTCGGTTTCACGCGGATCGATCACGATCAGCTTGGCGCCAGCGCGGATGCGCTTCTTCATGCGCGAGGCAAAAACCGGATGGCCCTGCGACGGGTTGGCGCCGATCACCATGATCACGTCAGCCTTGGCGACCGATTTGAAATCCTGCGTGCCAGCAGACGTGCCGAAGGTTTTGGAAAGGCCATAACCGGTGGGTGAGTGGCACACACGTGCGCAGGTATCGGTATTGTTGTTCTTGAACGCAGTGCGGATCATCTTCTGCACCACATAGACTTCTTCATTGGTACAACGGGACGAGGTGATGCCGCCGATGGACTGGCGGCCATATTTTTCCTGGATCGCTTTCAGGCGCGTGGCCGCTGTGCCGATGGCTTCTTCCCAGGAAACTTCCTTCCACGGATCGGTAATCTTGTCGCGCACCATTGGTTTGGTGATGCGGTCCTTGTGCGTGGCGTAGCCCCAGGCGAAGCGGCCCTTCACGCAGGAATGGCCTTCATTGGCGCCGCCATCCTTGTAAGGCACCATGCGGATGACTTCATCGCCCTTCATTTCGGCTTTGAAGGAGCAGCCCACGCCGCAATAGGCGCAGGTGGTGACGACGGAATGTTCCGGCTGGCCTTTGGCGATCACGGTCTTTTCGGTGAGCGTGGCGGTCGGGCAGGCCTGCACGCAAGCGCCGCAGGAGACGCATTCGGAATCAAGGAAGCCTTCATCCATGCCGGCGGAAACGTGTGATGCAAAGCCGCGGCCATCAATGGTCAGCGCGAATGTGCCTTGCACTTCCTCGCAGGCGCGCACGCAGCGCGAGCAGACAATGCACTTGGCCGGATCGAAAGTGAAATACGGGTTGGATTCATCCTTGGCCTTGAAACGGAAATTCTCTTCGCCATTCTCACGCTTCTTGAAAACGTGATTGTCGCCTTCATAGCCATAGCGCACATCGCGCAAGCCCACGGCACCAGCCATGTCCTGCAATTCGCAATCGCCATTGGCCGCACAGGTGAGGCAGTCGAGCGGATGGTCGGAGATGTAAAGCTCCATCACGCCTTTGCGGAGGCCGGCGAGACGGTCGCTCTGCGTTTTCACTTTGATGCCAGCAGCAACCGGCGTGGTGCAGGATGCAGGCGTGCCCTTGCGGCCTTCAACCTCGACGAGGCACAGGCGGCAAGAACCAAAAGCCTTGACCGAGTCCGTAGCGCAGAGCTTGGGGATCTTGGTGCCCAGCGACATCGCCGCACTCATGATCGACGTGCCTTCCGGCACTGTCACCTCATGGCCATCGATTTCCAGCGTGACCATTTTGGTCGACTCTGACTTGGGCGTACCGAAATCAATTTCCTTGATCAGCATGGTCTTGTCCTATTCCGCCGCAAGGCGTTTGGGTTTCGGAAGACCGAAGTCCTCCGGGAATTTGGTGAAGGCGCTCATCACTGGCATGGGCGTCAGGCCGCCCATCGCGCAGAGTGAGCCATCGGTCATCGTGGTGCAAAGATCTTCCAGCAGCACGGCATTGTATTCACGGTTCTCGCCCGCGATGATCTTGTCGATCACTTCAACGCCGCGTGTCGAGCCGATGCGGCAGGGCGTGCACTTGCCGCAGGATTCAATGGCGCAGAATTCCATCGCGAAACGCGCCTGCTGTGCCATGTCCACGCTGGTGTCGAACACGACGATGCCGCCATGGCCGAGCATCGCACCATTGGCCGCCAGCGTTTCATAATCCATCTTGAGATCAAGCTGCTCGGCGCTGACATAGGCACCGAGGGGCCCGCCCAGCTGAACGGCGCGCAACGGCTTGCCCATGTATGGCCCGCCGCCGAAATCCTCGACCAGCTCGCGCAATGTCACGCCGAAAGCCTTTTCGACAATGCCGCCGCGCTCAAGATTGCCGCCCAATTGGAAGGGCATCGTGCCGCGCGAACGGCCCATGCCCATATCGGCATAGGTCTTCGCACCCTTGGCCATGATGTAAGGCACGGCAGCGAAGGAGAGCACGTTATTGATAATGGTCGGTTGGCCGAACAGGCCTTCCAGCGCGGGGATCGGCGGCTTGGCACGCACCATGCCGCGCTTGCCTTCCAGGCTTTCCAGCATGGCGGTTTCTTCACCGCAAATATAGGCACCTGCGCCACGGCGCACTTCCAGCACGAAAGATTTGTCCGTGGACTGAATATTTTCTCCGAGCCAGCCTGCCTTGGTGGCGATGGCAATCGCTTCCTTCAGCGTGCTGATGGCGTAAGGATATTCCGAGCGGCAATAGATGAAGCCCTTGGTGGAACCGGCAGCGAGGCCCGCAATCGTCATGCCTTCAATCAGCATGAAGGGGTCGCCTTCCATCACCATGCGGTCAGCAAAGGTGCCGCTGTCGCCTTCGTCAGCATTGCAGCAGACATATTTCTGTTCGGCCTTGGCCTCGGAAACGGTTTTCCATTTCAGGCCGGTGGGAAAGCCCGCACCGCCACGTCCGCGCAGGCCGGAGTCGAGAACTTCCTTCACGATGTCAGCGCTGCCCAAAGCCAGCGCCTTCTTCAGGCCTTCGTAGCCGCCATGGGCAATGTAATCTTCGATCGAAACCGGATCGGTGATCCCGGCGCGTGCGAACATCACGCGCTCCTGCTTCTTCAGGTAGGGGATTTCTTCGACAAGGCCCTGCGCCAAAGCATGTGCGCCGCCATTGAGGAAGTTGGCCTCGAAAAGACCAGCCACATCCGCCACCTTGACGCCGCCATAGCCGATGCGGCCTTCCGGCGTTTCGATTTCAACGAAGGGCTCAAGCCAGGCCATGCCGCGTGACGAGTTGCGAATGATCTGTACACTGATGTTTTTCTTTGCGGCCTGATCGGCAATGGCAGCTGCCACTTCATCGGCCCCCAACGCAACGGCCAGCATGTCGCGCGGAATGAAAATCTTGGTCATGAGGCCAGCTCCGCGACGAGAGACGCAGCCGTATCAGGCTTGATCGCGGCCTTCGGCTTGCCATCCACCAAAGCAGCCGGGCCCATCGGGCAGAGGCCCAGGCAATAGACGGCCTCAAGCGTCACCCGTCCATCCGGCGTGGTTTGCCCCAGCTTGATGTTGAGGGTTTTTTCCAGCGCCTCAATCACCGCCATGCCGCCGGCACTCTGGCAGGCTTCGGCACGGCAGATCTGGATTGTGTGCGTGCCTGTCGGCTTCAAATGGAAATCATGATAGAAGGTGGCCACGCCATAAACTTCAGCACGCGACAAGTTCAACGCTTGCGCGATAGCGGGGAAAGTGGCTTCCGGCACATGGCCCAATTCCTCCTGCAGATCATGCAGGATTTCCAGCAGGGCATCGGCTTTATTCGAATAGCGGAGAGCGATTGCGCGGGCAGTTTGATCTGCCGGCGTCAATTCGATGGGCCGGGCTTTCGGCTGGGCTTTGCGTGTCATGGCCCATTGTGCCCCAAACCGGGGGAAAATGCCAATACGGCTGGCCTATCATCCCATAGGCAGGGCTTATCAATGTGGCGGGTGGTTAACGAACTCAATACAGCGCATTCGAACTGGCAAAAACGGGCTGGATGCTCGGCTGGGTTGCGATCTTCCAATTCATTTTCGCAGGCGGCAGAAGATTGAGCGTTCCCGGCATCGCCAGGCTGCTGGCAACCGGCGGGGCAGCGGAAACAAGCGTCCCGGTGACAATCGGATCAGACGGGGCTGCAGCGGCCTTGATAGGCTTCTTCTTGCCGTTCTTGTCCGGCGGCGGGCCGAATGAATTCACCATCGCTGCCGGAGCTGGCGTTGCGACAGCGGTCAGTGGTGCGCCCGCAAGTGCGGGATCCTTCTTCGGAGGATTTGCCGCAGCCACCGCCGTCGTTTTGGCCGGCGCATCGTTCCAGCCCTCTTGCATCCAGGCGCCATTTTTTGATTCCGGCGTGACGCCGCCACCAGCATTGCCCATGCGGGCCAGCTGGATTTCCATCTTCAGGCGTTCGATTTCCAGAGCGTAGAGCTGGCTGCAATCCAGCCGGTGCGCCACTTGGCCCAGCGGAATGACGACACGGCCATAGGCAGCGGCGGTTGCATTGGTCGTGTCGTTTTGCGGCGCACCGATCACGCCCATATCCATATAGGCACCGTTGCCACCCACCGCCGAACGGCACGATGTGCCGTCCGACGAATGGATTTCATCCTGGCCCGTGGGCAACGCGGCGGAAGGCAAGGTCATGCCAAAGGTCGCACTGTTCACCGACGAGGTTGTCGTGGTGATTGTATCAGCCCTCGCAACAGCGCTGGTCTCGGCGGCAAGCGCCAGCACAGCGGCCCCCGAGAGAAGCGTTGCTGCGAGGATCGATGCCACCTTGACGGCGAACCGCTGTTCGGCGCGAATAAACTCGCGCAGCTCAGCGAAACTCAGCCGTGCCACAGGAATCTGGCTTACTGACCTATATGTCTTGCTAGATATCTTCCGCATACTTGTGTTCTCACCCCCGACTGATTGGCGTTCGCAAACATGCCCTCTGCGCACACACGGACCTTACGTTGCTGCATGCCTTGGAACGGCACGCGCACGGAGACCATGGTGGTTTCATCCGGTGGCATCCGGAGGCCTGGGGGAGTGACGATGGCTTCGATGGGTTGAAAGTTCTCATCATAGACCCGCACATCAAAACCGACGGCGCGGGGATATGGATTGCCCACCGTGATACGGAGGGCGAACTCATCCGCAAAGCTTGTCACCGCACCACGCATCGGAGTGACCGACTGGGCATGGGCGGCTTGGCTCCCGAGTACGAGCGCCAAGCACGCAAGCGTGTGAAGCTTATTCACACCGGACCGTCACAGTGGCAGTGTAAGTGCCAGCTGGGAAGGTTCCGGAAGCTTTTGCTGCATCGAGATTGACGGCGATCTGTGAATTGCCCGCATTGAGTTTGGTGGCGGTGGCCCCTGGCACCTGATAGGCCGAGGTAGCGCCGTTCACATTGTATTGGGTGGCGAAAGCAACATTCGAGCTGTCGCCGACCGAGAACGAAGTCGGGGCAATGGTCTTGATGGTGTAATTGCTGCTGGTGGCCATGGCATTGACCGAGGCCGAAGCGCCGCCTGCATTGGAGCTGGACAGCTTCTTGAAATCAGCAGCGGAGGTCAGCGTACCTGCCGTGCCTGCAGCCAAAACGCAGGTATCTGCGACTTGGCCATTGAAGATCGCATCAGCCGACGATCCAGCGGCAAATGCCTCGCCACCAGAAATGAGGGCAAGGGTAAACGAACTCACGAGAACAAACTTGATTGACATTTTTTTGTACCTTTCAACATCATGTCGATAGCGGAAAGGCAGTACATTCCACCTGTTCCGATGTGGGTGGTACGGCTAAGTGATTGAATCAGCAATCCAAACTGATCAATACAATGAATGGCGAGTTAATTTCAAATTTGAGGCAATGCGTTAGGAAAGCGTTCACCATGCTGCAATTGCTCCGTACACGGAACAAAATCGGGGTGTTTTCGGGTAAGCTCGCTTGGGCGGAGGCTGATCGCAATGAGATTGACAGCCTCCGCCGTTTTCACTCTTATTGCTCATCTGTAATGGTTGGGGGGCAGAGACGATGCGAGCCACTTTTGGAAAACTATGCAGGGCTGCACTTGCCGGCGTGATTTTCACAGGCCTGGCCTGGGCTGACCCGCCACCCGCCGGAACGGAATTCCACCCGTTCAATCCCGCGCAGCAGCAACCTGTCACCAAGGATGGTGTGACCGACTTCCATCTCGCGCCCGGACTATGCAGCAGCAAGGATTATGGTGACGGTCGGGGCGAGAATGATTGCAACAATGGCAATCTGCGTTCGGTGTTGCGCTGGAAATCCGAAGCGCACACCGGCGATACGGTTGAATACAAGTTCGACCTGAAGATCGACCCGAAGCTCACTTATCCGGGTTTCAAGAGCATGGCCGCTTTGGGATATTATCCCAATGGCATCGACAGCCACTTGCGGCTGGCAAGCTGGGAAGGCCCGTTCCTGCACAACTTCATCTACATGCTGAAAGCCGATACGACCAACGGTGTCAGCTTTCTCGCACAGCAATGCCAGGCGCCAGCTGATTTCGGCACATGGCTCACCTTCTCGCTCAAGGTCCATTGGTCCGCCGGCGATGACGGCTGGGCCAAAGCCACGTGCAATGGCAAGGTGATCTATGGGGATGAGGCGATTGCCACCAATCAGGCGCCGCACTGCTGGCCCAGCAACCAATGCGAACCCGGGGTGCCGAAAGATCCGAAGAGCTTCAACTTTCTCGTGGGCCCGGTCATGTCGGGTTTCGGCCCCGATTGGAAGAAGATTCCCGGTGCCAAATCGCTGTTTGACGAAATTCAGCCGGATGGGATTGGCGTGCAGGTCCGCAATCTTTCGGTACTGCGCAAGGCCGATCTCTATGACGCGGCTGACCGCGAAGCGGTGAAGCAGTTGCAGCAGAAGCTCGCAGCATTGGGCTGCAATGCGGAAGCCCCGGACGGAACCGTGTCACCCGCGCTGCGCCAGAAGGCGCAGGATTGCCGCAAATTTCCGGATGGAACGCTGCCAGCCAAACTCACAGTGGCCACGCTGCACGATTATCTGGCGCTCTATTCACGCCCCGACACAGCAAGCCTGCCGGCCGGCACTGGCGCAGCGAAGCCCGCTGAAAGCGTCGCATCGCAATTTGTCGTTCACGCCGCCGAGGAAAGCGCACAGAACGCCGGCAAGGACCAGAAAGTGAATTCCAACATGGAAGGCACGATCAAAGGCGCGAAGAAGGGCGAAAACAAGCTGTTCTTTATCCTGTTTGGCCAGTTCGACTTCAAGGGAGAAAACTTTTCGGAGCTGGAATACATCCTGCAGGATAATCTGGACAAGAAGGCGCAAGCGGCGCTCGCGGCCTGCGACGCGCCGACAGTCACCTATCCCGACGGCACAGTGCATCTGCGCCTGGTGATGCTGAAACGCAGCGGCGACATATTCGCGAAGCCAAAGAGTGCGGCTTGCTCGGTCAAGGCCTTGCCACCGGGGCAGGCCGCTGAGGCCCGGTTTCTGCTCGACCACTTCCCGGACATTGCGGTGGGCATGGTGAAGGACAAGACCGTCAACAAGATGCGCCATGACGGGGCAAAGACCTTCATGAAACGAGTGGCGGCTGGTGAGATCACCTTTGTGGATGAGTGAACAAGTCAGGCGCTGCGGCGGATCAGATTGATACCCGTGGCGATCAGCCAGAGCGTGAGGCCGAGGAAGCCCAGGATTGTGGCGATCGAGAACACAGCACCTGATCCGCCCAGCACGATGCTCAGGCCTTCACTGGTGCCCAAAGCGATGCACAGCGTGGCGGCAAATCCGATGAGGCTGGTGATCAGCCAGCCTTCCTTGCGCTGGATGAGCGAAAGCTGCAGGACGAACAACGCGGTGAACCACTGCCCCATATGTTCACCGATGGCGACGCCGCCCCAATTGTTCAGTGTACTGAACATCTGCTCTGCGGCGAACTTGGCTTGCTCTGTGGCTGCAGGATCAGCATGGGCTGCTGCAATCGCCGGAATGGCAAACACCCAACGGAAAAGCCCGATGGCCTGCGTGATACTCGCCGCTGTACCAGCCAGTGCCGCACCGATGGCCAGAGCCGGCGAATTGAAAACGCGCTTCGGCGTGATCGACAGTGCGATGGCCAGTGGCGTGAGTGCCAATGCGGCAAAGGCAAAGCCATACCAGGTGAGGATCAAGCCATTGCCGCCTTCTGCAAACTTGTCGAGCGCTTCACCCGCTGGCTTCCGCAGGATGGCGGGATAATCAAAGGTGGCACCCAGAATGGAAAAGGGAATATTGAACAGAATGGCAAAGACAATGGCGGCAACACCCTTGGCCACACGGCAGGACGAGCCCTGCTGCAAATCCTGTCCTACCCGATGTTCCATTGGCTTTCTCCCTGTCCCGCCTTCATCCTAGAATCCGGATTACCGATTTGCAATCAAGCTAAGCGAGTGTTTTGGCTGCTGCGAACAACATCGCCGTGAGCGTGGGCACCGGATCGCGCGGCATGGCCACAAGGCCGACCGAATGCGAAACAACCGGATCAACCAGCGGCACGGCGGCAACACCTTCCAGCGGCCCCAAGGCATTTTCAAAATAGCCCGGCATGATGGCGCAGAGATTCATGCTGCGCACCGAAGCCAGCAGATTCATGATCGAATTGGTTTCCAGCCGCGGGGAAGGCTTCACCTTGGCCTCATGGAAGGCGCGGTCAATGATGCGGCGGTTCTGCATATTGGGTGTCAGCAGGCACAACGGTTCCTGCGCCGCTGCGGCCCAGGTGACCGAGGTGCTGGATGCCAGCGCATGGCCTTTCGGCACAAAGAGCGCATAGTTCTCGCGGTAAAGCTCTGTGGCCAGCAGGCCCTTCACCGGCTCATTGTCGAGATAAGTGATCCCGGCATCAATCGAGAAATCATTCAGTGCACGGATGATTTCTTCCGATGAATGCGACAGCACGGTGAAATCCACCGATGGATGCTTGGCATTCATCGCCTGTGTCAGCCTGCTCACCATCGGCAGAGCGGAGGGGATGACGCCGAGAATGATACGGCCGACAAGTTCCTTGCTCTTGCCCTTGATCTGCGAAAGCTCGCCTTGCAGGGAGTTCCAGTTGTCGAGGATCAGATGCGCCCATGTGAGCACGCGCTCGCCCTCCGGTGTGAGGCCGATATAGCGCTGGCCACGCTCCACGATGGGCACGCCGAGTTCCTGTTCCAGCTGGCGGATGCGGCCTGACAGCGTGGGCTGCGATACATTGCAGGCGGCGGCCGCACGGGTGAAATGCTTCTCGCGCGCCAGCGCGGCCAGATATTGCAACTGCCGAATGTCCATTACCGAACAATAGATTGGCGGCAGTACATAAGCCCGTCAAAAAATTAAATGCCCGTGACAGGAAAAGAGTGCTCGGTGGCTTGTGATTTGCCAACCTCTCAAGTTGGTGCAATCCTTGCGAGACACGGATGAGCCCAACGGCCTGGCCGTTGACGCATGAGGTTTGCAATGTCGCCCGAAACATTCCGCTATGCTGCGATCATGCTGCTTGCTGGTGTCGGCATTCCCCTCATGGCCGCGCTCAATACGCAACTCGGCAAGGGCATTGGATCGCCTGCAGCCGCTGCGACTGTGCTGTTCACGGTGGCGCTTATTGCCTCCGCGACCGCGATGATGCTTACCAGCGGGCCGCAGCCGCTGCGCCTTGTGCCCTCCCAGCCGATCTTTCTTCTTTTTGCCGGATTGGGCGTGGTTTTCTATGTGCTGTCTGTCACCTGGATTGCGCCGCGCTTCGGCATCGGCAATGCGATCTTCTGTGTGCTGCTCGGACAAATGATTGCGGCCACAGCAATTGATCACTTCGGGCTTTTTGGCGCCGTGGTCAAACCCTTGGGCATGCTCCGCGCCAGCGGCATCGGCTTCATGATACTGGGCATATTGCTCATTCAGAAAGCTTGATCAGATAACACCAAAAAGCCTATCATAGGAAAATAATACTTGACACCGCGCGGTGCGTCGTGTAGTTCTCAGCACACTCCAGAAAAGCGGTTGAGCGTAGCGCGCTGAAAGTTGGCGTACTTTTCCTTGCAATCATCCCGGCGGCCTTGCCCCAAGCTGATCGTCGCAAGATCGGATTTCAAAATTTGCAATGAATCTTTGATTCAACTTTTGATATCCTGCTTTCCGAAGTCCTAACGAATCATCGGTTTAAGTCATCCGCGGAGTTTGCGGGTCCAGAGCCTTTCACTGACTCCGGCAAGCAAAGCGACAACCACATCAGAGAGTTTGCGCATGAAAAACAGTTCTGCAATTGAAGGTGGGTTGTTTGTGAGCCATGGCGACCACGTCATGGCGCAAGGTGCGCCGTGGCAGGCCGGGCATGACTATTCCCACGCTGGAAAAGCCGATGGATTGGGGGCTGCCCTGGGTGCTGCAGGGACTTTCGCCGCTGTGTCTTCGGGCGGAATCACATTCAATCTCTTGTTTGATGCCGCAGCCGCGGCCGCACCGCAGAGTTTTCGCGACGGCATTGCCCAAGCGGCACTGTTGCTGGCCAATGTGATCACTGACAAAATCACCGTCAATCTGAACATCGATTATAGCGGTACGGGCGGTGGCGCGGCCGCCGGCCCCGACAGTGGTTACTATTCAAGCTATTCCACCTTGCGCTCCCAGCTTTTGGCCAGTGCAGCGCCAGGTGACACGACATTTGATGCCCTTCCGGTTGGAACTTCGATCCAGGGCCAATCGAACGTGGTCGTCTGGAATGCCCAGGCAAAGCTGTTTGGCGGGCTCGCCGCCAATGACGCCACCACCGATGATGGCAGCGCATATTTCGCAACCGACATCAGCCCCAATCTTCTGGTGGGCGTGGCCTTGCATGAATTGACCCACGCACTGGGCCGGGTTCCCTATGGCACAGCGCCGGACATCTTCGATCTTTTCCGCTTCACCAGCCAAGGCAACCGGCTGTTCAACGGCGGCGCCACCGCACCAGCCGCCTATTTTTCGCTTGATGGCGGGGCCACCAAGCTGGCGGATTTCGGCAGGAATTCCGACCCGAGCGATTTCCTGAATTCCGGGGTGCAGGGCGGGAATGATCCTTTTGACGAATTTTATACGGGATCGACAACACAGGCCCTCACCAATGTTGACCTGACGATCCTCCACACCCTGGGTTTCCATATCGGATCCAACGTAAACCCCAACCCGGGTCCCAACCCGCCGCCCGCGCCGGCTTCTGCCGATCTCACCATTTCAGGCATCACCTTTGACGGGGCCAAACTGGGCTTCACGCTCAACAACACGGGAGCGGGAGCCGCCGCCGCCTCGGTCACGGGCCTCTATTTGTCCACCGACAAGACCATCACCACCGCTGACACGCTGGTTGGCTCGTTCCAGGCATCGAGCCTGGCGGGCGGTGGATCGCAAATTGAAAGCATTGCCTTGGCCCTGCCGGCCAATGCCAAGGCGGGCACTTACTATCTCGGCGTGATTGCCGATTCCACAAACCAGGTTACCGAAAGCAATGAAGCCAACAACGTGGCAGCACTCGCCACTGTGGTCTTGGGCAATGGCAGTGGCAATTCACTGTCTGGCAGCAACGTCGTGATGATCGGCCTGGGTGGCAACGACACGCTCACGAGCAAGGGCGGCAACAACGTCATGGTGGGTGGCGCCGGCAGCGACACGCTGCGCGGTGGCAGCGGCAATGACCATTTTGTCTATCTCGCGGCCACTGAAGGGTCAGACAAGGTGGCCGGGTTCCACGCGGGAGATCATTTTGATTTCTCCGCAGCCGGATTTGGCGGTCAGCTTGCGGCGGGTGGTGCGGATGCCGGCATGCTGGATGCGTCCCACTTTGTTGCCGGAACAACGGGTGCCGCAAACACCGCACAGGAATTCTGGTTCAACACGTCAAACCATACGCTTTATTTTGACGCTGATGGTTCGGGCTCTGTGGCCCATGCCGTTGCAATTGCGCAGCTGCAGAACAATTATGTTCTCCACAACACAGATATATTCCTTGTCTAGGAAAATAGTGCTTGACACCGTACGGTGTCTCGTGTAGTTCTCGTCACACTCCAGAAATGGGCCGAAAGAGACGCGCCCTTCGAGAATTTACATCACATGACAGACACACAAGAAGCCCCAGTCATCGACTGGGACGCCGTTCGCTTGCGCTATGAGGCGGGCGGCGAGAGCGTTGTTGCCATCGCCGCCACCTTACAGATTTCGCGCCAGCAGTTGATTGATGAAGCGCGGGCGCGGGGTTGGAAGCCACGCAATGCCAAGTCGGCCAAGCCCAAATCTGAATCCACCCGCGAAACATTGCGCCGCCTGAAAGAGGCGGTGCAGAAGCGCCTGAACCAGTTGGAAGGCGAGATCGGGGCGTTGAAGGACGAGGCCAATGCGCTCGGCAATGAGCGTGACATCCGCAACACCAACACATTGGTGCGCACATTGGAAAAGGTTCTCGAACTTGAACACAAGGAACGCAAGAAGCGTGGCGGACGTGCAGCAGAAACAGCCCGCCTCAATGCCGCCCAGCGTGATGAACTTGCGCGCCGCATTGCAAGCCTGGGCGCCGAACAGCCAGATGCTGACACGGAAACTGACGATTCAGGAAGTGCGCGCACTGCTGTGGGAATGGCGCCTGTGGGCGAGACGTGACCAGCTGCCACCCGCCGGCGCATGGCGCGCCTGGCTTCTGCTTGGCGGGCGCGGCAGCGGCAAAACCCGCGGCGGTGCCGAATGGGTGCGAGCTCTGGCCATGCATGCCTGGGATGAGGAACGCACGCCCCGCCGCATCGCTCTGGTGGCACCCACTTTTGATGAAGCGCGACTGGTAATGATCGAAGGCCCATCCGGCCTGCTGGCCATTCACCCCGATGGTGAGCGGCCGAAATTTGAACCCTCCAAGCGCCTGCTCACCTGGCCCAATGGCAGCATTGCGCATGTGTTTTCGGCGGAAGAGCCGGACGGTTTGCGCGGGCCACAATTCGATGCGGCCTGGTGCGATGAGCTGGCGAAATGGAAACAGGCCGAGAGTGTATGGCAGATGCTGAATTTCGCGCTGCGCCTGGGTGAAAACCCGGTGGCGGTGGTGACCACTACGCCACGCCCTATCGCCATTGTGAAGAAGCTGCTGGCTGATGAGGCCACCGTGGTTTCGCGTTCGAAGACGGCCGACAATGCCGCCTTTCTGGCACGGCCTTTTTTGAAGGATGTGACTGCGCGTTATGCGGGGACGCGCCTTGGAAGACAGGAGCTGGACGGCGAATTGATCGAGGATGATCCCGATGCGTTGTTCCGGCGCGACGACATAGAGCGGCTGCGGATGAATGCGGCACCTGAGCTGAAGCGGGTGATTGCGGCGGTGGATCCTCCGGCCAGTTTCAACGCCCGCAGCAATGCCTGTGGCATCGTAGTGGCAGGGCTGGGGCTGGATGGCCATGCCTATGTGCTGGCCGATCTTTCAGTCGAACGTGCGCGCCCCGCGCAGTGGGCCCGGAAAGTTGTGAGTGCCTATGAGAATTATAATGCCTCGCGCGTGGTGGCCGAAGTGAACCAGGGCGGCGCCATGGTGGAACAAGTGCTGCGCGAAGTGGAGCCGGGGATTGCTTACCGCGCCGTGCATGCCAGCGCGGGAAAGCGGGCGCGGGCGGAGCCGGTGGCCGCACTCTATGAGCAGGGCCGCGTGCATCACGTCGGCGCTCTGCCGGCACTGGAAGATGAAATGTGTTCGATGATCGAAGATGGCCGCAGCCCCGATCGGCTGGATGCGCTGGTCTGGGCGGTGACGGAACTGATGCTGCGCAAGCAGGCGGAGCCGCGTGCGCGCGTGGTGTGAAGTACTGGAAATTTGAAATGCTGAAAACCTTGAAATCACTTTTGTTGCGCGAAACAAAATCGGCCGCCTTCGCACCGATGATTCAAGACGCTGGCGGCGGATGTGAAAGCCATTCTGCCTGCTGCGAAGATTTCCTATGGCGCGGACTGGAGTGAATATTTCGGGCACCAGCCCAGCGATGGCAGTGGCGATGTGATTTTTCATCTCGATCCGTTCTGGGCGGACAGCCACGTGGATTTCATCGGCATCGACAACTATTTTCCGCTGACGGACTGGCGCGATGGTGCGGATCATCTGGACCGCGCGAGCGGTGCCAGCAGTATCTATGATCAGGGCTATCTCACCTCACGCATCGCGGGTGGCGAAGGGTTTGACTGGTACTATGCCAGCGATGCTGATCGTGACGCGCAGGCGCGCACGCCAATCACTGATGGCGCCTATGGCAAGCCCTGGATATTCCGGCCCAAGGATGTGCGGAGCTGGTGGCTGAATGCGCATCATGACCGGCCGGGTGGCATTGAAAGCGCTGCCGCCACAGCATGGGTGCCGCAATCGAAGCCGTTCTGGTTTACTGAACTCGGTTGCCCGGCGGTGGACAAGGGCACCAACCAGCCCAATGTTTTCGTCGATGCGAAATCATCCGAAAGCGCGCTGCCATTTTATTCGGATGGCAAACAGGATGCTGAGCTGCAACTTGCTTACATCCAGGCGATGCAGACCTATTGGGCGAACAATAATCCAGTGTCATCCGTCACTGGCGCGCCGATGGTGGATGTGGGACGGATGTTCCACTGGTGCTGGGATGCCAGGCCTTTCCCCGCCTTTCCGGCGCGCAGCGATGTGTGGGCCGACGCGCCGAATTATGCCCGTGGTCATTGGCTGAACGGGCGGCTGGGGGCAGTTTCGCTGGCCAGCCTGATCACTGATCTGGCCGTGCGCTATGGCCTTGATGATGTGGATGTGACGGAAGCCCACGGTCTGGTCGATGGCTTCGTTCTGGACAAGCCGATGTCGGCCCGCGAGGCGCTGGAAGGTTTGCTGCAAGCCTTTTGCATTGATGCTCTTGAGGCCGAAGGAAAGATGAAATTCGTCAGTCGGCGGATCAATGCGCCGCTGGAAATTTCGGTTGATGATCTGGTGGACGATGACAAGGCCTCGCCGCTGCTGATGCAATACCGCGCACAGGAGGCGGATCTGCCGCTGGCCGTGCATGTTGGTTTTTCGGAAAGCGGATTGGATTACCGCCAATCCGCCGTGTCGCAACGGACCATTGGCAGCACCAGCAAGGCCGAAGTGGTAATTTCAGTGCCTGCGGCGATGACGCAGAAAAGCGCACAAGGCCTGGCAGATGTGGCGCTGGCTGAAGCCCATGCCGCGCGCGAGACTGCACAGTTTGTCTTGCCGCCTTCATTTGAAGCGGTGGAGCCCGGCGATGTGCTGGCACTGGCCGGAAATCTGTGGCGGGTGAAATCGGTGACGGCGGGCACCGCGTTGAAGATTGAGGCGCTGGCCTATGATGCCGCCGCCTATGATCCGCCGCCTGCGCCCGATCGTGGCGTGACCTTTGATTTGCCGCCAGTTTATGGCGCGGCGGATGCTTTGCTGATGGATCTGGCGCTGGTGAGCGACGATGGCTCGGTGGCCCCACGCCTCGCTGCACAGGCCACGCCCTGGCCCGGTAGTCTGGTTCTGTACCGGCAAACCAGCGATGCGAGTTTGAAATTCAACCGGCTGGTCACCCAGCAGGCCAGCTTGGGCGTAACGTTGACCGCGCTGCCCACCGGTCGCACCGCGCGGGTGGATTTCACCACCACTCTGGATGTTGAAATGAGCAGCGGCACGCTCTCGTCGATTTCGGCTGAAGCGCTCTATGGCGGCGGTAATGCTGCGGCACTGGGCACGCCGGAGACCGGATTTGAAATCCTGCAATTCCGCGATGCGCTGCTGATTGCACCGCGCACTTATCGGCTCGCGGGACTATTGCGCGCGCAAGCCGGTTCGGGCCCTGAAATGCTGACGTTGCGCGCGGCGGGTCAAAATGTCGTGCTGCTCAATGCAGCGGTGGTGCAGCCGGTGGCCAGCTCGTCGGAATCGGGCTTGCCTTCGGTGTGGCGTTTGGGGCCGCAGCAGCGCGACCCTGGCGATCCTTCCTATGTAGAACTGGAAAGTGCTGGCACGTTGAAAGCGTTGCGGCCTCTCTCACCTGTAAGCTTGGCGCTGAAGAAAGTGGCGGGCGGCTTCAGCATCAGCTGGATCCGCCGTACGCGTGAGCAGGGCGACTCCTGGGAGTTTGCAGAAGTGCCTCTTGGCGAAGTGAGTGAGTCTTATCGCCTCGACATCATGAATGGCACGTCAGTGCTACGCAGTGTGAAGCTTTCAGCGCCTGAATATTTTTACGCCTCTGCTGATGCCATAGCCGATTTCGGCAGCTTGCCAGCCAGCCTCAAACTGCGCGTGGCGCAGATCAGCGCGAGCGTTGGGGCAGGCGCCATCCTGGAAGGAACATTGAATGTCTAATTCACCCAATTTGAACCTGCCGCTGATCGAGGCCAACCAGGCGCAGAAGCATTTGCCGCATAATGATGCGGTGGCGCTGATCGATGGGTTGCTGCAATTGCGGCTGGTCTCGCGCGGGCTCAATGCGCCACCGGGCAGTTTTGCCGAGGGCGACAGGTTTCTGATCGGCACCACGCCGACCGGGGACTGGGCCGGCAAGGCTGGATTGATTGCCTTGCGTGATGCAGGGCTGTGGGTGTTTCTCACGCCGCGCGCCGGGTTCCTCGCCTGGATCGTTGCAGAAAGCACATTCATCGTTTTCGACGGCACGGCGTGGCTGCCGTTGCCGTTTCCGCAGTCTGTAGCGCTGCTTGGCGTCAATGCCACGCCTGACGCGACCAACAAGCTGTCAGTCAATTCATCCGCCGTGCTGCTCAACAATGTGGGCAATGGCATGCAGCTGAAGCTCAACAAGAATGCCGTGGGCGATACGGCGAGCCTGCTTTTCCAAACCAGTTTTTCCGGCCGCGCCGAAATGGGAACCACCGGGGATGATGGCTTCCACATCAAGGTGAGTGCCGATGGCAGCACCTGGCGCGAGGCATTGAACGTCAGCCCCTCAACTGGCTTGGCCACACTTTACGCCAACCCCACTTCACCCACCGGCATTGCCACCAAGCAATATGCCGATGCCCTCAATGCCGGTGCCACAGCTCTGCTCTGCGCGCGCTCGTTTTTCATGAACTAGGAGTTTCACATGGCCGCCAATACACAACCGATCTTTTCCAGTCTGGGTTCAGTCCAATGGGCTGCACCGGCACTTACCTCCGCCAACACCGCCAAGGATGGCACCGGCACGGTGAGCACCATCGCAACAGGCAATAATGCAGGCAATGCGGCGGGCAATTTCATCCAAAAGATCATCGCCCGGGCGCTGGGCACCAATGTGCAGACGGTGCTACGCATCTTCATCAACAATGGCAGCGCCAATACGACCGCAGCCAACAACGCGTTGATTGCGGAAATGACCTTGCCGGCCACCACGCTTTCGGAAACCTCGGCCCAACCGGCCTATGAGTTGCCGCTCAATCTGGCGCTGCCACCGGGCTTCAAACTGATTTGCACCTTGAGCACCGCCGTGGCCGCCGGTTACCAGGTAAGTGCGATCGGAGGGCAGTACTGATGAAGCCCTCCTATGTGAAAGTGCAATTGCATTATCTGTCGCCGCAAATCGAGGCGCTGCAGGAAAGCGTTGCCGGGATCGTGACGCGCTATCTGGATGCGGCGGGCAATCCGGTTGATCCAGGCTTTGCCGAATGCGTTCCCGTGGCGGAAGTGCCCGCACCCCTTTGGGCGCCCGACGTGCCGGAGCCGGTGGAGGAGGTTGAGAATGCTTGATCTCTCTCATCTGCCCAACACGCAGAATGGTGCCGATGTCCAGATGTTTCAGGCCAGTGGTGACTGGCAGGCCTGGACCAAGCCGCGCGGCAAAAGCATGTTCTCGTTTTACCTGTTCGGCCCCGGGTCCGGCGGTGGTGGTGGCTGTTCTGGCGCTTCTGGCACGGCGCGCGGCGGCGGAGCAGGCGGAGGTGCCGGGGGTCTTGGCCGGTTGACTGGCGTGCCTGCGCTTCTTGTTCCAGACCGGCTGCTGGTCAAAGTGCCCATGGGTGGGCTTGGCGGTGCGGCCGATGCAGCGGGTGCTGCACCCACTGATGTTTGCCGCATCGCCTATTTCCCTTCCACCCAGAGCAATGATCAGCTTGCGCTGACGGGCACAGTTCCGGGTGGAGGCAATCCTGGAACCTCGGGCGCGGGCGGTGCGGCAGGATCTGCATCAGGTGCACCCGGAGCGGGCTTTTTGGGGGCCGTTGGGATCGGAACATTTACGGGTGGCGGCACCGGCGGTGCGGGTGGCGCACAGACGGGTGCTGTTGGTACCGGTGTCGGGCTTGGTTCTGGTGGTTCCAATTATAATCTTTCGCCCGGCGCCGGTGGGGCTGGCGTCGGCACCAGCGATACGGGATTTGCAGGTGGCAGCGTCGGTGCAGTCAGTGCTGCCTTGTTGGCCGCGCTGGCCGGTGGTGTTGCCAATGGCGGTGATGGCCAGCATGGCCCCTTCATGTGGGCACCATTGGCTTCGCATGGCGGCTCTGGCGGCGGTTCATTTGGCACGGGCACCGGCGGGCGCGGCGGCAATGGAAATATCGGCTCTGGCGGCGGCGGCGGCGGCGGCGGGGTGACCGGTGGGCGCGGCGGCGATGGCGGGCCGGGCCTCGTCATTGTGGTGGCGTGGTGATGAGCATGACAACTTCGATTGAACGCGAACTCGGCAACCTGCAGGCCCGCATGGAAGCGGTGGAAAGCGAGCTTCACGCCATCCGCGAGGACATGCGTGAAATCCGCGATGTGCTGGTGAGCGCCAAAGGCGGCTGGCGGTTGTTCATGCTGGCCTTTGGCTTTGCCGCCTCAGTAGGCGCGGCGCTGGATCATTTCGTTCCGCTGCTGCGGCGAGGATGAGAGCCATGGATCGTCAGATGCAAACCTGGCCACATCAATCCGGGGCGCAGGGATTCTATGGCAATCCGCGCGGGCGGGGCGGGCAGGCCTCTTCTGCCTGGGAGGCGAAAAATCTGGTCCCGCTCAAACCACCCTTCCGCATGACCTATGCCGGAAAACCCATCGCCACTTTCAAGATCCACCGCCTCTGTGCAGAGAGCCTGATGCGGGTGCTGCAGACCATTTGGGACCAGGCCGGCCGTGAACAAGCGCGCGTGGATGAATGGGGCGTTTCGATTTTTGGTGGTACTTACAATTTCCGCCTGAAGCGCGGCAGCTCAACGCTTTCGATGCATGCTTTTGGCTGTGCCATTGATCTGGCGCCTGAGCGTTTCCCGATGGGGCGAGCCAAGGCCACCTTCTGCGCTGAAGTCACCGCAGCCTTCGCGGCTGAGGGCTGGGTGAACCTGCCGCGCGACCGCATGCATTTTCAGGCAGCGCGCATCTGATCCCGCGCCGGACGGTTCTCCGGCTTTTCAACATCTGAGGTATCATATGAATTCCGACATGCTGGGCGGCATCATCCGCGCGTTTTTTCCTCCCGTTCTCGCCTATACCGTGGGGGCCGGACTGCTTCCCGCCGGTGACTATGGCGCGGTGGTTGCGGGCGTTGTGTCCCTCGCCACCGCCATCTGGTCAGTCCACACCAACAAGACCGGCAAGACCATCAAGTGAGCTTTTGAGGCTTGCCAGGTGGACACCGGCACTTGACCGCGCCGCCTGGCATCCCCATTTGACTGGAACAGGGTCAGAGAATAATATCATTATATTTCAATATATTGTTCTGTTCATGTTGCATTCAGCTTCGGACCGCTATCCCTGATCCCAACAAAGGGGAAGACCGTGTTCAAATCTGTGGTGCTTGCAATCATTCTGACCGTTCAGGGCCTCGTGGCGCTACAGGCTTCGGCGGCACCGCTGGGGCAGTTGCGTTTTGATGCACCTGCCAAGATTGAAGTGCTACGCCTGGTGCAGAGCCAGTTCCCCATCCAGCCCTCGCAGGCTGCGACCATTGCTCAACAGGCCAATCCAGGTGCAACCGTGCTGGGCGTCAAGCTCTTGCCGAGCGGTGAATATGCTGTAACCTTGAAAGTCGGTGGCAGCGTGCAGCGCGTCATGGTCAATGCCACGAGTGGCCAGCTCAGCTAAGCACGCGCTCAAAACTCTGGGGAATGCATGCGAATTCTTGTCGTTGAGGATGATCAGAACCTGAACCGGCAGCTGGTCGAAGCCCTGCAGGAAAACGGTTATGTGGTGGACAAGGCCTTTGACGGCGAAGAAGGCCACTTCCTCGGCGAAACCGAACCCTATGATGCCATCGTTCTCGATCTCGGCCTCCCCGTTCTGGACGGCGTTTCAGTGCTGTCCAAATGGCGCCGCGCCGGCAAGAAAACTCCGGTTCTGATCCTCACCGCGCGCGACCGCTGGAGCGACAAGGTGGCGGGCTTTGATGCCGGTGCCGATGATTATGTGACCAAGCCCTTCCACATGGAAGAGATCCTGGCCCGTCTGCGCGCCCTCGTGCGCCGTGCTGCGGGCCATGCTTCAAGCGAGCTGGTGTGCGGCCCCGTGACGCTGGATAGCGCCAATGCCAAGGTGACGGTGGATGGCAAATCCATCAAGCTCACCTCGCTGGAATTCCGCCTGCTCAATTATCTCATGCTGCATTCCGGCAAGGTGGTCTCGCGTACCGAACTGGTCGAGCATCTTTACGATCAGGATTTTGACCGCGACTCGAACACTATCGAGGTTTTCGTCGGTCGCCTGCGCAAGAAGCTGGGCGTGGACGTGCTGCAGACCATCCGCGGCATGGGCTACACCATGAGCGAAACCGGGCAAGCCGGGTAAGATATGCAGGCCAATTCACTCTGGTTCCGGCTCATCGCCTCATCCAGCCTGATTGCCCTCACTCTGTTGGCCAGTGCGGCCATTCTGCTCAATGCGATTTTTGTCACGGCCCTGCAGCACAATTTTGACCAGCGCCTGCGCGCTGCCCTCGACGGGATCCTCGCCAATGTCGAGGTTGCGTCTGACAAGACGCTGCGACTGCAAAGCCAAGTTGCCGATGCGCGTTTCGTCTTGCCGCTTTCTGGCTGGTACTGGCAGATCACGGAGCCTGGCGGTGGCACCAGGCTGCTGACATCGGCCTCGCTGCTGGAGCAGCAACTCACCCCGCCTGCTGGCTCCGCGCTCAAGCCCGATGTCGAGGGCATTTCCGCCTATTCTCTCACTGATGCGCAAGGCACCAATCTGCGCGCCATCACCCAGGATGTAAAACTGTTCGGCGGCGACAAGACCTATAATTTCACCGTGGCCGGCAATTTCGATGAATTGAAGGACGAAGTGAGCTCCTTCCAGCGCACGCTTCTGGCGGTGCTCGTCGCACTCGGCCTGGCTTTGCTGGCCGGGCTTGCCGTCCAGGTGCGCTTCACCTTGAAGCCGCTGTCCGACATGCGGCACCAGCTGAATGACATCCGCTCCGGCCGCGCCGAGTTCCTCGGCGACAATTTTCCGCGCGAGTTGCAGCCGGTGGCTGATGAGCTGAACCTGCTGGTGGAAGCCAATCTTGAAATCGTCGATCGCGCCCGCATGCAGGTGGGCAACCTCGCCCATGCGTTGAAGACTCCAATTTCGGTCCTGAACAATGAGGCGCGCGACACCAAGGTGCCGCTGGCCGCCAAGGTGAAGGAACAGATCGAAGTGATGCGCGACCAGGTGAATCTTTACCTCGACCGGGCCCGCCGCGCCGCTCGCGCCCAGACCATCGGTGCCGCCACTGATGTGGAACCTGTGCTGCAAGGCCTGGCGCGCACATTGGAGCGAATCAACCGTGACCGGGGCCTGAAAATCGACATCGACATGCCGCTGGCCCTGAAATTCCGGGGGGAGCGTCAGGATCTGGAAGAGATGGTGGGCAACCTGATGGACAATGCCTGCAAATGGGCTTCGCACCAGATCGTGGTACACGCGCAAGGTGTAACGGGTGGTTCCGATGAAAGCCGCAGCTGGTTGACCATCATGGTGGACGATGACGGCCCCGGCATCCCCGCCGAAAACCGCTCCACCGCACTTGAACGTGGCAAAAGACTGGATGAAAGCAAGCCCGGTTCCGGCCTGGGCATGTCGATTATCTCGGAGACGGCAGCGATGTATTCCGGCACGATTGCGCTGGATAAAGCAGATCTGGGCGGATTGCGTGCAATCTTGCGCCTTCCGCGGGTGATCTGAGTTTTAGTCAAAAACCATCAGTTCGGTTTTGGATCACAATTTTCAAATTTTATTTTTTGATTATTTTGGTCGATTGTGCGGCAAGAACGGTCGCTGGTGTGATGAGAGGGCTTGACGGGGCCTTCGTAAGCTGATTTTTTGTGATCGAGAAATCTCGTAGGGGTTGTAAGACCCTCCGCTTATCGGCCGCCTATCCGTTTACTGCCCCCAGTCGCGGAAAAAGCGTGTCGGGGGAGCGAACCACAAGTTCGCTCCCCGCTTTTATTCCGCCATTTCTGCAACAGGGACGCCGCGTTCACGGTAGGGCGTGCGGCCGTAATAGGCCCGGTAACATTTCGAAAAATGCGAAGGCGATGAGAAGCCGCAAGCCAGCGCCACATTGATCACCGACATATCGGTCTGCAGCAACAGCGAGCGCGATTTCTTGAGCCGCAATTCCAGATAATAGCGCTTGGGCGAGCGGTCGAGATAGCGGCGGAACAGCCGTTCCAGCTGGCGCGTGGAAAGCGAGGCCTGCTTGGCGAGGATCGAAGGCGACAACGGATCTTCCAGATTGTCTTCCATCTTCTCGATGATTGAAACGAGTTTCGGGTGCCGCACGCCGATGCGCGCGGGCAGCGACATGCGCTGGTTTTCGCTGTGATGGCGGATGGGCGAGTGGAGAATGGCTTCAGCCACAGCCGCCGCCAGATCAGGCCCATGCTGGCCGGCAATCAGCGTGAGCATCATGTCGATGGCGGTGGTGCCGCCCGCTGACGTGAAGCGGTCGCCATCAATTTCAAACAGACCGCCCGTGGCCTTGAGTTCTGGAAAGGCTTCGGTGAAGCCCGGCAGGTTTTCCCAGTGGATGGTGCAGCGGAAACCATCAAGCAGCCCGGCTTCAGCCAGAACATGCGCACCGGTGCATACGGCACCAACCTGCACGCCGCGCCGCGCCACTTTGCGCAGCCAGCTGACCAGCCGCTTATCCGTATGGCGCTGGATATCGAGGCCGCCACCGATGATCACGGCGGCATCCGAGGGAATGGCCTCGAGATCACCATTCACCATCGTCAGAATTGAATTGGAAGCCGCGACCGGCTGCCCATCCACCGAATGCAGCGACCACTTATAGAGGTTCTGCTCTGACAGGCGATTGGCGATGCGTAAGGGTTCAATCGCCGAGGTCACTGGCATCATGGTGAACTGCGGAACCAGCACCAGGGCGACCGTCTGCGGCAGGGATTTGGGCTTGTCACCGAACATACAAACTTCTCCGTTTGCGACACCCTGCGCTATTTCCGACATTGTGTCTAGGTGCGCCATGACGCAGGCGGAAAACGACAAGAAATGAAGCCATTGGTCGTTTTGACAATGCCTCAGTCGGAAACGGATAACCGGTGCCCGACAGGCATGGCTACATAGCGACATGAGCGCTCCCCATCATTCCGCCGGCGAATTCCTCAAAAAGGCCTCCGTCGAAATCACTCCGAAGCAGATCGAAAAGATTGCCATCCTGCAGGCCAACCTGCCGCCCGGCACGCGCGTGTTCATCGCGCTGCTCGACCCATCGGAAGTGGAAAAGCAGATTGAGGCTTGCGTGGCGTTGCGTGCTGCAGGCTTTGAGCCGATCCCGCACGTGCCTGCACGCTTCGTCATGGATGCTGATGATTTGAAAAACCGCGTGGCGGCCTTCACCTCGAAGGCCAAGGTGAACACCATCCTCGCATTGGGCGGCGGTGCGCCGAACCCGATCGGCAAATTCGATGCGGCCATCCAGCTGATGAATACCGGCGTGTTCGAAGCCCACGGCATCAAGCGCATGGGCATTGCCGGCCACCCGGAAGGCAACAATGACATTACCAAGCCGCATGGCGAAGGCGCTTTGTTGAAGGCGCTGAAGGAAAAGCAGGCCTGGATCAAATCCAAGGGCATCGAAGGCTTCATCGCCACGCAGTTCCTGTTTGAAGCAGGCCCCTTGGCGCTGTGGGTCGAAGGCCTGCGCCGCGAGGGGATCGAGTTCCCGGTTTTCGTCGGCGTGCCTGGTCCGGCTTCGATCAAGACGCTCGTCAAATATGCCGCCCTGTGCGGCGTCGGCAATTCCGCCCGCCTGATCCGCAAGCAGGCGCTGAACATCACCAAGCTGCTCACCGTTTCAGAGCCGACGGAATTTGTAGAACAGCTTTCAACGCTGCATTTCGAGAAGCCGGAGATCGGCATCGCCGGCCCGCATGTCTACCCCTTCGGCGGCTTCGACAAGCTGTTCGAATGGTGGAAGAGCCAGCCGACGCTGACGGCGCATACGGCGTGACGACGAAGCTCGTGGTTGCGGGCTCCTCACCTTACCGGTAGCGCAGACTTGCCTTTGACAAGGGCTCCAAGCCACTCAATGGGGGAAACCCGCCAAAGCCAAGCTTTCCTTCAAATCCGCCAGTTGGACATCATCCCTGTACGGTTCTTTCAACACAAATTTCGAAATGGAAAAACCTGGGCAAACCTTCATACATTTGCTCACGCAACTGGCAGCAAGCGCCGGTCGCTTGGCCCTTGCATAACCCGCAGCCATGAAAGCTAAGACGCGAAAAGTCTGAACCGGACAAAGTTCAAACTTGGCCAGCGCTTCTTCATAGCGATGCGCTGCCATGTAGGTTTGGCCAAGCCGCAGAAAGTACCACGGGGGATCAAAAAAGGGATCGATCTCACGGGCGCGTTTGAAGGCCTCAAGCGCTTGTCCGGTCTGGCCCAGATAGTGCAGAACGATGCCCATATCGGCGACATTCCATTGATTGTTTGGATTGAGGTCGATAGCCCTCTGCATGAACTGTATCGCGGGATCAAACGACCGGTTCGCCAGATGAAGTAGGGCGAGAATGGAAAAGCACGTGCTTTCATTGCTGTCCAACTCAACCGCACGCTTCGCCAAATCCAGCGCCCGCTGTGGCACCGGGCCCATATTGTCCAGGTCCTGATGCCATTCTTCAAATAGCATCATTCCCAGAAGCGCGTGCGCCAGGCCGTAATTGGGATCGATTTCGACGGCCTGTGAAAAGAGAAGCTTGGCTTCACCTGCGGCCTGGCTCCAGGACAGCGCGTTGCCCTTCAAAACACATTCATAAGCGGCAAGGCTCTTGGGCGGCTTCCGATTGGTTTGTTCCAGGGTGGCAACGATCACCCGGCCGACCAGCGTGCTTACAATAGTTCTGACAACTTGGTCCTGAACAGAAAATATTTCGTTAGCCGCGCAATCAAATTTCTCTGACCAAACCTGATTACCGGATTCAACGTCGACAAGCTCTACGTTGATGCGGATACGGTCCGCCGTGCGGCGTACGCTGCCATCAACCACGTAGCGAACCTTGAGTTGGCGCGCGATCAGGCTCAAATCAGTTTGGGTGGCGCGAAATGGAAATGAGGCTGAACGGGAGCGAACAGACAACCGCCGCCATCTTGAAAGCTCAATGATGATGTCGCTGGTGATGCCATCGCTGAAAAAATCCTGCTCCGGATCGCTGCCGAGATTGGTAAATGGCAACACGGCCAATGAAGGCCGGTCCCCAGGGAATTCCATCGTGTCGGTGGCGAGAGGCGCCAGTGGGTCGAGCCTGTCGGGATCAACAAACTGATAGCCATGGCGCTGCACGGTGGTCACCCATTCGCCTCCGAGACGTGTCTGCCCAAGGCACTTGCGCAACGCCGAAATCTGGACAGCCAGATTGCTCTCCTCGATATTGTCGGTTTTCCACGCTGCAAGCATCAGATCAGATTTTGAAACGGCCCGTCCCCGTGCCTCCAACAAGGCCTGAAGCAAAAGCAGGCATTTCTGACCGAGGTGAACCGGTGCCCCGTTTTTGAGCAAGAGCTTATGCTGCGTGTCGAAAACAAATGTACCGAATACATGATTTCCCGATGCCATCGTCCATCTCTACATCGGTTTTTGGAAGATTTCATAATTTTTCAGGGAGAAATTCAAGACCGTGGGGCGCATTCGCGCAAGTCTGCAATTGCATCAATCGTGATGAACTCAAACAAGGAATAGCAAAATGCCCCGTTACATGGTCGAACGCCAATTTCCCGATGGCCTCAACATTCCCGTCAACAAGGATGGTGACAAGGTGTGCAGCGGCGTCGTTTCGCGCAACGCTGAAGATGGTGTCACGTGGATTCAGTCATTCGTCTCGTCAGACCGCAAACAAACATTCTGCATTTACGATGCGCCCACGCCCGAGGCCGTCAAAACGGTGGCGGAAAAAAATGCACTTCCTGTCTCAAGAATTACCGAAGTGCGGGTTCTTGACCCCTATTTCTACCATTAAGCCCGGCGTTTGTTGCAGTGCATTGTTCTAACGACAGCCAAAGGCCCGCTAACGCGGGCCTACCTACTATATCGTTGGCTGCGTCACTTCCGCAGCGCTGCCACTTCGCTTCCCTTGCGGGCGGCCTTGGTGAGGAAATCCATCGTGTAATGCGCGTAGGAACGGAAGACGTAGAGATCGATCACATTGTCTTCGACGATGTTGAACAGCGCAGCGATCTCGGCGAAGCGGATGCGGCGGACATAGCCAGGCTTAAAGTCGTCATCGGTGAAATCCAGCGATGATCCCTTCATCATCACTTCGCGGGCACCTTCACCTTCGACGCGGATGATGGCGCGCATGTCGGACACATCGACAGCCAGCGAATGGATTCCGGCCAGCGCCTCAGTGAGCTGGGCGGTGAGGGCAGGGGCCTTGTCGCGGGCGCAGAGAATCATCCATTGATCGGGCGAGAGCCACAGGGCTTTCACGTCACCGAAGGTTTCCGATGTGCGCGGTGCTTTCGGCAGGTCGATGCCCAGCACCTGCTTGGCGGCAGCCATGAACTTCTTGTCGGTGTTGAGCCCGCGCAGATCAATCATCCCGCGCATGCTGATTTCATGCAGCGACACATAGGTGTTGGTCGGCTCGGCGCGGTGAGCAAGTGCGGATTCAAAAACAGCCTCAAGCACTGATGCGCCCTCCGTCAACGTCATAGAATACTGTGCTGGTGATCTTGGCCTTCACCACCTTGCCGCCTTCCAGCGGGAAGGAGATTGTCTCGCCCATGCGGGCCCGGCCATTCTCGATCAGCGCCATGGCAATCGAGCGGCCCAACGTCGGCGACATATAGGTCGAGGTGACCTGGCCGATCATCTGCATCGGCGGCTTATCCTTCACCTCGGCCACCGCATAGGCACCGTCAGGCAGAACCTCCTGCGGGTCTTCGGTGAGCAGGCCCACCAATTGCTTGCGGTTCGCAGCCTTGAGATAGGACTGTTCCAGCGAGCGCTTGCCCAGGAAGTCCGGCTTCTTTTTCGAGACCATGCCACCAAAGCCAACGTCATCCGGCGTGGTGGTGCCATCGGTTTCATCGCCGATGACGATATAGCCCTTTTCGGCACGCAACACGTGCAGCGCTTCGGTGCCATAGGTTTCAAGGCCGAATTCAACGCCGGCATCCTGGATCGCCTTCCACAGTGACATTCCGTAGCCCGTGGGAGTGGCCAGCTCATAGGATTGCTCGCCCGAGAAGGAGATGCGGAAGACGCGCACCGGGAACGTGCCCAGCTTGCCGATCTTGAAGCTCATATGCGGGAAGGCTTCATTCGAAATATCGAAATCAGGATCAAGCTTGGCCAGCACTTCGCGCGCATGCGGGCCGGTCATGGCAAATTGCGACCATTGCTCGGTGACCGGGGTGACGAACACTTTGTATTGCGTCCATTCGGTCTGCAGCCATTCTTCCAGCCAGGCGGCAATGCGATCCGCACCGCCCGATGTTGTGTGCATGAGGAAATGATCTTCACCCAGACGCACGGTGACACCGTCGTCAGTGAGGAAGCCCAACTCATTCATCATCAGGCCGTAACGGCACTTGCCGACTTTCAGCGTGGAATAGGTGTTGGTGTAAACCCGGTCGAGGAATTCGGCCGCATCAGGCCCCTTGATCTCGATCTTGCCGAGCGTCGAGGCATCGAGCAGGCCGACTTTGTTGCGCACGCCCAAAATTTCGCGTGCGATGGACTGGTGTTTGTCTTCGCCGGGGCGGGTGTAAGTATAGGCGCGGCGCCATTGGCCCACCGGTTCCCAGGTTGCGCCCTTTTCCATGTGCCAGTTGAAAATGGCGGTGCGGCGGACAGGCAGGAACAGTTCATTGGTGAGCGAACCTGCAATCGCGCCGAAGGAATAAGGCGTGTAGGGCGGGCGGAATGTGGTTGTGCCGATCTGCGGAATGGACTTTCCCGTTGCTTCCGACAGCACGCCGAGGCCATTGAGGTTCGACGTCTTGCCCTGGTCGGTGGCCATGCCGAAGGTGGTGTAGCGCTTGGTGTGCTCCACGCTTTCATAGCCTTCGCGCTGCGCCAGTTCGAGGTCAGCGGCGGTTACATCATTCTGGAAATCGATGAAGTGCTTGTTGCCTTCATTATAGTGGCCAGTAGCAGGCGCGAACCAGAGCGACTCCGATGCGCCGCGCTGCGGCTCGGTCACTTCGATCTTGCTCGGCTTCACGGCCTTGGCTTTCTTGAGCGTGGCCTTGGCGGCGGCTTCACCCGCTGCTTGCGCTTCGGTAATCGTGTCAGCGACACTCATCGTGCCATTGGCCGCGCCAATGGCCACCATCGCGGCGTGATGCGTATCCGGGCGGAAGCTTTGCAGACCGTCGTCAAACTTGATTTTGCCGCCATTATGCGCCCAGAGATGCAAAGCCGGGTTCCAGCCGCCGGACATGGCGATGAAATCACAATCCACTTTCTTCTCGGTGATCACGCGGCCCTGGCCCTTGCGGTAGGCAGCGATCTTGACGGATTTCACGCCCATCGTACCTTCGACAGCGGAGATGACGGACGAGACAGAAACTTGAATGCCTTCGGCTTCAGCGCGCTTGACCAATGCACCTTCGGGGCGCGCGCGGCTGTCCACCACCTGCACATTCACGCCGGCTTTCTTCAACACAAAGGCGGTGAGATAGGCATCATCATTGTTGGTGAAGACAACGCCATTGGTGCCCGGCGAAACGCCGTAGCGATCCACCAGGCCGCGCGCGGTGGAGGCCAGCATGATATTCGGGCGGTCATTGTTGGCAAAGGCGATCGGGCGTTCGAGCGCACCCGTGGCGAGGATCACTTGCGAAGCACGGATTTTCCACAGGCGTTGGCGCGGTGCGCCGGCAGCCAGCAAAGATGGATCATGATCGGCCACGCGTTCAGCGGCCATCAGGAAGTTGTGGTGATAGTGGCCCACCACCGTAGTGCGCGTCAGCACATGCACATTGGGCATGGCCTTCAATGCGTCGATGACGGGGACCAACCAATCGGACAGCCGCGTGCCATTGATCGCACCAGCAGTGAGATCGGCAATGCCGCCCAGAACCGGGTTCTCATCGATCAGCACAACCTTGGCACCGGCCTTGGCTGCGGCCTCCGCGGCAAGAATGCCGGCAATGCCGCCGCCTGCGACCAGCACATCAGCATGGATATGCATGTGCTCATACGTATCCGGATCGCGGCCCTTGGCAGCGCGGCCGAGGCCTGCGGCGCGGCGGATGATCGGCTCATAGACATGCTTCCAGAAGGCACGCGGCCACATGAAAGTCTTGTAGTAGAAGCCCCCCGGGAAGAAGCGCGACAGCTTGGAATTCAAGGCACCGATGTCGAAATTCAGCGACGGCCAGCGGTTCTGGCTTTCAGCGACGAGACCGGGGAACACTTCAATCTGCGAGGCGCGCAGGTTCGGCTCATGGCGGTTATCCGCACCCACGCCGATCAGCGCATTCATCTCTTCTGAGCCCAAACCCACAAGGCCGCGCGGACGGTGATATTTGAACGAACGGCCAAACACTTTCTGGCCCGAAGCCAGCACGGCGGAGGCTACGGTGTCTCCAGCAAAGCCCGGCACATCACGGCCATCAAAGCTGATGGTCAAGCGGTTGGTGCGGTCAATGCGGCTGCCGCCTTCAGAGAGGCGATAAGGTTTTCCGGTCATTTCGTTTTCTTTGCGTGAGCGGTGCGTTCCGCGAACAGTTCAGCCCAGCCACCCTTGGCCTGGGCAATGATATCGGGCGGCGGCAATTCCGTGACGCCGTAATAGGCTTTGATTTCCATCGTCATCGTGTCGCGCGCAATGTGGAACCACTTGCCGCAGCCACGGTCACAGCGGGCACGCTCGAAGTGAAGACCCTTCGGATTGATGCGCGTGAACAGATATTCGCGCTGCTGTGCGTCGGTAATGCCTTCGGGATTGGTCGTGGCAGGGCGTGCGATATGCGCCTGGCCACCGAAGTGAAAATCGGTTTCATCGCCTTCGGCGCCGCAGATGGGGCAGGTGACAAGAAGCATCTGTCTCTCTCTCCTTAATGCGCCACGGCGGCAGCGACGGACTCGTCGATGAACCGGCCTTCGGTGAAACGGTCCATGGTGAAAGCCTCGGCAATCTTGTGCGGGCGGTCATTGGCGATCGTATCGGCGAACACCCAGCCCGAACCCGGAATGGCCTTGAAGCCACCTGTGCCCCAGCCGCAATTGACGAACAGGCCGTCCACCGGCGTCTTGCCGATGATCGGCGAACGGTCACCGGTCATATCGACGATGCCGCCCCACTGGCGTAGCATGCGCAGGCGCGAAATGATCGGGAAGGTTTCAATGAGCGCATTGATCGTGTGTTCCAGCGCCGGGAACGAGCCGCGCTGCGAGTAATTGTTGTAGGGATCAGTGCCGCCGCCAATGACCAGCTCGCCCTTGTCGGACTGGCTCATATAGCCATGCACCGTATTGGCCATCACCACGCAGTCGATGACCGGCTTGATCGGCTCCGATACCAGCGCCTGCAGGCACAGGCTTTCAATCGGCATGCGGATGCCGGCCATGTCCATCACTGTGGAAACATTGCCGGCGGTGACCACGCCGACTTTCTTGGTCTTGATCACGCCGCGCGTGGTTTCAAGGCCGACAACCTTGCCGCCTTCGCGCTGGATGCCGGTGACTTCACAATTCTGGATAATATCCACGCCCATGTCGTCGGCACCGCGGGCATAGCCCCAGGCCACGGCATCGTGGCGCCCCGTGCCGCCACGCGGCTGGTAATAGGCGCCGAGGATCGGATAACGGCAGTTCGGATCATCATTGATGATCGGCACGATCTGCTTCACTTCGGCCGGCGTGACCATGCGACAATCCAAACCGGCAAGGCGGTTGGCATGCGCGGTGCGCTGGAAGGCGCGCAGTTCATGCTGCGTCTGGCACAGCATGAGCACGCCGCGCGGGCTGAACATCATGTTGTAGTTCAGCTCCTGGCTCAGCCCCTCATAGAGCGAACGCGCCAGTTCATAGATCGCAATCGACGGATCCTGCAGATAATTGGAGCGGATGATGGTGGTGTTGCGCCCTGTATTGCCGCCGCCCAGCCAGCCTTTTTCGACCACTGCGATATTGCGCATGCCGTGGTTCTTGGCGAGATAGTAAGCGGTGGCCAGGCCATGCCCGCCCGCGCCGACGATCACGGCATCATATTCAGCTTTGGGATTGGGCGAGCGCCAGGCGCGTTCCCAGTCCTTGTGGTAGTTCATCGCATTGCGGGCGAGCGAGAATATGGAATAGCGGGGCTTCAGCATGTCGCTTTCTTAACAGAGGGCGAATTCGGGCTCCAACTTTTTCCGACACGCAGCCCTGTCCCTGCGACAATGGAACAGACACCGCAATTCCTGCATATTTGCTAGGCAGACACCATGACCCGAAAGCAAACCCGCTTGACCTTGATCCTTTCCGGCCTCGCCCTTCTGGGCCTGGCGGTGGGTCTGGTGCTGTTTGCACTCAGGGACTCGATTGTGTTTTTCTACACGCCGAGCGAGATGATCGCCAAGAACATCGCCCCCGGCACCCGCGTACGGCTGGGCGGCTTGGTGGAAAAAGGCAGCCTGGTGAAGGGCGATGATGGCCTCGTCACCTTCCGGGTGACCGACATGACCAAGACGATGAACGTCACTTACAAGGGCTTGCTGCCCGACCTGTTCCGCGAAGGCCAGGGCGTGGTGGCCGAGGGATCGGCTGCAGGTGATGGTTCCTTCAAGGCTGACAGCGTGCTGGCCAAGCACGACGAGAAATACATGCCGAAAGAAATTGTAGACAAGCTCAAGGCCCAAGGCGAGTGGAAGCCTGAGGCCGGCGGCTAGAAACGGCGTCAACCAAGCCCTTACCCGCCTGTCGGCACCCTCTCCCATCTGCGACGGGAGAGGGCAGATGATTTTCTTCTCCCGTCCGAAGGATGGGAGAAGGTGCCCGAAGGGCGGATGAGGGCGTGGTCAGGTCCTGTTCAGAGCAATCAGTATTGAATCGCAAACGCCAGGCAGGTTCTCATACACATCCTGATTCCAGCAGCGGATGATCCGCCAGCCACGCTCTCTCAAGAAGGCTTCGCGCTTAATGTCGTGATGAATCTCATGAACCTCGCCATGCGTTGCTCCATCAATTTCCACCACCAACTTTTCCGCTCTGCAAGCAAAGTCGGTGAAATAAGGCCCAATTGGCAGTTGGCGTACAAACTTGAGATTTGAAAGCCGTCTGTCTCTCAGCGCTTCCCAAAGCCTTTGCTCCGCCATGGTATCGCGCTTACGCATCTCTCGGGCGCGTTCATTGGCAATTTCGCTTTGGTAAGCCATCGCCCAAATCAAGGCGACTCAGGAACTGGTGTCAACCATGCCCTCATCCGCCTGTCGGCACCTTCTCCCATCGCCGTCGCGGCGGGAGAAGGCCGCTTGTTTCAAACTTCCTCAGCAATACCTCGCCAAAGCCGCTTCGTTGCCACAAATTCTGCGGCTTGCCCTTGAAATGCCACATCCATAACCAATCTTTCACCCACACGTAATCTGGCCGTAAGCGCTGCGGCCTAGATTGACTGCATTGTCCATGAAGGAGTTAGTTCATGAAATCCCAACCCAAGTTTTCCCGTAAAACCATCTATGGTCTGGTGACCGCCGGCCTGCTTTCGGCCAGCATGTTCACCACCGCTCTGGTGGCGCTGCCGCCCGTTCCGATGGCGCATGCCGATGTGGCTGGACTTGATGCCACCCGCTCCCTCAACCCGCTGGTCGAGAAGGTGATGCCGGCCGTGGTCAGCGTCGAAGTGAAGCTGAACGACAAAGCCGCCGTAGCCGACAACAGCGATGATGGCGACAACAATGACAATGGCGGCAGCGGTGGCATGCCCCCAGAAATGAAGCACTTCTTCGACCAGTTCCCTGGCTTCAAGTTCCAGAGCCCGCAGCCACAGCAACGTGGCGGCGGACGCGCTTTGGGCTCAGGCTTCGTGATGAGTGCGGATGGTTATGTGGTCACCAACAACCACGTGGTGGAAGATGCCACCACCGTGAAGGTGACCTTTGAAAATGGCGACAGCTATGATGCCAAGGTGATCGGCACTGATGCCAAGACCGATCTGGCCCTGCTGAAGATCAAGGCCGAAGGCAAGACCTTCCCTGCCGTGAGCTTTGCCGGCACCGAAGCCAAGGTGGGTGATACTGTCATGGCCGTGGGTAATCCCTTCGGCCTCGGCGGCACCGTGACCAAGGGCATCGTTTCCGCCCATCACCGCGATATCGGCAATGGCCCCTATGATGACTTCCTGCAGATCGACGCTGCCATCAACAAGGGCAATTCCGGTGGCCCCACCTTCAATCTTGATGGCGAAGTGATCGGCATCAACATCGCGATCTACTCCCCTTCAGGCGGCTCGGTCGGCATTGGCTTTGCCATTCCGGCGGCCACGGCTTCCAACGTGATTGAGCAGCTCAAGTCGGGCGGCAAGATCACCCGCGGCTGGCTTGGTGTGCAGATCCAGCCGGTTTCGGCTGATATTGCGGAAAGCATGGGCTTGTCGGACTCAAAGGGTGCGTTGGTCAATGACCTCACCGCTGATTCACCTGCCAAGAAAGCCGGTGTGAAGCCTGGTGATGCCATCCTCAAGGTGGACGGCCAGGACGTGGCTTCCGACCGCGATCTTGCCAAGCTGATCGGTAACATCCCGCCCGGCAAGGACGTGAAACTGTCGATCATCCGTGACGGCAAGCCGGAAACCGTGACCGTGACTTTGGGCATCCAGCCCGGCAAGGCATCGCTGGCCAGCAATGACCAGAACAACGATAGCAATGCCGAAACCGATACCGGTTCGAACTCGCTTTCAGCCTTTGGCTTGGAAGTGGCTCCGGCACCCGGCGGCAAGGGTGTGAAGATCATCAAGGTCGATCCGAAGTCGGATGCCGCTGACAGCGGCGTGCGCGAGGGCGATGTGATCCTCAAGATCGCTGGCGAAGATGTATCTGATGCATCAAGCGTCAAGGATGCCTTGAAGAAGACCTCCGCCAAGAAGGTGCTGATGCTGGTGAAGTCGGCCCAGGGCCAGAACTTCATCGCACTGGGCCGCGACGCGGGCTAATCCAAACCAGGCCGCTGCCTTCGGGCAGCGGCCTTTTTTCTCTATCAACCGGGGAGACAGGCCATGAGCCAGGCAGAAGCAGCAGATTTGACAAACCATGCATTGGAAGGCACAGCTAAGGCTATGCGCATTCTGGTGGTTGAAGATGATCGCGATGCAGCCTCGTGGCTGGTCAAGGGCCTCAAGGAAAGCGGTCACATCGTTGACCTCGCCACCGATGGTGAGCACGGTTTGAACATGGCGGCCGATGGCAATTACGATGTGCTGGTGGTGGACCGGATGTTGCCCAAGCTTGATGGCCTCGACCTGATCCGCCATCTGCGCGACCAGAACAGCAAAGTGCCGATCCTCATTCTCTCTGCGTTGAGCGATGTGGATGAGCGCGTGAAGGGCCTGCGCTCTGGCGGTGATGACTATCTCGCCAAGCCTTATGCGTTCTCCGAACTTCTCGCCCGTGTCGAAGGTTTGGGCGCGCGCAAGCTGCTCGACCCCAAGGACGCCAAGCTGAAGGCCATGGATCTTGAAATGGATCTGATGACCCGCACAGTCACACGCGGGGGCAAGCCCATCGTGTTGCAGCCGCGCGAATTCAAGCTGCTGGAATATCTGGTGCGCAATGCCGGGCATATCGTGACCCGCACCATGCTGCTGGAAAACGTGTGGGATTATCATTTCGACCCGCAAACCAATGTGATTGACGTGCACGTCTCGCGCCTGCGCGGTAAGCTCGACAAGGGCTTCGCCATGCCACTGCTGCAAACAGTTCGCGGAGCCGGATATATGATCCGTGCGCGTTAACGGAAGTCTCTTCCGGACCATCACATTCAGGCTGGTTGCCCTTTATCTCTTCCTCTTCACGGCGTCGTCTTTGGCGATGCTCAGCTATCTCTATTACAATACCGTGGGTCTGCTCGAACGGCAGACCGAAGAAACCATCCAGGCCGAGGTTTCCGGCCTGGCCGACCAGTTCCGCTCCAACGGTGAGGTGGGACTGATCAGCGCCATCGAACGGCGTATGGCCAACCGCGACAGCGATATAATGTTCATGCTCGCAGACCCGCAGGGCAAGCACATCACCGGCAATTTGCGCTCGCCCACCATCAACAGCATGCCGGACAATTCCTGGATTGATTTCACCGTGACATCGTCCGATGACAATGCCACGGTCGGCCATGTGATCCATGCCTTCAATGTGCAGCTGCCGGATAATTTCCAGCTTCTGGTCGGCGAAGACGTTCAGGACCTCAACCAGTTCCGCAATCTGGTGCGTGACGCGCTGTACTGGAGCATCGGGCTATCACTGGCCATGGGGCTCGTCGGAGGCGTGCTGCTCAGCCGCAATTTCCTGCAGCGCGTGGACGCTATCACGGCCTCCAGCCGGGTGATCATGAATGGTGATCTTTCGGGCCGCATGCCGGTCTCGGGCAGTGGCGATGAGCTTGACCGTCTATCGCAATCGCTGAATGAAATGCTGGGCCAGATTGAAAAGCTGATGTCCGGCATGCGCGAAGTCTCCAGCAATGTGGCGCATGATTTGAGAACGCCGCTGACCCGCCTGCGCGCCCGCATCGAGGCGGCCTTGCGCGCCGATGATGCAGGCAATCACCGCGGCGCTCTGCAACAGACGCTGGCGGATTCCGATGCGCTGCTGCAGACATTCAACGCCGTGCTGTCGATCACCCAGATTGAATCCGGCCAGCAACGTGCAAACCTACAAGTGCTGGATGCGCATGAAATTCTGGAAGACGTGGTGGATCTCTACACACCCGTGGCCGAAGAAAGCGGCGGCACGCTGAAACTCGAATCCGAGCCCGGCCTTTTGGTGCGCGGCAAGCGCGAATTGATGGCGCAGGCGCTGACCAATTTGATCGACAACGCGATGAAATATGGTGAGGGCGAAAACGGCGTGGCCGACATCATCGTTACCGGCCGGCGCAGCGGCAATGATGTGGTGATCGCCGTGGCAGACCATGGCGGCGGCATCGCTGAAGCAGACCGTGCCCGCGCGCTGCAACGCTTTGTGAGGTTGGATGAAAGCCGCTCTAAGCCGGGCAACGGCCTTGGCTTGAGCTTGGTGTCAGGTGTTGCTAATCTATTGAATGGAAATATTATTTTAGGCAGCAATACGCCGGGATTGAAGGCTGAGTTGCATTTGCCCTATGTCAATTCAGCCAAATAACGACGGAAAACACCCCATGCCACGTCAATTTCGGAGATGGGATCGGTTTTGGCCATACGCCCAGTGACACAAGGCGCATCTTCAGGCCCCGGTGACCACTGGCTCTCCGCTTCGGACGGTGACTTGCTGGCAGCTTCAGGCGGCCGCAACGAACAGGCCTTTGCGGTGCTGCTGCAGCGTTATTACAAGGATGTGTACCGCGTGGTCTGGCGGTTGACATCGGGCCATGCGGATACAGAAGACGTGACGCAGGAGGCCTTCTTGCGCCTGTGGTCCAATCCGGGCCAGGTGCGCGAGGCCAAGGCGTTGAAGGGTTGGCTGCTGCGGGTGGCGTCCAATCTGGTGATGGACCGCTTCCGGCGCAAACCCACCGAGGAGCTGGAGGCCGCCGATGAGGTGCCCGACGGCAGGGAAAGTGCCGAGACGACGCATGACGTGAGTTATGTATCGCGCTGCATGGATGCCGCGATCACCGATTTGCCGGACCGGCAGAAAATCGCTCTGACGCTCGTGCATTTTGAGCAGATGAGCAATATCGAGGCGGCAGCCACGATGGAAATTAGTGTCGATGCACTGGAAAGCCTTCTGGCCCGTGCACGGCGAGGACTGAAAGATAAATTGGGCGCCAAGGGCAGGATGCTTCTGGGTGTTTTGGAGAACAGATGATGATGGGGACGGACAAGTTTTTGAACGATGACGAGCTGGACAAGCTGTTGGCCACCGCCAGTACGCCGGTGATCCCGCATGGCTTTGAAGCGCGCTTTGCCAGCCGTTTGCGGCAGACGCCGGGCCCCAGCAATGTGGTGGCTTTCCCGCAGAAAAAGGTGCTGGTGCAGCGCAAGGCCGCACCGTGGCCGCTGGCTGCTGCACTTGCAGCCTCGCTGGTGATCGGCTTCTGGCTGAGCGGCGATACGCGGGTGAACAACCTGCTGGACGACAATGCCGATGTGGCGATGAATGCCAGCACCGCTGTGCATGATTTCGGCCCGGCCGGTTTTGATGACCTGACGAGCATTGAATTGGGCAGCCAGTCATGAGTGATTTGCCGACTTCGCGCGCGCCGCGCAGAAACTGGATGCCTGATACGAGTTCGGGCTTCTGGCGCTTCTGCCTGATCGCATCGCTGGTTCTGAACCTGGTGATCCTCGGCCTGCTGGCCGGGCGCATTTACCGCGGCAACCCGATGGGAAAGCCGCCGGTCAATTACGGGCAGTTCGTGCCGCGCGAATTCTTCTTCGATGTGGGCCGTGAGCGCCGCCGTGAGCTGGACAAGCCATTCCGTGACAGCCGCGAGAAATTCGATGCGCTGCGTGACCAGGCCGATGACAGCGCCAACAAGCTGGCCGATCTATTGACTGCACCGGAATTCAAAATCGATGAAGTGAATGCCTTGATTGATGGCTTTACCACCGGCCGCCAGAGCGTGGCAGCGGAGGGCGCACAGGTGCTGAAGGATTTCTTCACCAAGCTCACCCCCGAAGAGCGCGGCCTGCTGGCCACCGCCATCAAAGAGCGCCCACGCCACCAGCACTAAAGTTTAGGCCGCTTGCGTGGCGCGTTCCTGGATGAAGGGCAGCTCCACCGTCACCGTGGTGCCTTGGCCCTCATACGAGGTGATCACCAGGGTGCCACCATGCATTTCCACCAGCGATTTCGAAATGGCCAGACCCAGCCCGGAACCGCTGCGGGTTTTGGTAAACTGGTTTTCCACCTGCTCGAAGGGCCGGCCCAGCTTTTCAATGTCCTCGGGCGGAATGCCGATGCCGGTATCGATAATCTGGAATTGCACAATGCGCCCGTCATGCGCCGCCCGGATGGTGATGGTGCCGCCTTCCGGCGTGAACTTCACAGCGTTCGACATGAGATTGATGAACACTTGCTTGAGCGCGCGCTTGTCGGCCCGGAAGGACGGGATGCGCTTCAATTCACGGTCGATATTGATCTTGCTTTCCGCCGCGCGTGACGCGACCAGCCGCATCACTTCATCCACCAGCCCGCTCAACTGAACGTCAGCAAACTCCAGATCGACCTTGCCCGCTTCGATCTTCGACATATCGAGAATGTCGTTGATCACATCGAGCAGGAACTGCCCGCTCTTCCTGATGTCATTGGCATATTCATCATATTTGGGCGCACCCAGTGGCCCGAACATGGCCTGCGCCATGATTTCGGAAAACCCGATAATGGCATTGAGCGGCGTGCGAAGTTCATGGCTCATATTGGCGAGGAATTCGGATTTCGAACGGTTCGCCGCTTCAGCACGGGTTTTTTCCGAAGCATATTTGTCGGCCAGATCAGCCAGGCGCTGCGATTGTTCTTCAGCCAGCTGGCGTTCCTTCTGAAGGTCGCGCACCGTCATCATCAGATTGCGCTCACTGTCGAGCAGATGCTCTTCCTGGCGCTTGAGCGCGGTAATATCGGTGCCCACCGAAACGAAGCCGCCATCCTTGGTGCGCCGCTCATTGATCTGCAGCCAGCGCCCATCTGCAAACTGCACTTCCATCGAGCGCGCGCCTGATGTCTCGTTGAGTTCGGCCGATACGAATTGCTGCACCACCGGCTCTTTCGAAGCTGCCGTGACCACCCCATAAGGTGTGCCAGGTTCGCACACATCCGCAGGCAGGGAATGGAACTGCTGGTACTTGGAATTGCACAACACCAGCTTGCTTTCAGTATCCCACAGCACGAAGGCTTCCGAGATATTTTCAACGGCGTCCTTGAGGCGCAACTCGGCTTCCCGGTTCATCGCGTCGAGTTTCTTCTGCCGCGAAATATCAAACACGATACCGACCAGATGCGGATCATTGCTGGCATGGCCCTTGGCCAAGGCGGCACGTGCGCGCAGCCAAACGTAAGAGCCGTTCTCATGGCGCATGCGGAATTCCTGATCGAAAATCTTGCGCTTGCCGCGCAGCAATTCATCAATCAGGTAATCCAGCCGCTCATCATCGGGATGCAATCGGTTGGCAAATTCACGGAACGACAGATATTCACCATTGGGGGCGAGGCCCAGAATATCATACATGGACTTGGACCAGAAAATCTTGTCCGCCATCAGGTTCCAGTCCCATAACCCGCAGGCGCCACCTTCCAGTGCCGTATCAAGACGACCTGTCGCGTGGTTCAGCATCTCATCGGCATCAAGTGCCTTGCCCGCTTGCCAGTGGAAAGCGCCGGCCAGCAGCACCAGAACAAAGAACGTCACCACAAACAGCGATGTGAGCTTGGCCACGCTGTTGCGCCAAATCGCCATCACCACGTCTTTTTTCTGCAGGGCGATGAGGCTGCCCGGCGTGGTGCCTAGGTTTTTAGATACCAGCAAGGCATCCTCGCCTGTGGCCAGCGTGGTGGGGGCCATTTCATCGGCATTGACCACCGTTTCGGTGACGAATTTTGGCCCCATGATCGAGGTGATCGGCTGGCCTACCCAATCCTGATGCAGCGGCATCGAGGCGGTGATATTGCCGGCACCATCCAGTAGCAGGAAAAAGCGCTCATGCTCGGTGGCATCCATCGGCACGGATTTTTCCAGCAGGGCCTGATCCAGTACCAGCGGCTTGCCATCCTTGTTGTCGAAGGCAGTGAGCCGGATATTCTGCGAAGCGCGCTCGGCATGTAGCAGCGTGAGGCGGCTTTCCTCAATCAGGTTCTGGCTGCGGTTCGACCAGAGCTGCGAGAGCAGGGCCGTGGCCAGCACACCCAGAAACAGGGCAGTCAGTACAGTGATCAGCACGCGCATGGCGCGCTCCGTGACATTCAATCCCCTTCCGCCAAACCATTTCAGGTGCAGCGTATTGTCACGGAAAAACAATTCTTTGATTTGGGCTTTGGCCAAGTCCTGCAAACCTTGTTGGGATGACGCAAAGAGCAAACAAGCTGATGCGTTACGGATAACAAGGCCGCGACTGATTTGCCAAGCTCAATCGCTGCTAAACTAAGCCTTCAACGTTCTCGAAATGATCTCAAAGACATCGGGTGAGAGCGGCTTGGCGGCCAGGATGCGTTGCAATTCACCTTGCGCCTTCTGCCGGTTGTTCACATCAAACATCCGCCAGGTGCGGAAACCCGTAGCAAGGCGCGAAGCAACTTGCGGGTTGATGGCATCAATGGCGATGATCACATCTGCCGCCAGCCGGTAGCCTTCACCGCTGGGCGCATGAAAGCCGTTGAAATTCGCACCGATGAAATTGCGCAGCAAAGCATAAACCCTGTTTGGCGTTTTGACGGTGAAATCCTTGTGGCTCATCAAAGCGCGCACCCGCGCGGCTGAATTTTCGCCCGGCGTGGTGGCTTGGGCGGCAAACCATTTGTCGATCAACAGAGGATCAGCGGAATGGCTTTGATAGAACCGTGCCAGCAAGTCTTCGGCAAGGGGGTTTTCAAAACGCGTCGCAATGCGAAGCGCGCCATATTCCGCCGTCATGTTGGTGGCGGAAATGGATTCCTTGATGAGCGATGCGTCAACCCACGGCGCCTTCGCCTGAGACGCCAGCCCTAGCGCCTGATAGCGCAAGGCGCGCTGCCCACTTTGCGCATCATCCGGCAGATAGGCTGCGGTGCTTTCGGTGGATTGGTAAATCTCGCGCAAGCTGCTCTCCAGGCTCTGCGCAAGTGTGCTGATGAAGTCAGTATGCGCTGCATTGAGCCGTGCTGGATCAACATCCTTCACCAGTGCTGGCAGTAATTGTTCGAACCCCGGAAATTCCAGCAGCTTGGCCTTATAGGCGTCATCCAGATGGGGATCAGCCAGCGGCTGGCGCAGGGCTTCGGCCAGAGCCTCCACTTTCTGCGGCCATTTGTTGGCTTCCTTGCCGTGATAGCGTTCCAACATCAGCTTTTGCGCCAGTTCCTGGCCCGCTTCCCAGCGGTTGAAGCTGTCACTGTCATGCGCTAGCTGCAGTAGCAAATCCTTTTCGGAAGCCCTGCGCTTCAGCACAACCGGTGCGGAGAAATTGCGGTTGAGTGAGAGCACGGGCTTCGCCGCGATATTCTTGAAAGTGAAAACTTGGACCGCCTTCGTCAGCTCAACCATGCCGTTGTAAAGCGCCTTGCCATCGGGCCCAATCAGCCCAAGCGCCAGCGGCATGTGAAGCGGTTGCTTGGGCTTCTGGCCCTTCAGCCGTTTCACACTTTGGGTGAGTGTGAGTGTGTAGGTCTTGGCTTTCGCATTATAGACGCCGCTTGCTGCCACTTGTGGCGTGCCGGCCTGCTCATACCAGCGGAAGAACTGCTTCAGCTTGCGGCCTGATGCGGCCTCGAAACAGGCCACAAATTGCTCGACCGTAGCGGCCTCGCCATCATGGCGCTTGAAATAAAGTTGCATCCCTTTGTCGAAGGCCTTGGCGCCGATCAATGTGAGGATCATGCGGCAGACTTCGGCGCCTTTTTCATAGACAGTCGACGTATAGAAATTATTGATCTCGATATAGCTCGAAGGCCGCGGCGGATGCTGCAGCGGGCCAAAATCTTCCGGAAATTGCCGCGCCCGCACGTCCTGCACATCATCAATGCGCTTCACATCGCGCGACCGCATGTCGGCGGTGAATTCCTGGTCCCGGAAAACCGTGAGGCCTTCCTTCAGGCACAGCTGGAACCAGTCACGGCAGGTGATGCGGTTGCCCGTCCAG
This sequence comes from Aestuariivirga litoralis, assembly GCF_015714715.1. NCBI lineage: Bacteria > Pseudomonadati > Pseudomonadota > Alphaproteobacteria > Hyphomicrobiales > Aestuariivirgaceae > Aestuariivirga > Aestuariivirga litoralis. Next base: position 1,490,149 of record NZ_WAHS01000001.1, on the reverse strand, counting down.
TTGTGGAAATATTCATGCGCGATGATCGCTTCGATCAGTTGGAAATCTGTGTCGGTGGCGGTCTCGGGTAGGGCCAGGACATATTTGTCATTGAAAATATTCAGGCCCTTGTTCTCCATCGCCCCCATGTTGAAATCCGACACAGCAACGATGTTGAACACGTCAAGGTCATAGGCGCGCTTGAACACTTTCTCGTCCCAGCGCATTGAGGCCTTGAGTGACTGCATGGCCCAAGCGCAGCGGCTCTCCTTGCCTTTCTCAACATAGATGCCGAGCCCGACTTCGCGGCCCTCGCTGGTAGTGAAGCGGTCATGCACCGAGGCGAGATCACCGGCGACCAGTGCGAAGAGATAAGACGGCTTGGGATGCGGATCATCCCATTCGGCGAAATGCCGGTCCGTTCCCGCGATCTCGCCTGATGCTGCCGGATTGCCATTCGACAGCAGAACGGGCAGGCGCTTCGGCGCCTCGATGCGCACATGATATTTCGCCAGCACATCCGGCCGGTCATAGAAGTACGTGATGCGGCGGAAGCCTTCCGCCTCGCACTGTGTGCAGAACATGCCATTGCTCATATAGAGCCCGGAGAGCGCGGTGTTCCCGGCAGGATCACACTGCGTTTCAATCGCCAGCGTGAAAGCCTTTGCCGGTGGTTTTCTGATGACGAGCTTGCGTTCATTGAGATCATAGTCACCGGTAGAAAGCAGCTCGCCATTGATCGCGACGGACAGCAGCTTGATCATCTCGCCGTCAAGCTCCAGCGCGGCACTTTTGGTTTTGGAAGCCTTGTTCGGCTTCATCCGCATCTCAGCACGCACCAGCGTTTCCGTGTCATGCAGCCGGAAAGTGAGCTTCACAGAATCCACCAGATAGGGCGTGGGCTTGTAGTCTTTCAGGAAGATGGTTTTGGGCGTTTCAGTCCGCATAGCTGGCTCCGGCAAATCACATGTCAGTATGGCATTTCTTGCAAATTGACAGAATACCAATTGCCCGCAATAGCTGGCCCATGACTGGCACCACCCCGAATCTTCCCGTGCAATTTGTCGAAGCCATGGCAGCGGCCGCCAGTGGCGTTTCCGTGGTGACCACGGATGGCATAGCCGGGCGTTTCGGCCTCACCGTGTCTGCTGTGACCTCTGTTTCGGCGGAGCCGCCGCTGCTGCTGTGCTGCATCAACCGCAAAAACCCGATTTCAGCAGCGATCACTGAAAATGGTGGCTTTGCCGCCAACTTGCTTGCCGAAACGCAGGTGCCGTTGGCCAAGATTTTTGCCGGGCGGCCCGAACATCCGCACCAGGCTTACGATTTCAACCACGCACAATGGTATGCGGGCGTGGCGCAGAATCCGATGCTGGAATTTGCCGCCGCAACATTCGAATGCCGGCTGGATTCCTGGCATGATGGCGGCACGCACCGGATTTTCATTGGCAATGTCGTAGCGGCGTCCATCTCTGGCCTGCCGGTATTGGCCTATCACCACCGCAAGTTTGGCCGCTTCGTGCCGTTCTGAGGAAGAAATGAAGCTTCGCTACAGCGCAAATCTCGGATGGTTGTTTAAGGAACATCCATTCGAGGCGCGCTGTGCCGCCGCGGCACGCGCTGGATTCAAGGGCGTGGAATTCGGGCAGGTCTATGAGCAGCCGGTTGCCAGCTGGAAATCCTGGCTGCGCGATAATGATCTGGAAATGGCACTCTTCAACATGCCCGCCGGCGATTGGGCCAAGGGCGAGCGCGGTATCGCCTGTGACCCTTCACGCAAGACGGAATTCCGCGATGGCATCGCCCGTGCGATGGAATATGCGATAGCGCTGGGCTGCAAACGGGTGAATTGCCTATCTGGCATAGCCGCCGACACTGAAGTCCATTGGGCCGCGCTGGCCGAAAATTTGAATGAAGCCGCTACAGCTTTCGCGCGCGAAAATGTGCTGCTGCTGATCGAAGCGATCAACCGCAACGAGATGCCGGGTTTTTTCATCAACACATCGGCACGTGCGATGCGGGCTATCGAACTGGCTGCGCATCCCAACATCAAATTCCAGTACGATATTTATCACATGCAGCGCAGCGAGGGCGAACTCGTGGCCACCATCCAGCGCCTGCAGCCTATGATCGGCCACATGCAGCTGGCCGACAATCCCGGCCGCCACCAGCCGGGCACCGGTGAAATCAATTTCGATTTTCTGCTGAAACAGGTCGCAAGCCTCGGCTACGATGGCTGGATGGGCTGCGAATATGCGCCCACGGGAAAAACCGAGGACAGCTTGGGCTGGATGATATGAAGCCGGAAAAGCTTTTGCGCAAAATGTTCGACGCGGCGGTGGAAGCAGCACAGCCCAAGCACACGATTGCCGCGCATCTGCCGAAGCCACCCAAGGGCCGCACCATCGTGATCGGTGCGGGCAAGGGCAGCGCCGCCATGGCCGCCGCTTTTGAGAAGGCGTGGAAAGGCCCGCTCCAGGGCCTGGTCGTCACCCGCTACGGTTACGGCATGGCGACGAAAAAGATCGAGGTCGTCGAGGCCGCGCACCCGGTGCCCGATGCAGCCGGCCGCGATGGGGCTGCGCGCATGCTGGCCATGGTGCAGGGCCTGACCAAGGATGACCTTGTCGTAGCATTAGTCTCCGGCGGCGCGTCGGCCTTGCTCTCGCTCCCTGCTGAAGGTCTGACGCTGGAAGACAAGCGCGCGGTGAACACGGCGCTGCTGAAATCCGGCGCGCCGATTGCCGAAATGAATATCGTGCGCAAGCACCTGTCGTCGATCAAGGGCGGCAGGCTGGCAGCAACCGCCTATCCCGCGCGGGTGGAGACGCTGATCATCTCGGACGTGCCGGGAGATGATGTGAGTGCCGTGGGCTCCGGCCCGACCGCGCCTGATCCTTCGACCTTTGAGCAGGCCCGCGCCATTATCGCAAAGTATGGCATTGAAGTGCCCGTTTCCGTCGCGCGCCATCTGGCTGAGGCGAAGGACGAAACGCCCAAAGCGCTGCCGCATGCCCGCGCCACCTTGATTGCCTCGCCGCAAAAATCCCTGCTGGCCGCCGCCACCATCGCGCGTGAAGCTGGCTACAAGCCGCTGGTCCTTGGCGACTCCATTGAGGGCGAAGCGCGTGACGTGGGCTTCGTGCATGCCGGCATCGCCCTGCAGGCCCGCCGTTTCGGCCAGCCGGTGAAACCGCCCTGCGCCATCATTTCCGGTGGTGAAACCACCGTCACGGTGCGGGGGCAGGGCGTGGGCGGCCGAAATGTGGAATTCCTGCTCGCCCTGGCGCTCAAGCTGAATGGCGCTGAGGGCATTCACGCGCTCGCAGCCGATACCGATGGTGTGGATGGGGGTGCTGAAGTGGCAGGTGCGCTGATCTCGCCCTCCACACTGGAACGCGCCCGCAAGCTTGGGATTGATCCGTGGACGGAGCTTTCCAACAATAATGGCCACGGCTTTTTCGAAAAGTTGGGCGACCAGCTGATCAGCGGGCCAACGCTCACCAATGTGAATGATCTGCGGATTATCTTGATCGATTAAAGAAAAAGGCCCGGCAATGCCGGGCCTTGATGTTTGACTTTCTTTGGAGACTAGCTCCGCATCTTCTCGCCCTTGGGGTCGAACAGTGGTTCGTGATTGATGCGGGCTTTGCGCATTTCGCCGATGATTTCGATTTCGAATTCATCGTCACCCACCAGTTCCTTGGGGATGTAGCCTTGCGCCAGTGACTTTTCGACATAATGCGCATAGCCGCCTGATGTGACCCAGCCGACAACCTTGCCCTTGTGGAACACGGGCTCGTCGCCCAGCACGTCAGCATCACCAGCATCCACCACGAAGGAGACGCGGCGCAGCTTGCCGCCGCTCTTCTTTTCTTCCTGCGCGGCCTTGAGTCCGATGAAGTCATTCTTGGTCAGGTCGATGAAGCGGTCGAGGCCCACTTCAGCCGAGCCATAGATCGGGCGCAGCTCACGGAACCAGGTCGGGAAGTTCTTTTCCAGACGCATGGCGAGGAGCGCGCGCATGCCGAAATTCACGATGCCATGTTCCTTGCCGGCCTTCATGATTGCATCATAGAGGCGGCGCTGGAAATCCGGTTTTACCCAGATTTCGTAGCCGAGATCGCCCGTATAAGTGACGCGGTTGATCAAAGCAGGCGTGTTGGCGATGTCCATCGAGCGATGGTCCATGAACTTGAAGGCGGCGTTCGACACGTCTTCATCGGTCAAAGCCTGCAGCACGGCGCGAGACTTGGGACCAGCGATGGAAAGGCCCACCAGGCCCATGTCAAAGCGGGTGATCACTACGCTGCCATCTGACGGCAGATGCTCTTCAAACCAGCGCATGTGATATTTCTGCGCCTGGGATGAACCCCACATATAGAACAACTCGTCCTTCGCTTTGGCGATGGTGAAGTCACCAATCAGCTTGCCATTGTGGTTCAGCATCGGCGTCAACATCAGTCGGCCCACACGTGGCATCTTGTTGGTCATCATGCGCGACAGGAAGGCTTCCGCGCCGGGGCCTGAGAAGGCGTATTTCGCGAAGTTGGCGATTTCGGTGACACCCACACCATTGCGCGTGCCCATCACTTCGGCCTTCACATGTGGGAAGTCATTGGAGCGGTGGAACGAGATGATGTCCTTGGGCTCGGTGCCTTTCGGCGCGAACCACAGCGGCGTTTCAAGGCCCCAGCTGTCGCCCATCACGGCGCCCTGTGCGATCATCGTGTCGTACAAAGCCGTGGTCTGGTGCGGGCGCGCAGCAGGCAGTTCTTCATTCGGGAACTTGATCGAGAAGCGGCGCGAATAATTCTCGCGCACTTTCTCGTTGGTGTAAGCGCGCGTGGCCCATTCGCCGAAGCGGGCAATGTCCATCGCCCACACGTCGAAGCCCGGATCGCCATTGATCATCCACTCTGAGAGCGCGAGGCCCACGCCGCCGCCTTGAGAGAAGCCGGCCATGACGCCGCAAGCACACCAGAAATTCTTCAGGCCTTGCACCGGGCCCATCAACGGGTTGCCATCAGGTGTAAACGTGAACGGGCCGTTGATGACCCGCTTGATGCCGGCCTTCGCCAGTGCGGGGAAGTGCTGGTAAACCATTTCAAGGTTCGGCGCGATCCGGTCCAGATCAGGTTGCAGCAATTCGCGGCCGAATTCCCACGGCGTGTTCTTCGGCTGCCACGGCACGCAGGCCTGTTCATATGTGCCGAGCACCAGGCCCGAACGTTCCTGGCGCATATAGACTTCCGATTTGAAGTCGATGATATGCGGCAGCTCGTGGCCCTTAGCCGCGTTGAAATCGACCACTTCCTTCATCTCGTCAGTGACGAGATACATGTGTTCCATGGCGAGAACCGGGAGCTCAATACCCACCATGCGGCCGATTTCGCGGGCCCACAGGCCACCGCAATTGATCACATATTCAGTATGGATGTCGCCCTTGTCGGTCTTCACATCCCAGGAGCCATCCTTGCGCGGGGTGATCGCCGTGACCCTGGTGCCCTGATAGATTTCAGCGCCGCCAATGCGGGCTGACTTGGCGTAAGCGTGGGTCGTGCCTTCCGGATCGAGGTTGCCGTCGGCCGCGTCCAGCATGGCGCCGACGAAATACTTTTCTTCCAGAAGCGGGTTCAACTTTTTAGCTTCCGCCATGGAAAGGATTTCGGTTTCGAGGCCCAGATAGCGCGCACGGGCATGGGCCATTTTCAGCCATTCCATGCGGGCCGGGGTATCTGCGAGGATCAAACCGCCGGAACGGTGCAGGCCGCAGGCCTGGCCGGAGATTTTTTCCAGCTCGTCATAGAGTCCGATCGTATAGCCCTGCAACTTGGCCACATTCGGATCGCCATTCAGCGTATGAAAACCGCCAGCCGCGTGCCAGGTGGAACCGGAGGTGAGGATATCGCGCTCGATGAGCACCACATCTTTCCAGCCTGCCTTGGTGAGGTGATAGAGCACTGAACAGCCCACCACGCCACCACCGATAACCACCACACGCGTTGAAGTTTTCATTGAAAAACACCCTCTTTTGTCCAGCCATAGCCGCTGGCGGCACGGGCGGCAATTGCCAGTTCCGGTGAGAAGCTTTCACCACCATTTGTTAACCATGGAAGCGCCGCCAAGCCGCTCGCGCCGCACGGAAAATTAACTGCCGGGCGCTTAGAACGGGCCTGTTTGCATGCGTAAATCAGTTCCCATAGTGCCGCGCCGCCGCGCCACCGATCGACCAGCGCCCTTGTTGTCGCTCATTGTGCCCATGTTCAATGAGGAAGAGGGCGTTGAAGGCTTTTTCGCCCGGCTGATCCCCATTCTGCGCAAAGTCACCGAAGACTATGAAGTTGTCTGCATCGATGATGGTTCGTCAGACCGCACTCTGCCTGCGCTTGAGCAGCAGCACGCCAAAGATGCGCGCATCAAGGTTTTGAGTCTTTCGCGCAATTTCGGCAAGGATATCTCACTGTCCGCCGGTCTCGATTATGCCCGTGGCCGCGCCGTCATTCCCATCGATGCCGATCTGCAGGACCCGCCGGAACTGATCCCCGAAATGGTCGCCAAATGGCGCGAGGGTTTTGACGTGGTCTATGCCCGCCGCATCTCGCGCGATGTGGATGATACGCAAAAGCGCCTGTCGGCAAACTGGTTTTACCGCATCCACAACTGGATCGCCGATGTGCGCATCCCTGACAATGTGGGCGATTACCGCCTGATGGACCGCAGGGTTGTCTCCGCCTTGCAGGCCTTGCCCGAGAAGACCCGCTTCATGAAAGGGCTGTTTGCCTGGGTGGGCTTCAAGCAGACCGGCATTGATTACAGCCGCGAAGCGCGCGCCGCCGGCACCACCAAGTGGCGCTATTGGAAATTGTGGAATTTTGCACTCGATGGCCTCACTGCGTCATCGACAATGCCATTGCGCATCTGGACCTATTTTGGCGTAGCGCTCGGCCTGTTTTCGATTTTTTATGCCCTGTGGCTGGTGCTGCGCACCGCGCTCTATGGCAACCCCGTGCCGGGTTACGCCAGCTTGATGGTGACTGTGCTCATCCTGGGTTCGATCAACATCATCGCCACCGGAATCCTCGGTGAATATGTCGGCCGCATTTACAATGAAGTGCGCAACCGCCCCCTCTATCTCGTGCGCGAGAGCTTAGGGCTAGAGCCCGCCACCCCCAAAATGGAGCAACGATAATGGATCGCAGTGTCTATCAGCGCCTTGATCAGCTTGAAGGCCAGCATTGGTGGTTTGTGGCCAGGCGCAAGATCATCGCTTCAGCCATCAACCGGTTTGCGCCACGCAAGAAAAACCTTCGCGTGCTGGAGGCAGGCTGTGGCACGGGTGGCAACCTCGCCATGCTATCGCGCTTTGGCCAGCTGGAGGCTTTTGAGCTGGATGCCGAGGCCCGCAGCATCGCGCAGGCCAAAATGCCCATCAATGTGAAGTCTGGCATGCTGCCCGATCAGATTCCCTACCGTGCCGGATCGTTTGACGTGGTTACCGCATTCGATGTGATCGAGCATGTCGAGCAGGATGTCGAAAGCCTGCATTCTCTGGGTGAAAGACTGGCGCCGGGCGGTCGCCTGATCATGACGGTGCCGGCGCTTCCATGGCTGTGGAGCAAGCATGATGAAACCCATCATCACTTCCGTCGCTACACCAAGACCTCGCTCAATGAGGCCCTGCGCAAGGCGGGGTTGGAGCCAGTCAACGTATCCTATTTCAATTCCCTGCTGTTCCCTCTGATTGCCGGCCTCAGGCTGGCGCGCAAGCAATTGGGCCTGGCTGAATCAGCTGATGATGCCATGCCGGGCCGCTTCACCAATTTCATGCTGAAGCTTGTCTTCGGCGCAGAAGCAGGCTTTGCCACGCGCATTCCCTTGCCTGTTGGTGTGTCGCTGATGGCGGTGGCGCAGCGCCGCCGCCGCTAGGCGGGCGGTGCCGCGGGCTCAGAACCGCTGAACACCCGCCAGTGCCAAACGCCACCGATCTGCTGAAACAAGGCAAAAAGCCGGTATGGCGTCTCAACCTTGCGGTCCGGATAGGTGACCTCCAGCACCGCCTGCGCATTGGCCCAGGCCATGTCACCATGCTGGTCGGCGCTGATCTTCCCGAAGCGAAAACTCACGATATAGGGCTTGGCGAACATTGCAGCCACGTGCCGGTGCAGTTCTTCCCGGGTCTCATCGGCTTCATCGGCCTCCGAACCATAAAGGCAGAAGCTCCCGCCAGCCCAAAACAAGTCCACCAGCTTCATGTCCCGCGTGACAAAATGCCTGTTCGCCTCTTCGAACTTCTCTCGCAATACATCTTCAATGGTCATGCCGGCGCCCTCACCCTTTTTGAAAGAGCACTACACGCAAAATAAAAGCCCCGCGCAAGGGCGGGGCTTTCGTCAAACCAATCCCGAAAAGATTAGATCGATTCCTTGACTTCCTTGGCGGCGCGGAAGGCCAGCTTCTTGGAAGCCTTGATCTTGATCTGCTCACCCGTGAGCGGGTTGCGGCCGAGGCGGGCCGGACGCTTCTTAACCTGGAAAATGCCGAGGCCAGTGACGCGAACCTTGGCGCCCTTCTTCAGGTTCTTGACAGTCAGGTCGATGAAATCAGCGAGGAATGCCGCGCTGGCCTTCTTCGACATTTCATGCTTCTCGGCAAGATCGGCAGCGATCTTCGACAACGCAACGGTCACAATCTTTTCATCAGCCATGGTTTTCTCCTTCGGTTGGCGAATCAAGTCGAGGGTCAAAATAGCTCGCGAAGTACATGCTGAAAACCCTTATTTTACGCTGTTTTATCGTCTTGCAGTGCAAAAAACCCTTGAAAACTGCGCCGAACTCTGATTCGGAGGCCAAAAAGCCCCTCAAACCGGGCCTTTACACAAAGTCCACATGGCTCTTGAGGGGGATGGGGGCGAGGTGATGTTTGGCTTCCAGCGCCGATAAATTGGCGCGGCGTGGTATCTCGTTCTGCGATGACATGTTGCCTTCATGCACGCGGATGGCCACTGCGGGATCGCGCTGGTGAAAGAAGCGGTAGCCGCCGCGCGCCACCCGGAGATACCAATCCCAATCCCAATAGAAGGGAATGGATTCATCAAAGCGGCCCAACGTGCCGTGCATGCTTTTCACATAGCAGACGGCAGAAATCAGGATCGTATTGTCCTTTTCCAGCGACGCAGCATTGGCGCTGCGGTTGAAGGGCTTTTGCGTTCCATCCGGAAACATCATCGTGCCATCGGCAAAATAAAATTCGCGGTGCGCGGTGAAAGCGTTGAACGCCTTGGCGAGATGCTGCCGGTCAATCCACCAGTCATCATCATCCAGAAACGCAATGTATTTGCCGCGCGCGTTTTCGACGCCAAGATTGCGGGCCGGTACAGCGGTGCGCTTGTGATTATCGAGCACGCCGACGCGCGGATCGCTGAAGCTGGTGGTCAGCGGATCACCGTCATTCACCACCAGCAGCTCAAGGCTTGCCTTCTCCTGCGCCAACACGCTGGCCACGGCTTCCTGCAAAAAATGCTCGCGGTTGCGCGTGGGGATGATAACGCTGAAGTCAGGCGTCACTTGGGCTTCAGCCAGCTCAAATTGGGATGCGCCACTTCTTCCTTGGCCGTGAAAAGATAGGCCCGGAAAATCGCGCCATAGCCCATCTTCAGATAATGGCCATTGCGCTGAAGGATGCGCTGCTTTTCCGCCGCATAGAATTCCGGCAGCTTGTACCATGCGGTGCTGGGCCGCTCGTGATGCGCGATATGCAGATTATTGTTGAGGAACAGCAGCGCCCAGAAGGGCGAAGCTTCCACAATGATTGTGCGGTGGCCCACATCCTCCGCCGCCTGATGCTCGCAATAGGAGCGCACCAGCGCCAGCGAAATCGAAGGATAGGCGATGAGCAGGATATATTGCCAGATGGGCATGCCGCACCAATGGACGAAGGCCAGCACGAGCGCGGTTGAAATCGCAAATTTGAACCAGCAGCCGCTGCCATCGACACGGCCCTTGCCCATCTCCATGAATTCCTGCGACCAGAACTGGATGATGCTGACCAGCGGACCGATCAGCATGCGGCCAAATAAAGTATTGTTGAATCGGTAGAGCGATTTCTTCCATCCCGCCACATGATCCCAATTGTCGGGCAGCACATAATAGGATTCCGGATCGCGCACCGGGCAAGTCAGGTTCATGTCATTGTGATGCGCCAGATGCAGGTCGCGGTAGCGGCCATAGGGCAACCAGAGCTGCGGCGAGATGAAGATGAGGGCTTCATTGATGTAGCGCGAGCGGGTGGGGTGGCCGTGCAGCACTTCATGCTGCAGCGAGGAATGCAAGCAGGCGGCATAGGCCCCCAGCGGCAAGATCACCCACCAGGGTAGCGAGGCGTGAAACCAGACCAGCGACCCTATGACCACATAGGTCAGCGCGATCAGGCCAATCGTGGGCCATTCAAGGCGGGCAAAAAATGTGGAGTCGAATTTTGGCATTTGGTGTCTTGTGCGATATCTATATGGTGCGGGCCTGTTTCCACAAGAGACCCACTGTTAAATGATTGTCGCATCTCCGCTCAACTCCCTCCCGATGTATGACTGGCCGGAAGTTCGTGATGCAACAAACGAATTTTGGACCGGCCTTGCTCGCCATCTGGGCACCTCAAGTGAATTGCAACGTGGCGGTGCATTCAGCGACAGCTGGTGCGATCCACATTTGTTCTTCAGCCAAACTTGCGGCTATCCCTTCACTCACGAATTCAACGGCGTTCTGAACTACGTCGCCACGCCCACTTATGGCGCGCCGGGTTGCGGGCCGGGCTCCTATTCAAGCTTCATCTTCGCGCGCGAAAAGGTGGAATTGATGGCGTTGCGCGGGGCAAGGCCAGCGATCAACAGCATGGATTCGATGTCGGGCATGCTGGCGTTACGGCTCGCCTTTGCGCCGGGCGGTGACTGGAAAACCTTCTTCGCTCCGCCGCTGATGTCAGGCGCGCATGTCGCTTCACTTGCTGCGGTTCAAAAGGGTGAAGCCGATGTCTGCGCCACCGATGCCGTTTGCGTGGCGATGGCAAGGCGCTACCGGCCTGACCTGCTGGAAGGGCTGGTGGAGATTGCCCGCTCGCCGCAAGTACCGGCCTTGCCCTATGTCACCCGTGCGGGAGATGTGGGTAAATTGAGAGCAGGATTACAGGCAGCTTTCGCCGATCCTTCGCTGCAGGCCGTGCGCGAAAAGCTTTTCCTGAAAGATGTGAGCGTGCTGCCGGACGGCGCCTATGACGTGATCCCGGCGCTGGAGGCGACTTTATAGTTTCTTCGGCACTGTCTCGTTGCTGCCGATGCGCGCCGCATCAAACTCCTCGCGCATTTCGCAATGGCGCGAAAGGGCGTGCAGCTTGGGATACTTGTCGGCGGGGAAGAATTCCGGCAGGCGCAATTTCACATGGCTGATCATGCAGCCGATGGTCACATCAGCCTGTGTCATGCTGTTATCAAAAAACCAAGGCGTGCCGCATTGATGTTCAAGCGCATCCAAAGCCGTCTTGATCTGCGATGACAGGCGCTTGTCCAGATTGGCGCTGACTTGGGCTTCCTCATGGAAATGCCGCTCGAAATACAACGCCACCGTCTTGTCGGAAATGCCGGTGGAAATGGCACAAGCCTGCAGCACGCGCCGCCGGTCTGACCCATGTGCCGGCGTCATCGACCGGGCAGGGCCAGCGCGCTCATTCAGATAATCAATAATGCAGCCGGAATCGACCAGCACTTCGCCATCTTCCAGAATGAGGATGGGCACGCGCAGCAGCGGGTTGATCGCCTGCACTTCCTTCTTGTCGCCAAAGACTGACAGCGGCTTGCGCTCAAAGGGCATGTGATAATGATGCAGCGTCACCGCCACGCGGCGCACGAAGGGAGAGTCATATTGGCCAATCAAGATCATGCCCCGATGTTGCGCCTGTCAGGTGAGCCGGGCAAGCGCCTTTTCGCGGCCGATCAACGGCAACAAGGCTGCCAGTTCTGGCCCATGGTCGAGTCCGGTGAGCGCCAGGCGCAGCGGCATGAAAAGTGCTTTTCCCTTGCGGCCCGTGTCGCTTTTTACAATCTCTGTCCAGGCCTTCCAGGTGCCCGCATCCCAAGGTTCGGGCGGCAGTGATCCGCGCGCAGTCGCAATGAAATCCTTCTCCTCATCGGCGACCAAAACCTTGATGTCCTGCGTGATCACGTCATGCCAGGCTTTGGCATCGGAAAGCTTTTCAATATTGCCGCGCACCGCCAGCCAGAAGGGTTCGGAACCGAAGGGCAGGCGGTCTTTCACCGCATCCCAGGGCAACATGTGCAGCAGCTTGGCGTTCAGGACCTTGAGTTCGGCCTCGTCAAAACGCGCCGGGGCACGCGAGAGTTTCGACAGGTCAAAGTTATCCACAAGCTCCTTATAATCTGCGCACGGATGAATATTATCAGACGTGCCCAGCAGCGCGGCATGGCTGACCACGGCCATCGCCTCCAGACCCTCATCACGGAACGACTGGATCGAAAGTGAGCCTAGCCGCTTGGAAAGCCCCTTGCCATCAGCGCCATTCAGCAAGCTGTAATGAGCATATTCCGGTATCGTACCATTGATGGCGCGGGAGATTTCAATTTGCGCGGCGGTATTCACCACATGGTCTTCGCCACGAATGACATGCGTGACGGCAAAATCAATATCGTCGATCACGGACGGCAATGTGTAGAGATAGGTGCCGTCCTCGCGGATCAGCACGGGATCAGACAGCGTGGCCGTGTCGATATGCACCGGCCCCCGGATCAGGTCATTCCATTCGACGGGCTTCTGCGCCAGCTTGAAACGCCAATGCGGCTTGCGGCCCTCTTTTTCGAAAGAGACAATTTCATCAGGCGTGAGCTTCAGGCTTGCGCGGTCATAGACGGGCGGCAGGCCGCGCGCCTGCTGGCGCTTGCGGCGGCGGTCCAGCTCGTCGGCGGTTTCATAGCAGGCATAAAGAAAGCCACGCGCCTTCAGATCAGCAGCCACTTCGTCGTAGCGGCCGAAGCGCTTGCTCTGCCATTCAACCCGTGACGGCTTGATCCCCAGCCAGGCCACATCGGTAGCGATGCCATCAGCGAATTCCTGGGTGGAACGCGCCACATCGGTGTCGTCATAGCGCAGGATGAATTGCCCGCCATGTTTCAGCGCAAAAAGCCAGTTGAGCAAGGCCGCGCGGGCATTGCCGATATGGATGCGGCCGGTGGGGGAGGGCGCGAAGCGGACGATGGGAGCCATGGCCATGCGCTAGCGGCGGAATGTCCATGCGTCAAGAATGCCATCAAAAATTGGCATGGGCGCACCCTGGCTGCTAAGAGGATTTCCAAAGGAAAATCATCACATGAAACAGAGAATGTTGGGCAAGGGCGGGCCGATGGTCGGCGAAGTAGGCTTTGGCGCCATGAGCTTCGGCGGCATTTTCGGTCCCACCAATGTCGAGGAAAGCCACAAGGCATTGGACAAGGCGCTGGAACTGGGCGTCACCCATATCGACACCGCGCTGATCTATGGCCCGCACACATCTGAAGAAGTGCTCGGGGCCTATCTCAAGAAGAATCCGGCGGCGCGCAAGCAATTTTCCATCGCCACCAAGGGCGGCATCCAGACCAATCCGCGCGCCATCATCAACAATGACAAATTCCTGCGCGATTGCATCGAAGGCTCACTGAAACGCCTCGGCGTAGATCATGTCGATCTCTATTACATCCACCGCCGCGAGCAGGCCGTGCCGATTGAAGATGTGGCGGGCACGCTGCAGACCTTCATCAAGGAAGGCAAGATCGGCGGCATGGGCTTTTCCGAAATCTCGCCGGCCTCCCTGGAACGCGCATCAAAACTGCATCATGTGCGCGCCGTGCAGAATGAATATTCGCTCTGGGCCAGGCAGCCGGAACTCGGCATGATCGAGGCTTGCGCGCGTCACGGCACCGCCTTGGTGGCTTTCTCACCCTTGGCGCGCGGCACGCTGGCAGATGCGGTGTTCGATCCCAAGGCACTGCCCGCCAGTGATTGGCGCCTGCAAATGCCGCGCCTGTCGGATGACAACTGGCCGCGCAACGCAACGCGCATTGAAGCCTTCCGCCGCTTCGCCAACAGCCGGGGCTGGACCACCGAGGCGCTGGCCCTGGCTTGGGTTCTGGCCCGTGCGCCACATATCATCCCGATCCCCGGCACCCGCACCTCCGCCCATCTGGCCCGCAATGCTGCGGCCTCGTCAATCAAATTGACCGCTGAAGACATGGGCGAAATCAACCGCCTGCTGCCCGCCGGCTGGTCGCATGGCCATCGCTACAATGAGAGCCAGCAGGCGGGCGTAGAGCAATATTGCTGAGGGGCCAATTCAGTGTAGAGTGACCTCACAGGAAAAGTGAGGGATGAAACATGTCTGAATTGCTCTGTCTGGAAATCGCCGTGGTCCTGTGGCTGGCGCATGTGCTGACCCAGGCCTTCACTGCACGTGCCGAATTTGGTGATGATTTTCTGTTCACCCCGCGCGACAAGGCGCCAACGCCAAAAGGTCTCGCCTTCGGCCGCGCTGATCGTGCTTTGGCCAATTACATCGAAAACCTCGTGCCCTTCGTGGCGCTGGATCTGGCGCTGATCGCCACCCAGCATACCGGTGGCCTGGGCGCCACCATCTGGATCATCGCGCGCATCATCTATCTGCCGATGTACATAATGGGCATCAAATATGTGCGCACCCTCTGCTGGGGTGTGGGCGTGGTCGGCTTGTTGATGATCCTGGCAAGGCTGGCGGGCTACTAAGCACTATCGTCATGGATCCGAAAGTCGATGCCCGTATTGCGGGTGACAAGAAGTGGAGCGCTGAACTCGCGCGTTTGCAGAAGCTGTGCCTCGCCAGCGGACTCAATGAAGTGCTGAAATGGGGCCAGCCCTGTTACACGCTGGAGGGCCGCAACGTGGTCCTCATCCATGGCTTCAAGGAATATTTCGCGTTGCTGTTCTTCAAAGGAGCGCTGATGAAGGACCCAAACGGCATCCTCATCCAGCAGACGGAAAACGTGCAATCCGCCCGCCAAATCCGCTTCACCAATATGGGTGAAGTGGCGCAGCTGGAACGCGCGCTGAACGCCTACATTCAGGACGCCATAGAAATCGAAAAATCCGGCGCCAAGGTCGAGATGAAGCGCACCGTCGAATTCAACATGCCGGCGGAATTCAAGGCGGCGATGAATAAAAAGCCC
This sequence comes from Aestuariivirga litoralis, assembly GCF_015714715.1. Taxonomy (NCBI): domain Bacteria; kingdom Pseudomonadati; phylum Pseudomonadota; class Alphaproteobacteria; order Hyphomicrobiales; family Aestuariivirgaceae; genus Aestuariivirga; species Aestuariivirga litoralis. The sequence goes on along the minus strand of NZ_WAHS01000001.1, from coordinate 1,474,938 downwards.
GCGCTGAGAAAGGCCTTCGAAGCGCTCACGCCTGGAAGGCAGCGCGCTTATCTGATCCATTTCTCAAGCGCAAAGCAATCCAAGACGCGCGAAGACCGCGTCGCCAAGGCAGCAACCATGATCATGAAGGGCAGGGGTTTGTTGGACTAAACGTCCCTGAATCCATTGGTAATCGGGTACCGGCGATCGCGCCCGAAATTCTTGCGGGTGATCTTCACACCTGGCGCTGATTGCCGCCGCTTATATTCGGCCACATAGAGCAGATGCTGGATGCGCTTCACCAGAGCCAGATCATGCCCGCGCGATACGATTTCGGCGATGGGCTGCTCCTTCTCCACAAGGCCCTGTAGAATATCATCCAGCACCTCGTAAGGCGGCAGCGAATCCTGATCTTTCTGGTTCTCTCGCAATTCCGCCGTGGGGGCCTTGGTGATGATGCGTTCCGGAATCACGAAGCCTTGCGTGTTGCGCCACGCGGCCAGGCGATACACCTCGATCTTGTAGATATCCTTGATCGGGTTAAAGCCGCCATTCATGTCACCATAAAGCGTGGCGTAGCCGACACTCATTTCGCTCTTGTTGCCGGTGGTCAGTACCATCGCACCGAACTTGTTGGAAATCGCCATCAGGATCACACCGCGCGCGCGCGACTGGATATTCTCTTCGGCAACATCGGCCTTCTTGCCGGCGAAGACCGGTTGCAGCGTGGAGAGAAAACCTTCCACCGGCTCCTTGATCGGCACCACGTCATAGCGCACGCCCAGCAGCTTGGCGCATTGCTCTGCATCGACCAAGCTGTCCTTGCTCGTGTAAGCATAAGGCAGCATCACGCAATGCACGCGGTCCTTGCCCAGCGCATCGACCGCCATCGCGGCAACCACCGCAGAGTCGATGCCGCCAGAAAGGCCCAGCACCACGCCGGGAAAGCGGTTCTTATTGACGTAATCGCGCAAGCCCAACACGCAGGCTTTCCATGTCTCTTCTTCGAGTTCAGGCAGGCGGGTGATCTCACCCTTCTTCATCGACCAACCGTGGGTCGAGCGGTGCCAATGGGTGATCGCCACCGCTTCTTCAAACATCGGCATCTGCAGTGCGAGCGAGCGATCGCCATTCAGCACGAAAGACGCGCCGTCAAATACCAACTCATCCTGCCCGCCGACTTGGTTGAGATAGACCAGGGGCAGGCCGGTTTCCGTCACGCGCGCCACACTGAGGTTCAGGCGCACATCATCCTTGTTGCGCTCAAACGGCGAGCCATTGGGTGAGAGCAGAATTTCAGCGCCCGTTTCGGCCAGTGTTTCGCAAGTCTCGCTCGTCCATATGTCTTCGCAGATCGGCACGCCGATACGCACGCCCCTGATGTTGATGGGCCCCGGCGCAGGGCCCGGCTGGAACACGCGCTTCTCATCGAACACGCCATAATTCGGCAGATCGAATTTGAAACGCAGCGTCTCGATCTTGCCGCCGTTCAGATAGGCCACGGCATTGTGCAGCTTGTCGCCCTCGCGCCATGGCAAGGTCATCAACATTGCGGGGCCGTTTGGAAATGCCGCGGCCAATTCCTCGACAGCCTCTTTGCAAGCCGCAATGAACGAGGGCCGCAACACCAGGTCTTCCGGCGGATAGCCCGAAATATAGAGCTCCGGAAACAACACCAAATCGACAGTGCCTAGCGCCTCAACCGTGGCTTTCGCTTTGGCAAGATTGGCGGAAACTGAACCCACGGTCGGGTTGAGTTGGGCCAGGGCGATGGTGAGCGTGTCGGTCATGATTTTTCTGTCATAGCTGCTGTACAATTGATTGCACAACTGCCTTGCAATTCGGCTGCTTCAACGCCAAATTCAAGCGCAACAAAGGAATAGGCTCATGCGTCTCGATAACCAGCGCGAAAGTTCAAATGTGGAAGATGCCCGCGGCGAAGGCGGCGGCTTTGGCTTTCCGGGCGGCGGCTCATCGGGCATGGGCGGTGGTGGCGGCGGAATGGGCGGCGGTGTCATCGGCATGTTGCTGCCCTTGCTGTTCCGGACCATCGGTTTCCGCGGCATTATCATTCTGGCCGTGCTCTATTTCGGCATCAAGATTTTCACCGGCGTTGACTTGATCAACTTCGTGAATGGCGGCGGCGGCGGCATCTCGCTGCCGGACCAGACGACCACCCTTCAAACCCAGCCAGATGATGCCGGCATCGCCAAGGGCGGCACGGCTTCGGGCCAGGCTGCGGGCGGCGATCCGGGCAAGGTTTTCGTATCCAAGGTTCTGGCGTCCACCGAAGACGTGTGGTCCAAGATTTTCTCGCAGATGGGCCAGCAATACAAAGCCCCCACGCTAAAGATTTTCAGCAACTTTACCCAGTCGGGCTGCGGCACGGCGCAATCATCCATGGGGCCGTTCTATTGCCCGGCCGATCAAAAAGTTTACATCGATCTCGCCTTTTATCAGGAGATGAAGGACAAGCTGGGCGCACCGGGCGATTTTGCCCAGGCATATGTGGTGGCGCATGAAGTGGGCCACCATGTGCAGAACCTGCTCGGCATTTCCGACAAGGTGGAACAGGCCCAACAGCGCTCCTCACAGACTGACGCGAACCATTTGTCTGTGAAGCTTGAGCTGCAGGCGGATTGCTATGCGGGCATTTGGGCTTCAGAGGCCGATGCTGAGTCGCATATTCTGGAAAGCGGTGACGTCGAGGAAGCCTTGAACGCCGCCAGCCAGATTGGTGATGACCATTTGCAGAAAGCCAATCAGGGCTATGCAGTGCCCGACAGCTTTACTCACGGCACTTCTGCGCAGCGCGTAAAATGGTTCAAGCAAGGCATGGCGGCCAAGTCGCTGGATGATTGCAACACGTTCAATACGAGCAGCTTGTAACTCCTCGCGATCTTCAGCCTTCATTAAGCAAGCCTGCCGGATTCGCCCGCGCCGGCGGGCCGTTCACGCTGCAATTAAGACTCCAGACTCCATCTTCGCCCCATAAATCGGAAAATTTGATTCAAATCCGTGGGGTATGGAATGAGGAAGCGTTACCTGGACCGTGAAGTGGCGATGCGCCTCTTGAAGGGTCTCGACCTCTTGGTGCTCATTCCGTTCAACTTCATTCTCAGCACGCTGCTGGTTCAATCCAATAATCCGCAAGCCCCCGTCATTGTCGGCTTCCAGTCGCTCGCTGCGATTTTCATCGCTACGCTGTGCGTGCGCAGCTTCAAGCTCTATGAGCCCACCAGCCTGACCAAACCGACAATGTCGATCATCAAGACCTTCCTGGTCATTGCGGTCTCAACATTGATCGTCGCCTGCGCCGTGCGCTTTGCCGATGTGGCCTTCATCCGGCCCTGGCTGCCGCTGTGGTGCGCGGGCTGCTTTGCCTATGTGCTGGCTTCGCGTCTGTTCTTCCTGGGCCTGTTCAAGGGTGCCAGCGGTGGCGGCAAGCTGGCACGCCGCATCGCCATTGTGGGCGGCGGCAAGGCGGCTGAAGATGCCATCAACACACTCGAACGTTCAAAGAGCCTGGAATTCGATATTGTCGGCCTGTTCGATGACCGCACGGATAAGCGCAGCCCAGCCTCAGTGCGCAAATACAAGAAGCTCGGCAAGATTGCCGATCTCGCCGCCTTTCACCGCGACAATCCGGTGGATCTCATCATCGTGGCCATCCCGATTTCGGCTGAATTGCGCCTGATGCAGATCCTCAAAAGCATCTGGGAATTGCCGGTGGATATCCGAGTCTCCGGCCAGTCGGCGCAATTGAAGCTCAGCCCGCGCGCCTATGATTATCTGGGTGAATTGCCATTGCTGGCTGTGTTCGACCGCCCGCTCAGCCATTGGAACGAGTTCCTGAAAAACCAGATTGACCGCCTCATTGCACTGTGCGCGATCATCTGTCTTTCACCTGTCATGGGCTGCGTGGCACTGGCGGTGCGGATCGAAAGCAAGGGCCCAGCGATCTTCAAGCAGAAGCGCTATGGCTTCAACAATGAGCTGATCGAAGTTTACAAGTTCCGCTCAATGTATGTCGATCAGGGCGATGCCAATGCGGCCAAGCTGGTCACCAAGGGTGATCCGCGCGTCACCTCAGTGGGTCGCATCATCCGCAAGACATCATTGGATGAGCTGCCACAACTGTTCAACGTGTTGAAGGGCCAACTGGCACTGGTGGGCCCGCGCCCGCATGCTACTCAGGCCAAGGCGGCAGGTGGCCTCTATGACCAGGTGGTGGATGGCTATTTCGCTCGCCACAAAGTGCGCCCCGGCATTACCGGCTGGGCCCAGATCAATGGTTGGCGCGGTGAGACCGATACGGTTGAGAAGATCGCCCAGCGCGTAAAGCACGATCTTGAGTATATTGACCGCTGGTCGCTGGGCCTGGATTTCTACATCCTGTTCAAGACGCCGTTTGCTTTGCTCAGGAGCGAAAACGCCTACTGATCTCCACACCCGGCGTGCACCCACTTGGTGATTGCACGCTGAAGTGCTACAAGCCAACCGCCGGGCGCATGTTGCGCCATTTGAGGGAGGCAACTAAAATGGATTTCACTTCACTGATCACCCAGGTGATCGCAGGTGCTGTTGGTGGTAACGCTGCGGGTGCTGCTGCCAAGAACACGAGCCTTGGTCCGATTGGCAACACCGTTGCCGGCGGCGTGGGTGGCTTGGGTGGCGGTGCGCTGCTCCCCTTGGTTCTGCCAATGATTGAATCGCAGCTCGGCCCGCTGCTCAGCAACGCTCTTGGTAGCGCTGTTGGCGGCATCGTCCTGACGCTCATCGTCGGTTTCATCAAGAGCAAGATGGGCGCCCAGAGCTAAGTTTCTGCTCAATTGATTTCGAGAAGGGCGCGCCGCAAGGGGCGCCCTTTTTGTTTGGGCTCTTCCTAGGCGCTCAACTTCCCGCCCAGCTCCGCATTGATATGCGCCTGGATGATTTCGTCGAAATTCTTCTCAGCCACGAAGCCAAGATCGCGCGAGCGTTTGGCTTCGAACCGCGTCGGCCAGCCGGAAACGATGGTGCCGATGGTTTGATCGGGCACTTCCTTGATCAGCGCCACCACCTTGTCGCCGGCGATGCGCCTCAGAGAATCGATCTGCTCCTGCACGCTCACGCCAACGCCGGGCATGGTCAGGTTGCGCCGCGGGCCAACCAGCTTGCCGTCAATCTCTGCTGCGTGAATGAGGAAGCCGATAGCGGAGCTGGGGCTGGCATGGGTATGCACCACATCGCGCGGCACCGGCAGCACCGCTTCGACGCCCACCAGCGGCTCGCGGATGATGTTGGAGAAAAATCCAGATGCCGCCTTGTTGGGCTTGCCGGGGCGCACGCAGATGGTGGGCAGGCGGATGCCAATCCCGTCGAAGAAACCTTTGCGGGTATAATCCGCCAGCAGCAATTCTTCCATCGCCTTCTGCGCGCCGTAGGAAGTGAGCGGCGTAAGATGGAAATCATCCGGGATCACCGCCGGGAAGGGCGCACCGAACACCGCAATCGACGAGGTGAACACCACCCGCGGGGTTTGCTTGGCTTTGCGCAGGCCTTCAAACAACAGGCGCCCGCCATCCATGTTGACGCGGTAGCCCAGTTCGAAATTGGCCTCTGCCTCGCCCGACACGATGCCAGCCAGATGGAAGATCGCGTCAGGCTTGGTGGCCACCAGCTTTTCGACGAAATCAGGCTCGGCCAGATCGCCCACATGTGCATTGAGCGTGATGGTGGAATGCGGCCATTCCGCCGCCACCACGTCCACGAGTTCAATGGCTTTGATCGCCTGTCCGCGCAGCTTGCCGTCTTTCAGCAGCCGAGTGACCAGCTTGCGGCCGATCATGCCGGCCGCACCGGTAATCAGAATGCGCATGGATTACTTGCCCCAGCGCAACGCCAGCGGATTTGCCTCGCGCGCCAGTTCCAGCAAACCCTTCCTCGTTTCAGGATGCAAGGGGCGAAGCGGATGGCGCACATGATCAGACTTGATCACGCCACCTTCCTTCATCACGGCCTTGGCGGAGCGCAACCCGCATTGCCGGTTCTCGTAATTGATCAGCGGCAGGATGGCCCTGTACAGCTCTCCGGCCTTCTTGCGGTCGCCACCATGATGCGCAGTGATGACCGGCTTGATCAGATCAGGAATCATGGCGCTGCTCATCGAGCCGGTGGCGCCGGCATCCAGATCAGCCATCAACGTAATGCCTTCTTCGCCGTCGAAAGGCCCGATGATCGATTTGCCGCCAGCAGCAATCAGGTCGCGCAGCTTCTGTGCGGCGAAAGCCACCTCGATCTTGAAATACGAAACCAGCGGCACTTCCTGCGCCAGGCGCACCAGGAAAGGTACGGAAAGCTTCACACCCGACAGCGGGGCATCCTGCACCATGATCGGCAGGCCTGATGCCTTGGCGATGGCGGCGAAATGCTCGATCATTGCGCCTTCATCAGCTTGCAAGGCGGCACCATGATAGGGCGGCATCAGCATCAGCATGGAGGCGCCATGATCGGCCGCATGCTTGGCGCGCGCGCTGGCGATGTGGGTGGAGAAATGCGAGCAGGTGACGATGACCGGCACGCGGCCATTCACCTGCTTTAGCGAAAGCTCGGTAGTGACGCGGCGTTCTTCGTCGGTCATCACAAACTGTTCAGAGAAATTGGCCAGGATGCAGATCGCATCTGAACCCTGATCGACCATAAGGTCCATCACGCGGCGGTTGCCGGCCTCATCAAGCGAACCATCTTCGTTGAAAACGGTAGGGGCCACGGGCAGGATGCCAGTCAGGGGTTTCTTCACGTGTTTCCTCGCAGTGTTTTTGGTTGGTCGAGCATTTGTAATACAATTGGCTCGGTTCCTGCAATACGCGCCATCACCATGCGGCCAAGCGCACCCCCCGCCATCCGGAAATCCTCGTCAATGCCGATGACCTTGGGCTGGGTGAGGGCAATGAGGGCGCTCAGCGGCTTGGCCACCAGGTCAAAATCTCGGCCGATCTCCTTATTGCCGTCGCGCATGCCGATGATCAGCGGCATCACCATGCTGGATGACGTGCAGATGATCCCATCTGGCGCATCGCGGCGGTGCGCTAGTTCAAACCCTGCCGCGCGCAATCCTTCCAGGCCAGAATCGCTGCTGACCGACCCGATCGAATAGCCCGTTGCACCTGTCTCTGCGAGGCCGCGCTCAAATCCCTGCACCGTGTGAAGATAGTAAGTGAGCATCGGCGGCGGGCAAAATAGTGCCAGGCGCTTGCGGCCACTCGCGCTGAGAAGTTTCACTGCCTCATAGGCATAGGCCGCGTTATCGAAATCAAAATAGGCGTGTTCGATGCCCATCTGCGTGCGCCCATGCGTGGCAAAGGGCATGTTGTTTTCCACCATGTAGCGCACCCGCGGATCATTGGGCTCGGTGCGCGAGATGATGACGCCGTCAGCTGAGTTGGTCTCAACGATATAGCGGATCGGTGCCATCGGGTCGGAAAGCGAGTAGGGCGTCACCACCAAATGATAGCTCGTCCCCGCCAGAGCTTCGGAAATGCCGTAAACAATGTTGGCGAAGAACCCTGAATTGTTGTCCTGGTTGGTGAACTCGCTGGAACTCCCATCCTGCGGGTTGAGCACCAGCGTGATGACGTTGCTCTTTCCGGTGCGCAGGCGCACCCCGGCGCGATTGGGGCGGTAACCCGCCTGCTGCGCGGCAAGCTGCACGCGCTTCCTTGTCTCTGCCGATATTTCGGGGCTGTTGCGCAGCGCCTGGCTGACCGTTGAAATGCCCAGGCCGGTAATTTCGGCAAGTGACTTGAGTGTTGGGCGTTTATCGGGCTTCTCGGACATGCGGCGACACGTTACTGATTTCCTGAATCGTTTCAAGTCCAGAAAAAGTGCACAAAACCATTGTGCAGCGCAATAATTTGGAGTTCAAAATAATTATTCTTGAAACGTTGCAAAATCAAAAATCCTGCGTTACCGTCCGTTCACCCAATATAAGACAAGGGAGGAAACTGTCATGGGATTGAAGAAATTTGCTGCCGCTTTGGCGCTCTCGGCTTCGCTGTTTGCCATGGGCTCAGCCAAGGCGACTGACATTGAAGTGACCCACTGGTGGACGTCTGGTGGTGAAGCTGCCGCCGTTGCCGAATTCGCCAAGGCCGTTGATGCCTCGGGTGATCATTGGGTGGACGGTGCCATCTCCGGTTCGGGCGACGTGGCCCGCCCCATCATGATGTCGCGTATTCTGGGTGGCAACCCGATGGGTGCCACGCAGTTCAACCCCGGCCATGACGCCGATGAAATGGCCCGTGCTGGCCTGTTCCTTGACCTGACTGATTTGGCCGCCAAGGAAAAGTGGGCTGAGATCCTGCGTCCGAAGAGCCAGCTGGCTTCGTGCACCATCGATGGCAAAGTCTATTGCGTGCCGGTGAACCTGCACTCCGCCCAGTGGATGTGGACCAACCGCAAGGTCTTCACTGACCTGGGACTCGAACCGCCGAAGAACATCAATGACCTTCTGGCCGCAGCACCCAAGCTCAAGGAAAAGGGCATTCAGCCGCTAGCGCTTGCTCAGGGCTGGGCTGTCACGCTGCTGGTCAACGACCTGATTATCGCTTTTGCCGGCACTGACAACTACGTCAAGGTTATGAAGGACCGTGATGTGGCTTTGGCTTCTGGCCCGGTTTACACCGACGTGTTCAAGAAGATCGGTGAAGTCCGCGCCATCGTCGACTCCAAGGCGATCACCAAGCAGTGGAACGAAGCCGCAGCCCTCGTGATCCAGGGCAAGGCTGCCGCCAATATCATGGGCGACTGGGCCGGCGGTGAATTCCAAGTGGCCAAGATGACACCCGGCAAGGATTACGATTGCCTGCCCGGCCTCGGCCTGGCTCCGGCTCTCGATACCGGTGGTGACGTGTTCTACTTCCCGAAGTCGAAGAACGCTGATCTGGAAAAGGCACAGCTCAAGATGGCCTCGACGCTGGTCAACCCAACGACCCAGGTTGCGTTCAACCTGAAGAAGGGCTCGTTGCCGATCCGTCCTGACGTGGATCTCGCGGCTGCCAATGATTGCATGAAGAAGGGTCTCGAAATCCTCGATCACAATCCGAACCCCGTGCCGTCCAACCGCCAGATGCTCGATGGTGAATCGATCACTGCGATCGGCGACTTGCTGACCGACTTCTTCTCGAAGCCGGAAATGAAGCCGGAAGATGTTCAGGCCAAGTTCGCCGAGATCATCAAGAACGCACCGAAGATGTAATATGCGTGAAGCCCCGGCCGTCAAATGCCGGGGCTTTTATCATTCACGCTGCCTTCATGATGAGGCGGCGTGAATTTCCATCTGATGCGAGACCTTGAATGACAAGCCTTGATCTTTCCGCACCCGGCCAGGCGATGCGCCCGCCACACGTGCCGGCCTTCAGCGTTCCTGTACGCGCTGGCATAGCCGCGATCATTGCCCTATTGGGCGCGCTCGCTTTGCTCTTCGACTGGCCGTTCGCCGCAATCGGTACGTTGCAGCCTGTGCTGCTCTCGCTGGGGATGGTGCTTGTCAGTTACGTGACTGATATTCCTTTTGGTGGCCAACGGCAGCGTCTCGGCCTCATCGGGCTTTTCCTCATCGGCGTGATTGCTGGCTTTGTATCTTGGTACACAGGCGGTGCCTGGATGAGTGCCGATGCAGTTGACCTTATCTGGAAGTGGGGTAGCGTTTTTCTGATCTGCTTTATTCTAGCGGCTGGCGTGTGGAACGCTCCGTATCGCAATTTCAGTTCCAAGCTGGCTTCCGTGCCGATGATGTTCATCGCAATGTTCGCCTTCATTGGCTGCTCGCTCTGGACCATCGCTTTCTCATTCTCTGACGCGCAGTCTTTCCCGATTTTCCGCAATTTCGTCGGTCTCTACAATTACCGTGTAAAACTCTTCGCGGACTCCGTCTGGTGGACAGCCTGCATCAACGCCGTGATCTATCTTGTGCTGGTCACCACAATTGAATTCATCCTCGGCTTCCTGATCGCCGTCTTCATGGATCAAAAAGTGCGCGCCGAAGGTGTGTTCCGCACCATCTATTTATATCCTTTCGCACTGTCTTTCATCGTCACCGGCCACGTTTGGGCCTGGATCATGAGCCCGGAATACGGCCTGGAAAAATCCGTGCGAAATATGGGCTGGACCTCATTCACCTTCGATTGGATCACCGATCCGAACCGCTCGATTTACGCTGTGGTCATCGCTGGTATCTGGCAGGGCACGGGTCTTGTCATGGCCCTGATGCTCGCCGGCCTACGTGGCGTGGACGAAGAAGTGTGGAAGGCCGCGCGTGTGGATGGCATCCCGAAATGGCGCACCTATTTGCAGATCGTCCTGCCGATGATGCGCCCGGTAATGATCACAACATTCGTGATCGTCGCGTCGGGCTGCGTGCGCGTTTATGACATTGTTGTGGCCCTGACCGACGGCGGCCCCGGCACCTCTTCCAAGGTGCCTGCCCAATATGTCTATCAATATCTGTTCCAGGGCGGCCTTGCCCGCGGCCTTGCCGCGTCAACCATGATGCTGCTGGCCTCGGCCGTCATTCTCATTCCCTGGATCTATGTGGAATTTGTGAAAGGCAAGCAGACACGATGAGCACGGCACAGCACATTGAGCCACAAGGCCCACGCCCGCATGGCTGGTTCGAGTGGGAGCGTTTCGTCGTCTACGCTTTCCTGATCCTTACATCGCTCTACTTCCTTTTGCCGCTCTACATTGTTCTGATCACCTCGACGAAGAACCTTGAGGAAATTGCCCAGGGCAATCTCTTCGTGCCCTCGCTGCATCCGACGTTCGCGCCGTGGTACCGCGCCTGGTTTGAAATCTGCACCGGCCTTGAATGCAAGGGCATCCATCCGAATTTCATGAACTCGGTGATCATCACAGTGCCGTCGGTCATCGTTTCGATCGCGGTGGCCATCACCACCGGCTATGCGCTGAACAATTGGCCATTCCGTTTCTCGGAAGGCTTCTTCACCATCCTGATCATCGGCTCATTCGTGCCCTATCAGGTAATGCTGTTCCCCATGGTGCTGCTCACCAAAAACATGGGGATCTACTCAACGCTCTACGCTGTCATCTTCGTGCATACGGTCTTCGGCCTGCCGATCTTGACACTGCTGTTCCGCAATTATTTCGCATCACTGCCGGTTGAACTGTTCAAGGCGGCGCGCGTGGATGGGGCAGGGTTCTGGCGCATTCTGTTCCAGGTCTTCCTGCCCATGTCGGTGCCGATGCTCACGGTCGCCGTCATCTTGCAGGTCACTGGCATTTGGAATGACTTTCTGTTTGGCGTGGTCTTCGCTGGCCTGCAGAATTATCCGATGACGGTGAAGCTCAACAACATCTTCACCTCGACCATGGGCGTGAAGGAATACAATGTGGAAATGGCAGCAACCATGCTGACGGGCGCAGTGCCGCTGCTGATCTATTTCCTCTCAGGGCGGTATTTTGTGCGCGGCATCGCCGCTGGCGCAGTGAAGGGATAAATGATGGCGGCCACGCAACAGACCACCAAGACCAACAGCGTCTCGATCCAGAGCCTGGCGCAGAGCTACGGCTCGCTGCAAGTGTTGAAGGAGTTGAGCCTCGATATTCCGGAAGGCGAATTCCTGGTGCTGCTCGGTCCTTCGGGCTGCGGCAAATCCACCTTGCTCAATTGCATTGCCGGGTTGCTGGAGCCGACACAGGGCCGCATCTTCATCAAAGGCAAGAACGTCACCTGGGAAGAGCCGTCGCAACGCGGCATCGGCATGGTGTTCCAGTCTTATGCGCTTTATCCGCAAATGACGGTGGAGCGGAATCTCTCCTTCGGTCTGCGCGTGGCCGGCATGGCCAAGGATGAAATCGAAAAGCGTGTGAAGCGCGCCTCTGAAATTCTGCAGATCGAGCCACTGTTGGCCAGGAAGCCCATGCAGCTCTCCGGCGGCCAGCGCCAGCGCGTCGCCATTGGCCGCGCCTTGGTGCGTGACGTGGACGTGTTCCTGTTCGACGAGCCTCTCTCCAACTTGGACGCCAAGCTGCGTGCCGAACTGCGCGTTGAAATCAAACGCCTGCATCAGCGCCTGGGCAACACCATGATCTATGTGACCCATGACCAGATCGAAGCGATGACGCTGGCCGATCGCATTGCGGTAATGAAATCCGGCAGCATTCAGCAGCTGGATACGCCACTGCGGATCTATAGCCGCCCAGTGAACCGCTATGTGGCAGGCTTCATCGGCTCGCCATCGATGAATTTCCTGAAAGCCAAAGTAGCCGGCACCGCCAAGGCACCGGTGCTGGAGCTCGAAGGCAACAAGCTGGGCTTGGGTGACTACGAATTCGCCGCAGCAGCACCGGCCGGGTCAGATGTGGAATTCGGCGCACGGCCTGAACATATCGACATCATCCGCGGCGCCCCCAAGGGTAAGGACGCTTTCCCCGCCACGGTTGAACTGGTGGAGCCGATGGGTTCCGACAGCTTGGTCTGGCTCGAACTCGGCGCGCAGAAACTTTCCGCCCGCGTTGAATCCAGCCAACATTACAAGCCCGGCGAAAAAGTCGGCCTGAAATTCCGGGTGGAGCAATCTTCGCTGTTTGACGTCAAGAGCGGCGACCGTCTGTAAAGGCATATAATATGACGGCAGAGATCAACCTTCACGGCGCGTGGGCCATTCGCTCGGCCGATGGCAAGCACAAGGCTGCTTATGCTGTGCCCGGCGATGTGCATTCATCTTTGATCGCCGCAGGCGTGATCCCTGATCCCTATCAAGGCCGCAATGAATATGACGTGCGCTGGGTGGCCGAGCAGGACTGGATCGCCAGCCGCGAATTTGAATGGGCGGGCGAGGGCAAGTGGGTGCTGGATGTCGATTATATCGACACGGTGGCTGAGATCAAAATCAACAACAAGTCGGTGCTCAAAGCCGACAATTGCTTCCAACGCTATCAGGTCGATGCCACCAAGGCGCTGAAGCGCGGGCGCAACACCATCGAAATCTGCTTCCAATCCAACATCACCGAAGGCAACAAGCGCCAGGACGCGCAGCCTTACTTCGTGCCCTTCATTCACTGGAACTCACCGATCCCGAACGGCAACATGCTGCGCAAACCGTCCTGCCATTATGGCTGGGATTGGAACCTCGCCATCATGCCCTTTGGTGCCTATGGCCGCATGCGGCTGGTGCCGGGCTTCTCGACAGCAACGCGCGTGACGCAGACCTTCAGCAAGAGCGGCAGTGTGTCGGTTGAAGTGGAAGTCGGCGGCGATGCCGTCATCACCTTCGCCGGGCAAACGCTGGCCACAACAGATGGCCACGCTGTTTTCAAAATCACAAAGCCCAAGCTTTGGTGGCCCGCCGGTTCCGGCGAACAGAATCTTTATGACATGCAGATCGACCATGGCGGCGAAATCGAAACGCTGCGCATCGGCCTGCGCCAGATTGATCTGATCAACCAGAAAGACAAGGTCGGTGCGCGCTTTGGCTTCCGCGTGAACGGCAAGGAAATCTTCTGCAAAGGCGCCAACTGGATTCCTGCCGATGCGCTACCCAGCCGCGCTACGCCGGAACTCACGCGCAAGCTGCTGCAGGCGGCTGTCGATTCCAACATGAACATGATCCGCGTCTGGGGCGGCGGCTATTATGAGCAAGACTGGTTCTACGATCTCTGCGATGAACTGGGCCTGATGGTCTGGCAGGACTTTCAGTTCTCCTGCAATCTCTATCCCGCAACCAATGAGTTCCTCGCCGAAGTCGAACAGGAAGTCATCTATCAGGTAGACCGCCTGCAGCATCACGCCTGCATCGCCGTGTGGTGCGGCGACAATGAATTGCTCGGCGCGTTAGGCTGGTTTCCGGAAGCAAAAGCCAACCGCGACCGCTATCTGGCCGCCTATGACCGCCTCAATCACACGATTGAAAAGGCCGCCAAAGCGGCCGACCCATCGATCAACTGGTGGCCATCGTCGCCATCGCCCGGCCTCTTGTCATTCGGCGATGCCTGGCATGATGACCGTTCTGGCGATATGCATTTCTGGTCAGTCTGGCACGAAAGCAAGGACTTTGAGCACTACCGCGATGTGACCCCGCGCTTCTGTTCCGAATTCGGTTTCCAGTCTTATCCGTCGCTACATATCATCAAGCAATTCGCCACCAGCCAAGAAGACTTCAACATCGCCAGCCAGGTGATGGAAAGCCACCAGAAAAACAAGGGCGGCAATGAGCGCATCGCGGGCACCATGTTCCGCTATTTCCGTTTTCCCAAGGATTTCGGAAATTTCGTTTATGTCAGCCAGATCCAGCAGGGCCTGGCCATCAAGACGGCGATTGAATATTGGCGCTCGCTCAAGCCGCATTGCCTTGGAACGTTGTACTGGCAGCTTAACGACACCTGGCCCGTGGCCTCCTGGTCGTCTCTCGATCATGGCGGCGGCTGGAAGGCCATGCACTACATGGCCCGCCGCTTCTATGCGCCGGTCAGCGTCATGGCTGTGCCAGACAAGAAATCCGGCGGCATCATCGTGCGCGCCGTGAATGACCGTCTCGACAAGCAGTCGCTTACCCTCACGCTCACCACGCTCGATCCGGCGGGTGCTGCGAAGAAGTTGAAGGGCGTGAAAGTCTCGGTTCCCGCCGACAAGGCCGTCGATGCCATCACGCTCAAAAAAAGTGAACTGCCTGCAGGCCACATTCTCATTCTCGATTACGAAGCCGCAGATGGCTCAAAGGGCAGAGTGCATTTCGCCCATGAGCCTTACAAGGCCCTGAACATCATCAACCCGGAACTCGCCCACAGCGCCACCGTCAAGAACGGCAAGCTGGTGATCGCGCTCGCTGCCAAAAAGGCTGCGCTCTTCGTCATGGCCGAAACGGGTGTCGATGGACAGTACACGGACAATGTGATCGATCTTCTGCCCGGCGAAAAGGCCGAGATCATTTTCACCCCCGACAATCCGGCGGAACTTGCTGCCGCCCGCAAAAATCTTGTCATCCGCAATCTCCACGCATCATCGCACTAACAGAGGTTCATCATGCCAAAGCGTATTTCATTCCAGCTCTACTCCGCCCGCAATTTCGCGGCTGATGGCTGGGAGCCGATCGTCGCCCATCTCGCCGCTAGCGGCTACACCGAGGTTGAAGGCTTTGGCGGTCTCTACGCCGAGCCGGAAAAATTCCGCGCCCTTCTCGACAAATACAATCTGGCCATGCCCACCGGCCATTTCTTCCCCATCGACCAGTTCGACAAGGACAAGAAGAAGGTGCTGCATATCGCCAAAACTCTGGGCCTGCGTTACATCTATTGCCCATACATCCTGCCAGAGAACCGTCCCAAGTCTGGTGCGGGTTGGAAGGCCTGGGGCAAGCTCCTCGGCGAAGTGGGCAAAGCGATGAATGATGCGGGCTATGGCTTCGGCTGGCACAATCATGATTTCGAATTCAAGAAACTGCCCGATGGCTCTATGCCGCATGAACGCATATTCGAAGGCGGCCCAATGCTGGATTGGGAATGCGATATCGCCTGGGTGGCGTTCGCTGGCCAGAACCCGGTGAAATGGATCAAGGCTTACGGCAACCGCATCAGCGCCATCCACATCAAGGACAATGCACCCAAGGGCCAGAACCTCGATCAGCATGGCCAGTCTGATGTGGGCAAGGGCACGATCAAATGGAACGATGTGTTTAAAGCGGTGCGCGATAATACCCGCTGCGTGAACTACATCGTCGAACATGATGACCCGAAGGACTACAAGTCCTTCGCCGCCAATTCCTATAAATTCCTGTCGAAGATCTGAGGTATTCCCATGGCAAAATCACCAGCTAAGAAAGTCCTCGGCGTCGGCATCATCGGCGCGGGCAACATTTCCTGGGCCTATCTCACGCTCGCCCAGAAATTCAACAATATCGAAGTGAAGGCCGTGGCCGATATGAACATGGCTGCCGCTGAATCCCGTGCCAAGGAATTCGGCGTGAAGGCCCAGTCGGTGAAGGACCTGCTGAAAAATCCGGATATCGACATCGTCGTGAACCTCACGGTTCCGGCGGTTCACTATCAAGTTTCAAAGCAGATCCTTGATGCCGGCAAGCATGTCTATTCCGAAAAGCCGCTCACGCTTTCCTACAAGGACGCGCTGGCTTTGCAGAAGCTTGCGGCCAAGAAGAAGCTGCGCGTGGGCTCGGCTCCCGACACCTTCCTCGGTTCCTCGCATCAGCTGGCCCGCAAGGCCATTGATGATGGCAAGATCGGCAAAGTCGTTTCCGGCACCTGCCACTTCATGGGCCCCGGCATGGAAATGTGGCACCCCAACCCGGATTTCTTCTTCAATCCTGGCGGTGGCCCGGTGCTCGACATGGGCCCTTATTACGTCTCCAACCTGATCAACCTGGTGGGCCCAGTGAAGCGCGTCATGGCGCTGGCCAATACCGGCCGCAAGGAACGCGTGATCAACAGCCAGCCGGATAATCCGCGCAATGGCGAGAAGCTGAAGGTCAAGGTGCCGACCACTTATCACGCCATCCTCGAATTCGAGAATGGTGCGGCGATCACCGTGTCGCTGTCCTGGGACGTGTGGGGCCACAAGCACCAGAACATGGAGCTCTATGGCCAAACCGGTGCCATGTATGTGCCGGACCCGAACTTCTTTGCCGGCGATGTGATCGTGACAGGCGAAGACCAGAAACCGGAAACACTGAAGCCTTGGGATCATCCCTTCGGCAAGCTGAACTGGGGCCACAAGAACAGCCAGACCGACGTGATCTGGGCCAACTATCGTTGCGCCGGCGTGGCCGACATGGCCGATGCTATCATCAACAAGAAGAAGCTGGCGCGCTGTGATATTTCCATGGTCGCTCACGTGATCGAAGTCCTCACCGCGATGATGGAAGCTGGCGAGAAGAAAAAGATCATCAAGCTCAAGAGCACCTGCAAGCGGCCCGAACCGCTGGGCCCGGCCCAGGCTGCGGCACTGATGAAGTAACCAACATTCTCCCTCCCCGCTTGCGGGGAGGGGCAGGGATGGGTGTCCCCACCGCTGGCTAAAGGTTATTTCTACGCGCCGGAAACCAAATCCCAGCTGCGTGCCGTCTCGTCATAGGCATGCAGCTCGCCCAGCGAAATATCGAACCAAGCGCCATGCAGGCCGATTTCCTGCCGGTTCTCGCGCATGCGCAGCCACGGGAAGGTGCGCAGATTGGCCAGTGAATGCTCCACGGCCGCGTGTTCCACTGCGGTCTGCACATCATGCGTGTGATCGTGCCCCAAATCCCTAGCGAGATCCTGCTTCACCGCTTCTGCCACATCGCGCAGATCGCCCATCCACTTGCCGATAAAATCGGAGGATGACAGCGGATCGCCAGCTTGCACCACCGCGCGGATGCCGCCGCAGCGGCCATGGCCCATGACCACAACGTCTTTGACGCCCAGTGACAACACCGCGAATTCCAGCGCCGCCGAAGTGGCATGGTGCTTGCCGTCCGGTGCGTAGGGCGGCACCAGATTGGCCACATTGCGCATCACGAAAATCTCGCCCGGCCCGGCATCGAAAATGGTCTCAGGTGCTGCGCGGCTGTCGCAGCAGGCAATAATCATCAGCTTCGGCTGTTGTGTGCCGCCGCCCAGCGTGCGGTACGTATCTTCATCCTGGGCATAGCGCCCCGTGCGGAAGCGGCCATAGCCAGCCAGGAGATGATCGGGTAGCGCCATTCGAACCTCGACTTATTGTCACAAACTGCCAGAAGGGATATGGCGGGGGATGAGCAAAATCCATTCTTTTTTTCCAACCCTGATCTATCGCGCCGATGAGGCCGCACCCGCCCGCTTGATCACCGATCTCGAAGAAGCCTCGCTGATGCTGGCTCATGAGGATGAAGCGGGCATCAAATGGTGTGAGAAGCATGGCTATTCGGGCTATACCTCCTATGCATCTTTGAGTGATCTGCCGGGCAGCATCGCAGCCTTCAAGGCGCTGGAAAAGCGGCTGGACCTGCATGTGTCGAAATTCATCAAGGCACTGCATTGGGATATCAGGGGTGGAAAGCCGATCTGTGACTCACTCTGGGTGAATGTGCTGCAGGAGGGCGGCGCGCATTCCTCCCACATCCACACCAATTCAGTGATCAGCGGCACATTCTATGTGGCCGTACCGCCGGGCGCTGGCCCGATTGTCTACGAAGACCCGCGCCACGCGTTGATGATGGCAGCACCGCCGCGCAAGCAGAATGCGCCGCGCGAGCTCAAGTCGCATATCAGCGAAACGCCCAAGCCCGGCGCGCTGCTGCTGTGGGAAAGCTGGCTGCGCCACGAAGTGCCGGTGAACCGCGCCGAGGGCCTGCGCATTTCGATCAGCTTCAACTACGTGATCGGGCCAAAGGACTGACCTTACTTTTTCTTGGCGGCGTCGATCGCGGCTTCGCGGTCTTCGTCTTCGAGATGGAAGCTGCGCAGCACATGATGCAGCGCGGGTGACAGCGCATAGCCGGCGATGGCAAAGAACAGAAAGCCGCAGACCAGAGCATAAATGCCTTCGAAGATTTGGCCTGCTGGAGTCTTCATCTGGTCCAATGGTCCCTGACCGGAAAGGATCATCGCGGCATCGGCGAAGGATCCAGCGACCGTCACGTCGTCGCCATAATAAATATAGCCCACCATGCCGACGATCATGGCGATTACAATCATCACCATGGCCCAGCCGAAATTGCGGCCCAGGCGCTGGACGAGAACTGTCTTCGCCGCGTGTTTGCGGCTCAATGGAACATGCTTTCGCCGAGTTGATCAACGATGAGCTGGCCTTTGTCCAGCGCGAGGTCCACGGCTTCCGTCTGGCTGGTGAATTGGTCGGCACGCACGAATTTGTGCACCTTGCCATCCTTGCTCACACTGCCCGCAAGCTGCCATTGGCCGCCGTTTTTATAGGGTGCGGCCTCGATCACAAAACCCTTATATTCCATGGTTTTGGCTGCAGCTGCTTCAGTTTTGGTTGAAGCCGACGATGATCCGAAAAGTTTTCCAAAAATGCCCATATTGTCCTTCCTTTAAGCAGCCGCGTCACAATGCGAAGCACAGGCTTCCGGCCCGGTTTCAATCTGCAAAGTGGCATGGCCGATATTGTAGTGATGCGCCAGCTCATCGCAGATCATCGCTAGAAATTTGTCGCCAGGATGGCCGGCCGGCATCATCAAATGCGCGGTAAGCGCAACGTCGGTGGTGCTGGTCGCCCAGATGTGCAGGTCATGCACATTGGAAACGCCTTTCTGCTGCGTCAGGAATTTCCGCACCGAAGCCGCATCAACGGAGGAGGGCACCGCACTCATCGAAAGCGCCAACGCCTCGCGCAGCAGGTTCCATGAACTCCAGATGATCACGGCGACGATGAACAGGCTGGTCACCGGATCAAGCCAGCGCCAGCCGAACTGGATCATGAGAAGGCCGGAGATCACCACGCCGGCAGACACGCCAGCATCAGCGGCCATGTGCAGATAGGCACCACGGATATTGATATCATTCTTGCTGCCGCGCATGAACAGCAGCGCGGTGCCGCCATTGATCAGAATGCCGATGCCCGCCGTGATCATCACCCAGGCACCCGGCACCTCCACCGGGTTCATCAGGCGGATGACCGCCTCCCACGCAATCGCACCTACAGCGACCAGCAGGAACACGCCGTTGAAAAGTGCTGCCAGGATGGTCGAGCCCTTCATGCCGAATGTGTAGCGTGCAGTCGGCGCACGCTTGGCCAGGAGCGTGGCGAACCAGGCGGCGAACAGGCCAAGTACGTCAAACATGTTGTGCCCGGCATCGGCCAGCAAGGCGGTGGAATTGACCAGCACGCCGACCAATCCTTCGCCGAGTACAAAGGCAGTGTTCAGCCCGATGCCGATCGCAAACACCCAGCCAAACGTATCCGGCGCATGGCTATGGCCCAGCGCGCCATGGTCATGATCATGCCCGTGATCATGCAGTTGCTCATGATCGTGAAAGCCATGCTCATGCTTTTGTGGCTTGGGATTCACCAATTCAAATTTCGGCTTGTCATTCATATGAGCAACTATCGCATGCCATTGACGGCGGCTGCAACATGTCATCAAATGCTGCCATGATCGCGCTCATCCTCTGCCTCCTCATCGCCGCCCTGCATCTTTACTTCCTGGTGCTGGAAATGTTCCGCTGGGAGCATCCGCGCACCCGCGCGGCTTTTGGCACAACGGCAGACTTTGCCAAGGCGTCGAAAGTTCTGGCCGCCAACCAGGGCCTCTACAATGGTTTCCTGGCTGCAGCTGTGGCCTTGAGTCTCTATTGGGGCGAGGCAGGCCGGCCCGCGCTGATCTTCTCGCTGGCCTGCGTGATCGTGGCCGGCCTCTACGGCGCCGTCACGGCGAGCCGCAAAATCCTGTTCTTTCAGGCGCTTCCGGGGGCTCTTGCGCTGGCTGCAGTGCTGGCCCGCGTCTGAACATTCCGCACTTGCTGCGCCGCCACACAGGTGTTAGGGACAGCCGTCAACCTGAACTCGTCGTTTCAAGAGGCTTCCATGGCTGGCATCATCCTTCCCGAATATTTGACTTTTGATGACGTGCTGATGAAGCCCGGCGCCTCGTCGGTTTTGCCCAACGAAGTCTCCACCGCCACCCGCCTCACCCGCGCACTTAACCTGTCCATCCCCGTCATGTCGGCGGCCATGGACACGGTGACCGAAGCCCCGATGGCCATTGCCATGGCGCAGGCCGGCGGCATCGGCGTCATCCACAAGAACCTCACCCCCGCCGAACAGGCCGAGCATGTGGCCCGCGTGAAGCGCTTTGAAAGCGGCATGGTGGTGAACCCGATCACCATTTCGCCTGAGGCCACGCTGGGCGACCTGATGCAGCTGAAGCAGCGCCACAAAGTGTCGGGCATTCCAGTAGTCGATCAATTCGGCAAACTGTGCGGCATCATCACCAACCGCGATGTGCGCTTTGCCACTGATCCGAACGCCAAAGTCGCTGAGCTGATGACGCGAAACCTCGTCACTGTGCGCGAAGGCGTGGACCGCACCGAGGCGCAAAGCCTGCTGCACAAACACCGCATCGAAAAGCTGATCGTGGTGGATGATGATTTCAAGTGCTTGGGCCTCATCACCGTCAACGACATGGAAAAGGCCGCCGACCATCCGTTGGCTGCCAAGGATGACAAGGGCCGCTTGCTCGTCGCCGCCGCAACCGGCGTGGGCGATGCCGGCTTTGCGCGCGCCGAAGCGCTGCTGGATGCCGGGGTGGACGTGTTGGTGGTCGATACCGCCCATGGCCATTCCATCCATGTGGCCAACCAGGTCACCCGCATCAAGAAACTTTCCAACCGCGTGCAATTGATCGCCGGCAATGTGGCCACTGATGAAGCGGTGAAAGCCTTGATCGATGCAGGCGCTGACGCCGTGAAGATTGGCATCGGCCCGGGCTCGATTTGCACCACACGCGTGGTGGCCGGTGTGGGCGTGCCGCAATTCTCCGCCATTCAAGAATGCGCGGAGGAAGGCAACAAGCAGGGCGTTCCGGTGATTGCCGATGGCGGCATCAAGCTGTCGGGCGACATGGCGAAGGCCTTGGCCGGTGGCGCATCGGTGGTGATGATGGGCTCGATGTTCGCCGGCACCGACGAAGCGCCGGGCGAAGTCTATCTGTACAATGGCCGTTCATATAAGTCCTATCGCGGCATGGGCTCGGTGGGCGCCATGGCGCGCGGCTCGGCCGACCGCTATTTCCAGCAGGATGTCGGCAACAGCTTGAAGCTGGTGCCGGAAGGCATTGAAGGCCAGGTGCCGCATAAGGGCGCTGTTGGTTCTGTGCTGCACCAGATGGTGGGCGGCCTGCGTGCAGCGATGGGTTACGTTGGTGCGGGCAGCATCGCAGAGCTGCAAAGCAAGGCGCAATTCGTGCGCATCACCGGCGCGGGCCTGCGTGAAAGCCACGCCCACGACGTGATGATTACGCGTGAAGCACCGAATTACCAGCGGAGCAGTTCATGACGCAGCTGCAGGCGTTCCTGCTGCCAATCTTTCTGCATGTGCTGCTGGTCGTCTATGTCGGCTTCCGCACCATTACCGCGCGGGTAAATTCCGTGCAGTCGCGCGAAACGCGGCTAAAGAACATCGCGCTGGATCCCAGCGGCTGGCCGCCGCAGATCCGCAAACTCGGTAACAATTTCGATAACCAGTTCGATATGCCGATGATGTGGTACGCGTTGTCCGGCCTCGTCGTTGCCACGGCCAGGCTTGATACGGCACTGGTTGTTCTGGCTTGGGCCTTTCTCGTGGCCCGCGTCATCCATGCGTTGATCCACACCGGTTCCAACAACATCCCGCGCCGCATGTTTGCCTATCTGGGTGGCTTTGCCGCCCTGCTGGCCATGTGGGTGTGGTTTGCCGTGCGCCTGTTCTGGCTGGGCTGATCGCATGAAAATGGCCGGCCGCATTGCTGCGGCAATTGAAATTCTGACCGAGATCACTACCCGCATCCGCCCGGCTTCGGAAAGCCTGCGCGATTGGGGCAAGGCGCATCGCTTTGCGGGCTCGGGCGACCGCCATGTGATCGGCACGCTGGTGTTCGACACCCTGCGCCATCGCAATTCTTCCGCCGCGCGCATGGGTGCAGATACGCCGCGCGCCCTTCTGCTTGGCACGCTGGCCAATGTGCTGAAATTGCCCGCCGATGAAATCGCCGCGCTCTGCAGCGAGCAATTCGGCCCCGGTGCGATGACGCCAACAGAGCTCAGCGCATTGCAAGCGCCTTTGCCTTCCGACCTTCCGCCGCATATCGCAGGCGATTTTCCGGAATGGCTCACGCCCGAACTCTCCAAACTCTTCGGCGAACACCTCGTACCGCAAATGCAGGCGCTCGCCGAACGTGCGCCGATTGACCTGCGCACCAACACACTCAAAGCCACGCCTGATGATGTGCTCGCAGCCCTCGCCAAATTCGGCGCAACAGCCACCGCCCACAGCCCGTTCGGCATCCGCGTACAGCCTCCCGGCATCGACGCGCGCAACATCAATGTCGAGGCAGAGCCCGTCCACGGCATGGGCCAGTTCGAAGTGCAGGACGAAGCCTCGCAACTCGCCGCCATCCTCACCGGTGTACAGCCGGGTGAGACGGTGCTCGATCTCTGCGCCGGGGCAGGGGGCAAGTCACTCGCTCTCGCCGCGCTGATGAAGAATGAAGGCAAGCTCGTCGCCTATGACCGCGACAAGCATCGCCTGCGTCCGATCTTCGAACGCATCATGCGCAGCGGTGCCACTTGCATTGAAGTCGTGGCCTATGACGAACCTGCCAAACTTGAACGCAAGGATGGCTATGATCTGGTTGTGGTGGACGCACCTTGTACCGGCTCCGGCACGTGGCGCAGGAAGCCCGATGCCAAATGGCGCCTGAGTGAAAAGCAGTTAAACATACGCTTGAAAGAGCAGATGGATGTGATTGAAAAGGCTGTTTCTTTTGTGAAGTCTGGCGGACGCCTCGCTTACTTCACCTGCTCACTTCTGCCATCGGAAAATGATGCGCAAGTGCAAGCCTTTCTAAAGCGCCACAAGCAGTTCGAAATTATTCCGTACACTGAGCAATGGCAAAAGGCGCTGGGCACCAAGCCGCCCGTGTCCACCAATGGCAGCAAAGAAACTTTGCAGCTCACGCCCCTTGATCATGGCACCGACGGTTTCTACATGGCAGTCATGCGGCGCAAGGTTTGAACCGCAAACGCAATCGCTGCTAGGCTCCCTTCATGATCCCGCTTTCCATTCTTGATCTCGCCCCCGTGTCCGAGGGCAGCACAATCGCCATCGCACTTCAAAACGCCAAGCACCTCGCGCAGCAAGCCGAGCGTTTCGGTTACAACCGCTATTGGGTCGCGGAACACCACAACATGGCAGGCATTGCAAGTGCCGCCACCTCTGTCGTCATCGGTTTCGTGGCGGAAAACACCAAGACCATCCGTGTCGGCGCCGGCGGTGTGATGCTACCCAACCATTCGCCCATGGTGATCGCCGAACAATTCGGCACACTGGCTTCGCTTTATCCGAACCGGATTGATCTTGGCCTTGGCCGCGCCCCCGGCACCGACCACCGCACCATGCTGGCCCTGCGCGTTGATCCGCGCGCCTCGGAACATTTCCCTCAGGACGTGCAGGAATTGCAAATCCTGCTCGGCCCGTTGCAGGAAGGCCAGACCATTCAGGCCGTGCCGGGCACCGATACCAATGTGCCGCTGTGGATTCTGGGTTCCAGCACCTTCGGCGCGCAGCTCGCAGCAGCCTTGGGGCTGCCCTATGCGTTCGCATCGCATTTCGCGCCGGATCAATTGATGCCGGCCATGGATATCTATCGCGAGACCTTCCAAGCCTCAGCGCAACAGCAGACGCCCTATGCCATGGCCGGGGTGAATGTGATCTGCGCCGAAACCGATGCCGAGGCCAAGCGGCTGTTCACTTCACTGCAAATGCGCTTCTCCGACATGTTGCGTGGCCAGCGTGGCCTGACGAAACCGCCGATCGATGACATTGAAACCTATTGGAGCGGGCCTGAAAAGGCCCAGGCCCAGCGCATGCTGGCCGCCACTTTTGTGGGCTCACCCCGAACGGTGAAGGAGCAACTGGAAGCCTTCGTCACCAAAACCGGGGTGAATGAATTGATGGTCGCGGCCATGATGTATGACCACGACGCACGCGTGAAATCCTACGAGTTGCTTGCGGAAGTGTGGAAATAACTCGCAGGGCTTACGGCGCCGTGAGTTCCCAAACCATGTTCACATCGGCTGAAATCACCAGCTGACCCTGAGCCACCGGCACCGGCGCTGCCTTGGCCATGTCCATCATCGCACCGGCGCGCATCGGCATAGGGCCGGGCGAGCCCATGTCGCTGATCGAAACCACCGGGCCTACCTTGCTGCCAGCCGCACCGGCCAGAAGCTCAGCCTTGCGCAGCGCATCCTTCACCGCCGCCTTGCGTGCTTCGTCCTGCAGATTGGCCGCATCTTCCATGGTGAAGGTCAGATTGTTCACCTGGTTGGAGCCGGAGCTCACCGCCTTGTCGAGCAACGCGCCCAATTCCGGCAGCTTGCGCACGATGACCGAGACGGTGTTGTTTACGTCATAGCCGATCACCTTGGGCTGGGTGCCGTTCTGCGGATTATCGTAACGCGGGCCAACCGAGAAATTGCTGGTTTGCACGTCCTTGTCGTCAATGCCTTCGGCCTTCAGCATGGCCAGAAGGGCGGCCATGTTCTTGGTATTGGCATCCAGCGCCGCGCGGGCCGTATCGCCCTGCGCAAACACGCCAAGGTCAATCACAGCCATATCTGGCGCGGCCCTCACTTCGCCATGGCCATTCAATGTGATCGTGCGGTTCAATGCGGGCGCATCAGCCATGGCGCTCACCACTGGTGTAGCGAGTAGAGCGAAGAGGGAAACGGCAAGAATTTTGAACATGGAATTCCTTTCTCATAAAACCAATAATAGGAATAAATTGTGGCATGAGTTTGACGGCGCTTTATCTAAATGGCGGTTCGTCAAAACTGCGCAATTTACGCGAATGCAAACTGCTCTTGGTGGTGCGCAGGTTTTCCAGCGCAGCCAGGCCGATCATCAGATGCTCGCCCACCGCGCGGTCATAAAACGCATTGGCCGCACCCGGTAGTTTGATTTCGCCATGCAGCGGCTTGTCGGAAACGCAAAGCAGCGTGCCATAGGGTACGCGGAAGCGATAGCCTTGTGCAGCCAATGTGCCGCTTTCCATGTCGATGGCGATGGCGCGCGAAAGATTGATGCGCTTGCGCTCCAGCGTCCAGCGCAATTCCCAGTTCCTGTCATCATGCGTCATCACCGTGCCGGTACGCAGCCGCGCCTTCAAAGCTTCGCCCTTTTCGCCGGTAACTTGCGCCGCCGCCTGCTGCATGGCCACTTGCACTTCGGCCAAAGCAGGGATTGGAATTTCCGGCGGCACCAGCCGGTCGAGAATATGGTCCTGCCGCAGATAGGCATGTGCCAGAACATAATCACCAATGCGTTGAGACAGGCGAAGCCCGCCGCAATGGCCGATCATCAGCCAGCAATTCGGCCGCAGCACCGCAAGGTGATCAGTGAGATTCTTCGCATTGGAAGGTCCCACGCCGATATTGGCCAGCGTAATGCCGCCCGCGCCGTCCGAACGCGAAAGGTGATAGGCCGGCATCTGGAATTTGTGCCACGGGCTGGCGTCAAGTACCTCTTGGGCTTCAGCGTCGCTCATCCCGCGCGTGACCACGCCGCCGCCCGGAATATGCAGCGCATCATAAGGCCCATCGGCTTTCAACTGCGCAATCGCCCAAGATTGGAATTGATCAACATAGCGGTGATAATTGGTGAGCAGGATCCATGGCTGAAACTTGTCAAAGCGCGTGCCGGAATAGTGCTGCAAGCGCTTCAGCGAATAATCCACCCGCACCGCATCAAACAAAGCCAGCGGATGATGCGGGCCGGTCTGGAACTCGAAATGCCCATCAGCGATTTCATCGCCCACCAGCGACAGTTCCGGAATCGGGAAATGCAGCGCCAATTCTGCAGCTGAAACACCGCCCGCACCCAGATCATCGCCAGACTGCAACACATAAGGGTAGGGGATCTCCTGCGTGGACGGCAGCACCTCAACGGTGGCACCATAATCGCGCACCAGATAACCCAGTTGCTCTTCGAGATAGTCGCGGAAAAATTCCGGCTGAGTGATGGTAGTGGAATAAACCCCCGGATGCTGGAACTTGGCATAGGCGCGCGAAATGCGCGGCTGCAGCTCCACCCGGTCATAAGTCACCCGCAATTCGGGATAGCAGAAGGCTTGGCGCTCGGCGGCGGTCGGAACAATTTTGTCGGTGAAATAGCGCTCAAGGGCGGCATGCAGCGCGGTAGTCGCGGCGTCATACTGCTTGATCAGTTCGGCCACGGCGGCCTGCGGGGAGAGATTCTTGGTCTTCATGGCAAGGTGCTAGCATGATTTTCTGAAATCGTGTAGCGGTCGCCAGCACAGGGAAGGGGGCCTATAGCTCAATGGTTAGAGCTGACGGCTCATAACCGTCTGGTTCCAGGTTCGAGTCCTGGTGGGCCCACCATCTCTGTCATTCAAACGTTGCGCAGCTTGCCTTCCAGCAGATCCATCAGGCTGCGCGCGGCATCGAGCACATTGGTGCCGGGGCCGAAAATCTCTGCCACGCCTTTTTCCTTCAGGAACTCATAATCCGGCCGCGGGATCACCCCGCCACAAATCACGATGATGTCACCACGGCCTTTGGCGCGTAGCGCATCAATCAATTCCGGCACCAAAGTCCTGTGCCCTGCAGCGAGCGAGGATACGCCGATCACATGCACATTTTCGGTGATGCCGAATGTGGCAGCCTCCTCCGGCGTTTGAAACAGCGCGCCGGCCAGAACCTCAAAACCAAGATCACCAAAGGCAGCAGCGATCACATGCGCCCCCCGGTCATGCCCATCCTGGCCCAGTTTGGAAATCAGGATTTTCGGCACCTTGCCCTTGCTGTTGGCGAGTGCGGCAAACCGCTCTTTCAAAATTTTATATTCGGGATCGTCCCGATATTTCGCCGCATGAACGCCGCTCACCACTTCGGGCGTGGCTTCATGGCTGCCGAAGGCCCCGCGCAGGCAATCGGAAATTTCACCCACCGTGGCGCGCGCCCGTGCCGCTTCAATGGCTGGGCCCAGAAGATTGGCGCTCGCATCACTTGCGGCCCGCGCCAATGCGGCAAGCGTTTCTTTCACGCGTTCAGGGTCGCGGCTGCGCTTGATCTGCACCAGGCGTTTCACCTGTGCCTCGCGCACCGCGGCATTATCGACCACCCGTGTTTCCAAACGGGCTTCTTCCTCAAGCCGGTATTTGTTCACGCCCACAATGACCGTATCGCCCTTGTCGATATCGGCCTGCTTGATCGTAGCCGCTACCTCGATCATCCGCTTGGGCGTGCCTGCAGCCACCGCCGCCGTCATGCCGCCTTGCGCCTCAATCTCTTCCATCAAAGCCCAGGCCTTGTCGGCCAATTGCTGCGTGAGGCTTTCGACATAGTAGGAACCCGCAAGAGGATCGGCCACATCGGTGATGCCCGTTTCATGCTGCAGGATCAGCTGCGTGTTGCGGGCAATACGCGCGGAGAATTCTGTGGGCAGCGCGATGGCTTCATCGAAGGAATTGGTGTGCAGGCTCTGCGTGCCGCCCAAAGCCGCCGCCAGCGCTTCATAGGCCGTGCGGATGATATTATTGTAGGGGTCCTGCTCCTGCAGCGACACGCCGGATGTCTGGCAATGGGTGCGCAGCATCAGGCTTTCTTTTTTCTTCGGCTTGAACTCCGCCATGATGCGGTGCCACAGCAGGCGCGCGGCGCGTAGCTTGGCGGCCTCGGCAAAGAAATTCATCCCGATGGCAAAGAAGAACGATAGCCGCCCGGCAAACTCATCCACATCCAGCCCGCGCGCCAAAGCCTGCCGCACATATTCGCGGCCATCGGCCAGCGTGAAGGCCAGCTCCTGCACCAGTGTGGCACCCGCCTCCTGCATGTGGTAGCCGGAGATCGAGATCGAATTGAATTTCGGCATTTCGGCTGCAGTGAAAGCAATGATATCCGCCACGATGCGCATCGATTGCGCGGGTGGATAAATATAAGTGTTGCGCACCATGAACTCTTTCAGAATGTCATTCTGAATGGTGCCTGAAAGCTCCTTGCGCGCCGTGCCCTGTTCCTCACCCGCCACAATGAACATCGCGAGGATGGGCAGCACCGCGCCATTCATCGTCATCGAAACCGACATGTCTTTCAGCGGAATGCCGCTGAACAGGATTTTCATGTCCTCCACACTGTCGATAGCGACACCGGCCTTGCCCACATCACCGGCCACGCGCGGGTGATCAGAATCATAGCCGCGATGCGTAGCCAGATCGAAAGCCACCGAAAGGCCCTTCTGCCCCGCCGCTAGGCCCTTGCGATAAAACGCGTTGGAATCTTCTGCCGTCGAAAACCCCGCATATTGCCGGATCGTCCAGGGCCGCCCGGCATACATGCTGGCATAGGGCCCGCGCACAAAGGGCGCTTCGCCAGGCTTTGATCCGAGATGCGAAACCGCCTTCAGATCATCAGCCGTATAAAGCGGCTTGATCTCCAGCCCGTCTTCATCACCACGCGCACCCATCACTCAAATTCCATGATGAGCTGATCGACCGCGAGACTGTCGCCCACTTGTGCGGCGATCTTTTTCACTTTTGCCCCGCGCTCCGCCCGCAGAACATTTTCCATCTTCATGGCTTCCACCACGGCCAGCATTTGCCCGGCTTCCACCTTGTCGCCCACTGCAACAGCGATCTGCCGGATCAATCCGGGCATTGGGCAGAGCAGCAGCTTCGACGTATCCCGTGGTTTTTTCACTGGCATCAGCGAGGCAAGCGCCGCCACGCGCGGGCTGCGCACTTGCGCGGTGACATCAATGCCGCGCATGCGCAGGCGGATGCCCTGCGGCGAGGTTGAAATCTTCACGCTGAATTCGTGCCCGTTCATGCGGAAGTGGCCATGAACTTGGCCGGGCACCCAGGCTGAAGAAACGAGCTTGGGCCGCTCTTCGCCAATGCTGACTTGCTTGCCCACGGTTTCGGGTATGACACGCGCCGCGAAATCCTGCGCGCCGATCCGCACATTCCAATCCACTGAAAGGGCGCGCGTGTGATTGGGCATGGTGCCGCTGATTTCAGAGGCGCGCAGCTCCGTCTTCACATGGATGAAGGCGGCGATGCGGGCAAGATTCAAGAGCTCATCGGGCGATGGCGTCACACCTTTGAAGCCGTCGGGAAACTCCTCCGCGATGAAAGCGGTGGTGAATGTGCCCTTGCGAAAACGATCATGCCCCATCACCGCCGAGAGGAACGGCAAATTATTACCGATGCCTTCCACTTCGAAATCATCCAGCGCCTGCTGCATGGCGTTGATCGCCAAGATGCGGTCCGGCGCCCAGGTGCAAAGCTTGGCAATCATCGGATCATAGAACATCGAAATCTCGCCACCTTCATAAACGCCGGTGTCGTTGCGAATGATGGTCTTGTCGCGCTGCTCACCTTCGCGCGGCGGGCGGTAGCGCGTCAGGCGGCCAATCGACGGAAGGAAGTTGCGGAACGGATCTTCGGCATAAAGGCGGCTTTCCATCGCCCAGCCATTGATGGTGATGTCGCTCTGCTGCATGGCGAGCTTCTCGCCAGCCGCCACGCGTATCATCTGCTCGACCAGATCAAGCCCGGTGATCAGTTCAGTGACAGGATGCTCCACCTGCAAACGTGTGTTCATTTCCAGGAAATAGAAATTGCGCTCGTTGTCGACAATGAATTCCACCGTGCCGGCAGAGAAGTAACCCACCGCCTTGGCCAGCGCCACCGCTTGCTCACCCATCGCCTTGCGCGTGGCCGCATCGAGAAAAGGCGAGGGCGCTTCTTCCACGACTTTCTGGTTACGCCGCTGGATCGAGCATTCGCGCTCATTGAGATAAAGTACGGTGCCATGCTTGTCGCCCAGCACCTGGATTTCGATATGGCGGGGCTCGGTGACAAATTTTTCGATGAACACGCGGTCATCGCCGAAAGATGATTTCGCTTCCGAGCGCGACAGCGCGAAACCTTCGCGCGCTTCCGCTTCGTTGAAAGCGATGCGCATGCCCTTGCCGCCGCCACCCGCCGTGGCCTTGATCATCACGGGGTAGCCGATTTGCTTGGCGATTTTCACCGCCTGGGCTTCATCGTCAATCAGCCCCATGAAACCCGGCACTGTGGAAACACCGGCTTCTGCGGCAAGCTTCTTGGAGGTGATCTTGTCACCCATCGCCGCTATGGCCGCAGGGGGAGGGCCGATAAAGGCGATGCCCGCGGCTTCACAAGCGGCAGAGAATTCCGATTTCTCGGAGAGAAAGCCATAGCCCGGATGAATGGCCTCAGCACCCGTGGCTTTCGCGGCAGCGATGATCTTGTCCATCACCAGATAGGACTGCGCCGACGGAGCAGGGCCTATGTGCACGGCCTCGTCCGCCATCTCCACATGCAGCGCGTCCTTATCGGCGTCAGAATAAACCGCAACGGTCGCAATGCCCATTCGGCGCGCCGTCTTGATCACGCGACAAGCAATCTCGCCACGATTGGCGATGAGAATTTTCTTGAACATGCTCACAGCGGAATCGTGTCGTGTTTTTTCCACGCCACTTCCACTTTCTTTTTGCGCAAGGCTGCAAATGCCCGCGCAATGCGTTTGCGCGAGGCATGCGGCATGATCACTTCATCGATGAAGCCACGCTCCGCCGCCACGAAGGGATTGGCAAATCGCGCCTCATACTCCTGGGTGCGTGCGGCGATCTTGTCCTTGTCGGCCAATTCGCTGCGATAGAGAATTTCGGTAGCTCCCTTGGCTCCCATCACGGCGATCTCGGCAGAAGGCCACGCGTAGTTCACATCGGCACCAATATGTTTCGAGGCCATCACGTCATAGGCGCCACCATAGGCCTTGCGGGTGATCAGCGTCACCATGGGTACCGTGGCCTGACTGTAGGCGAACAGCAACTTCGCGCCATGCTTGATCACGCCGCCCAGTTCCTGCGCCACGCCCGGCAGGAAGCCCGGCACATCCACCAGCGTCAGGATCGGAATGCTGAAGGCATCGCAGAAGCGTACGAAGCGTGCTGACTTGCGCGACGAGTCAATATCAAGCACGCCCGCCAGATGCAGAGGCTGGTTTGCGACAACACCAACCGTCTGGCCTTCGATGCGAATGAAACCAGTGATGATGTTGCGCGCGAAGGCCTGCTGGATTTCGAAGAAGTCGCCTTCGTCAGCCAGCGCCAGAACCAGTTCCTTCATGTCATAAGGCTTAGCAGCGGAATCAGGGATCAGCGTGTCGAGCCGCATCTCCATCCGGTCCGGCTCGTCATGGAACGGCCGTGTCGGCGCAGGCTCGCGGTTGGACAGCGGCAGGAAATCGAAAAGCCGGCGCACTTGCTCAAGCGTTTCGACATCATTCTCAAACGCGCCATCAGCCACGGACGATTTCGTCGTGTGCGTCGTCGCCCCGCCCAGTTCTTCAGCTGTGACGATTTCATTGGTCACCGTCTTCACCACGTCAGGCCCGGTGACGAACATGTAGGACGTATCCTTCACCATGAAGATGAAGTCGGTCATCGCAGGCGAGTAAACAGCACCCCCGGCACAGGGGCCCATGATTACCGAAATCTGCGGTACCACGCCGGAGGCTGAGGCATTGCGCCGGAACACTTCTGCATAACCGGCCAGTGAAGCCACACCTTCCTGAATGCGAGCACCACCGGAATCATTCAGCCCGATCATGGGGGCGCCCATCTTCACGGCCATATCCATGATCTTGCAGATTTTCTGCGCATGGGTTTCCGACAGCGATCCGCCCAGCACGGTGAAATCCTGTGAGAACACGCAAACCATGCGGCCATTGATGGTGCCCCAGCCGGTCACCACGCCATCGCCCGCCACCTTCTGCTTGTCCATGCCGAATTCGGTTGAGCGGTGGGTGACGAACATGTCGTATTCTTCGAACGAGCCTTCATCGAGCAGCACTTCGATGCGCTCGCGCGCCGTCAGCTTACCCTTGGCATGTTGCGCGGCAATGCGTGCTTCACCGCCGCCGTTTCGGGCTTCGGTGCGGCGCTTTTCCAGCTCGGCGATGACGTCTTTCATTCTTCCCCAGACTCTTGTTCCCGAGGGTAGCCCATGCAAACCACAACAGCAAATCCAGCAGGCTTGCCATGGTTAAGCGGGGTTTCTATAGGGGCTTCACCCAACACAGGATTTGCAATGCCCCTTCACCCCCATGCCCCCGCCCGCAGCCTGGCTGCCGACCTTCTGGCGCGGCGCGAGCGTGAAGGCCGCGACATCAGGATCGGCCTCGTTGGTTGTGGCGAAATGGGCACCGATATCTTTACGCAAGTGCACCAGATGGAAGGCCTGCATGTGGCGGCCGTCGCCGAGCGCCGCCCCGGCCAGGCGGCCAGCGCGCTGGAAATTGCTGGATATGATGCCAGCATGGAAATGCGCGTCACCGGTCAGCAGAAACTTGACGCCGCCATCGAAAGCGGCAAGACGGCGGTGACCGATGATCACAACCTGATTGTCAAAAGCCCATTGATCGATGTGATCATCGATGCCACCGGCAAACCCGCCATGGGCGCGGAAGTGGGCCTCACTGCCATCGAGCACGGCAAGCATCTGGTAATGATGAATGTCGAAGCCGATGTCACGGTGGGCGCCTTCCTCAAGCGCGAAGCCAAACGCGCCGGCGTGGTCTATTCTTTGGGCGCGGGCGATGAGCCCAGCTCCTGCATTGAACTGATCAATTTCGTCACCGGCCTCGGCTGCCCCATCATCGCCGCGGGCAAGGGCAAGAACAATCCGCTGAAATACGACGCCACACCGGATGAGTTCCGCGACGAAGCGCAGCGCCGCAACATGAATGTGCGCATGCTGGTGGAATTCGTCGATGGCTCGAAGACCATGGTGGAAATGGCGGCCATCTCCAATGCCACCGGCCTCGTTCCCGATGTGCCCGGCATGCACGGGCCCAACGCAAATCTCGATAACCTTGAAAAGGTCATGTGCCCGGTTGAAGATGGCGGCGTGCTGTCGAAAAAGGGCTGCGTTGATTTCAGCATTGGCGATGTGGCGCCGGGCGTGTTTGTGATCGCTGAAATGAGCCATCCACGCCTGCGTGAACGCATGAATGATTTGAAGCTGGGCGAGGGGCCTTATTTCAAATTCATCCGCCCCTATCATTTGACTTCGCTGGAAGTGCCGCTCACCTGTGCGCGCGTGATGCTGTACGGCGTACCGGATATGGAGCCGCGCGATGTGCCGGTCTCGGAAGTTTGTGCTGTGGCCAAGAAAGACTTGGCAGTAGGTGACAAGCTGGATGCCATCGGCCAATACACTTATCGCGCTTTCATCATGACCGCAGGTGATGCCCGGGCCGCCAGGGCTGTGCCTTGCGGCCTCGTTGAAGGCGGCAAGGTGACGGCTGCGATCAAGAAGGGCGAGCTGTTGACCCATGCCAATATCGCGGTCGATGGTACTTCAAAACTTGTCGCTCTGCGCCAACGCCAGGATGCCATGCTGGGCTATTAAAGCCCCATGACGCCCAAGACCAAAGGAACCGCCCTCGTTGTGTCCTCCGCCTTGCTGTGGAGCATCGGCGGCACCATTGCGCGCTTTTTGAGTGTGACTGACTCCTGGACCATCGTGTTCTGGCGCTCGCTGTTCGCGGCCTTGTTCCTTTTGATCTTTATGTTGGTCAATGATGGGCCGAAGGAAACCGCCGCCATGTTCCGACGCATGGGTTGGGCCGGTTGGGCCGTGGCTGTGTGCTTCGCTATTGCTTCGACCAGTTTTGTGGTGGCGATGGGTTATACGACCATCGCCAACATCCTGCTCATTCAAGCGGGCGTACCATTGATTGCCGCATTGCTGGCGTGGATTTTCTTCCGCGAAAAAGTGACAACGCCCACCATGCTGGCCATCGCCGCGGTGATCGCGGGTGTGGGCGTCATGGTGTCTGAATCTTTCAACGGCAAAGTCTCGCCCATCGGTGACGGATTGGCCGTTGTCATCGCCGTGGTATTCGCCATCGCCACCGTTATCTCGCGCCATCACAGCGAAGTGCGGATGATGCCCGCCGTGTGCCTGGCAACAACCATCGCCGCACTTTTCGCAAGCACCCAATTGGCCAGCTTCGCCGTGTCCAAAACCGATTTCGGGTTGCTAATCCTGTTCGGCGCGGTCAATCTCGGCGCAGGCCTCGCCGTTTTCACCATGGGTGTGCGTCTGATCCCTGCCGCCTTCGCCGCGTTGCTCGGCACGTTGGAACCCGCACTCGGCCCCATCTGGGTCTGGCTGGTGCATGGCGAAGTGCCCAGCTCACGCACCATCATCGGCGGTGCCGTGGTTTTCGTCGCACTCTTCATCCATCTGTTCCTGGAATGGCGCCGCCAGCCCGAGGATCATTCGGAGCAAGTATTTACGGTTTAACGCAAATCATTGCAAAAACTGGCAAACATCCGGACTCGCCCCGGCCTTAATTCCCGTATAGAAAAGGGGCAGGAGTTTCATTTTGCCCTCACCGTTACTAGACCAGATCCATAATCCGGAAGATTTGCGCAAACTGCCCGATGCAGATTTGCCGGAACTGGCCAAGGAACTGCGCGAGGACATGATCGCCTCCGTCTCCAAGACGGGTGGCCATCTGGGCGCGGGGCTCGGTGTCGTCGAACTCACCATCGCACTCCATCATGTGTTCAACACGCCGGATGACCGGCTGATCTGGGATGTGGGCCACCAGGCCTATCCTCACAAGATTCTCACCGGCCGCCGCGAACGTTTCGGCACGCTGCGTCAGGAAGGCGGCATTTCCGGTTTCACTCGCCGCGCTGAAAGCGAATATGATCCCTTCGGTGCCGCGCATTCTTCCACTTCGATTTCCGCCGGCCTCGGCATGGCAGTGGCGCGCGACTTGAAGGGCGAGAAGCGCAATGTGATCGCGGTGATCGGTGATGGCGCCATGTCTGCCGGCATGGCCTTTGAAGCGCTGAACAATGCAGGCGCCATGGATGCGCGCATGATCGTCATCCTCAACGACAATGACATGTCGATTGCGCCTCCGTCCGGCGCGATGAGCGCCTATCTCGCACGCCTCGCCACCGGCAAAACCTATCTGGGCGCGCGCGACATCGGCAAGAAAATTTCCGGTGCGCTGGGCAAGAGCATGGACCGCACGATACATCGCGTGGTCGGCCATGCGCGTGGCTTCGTCACTGGCGGCACCATGTTTGAAGAACTTGGCTTCACCCATATAGGCCCGATTGACGGGCATGACTTCGCGCATCTGGTGCCCGTTCTGCGCAATGTGCGGGACAATATCACAGGCCCGGTACTGATCCATGTGGTCACGCGCAAGGGCAAGGGCTATCCGCCCGCTGAAGCCGCCGCCGATAAATATCACGGCGTGAACAAGTTCAACGTGATCACCGGCGAACAATCCAAGCCCGCATCCAACGCGCCCGCTTACACCAAGGTGTTCGGTCAGGCTTTGGTGCAGGAGGCTGAGCTGGATGACAAGATCGTCGCCATCACCGCCGCCATGCCGTCTGGCACAGGGCTAGATCTGTTCAGCGAAAAATTCCCCGCGCGATTTTTCGATGTGGGCATTGCGGAGCAGCATGGCGTGACCTTCGCAGCAGGCCTTGCGGTAGAGGGCCTAAAACCTTTCGCGGCCATCTATTCCACCTTCCTGCAGCGCGCCTATGATCAGGTGGTGCATGACGTAGCGATCCAGAAACTCCCCGTGCGCTTCCCTATCGATCGCGCGGGTTTCGTCGGCGCCGATGGCCCCACCCATTGCGGCGCGTTCGATATTGGCTATCTTGCGTCGCTGCCCGGCTTTGTGGTGATGGCCGCGGCGGACGAGGCCGAGCTGAAACACATGGTGCGCACCTCGGCAGACTATGATGAAGGCCCGATCTCTTTCCGTTATCCACGCGGCGATGGCGTTGGCGTGGATATGCCTGAACGTGGCATGTTCCTCGAAATTGGCAAGGGCCGCATCGTCAAGGAAGGCACGCGCATTGCCATTCTTTCGTTTGGCACAAGGCTGCAGGATTCTCTCAAGGCGGCGCAGGAACTCGATGGCATGGGCCTGTCCACCACGGTCGCCGATGCCCGCTTTGCCAAGCCGCTCGATGTGGATTTGATCAAGCGCCTCGCCGAAAACCATGAAGCCCTCATCATGGTGGAGGAGGGCGCTGCCGGCGGCTTTGGCGCGCAGGTGATGCATGAAATGGCCAAGCTGGGCCTACTGGACCGTGGCCTCAAAATCCGCAGCCTCACGCTGCCCGATGAATTCACCGAACAGGCCAAACCCGAGGTGATGTATGCCAAAGCCGGCCTCGACCAAAAGGGCATCGTGGCGTCGGCGCTGCAGGCGCTGGGTGTTGCTGCATCAGCAACCGCGATGAAGCGGGCTTGAATAATCCTCCCCGGAGGGGGAGGATGAAGATCAAATATCCTTCACCAACCTCAGCGCATCGTAAATCGCAGCATGCGTGTTACGCGCA
This sequence comes from Aestuariivirga litoralis, assembly GCF_015714715.1. Lineage (NCBI taxonomy): Bacteria > Pseudomonadati > Pseudomonadota > Alphaproteobacteria > Hyphomicrobiales > Aestuariivirgaceae > Aestuariivirga > Aestuariivirga litoralis. The sequence goes on along the minus strand of NZ_WAHS01000001.1, from coordinate 1,437,833 downwards.
GCCACCGCGTCACCAATCCGGAACAGCTGGAACGCACCTTGCGGATTCGATCGCACGTCCTGCGGCTTGCCCTTCACCAAAGCCTGATGGTCCACTTCACCCAGGTTCGAACTCATCGGTTTCAACTCGAAATAGATTTCGTCCAGCGGCCTTGTGCCATTGTTGATGACGATCTGGTCATACAGCGCCTTCTTCGTCCAGCCGCCATAATCGCTGCCCACTTCGGCTTCGATCTGGTTGCCTACGCGGCGCGCGGCGAGCAACCGCCAGGTGACAGTGAAGGTCGCCTTCTTCTGCTGAAGCGAACGCATATAAGGCACCAGATTCATCGCCATGATTTCGGGTGCGAAGCTCCGGTCCGGCGTCATGATTTCAACCTGGCCGCCAGCAGCAGCGATCACATCGGCGGCTTGCAGGGCAGGAGGGTCGCCCGCATCATCAAACACCAGCACATTGCTGCCGGGCTTGGCATCGCCGGAGATGATATCCCAACTCGATACGGCGAGTTCATTGCCTTCGCGCATAATCTCGGTGTGTGGAAGGCCGCCGGTAGCGATCACCACTACATCAGGCTTCTCATCCATCACATCAGCAGCGCCGGCCAAGCGATTGAAATGAATCGTAACTCCAAGCCGCTCACACTGCTTCATGCGCCATTCGATGATGCCGATCATTTCCTTGCGGCGCGGCGTTTGCGCCGTGAGTCTGATCTGTCCGCCCGGCTTGTCGGCAGCTTCGAACACAATCACTTCATGCCCGCGCTCACCCGCCACGCGCGCAGCTTCCAGCCCAGCAGGACCAGCCCCCACGATCACCACGCGGCGCTTATTTGAAGCGCGCGGAATATCATGCGGCATCGTTTCTTCGCGGCCGGTGGCGGCGTTGTGAATGCAGAAGGCGAGGCCTCCTTGATAGATCCGGTCGAGGCAGTAATTCGCACCCACGCAGGGGCGAATGTCTTCTTCTTTCCCGGCCATCAGTTTCTTGACGATATGCGGCTCAGTCATATGCGGGCGCGTAAGCCCCACCATATCCACCTTGCCGGTGGCGATGGCATGGCGCGCCGTGGCCACATCCGCCAGCCTGCCGGCATGGAAGGTCGGGAACTGCGTAGCGGCGCGGATTTCACCGGCGAAATCCAGATGCGGCGCAGAGCGCATGCCCTGAATGGGGATCACATCAGTCAGCGCCGGATCGGTATCAATCCGTCCACGGATGATATTCAGATAATCCACCAGCCCTGAATCCTTCAGGCGCCGGGAAATCTCCAAGCCTTCGGCCTTGTCGATGCCGCCAGTCGTCACTTCATCCGCCGTGTAACGCAGTCCCAAAATGAAATTCGGGCCGACTTTCTCGCGAATGCGCTGCAACACGTCAAACGTGAAGCGCAGCCGGTTATCAAGCGAGCCGCCATAGGGCGCCTCAAGCGTGTTGGTCAGCGGCGACCAGAACTGGTCATTGAGATGCCCGTAGGATTCAATCTCCAGCCCGTCCAGCCCCGCCGCCTTCATACGGTCGGCAGCATCGACGAAATCCTGCTGGATGCGCTTGATGTCCCAATCTTCGATCTTTTTCGGAAATGCGCGATGCGCCGCCTCGCGCTCATGACTTGGCGAAACCACCGGCAGCCAGTCGCCCTTGTCCCAGCGGGTGCGCCGGCCCAGATGCGTCAACTGGATCATCACCGCGGTGCCATAGTCATGGCACTCATCAGTGAGGCGCTTGAGATAAGGCACCACCTCGTCCTTCCACGCCAGGATGTTGTTGAACACCGGCGGGCTGTCGAGCGAGACGGCGGCAGAACCTGCCGTCATGGTCAGCGCCAGGCCGCCCTTGGCGCGCTCGACGTGATAGAGGCGATACCGATCCTTCGGCAGACCGTCCTCGGGATAAGCCGGCTCATGTGACGTCGTCATCAGCCGGTTTTTCAGGGTGAGATGCTTGAGTTTGAACGGCCGCAGCAGGGGATCGGAAGACATGGGAGAATTTGTGGAGCGCCCGTCAGCAATTGGCAAGCCCGGCAAACGGCCTGCTTTCATTTGCCGCAATTTACCCAAGGAATTCTGAGGATCGTTCATCATTTTGTAGTTGCGGCGCAATAAGTGTGCCGTCAAACTGCCTGCAAAAGATCAAGAATTGGGGCCTGCCATGAAGAACACTCCCGAAGCCGTCAAGGCCGATATCCTGGCCAAATTGTCCTATGCCATCGGCAAGGACAGGATCGTGGCGAAGAATCATGACTGGCTGGCGGCCACCATTCTGGCGCTCCGTGACCGCATCATTGATCGCTGGCAGGAAGCCACGCGTGATTCCTACCAGGCCGAGGCGCGCCGGGTTTATTACATCTCACTCGAATTCCTCATTGGCCGCCTGCTGCGTGACGCGCTCAACAATCTCGATCTCAACAACGCCTTCAAGCAGGCACTGAGCGAACTCAATGTCGATATCAATCTGGCCGAAGCGCTGGAGCCTGACGCGGCTCTGGGCAATGGCGGCTTGGGCCGTCTCGCTGCCTGCTTCATGGAAAGCATGGCCAGCCTCGATATCCCGGCTTACGGCTATGGCATCCGCTACAATCACGGCATTTTCCAGCAGATCATCAAGGATGGCTGGCAGATCGAGCTGCCGGAAAACTGGCTGGAAGACGGCAATCCCTGGGAATTCTCACGCCGCGAAGCCGCCTATAAAATCGCCTTTGGCGGCCATGTGGAATCAACGCCGGGCAAAACCGCCCACACCTGGCATCCGAATGAACATCTGCTGGCCACCGCTTTTGACGTGCCCATGGTCGGTTGGCGCGGCAAGCGCGTGAACACTCTGCGCCTCTGGGGTGCCCGCGCGGTAGACCCGATCCATCTGCAGGCCTTCAACAGCGGCGACTTCGATGGCGCTCTCGCGGGCAGCCGCAACGCCGAAATTTTGACGCGCGTTTTGTATCCATCGGACTCAACGCCACAAGGCCAGGAACTGCGTCTGCGTCAGGAATATTTCGCTACTTCAGCAGCCATTCAAGACATCATGCGCCGCCACACCCAGCAATATAAGGGCGTGGCCAATCTGGCTGACAAGGTGGCGATCCAGATCAACGACACGCATCCGGCGATTGCTGTCGCCGAGCTGATGCGCCTGCTGATCGACATTCACGGCATGCCCTGGGATACGGCCTGGTCAACCACCCAGAAGGTCCTGTCCTACACCAATCACACGCTGCTGCCTGAAGCACTGGAAACTTGGCCGGTGGGCCTGTTTGAGCGCCTGCTGCCGCGCCATCTGCAGATCATTTATGCCATCAATGACCTGATGTTGGCCGAGGCGCATAACAAGTTCAACGCCGATGATGAATTCATCCGCTCGGTTTCCCTGATCGACGAGGGCGCTGGCCGCCGCGTCAAGATGGGCAATCTGGCTTTCGTGGGTTCGCACAGCATCAATGGCGTGTCGGCGCTGCATACCGAGCTGATGAAGGAAAGTGTGTTCCGCGATCTGAACACGCTCTATCCGGGCCGCATCAACAACAAGACCAATGGCATCACGCCGCGCCGCTGGCTGCACAATTGCAATCCGGAACTCTCAAAGCTCTTGGCCGAAGTGGGCGGAGCTGAAACGCTGGACAATGCTGAGAAGCTCACGCAAGCCGCGCGCATCGCTGATGATGCCACGCTGAGCAAACGCTTTGCCGACATCAAGGTGGCCAACAAGGCGGTGCTGGCCAAATATGTCAAAACCCATATGGGCATCGACCTTGACCCCACTTTCATGTTCGACGTGCAGGTGAAGCGCATCCACGAATACAAGCGCCAACTGCTCAACATCTTGCAAGTGATCGATCACTATCTGGCAATCAAGGCCAATCCTTCGGCCAGCTTCGTGCCGCGCGTCAAAATTTTCGCCGGCAAAGCCGCACCGAGCTATACGCAGGCCAAGCTGATCATCAAGTTGGCCAATGAAGTGGCCAATGTGGTGAATGCCGATCCTGAGGTGAACAAACAGCTCAAGGTCGTCTTCATGCCGAACTACAATGTGTCGCTTGCCGAAATAATCGTGCCCGCTACAGATTTGTCGGAGCAGATTTCAACCGCCGGCATGGAAGCCTCCGGCACTGGCAACATGAAATTCGGCCTGAATGGCGCGCTCACGATCGGCACGCTGGACGGCGCCAATGTCGAAATGCGCGATCATGTAGGTGCAGAAAACTTCTTCATCTTCGGGCTTGAAGCCCATGAGGTAGAACGCCGCCGTGCCAAGGGCATTGACGGCCATGGCGTGGTGGAAAATTCCCCGCGCCTGCGCGCCGTGCTGCGTGAATTGAGCAAGGGCACATTCTCCGCCGGCAATTTCCAGCAATACAATGCCATCGCTGACAGCATTTACCACGGTGACTGGTTCATGGTCGGTCAGGACTTCGATGGATATGTCGAAGCACAGGAAGCTGTATCCAAGGCCTGGCTGCAACCGAAAGACTGGACACGTATGACAATTCGAAATAGCGTCAACATGGGCTGGTTCTCCTCCGATCGCACGATCAGGGAATATGCCCGCGATATTTGGAAAGTGCCTACGAACTGAGTAACGACATGGCCGAAGCAAAATGGAAGACCAGCGGCCCCGAAATCCAAGCCGTCATTGATGGCAGGCATGCTGACCCTTTTCAAATTCTAGGCCTCCACGAAATTGATGGTACCTTCATCGCCCGTGCCTATGTGCCGGGCGCTGATATCATCACGGTGCAGTCGCTCACCGGCACTGATCTCGGCACGTTGGAGCGCCGCCATCCGGCAGGCTTCTTCGAAGGTCCGGTCAAGCTCAAAGCCCGCGCCGCCATCCGCTTTTCCTGCACCAATGCCACCGGCCATTGGGAAACAACTGACGCCTATTCGCTGGGACCGGTGCTTGGGCCCCAGGACGATTACTTCATGGGGGAGGGCAATCACCTCAACCTGTTCAACAAGCTGGGCGCGCATCTGCTGAAGCATGAAGGTGTGGATGGCGTGGAATTCGCCGTCTGGGCACCCAACGCCAGCCGCGTTTCGGTGGTGGGTGATTTCAACGGCTGGGATGGCCGCCGCCACGTCATGCGCAAACGCATGGGCACCGGTGTGTGGGAAATCTTCGTGCCCGAAGCGCAGGCCGGGCAGGGTTACAAATACGAACTGCTCGATGGCAATGGACAATTGCTGCCGCTGAAGGCTGATCCTTTCGGCTTCGCTTCCGAGCTGCGTCCCAACACCGCTTCCAAGGTCTATGACACCAGCCGCTTCAAATGGACGGATGACGAATATCTCAAGAGCCGCGCCCAGGGCGACAAGCGCCGCCATCCGATGTCGACCTATGAAGTCCATCTGGGCTCATGGCGCCGCAAGAACGGCAATGAATTCCTCACCTATGACGAACTGGCCGACCAACTGATTGGCTACGTCAAGGATTTGGGCTTCACCCATATCGAGCTTCTGCCCGTTTCTGAGCATCCGTTCGATCCGAGCTGGGGCTATCAGCCAACCGGACTGTTCGCACCCACCGCGCGCTTCGGTGATCCATCAGGCTTTGCCCGCTTTGTGGACAAGGCGCATGCCGCCGGCATCGGCATCATCCTCGATTGGGTGCCCGCCCATTTCCCCACCGACAATCATGGCCTCGGAAAATTCGACGGCACCGCGCTTTATGAACATGCCGATCCGAAGCAGGGATTCCATCCGGATTGGAACACGGCGATCTACAATTTCGGCCGCAAGGAAGTGCTGAGCTTCCTGCTCAACAACGCGCTGTTCTGGTTGAAGCAATATCACGTCGATGGTCTGCGCGTCGATGCGGTGGCCTCGATGCTCTATCTCGATTACTCGCGCAAAGAGGGCGAGTGGATCCCCAACAAGGATGGCGGCCGCGAGAACCTGGAAGCCATCTCCTTCCTGCAGCGCATGAATCACGAGACCTATGGCCAGCATCCCGGCATCGTGACGATCGCCGAAGAATCCACCGCCTTCCCCGGTGTGTCCAAGCCCACCTCGATGAATGGCCTGGGCTTCGGCTTCAAGTGGAACATGGGTTTCATGCACGACACGTTGCTCTACATGGGCCGTGATGCCATTTACCGCAAACACCACCACAATGATCTGACCTTCGGGCTTCTCTACGCTTTCACCGAAAATTTCGTGTTGCCGCTGTCGCACGATGAAGTGGTGCATGGCAAAGGATCGTTGCTCGACAAGATGTCGGGCGATGACTGGCAGAAATTTGCAACGCTGCGCGCTTTCTACGCTTTCATGTGGGCCTATCCCGGCAAGAAGCTGCTGTTCATGGGCCAGGAATTTGCCCAGTGGAAAGAATGGAATTTCGCCCAGTCGCTGGATTGGCATCTGCTCGATGGTGAGCCGCATCACGGCATGCAAAGCCTGATCCGCGATCTCAATCATCTCCACGTTCAAATCAAAGCCCTGCATGCGCGCGATTGCGAGCCGGAAGGCTTTGAATGGCTGGTGGCTGATGATGCCGAGAATTCGGTTTTCGCCTGGATGCGACATGACGGCGTTGGCGGGCCGATGGTGGCCTGCGTCACCAATTTCACCGCCATCCCGCGCGAGAATTATGTTCTGCCGCTGCCCAAGGATGGCAAATGGCGTGAAATCCTTAACACCAATGCCAAATCCTACTGGGGTTCTGGCCTCGGCAATGTCGGCGCGGTGATTGCCGACAAGGGGCCAAGCCATGGCAAGCCGGCATCAGCGCATGTGCTGCTGCCGCCACTGGCCACCACCTATTTCATCAAAGACAAATAAAAAAAGTCGCAAAGACAAAGACACTAAAAAACGGGGAAGAAAACGATGGCCACACAACGCAAAAACTCACCGCTCGCCCGCGATACCATGGCTTACGTTCTGGCCGGCGGGCGCGGCAGCCGCCTGATGGAATTGACCGACATTCGCGCCAAGCCGGCGGTGCCCTTCGGCGGCAAGTCGCGCATCATTGATTTTGCACTTTCCAACGCCATGAATTCCGGCATCCGCCGCATCGGCGTGGCCACGCAATACAAGGCCCATTCGCTGATCCGCCATTTGCAGCGCGGCTGGAACTTCTTCCGCACCGAGCGCAATGAAAGCTTCGATATTCTGCCTGCCTCGCAGCGCGTCTCCGAAGATCAGTGGTATGCCGGCACCGCCGATGCCGTGTTCCAGAACCTTGACATCATTGATGACTACAAGCCGAAATACATGGTCATCTTGGCGGGCGATCACATCTACAAGATGGACTATGAAATCATGCTCCAGGATCATGTGGATTCTGGCGCTGATGTAACGATCGGCGTGCTCGAAGTACCGCGCATGGAAGCCGTCGGTTTCGGCGTGATGCATGTGGATGAGAAAGACCGCATCATCAATTTCATTGAAAAGCCCAAGGATCCGCCGGGCATTCCCGGCAACCCCGACATGGCGCTGGCCTCGATGGGCATCTATGTTTTCGAAACGCAATATCTGTTCAAGCTGCTGAAGGAAGATGCAGCAACGCCGGGCTCCAGCCGCGATTTCGGCAAGGACATCATCCCGAAGATCGTCAAGGGCGGCAAGGCGGTGGCGCATCGCTTCACCAAGTCCTGCGTCCGTGCTGAAACCGAGAAGGAAGCCTATTGGCGCGATGTCGGCACCATCGACGCCTATTGGGAAGCCAATCTCGATCTCTGTGAAGCAGTACCCGGCCTTGATCTTTATGATCGCGAATGGCCGGTCTGGACTCACTCGGAAGTCTCGCCTCCGGCAAAATTCGTGCATGACCTTGAAGGCCGTCGCGGCTCAGCCATAGCCTCACTCGTCTCCGGCGGCTGCATCGTCTCGGGCGGTTTGATCCGCCGCACCATGCTGTTCACCGGCTGTCGTGTGAATTCCTATTCCTCGCTGGAAGAAGCCGTGGTCCTGCCGCACGTTCATGTGGGCCGCAATGCCAGGCTTTACAAAGTGGTGATTGACCGCGGCGTGAACATCCCGGAAGGCCTGATCGTGGGCGAGGATCCAATCCTCGACGGCAAGCGTTTCCGACGCACGGAATCCGGCATCTGCCTCATCACCCAGCCGATGATTGACAGGATCGCCAACGAATGAAGGTCCTGTCGGTCGCCTCCGAGATCTTTCCTCTGATCAAGACGGGCGGTCTTGCCGATGTGGCGGGCGCCTTGCCGGCAGCACTGAATGTGCATGGCGTCGAGATGACGAGCTTTGTGCCCGGCTATCCGGCCGTGCTCAATGCGCTCGAAAAGCCGCAGGAACTGCATCACTTCGAAAATCTCTCCGGCGCGCCTGCTGTTCTGCGCCGCGCCAAGGCCAAGGGGCTGGATGTGATTGTGCTGGACGCACCACATCTCTTCAACCGGCCTGGCAATCCCTATCTCGGGCCCGATGGTCGCGACTGGCCGGATAATGCCAGGCGCTTTGCCGTCTTCGCCGAAGTCGCCGCTGAAACCGCGCGCGGCACCTATGGCAACTACAAGGCCGATCTGCTGCACGGCCATGATTGGCAGGCGGCACTGGCCTCTTGTTACCTGCGCTATCGTGGCGGGCCGAAATCGCTCCTCACCATTCACAACATCGCCTTCCAGGGCGTGTTCGCGCCAGAAATTTTCCCCACGCTCAATCTGCCGCATCAGGCTTACGCGCTCGATGGCGTGGAATATTATGGCAATGTCAGCTTCCTCAAAGGTGGTCTGGCATCGGCCACCGCACTCTCCACCGTCAGCCCCACCTACGCGCAGGAAATCTGCACCGCCAATTACGGCATGGGCCTTGAGGGTCTGTTGCAGCAGCGGCGCGGCGTGCTCTCCGGCATCGTCAATGGCATTGATGACGCCGTGTGGAATCCGGAGAAGGATTCGGCGCTGGTTCAATCCTACAGTTCCAAAAGCATCGACAAGCGCCGCGCCAACAAGACCGAACTGGAAAAACGTTTCGCGCTGCATCCGGGTGACGGCATCATCCACGGGGTTGTCTCGCGGCTGACCTGGCAGAAGGGCCTCGATATTTTCGCCTCGCTGCTCGACAGCCTGGTCGAATCCGGTGGCCGCGTTGCCGTGGTGGGCACCGGTGAGCCCGGCATCGAGCAAGCCTTCCGCGCTGCCGCCACCCGCCACAAGGGTCGCGTCGGTCTGGTTACTGCCTATGACGAACAGCTCTCGCATCTGGTGCAGGGTGGGGCCGATACAATGCTGGTGCCATCGCGCTTCGAGCCTTGCGGCCTGACCCAGCTTTACGGCCTGCGCTATGGCTGCGTGCCGCTAGTCGCCCGCGTGGGCGGCCTGGCCGACACGGTGATTGACGCCAATGATGCAGCCCTTGGTGCCAACGTGGCCACCGGTATTCAATTCGTGCCGGTCGATGGCCTTACCCTCTGGGGTGCGCTGCTACGGGCCGACAATCTCTACAAGCAGCCGAAAGTGTGGCGCATGATTCAGGAACGCGGCATGCAAGCTGATGTGTCCTGGCGGCGCAGCGCTGCGGCTTACCACGAACTCTATAAAAACATGATTGCCGGGGACGCGAAATGATCAAGACGGTTGAGACCAAGCCATTCGATGGCCAGCGGCCGGGCACATCGGGCCTGCGCAAGAAGGTCACGGTTTTCCAACAGGCTCATTACACCGAGAATTTCATCCAGTCGATTTTCAACGTGCTCGATGGTTTCAAGGGCAAGACGCTGGTGATCGGCGGCGATGGCCGCTTCTACAATGACCGCGTGGTGCAGATCGCCATTCGCATGGCGGCCGCCAACGGCTTCGGCAAGGTGATCACCGGGCAGGGCGGTTTGCTGTCCACGCCCGCCGCTTCGCATGTGATCCGTCTGAACAAGGCCTTCGGCGGCATCATCCTCTCGGCCAGCCACAATCCCGGCGGCCCGGATGGTGATTTCGGTATCAAGTATAATGGCGGCAATGGCGGCCCCGCACCCGAAAAAGTCACCGAAGCCATCTTCGCGCAAACCAAGACGATCAGCACTTACAAGACGGTCGAAGCGGCCGACATCGATCTCGGCAAGATCGGCTCCAGCACCATCGAAGGCATGAGCGTCGAAGTGATCGACCCGGTGGCGGACTACGCCACGCTGATGCAAAGCCTGTTCGATTTCCCCGCCATCAAGGCGCTGCTTGCCTCCGGCTTCACCATGAAATTCGATGGCATGTCGGCGATCACCGGGCCATATGGCACGCGGATTTTTGAGGGCTTGCTCGGTGCGGCTAAAGGCACGGTGATGAATGGCGTGCCGCTGCCGGATTTCGGCGGCCATCACCCGGATCCAAATCTCGTTCACGCCAAGGAACTCTGTGATTTGGTCATCGGCGGCAAGGGCCCGGATTTCGGTGCGGCATCCGATGGCGATGGTGACCGCAACCTGATCGTGGGCAAGGGTATCTATGTCACGCCGTCGGATTCACTTGCCATCATCGCCGCCAACGCCCAACTGGCACCCGGTTATAAGGGCGGTATCGCCGGCGTGGCGCGCTCCATGCCCACTTCCTGCGCGGCAGACCGCGTGGCGGCCAAGTTGAAGATCAACCATTTCGAAACGCCCACCGGTTGGAAATTCTTCGGCAATCTTCTGGATGCCGGCAAGGCCACCATTTGCGGCGAGGAAAGCTTCGGCACGGGTTCAAACCATGTGCGCGAAAAAGACGGCGTCTGGGCCGTTTTGATGTGGCTGAATATCCTGGCCGCTCGCAAACAATCGGTGGCTGACATTGTGAAGGGCCACTGGGCCGAATATGGCCGCAACTATTACACCCGCCACGACTACGAAGAAGTGGCCAGCGATGCCGCCAATGCCTTGATGAGTGGCCTGCGTGCGCAGCTTTCGAAGTTGGTCGGCCAACACAACATCGTGAAGGCCGATGACTTCGCCTATGACGATCCGGTGGATGGCTCGCACACCGAAGGCCAGGGCATCCGCCTGATTTTCGCCAATGGTGCGCGCATCATCTACCGCCTCTCTGGCACTGGCACGTCGGGCGCCACGTTGCGCGTCTATATCGAGGACTATGAGGCTGACGCGAAGAAGCATGATGCCGATCCGCAAGTGGCGCTGGCAGCGCTCATCAAGCTGGCGCGCGATGTGGCACAGATCGAAAAACTTACGGGCCGTGCTGAACCCACGGTAATCACCTGAGCCCGTTAGGTGTGCATCTGCGCGGCGATGGCGCAGATGTGGCCGTCTATTCGCGCGATGGCACCGCCGCCTGGTTCTGCACCTTCGATGGCTTGGCAGAAACCAAATATCCCCTCATCAAAACAGGCGAAGTTTTCGGCGGTTTCGTTCCCGGTGTGAAAACCGGAACGCAATATGGCTTTCGCCTGCAAGGCCCGTGGGGGCCGGAAGAGGGGCTCCTGTTCGATGACAGCAAGCTTCTTGCTGATCCCTATGGCACCAGGCTTTCCGGCCATTTCACTTACGAGCCGCCGCTGGGCCATCGTGGCATCGACACGGCCGCATTGGTTCCCAAATGCCTGGCGGAGGCGGCGCTGCCCGATCTTCCGCTGCGCCCTATCAGCAAACCGCGCCTGATCTATGAACTGGGCATCAAGAGTTTCACCAGGCTGCATCCTGAGGTACCAGAGAAATTGCGTGGCACCGTAGCGGCTTTGGGCGAGCCCGCCATCATCAAGCACCTGCAGCATATCGGCGTCGATACGATCGAGCTGATGCCGCTGCATGCCTGGATTGATGAGCGGCATCTCGGTCCGCTCGGCCTCACCAACGCTTGGGGCTATAACCCGGTGCAATATTTCGCGCCCGATCCGCGCCTGTGCCCCGGCGGCTGGGTCGAGCTGAAAGCCGCGATCGCAAAGCTGCACACCGCCGGCATTCAGGTAATCCTCGACGTGGTGTTCAACCATTCCGGCGAGAGCGATGTGTTCGGGCCCACGCTGTCGTTCCGCGGACTCGACAACGCCACTTACTATGCGCAAACCCATGGCGTGCTGCACAATGATACCGGCTGCGGCAACACGCTGGCTTGCAACAATCCGCCTGTCACCCAGATGGTGATCGACAGCCTGCGCCATCTGGTTTTGAAATGCGGTCTCGATGGCTATCGCTTCGATCTTGCCACCGTGCTGGGCCGCACCGATCAGGGGTTTGTGTCGAACGCGCCGCTGATCGAGGCCATCACGAATGATGAGGTGCTGGCCTCGCGCATCCTGATCGCCGAGCCATGGGATGTGGGCCCGGGCGGCTATCAGGTCGGCCATTTTCCGCCACCGTGGTCAGAATGGAATGATCAATACCGCGACGGCGTGCGCCGCTTCTGGCGCGGGGATGATTGGGCCGCGAACCAGATGGCTACCAGGCTCTGCGGCTCTTCCGACTTGTTCGCGAACCGTGCACCCTCCGCCAGCATCAACTTCATCGCCGCACACGATGGTTTCACCTTGGCTGATCTCACCCGTTTCTCGGTGAAGCAGAATGAAGCCAATGGTGAAGGCAATCGCGACGGCAATTCCAGTGAAGTCACTTGGCCCGCCGGCAATGTGGAAGCGCTGCTGGCAACCCTCATGCTCTCACGCGGCACTGCGATGATTACCGCCGGCGACGAATTCGGCCGCACACAGAATGGCAACAACAACGCCTATGCCCAGGACAACAAAATTACCTGGCTGGACTGGCAGAATGCCGATGCGAATAAAATTAATTTTACCAGCAATTTGAATGCACTACGGCAACAACTTGCGACTTTCCTTGAAGACAGATTTGTAGTCGCGGGCGAGGCGCACTGGTTTGACAAGGATGGCGATCCCCTCAACTGGAACCAGCCGCACAATGCATTCCTCGGCCTCACGCTGATAAACGGCAGCAAGCGCATCGCGTTGGCGTTCAATGCCGGTGATGCCACGCAAATGAATTTGAAACCGCACGCGCCGAAAACCTGGAAGCGGATTTTTTCGTCTGCTGATGTTTCAGGTTGCCCGGCGAATTCTGTGTCGGTGTTTGAGGAAGTCTAGTTCTCTACTTGCGCAACTTCTGCAGAGAGAGTTCCACATCAAGCCCGCTCAAATCACTCAGCGCCCGCGTGAGGAATCCGTTGAGCGCCAGCCGTTGTTGCTCATGCAAACCTTGCTCGTCACCCAGCACGAAATTGCGGATGGAAAAGCGCCGCTCGGAAATCGCAATGGCCACATCGCGGGGCAGGGCCTGCAGCGTAAGCGCCGCATCGTCGGGCCAGGACGTTCCCACATTCTCATTCACCACCGGTGCGAACAAGTCGATGCCCTTAATCTCGCTTGTTTCATAGGCGGCACGCAATGAACTCTGCGTGCGGTCCACGATGAAAAACACAATGATGCGGAAGCCGCGCGTCTTCAGCTCGTTCAGAAAGTCCAGTTCCTTCAGCGCCTTGAAGAATGGCAGCATGTGCCGCACGGGTAAGTCGATCACATAGTCGCGTCCGGGTGAGGCCAAGATGGTGTCGAACAGTTTCATCTGCCCCTGCATCTGGGCAAAATCAGCCAGTAGCGTGCGCCCCGGAAACATCTGGCGCAAAGGCCCTTCCGGCGCATCGGTGTCGATGGCGAAAGGGTCTTTTCCGTCGAGAAGCAGATAATCAACCACCAGCCGCGACAGCAATGTCTTGCCGTTGCGGTTCTGGTCAGATGCTACGATGTAAACCGTGGGCTTGTCTGCCACGCGGCTTCCCTTCCGGATTTAGGGAGCAGTCATGATTTCTTGCAGAAGCTGCACGCGTGCGAATTCTTCGTCGATTTCCGCACACCACTTCTTGACGTAACCACGCAGAACAAACGAGAACTTGGCCGCATCGCCCGCTGCCGTCTTGTTGGCGATGAAGTTGGAGAAGGTGACACCAGCAAGATCAACCTGCTCGTAGGCCATCTCATTCAGCTTCGGAATTGTGATTTCCTGGGCCTTCGGAATTGCAGAGAAATACTTCTTCTGGGTGGCTTCATCCCATTCGAAGAAATTGGTTTCGTTGATCGTGTTGCGGGCCACCAGATATTGGATGCCCTGCAGATATTTCGAAATCTCGCCGATTTCATCCAGCGATGCGATCGACGGACCAACAACGTGAACGAGGCCCATATTGAATACGCCGTTGCGGGCAGCTTCCAGAACGCCGATGCGTTCAAACAGGTCGAGGGCGTAAGAAAGATTGCCAGCTTTCAAATCCACCACAGTGGCGCGCACCGGGCTGTTTTCCATCGTATCCAGAACCTTCATCTGGTCGGCTACATGGGCGAGGTCAATGATCTCGGCCAGCTGCGGATAGAAGCGGTGCAGGCTGCCCCGCGGATTTTCCGTGTCGAAGGCGCGCGCACTCACCTTGTTGCGCGCAAAATAGTCGAGCAATGCACGGGCCATGGTGGTTTTGCCCACGCCGCCCTTGTCAGCGCCGACGAGAATGAGAGTTGGTTTCATGGTAAGCCTCCAATCAGGATTGAACCGTCCGCTACGGTAATTCGAGCGGGTTTCTAGCATGGGCAGACCTTCCCGTATAGGTGCACTCAGGGCCATCGCTCTGAATTTGCGTGGTTTTCGTTAACGCGCACGCTGGATGCAACCTTTGCGCAGGCCGTGTTAAGCTGTCTCAAATCAATAAGGATGAATCATGTCAGCACTTTATCCGGGCTTGTTGCTTTTTGCTTTGCCCCATTTGTTCACCAGCCTTTTGCCCGCCACGCGGGCAAAGCTCATGGCAAGTTGGGGCACGGGCGCTTATCGGGGCACCTATAGCCTCGTCAGCACTATCGGTGTTGTCTTGATGATCTACGCGTATTGGGTGACGCGTGGTTCCGGCGAGATGCTCTACGCGCCTGATGGTTCCATGCGGCACGCCACCATTGGCCTTGCCACCATCGGGATGATCCTGATTTCGTCCATTCACGGCAAAAGCCACATCAAGCTGTGGCTGCAAAATCCGTTCTCCATCGGCCTTGCAGCTTGGGCGACGGGGCACTTGCTGAGTGTCGGCAAGACAGCTGCGGTGTGGATATGGGGTACGATTTTGGTTGTCGCGCTGATCGACATCGCCGCCTCCATGGCGCGCGGCAAGAAACCCAATTTCGAACCCCGCTGGCGCTCGGACATTATCGCGGTGATTGTGGGTTTAATATTGACTTTACTGCTTGTGACACTGTTTCATCCCTATGTCTTGGGCGTGCATGTAGCGGGGTAGTTGCATGGTCGGCGGGGAATTTATCCGACGGCAGAGGTACAGATTTCCAAAGCTGGTTTTGATGGCACTGGTTCTGCTGGCTGTGCCGCAGACGGTTGCCAGCAATGCCAGCTCATCAAAATTCTCTGCAAACCAGAAAGCATTTTGGAAAGCTGCGATGGCTTCCAGCTACGGACCTTATAGTAAGCAACACAAATGCTGGATCGGAAAGAAAGAAGGAGAACAATATTGCATGCGCCCGACCACATTCTCCGACGTGGAGATGGGATCGCGGCATTTGTTGTTTGCATCAATGGGTGGCAGCAAGCTTGACGAAAATGGTGGCCTTGAAGACTATCACGCCGCAGCGGGCTATTCCGGCTACGTAGTGTTTGAGGCGAAGGCCAGTGGCCTGAAGGAAGTAGCAAGAAGCAATCTCTTTTGGGCCAGCGGCGGGATGGGCAATCCGCCTTCGGAAGATGACGTCGCTGTTCGCAAAATCGGACCCGATGCTTTTGCGTGGTTTGTCATTTCCGGCTACGGGAACCAGGGCTATTTCGCGACGCACACCACTATTTTCGCCCCGGTGGGCGACAAGGTGGCCGAAGTCGGGGACATTCCGAATGCATCCGATGACTCCGGGGCCTGTGAGAAAGATGCCTGTACCAATCTCCAGACCGAAATTCTGATCGACACCGCAAAGGAGGCGACCCGCTTCTATCCCCTCGTGGTCAAGGTCACCGGAACATCTGAAGGGAAACCGGAGTCATCGACATTCCAGGTGCCCTTCGAAGACAGCAAGCTGGAATATGCGGTACCCAAGGGTCTGTCAGACCTCGTTCACGGTTGGTAAGCTCGTACGCTAACCATTGCTTATCCGGCCCCTTCATTTTGTGCAGCGTAAAAGCTAAGATAGAGCAATGTCCCAGCACACACCGCTTAAACGCCTTACCGCGCCTGAAATCCGCGCGCGCAAAGGCGGCGCTCCCATCGTCTCACTCACCTCGTACCACGCCCACACTGCGGCCATCGCTGACAAGTATGTGGATTTCCTTCTGGTGGGTGATTCACTCGGCATGGTGATGCATGGTTACGAAACCACTTTGCCGGTGCCGCTGGATCTGATGATCATGCATGGCCGCGCCGTGGCGCGCGGGGCCAGGCGCGCGTTGGTCGTGGTCGATATGCCGTTTGGGTCTTACGAAGAAAGCCCGGCCCAGGCGTTTCGCAACGCGGCCCGCGTGATCAAGGAAACCGAATGCGGGGCGATCAAGCTTGAAGGCGGCATCCGCATGGCGGAAACCATCAAGTTCCTCACCGAGCGCGGCATTCCGGTCATGGCGCATATCGGCCTCACACCTCAAGCCATCAACGCCTTTGGCGGTTTCAAGACCCAAGGCCGCGAAAAGGCCCAATGGGCCGCCATCGAGGCGGACGCCGTGGCCGTGGCAGAGGCAGGCGCCTTCGCCGTGGTGGTCGAAGCCGTGGCCGAACCTTTGGCCGCCAAGATTACCAAAATGATAGACATTCCAACGATCGGCATCGGCGCGTCCGCCGCTTGCGACGGCCAGATCCTGGTGATGGAAGACATGCTGGGCCTCAGCCCCCGTGTGCCCAAATTCGTCAAGGAATTCGGCAAAGTGGCACAAGCCATTGATGGCGCCATCAAATCCTATGCCGATGATGTGCGTGAGCGGCGCTTCCCGGAGCCCCGTAATACCTATGACATGAAGGATTGAGCCGCCGCAAATTGCCTTGATTTGGCGGCATTGCTGCTCTACCCCCCACCCCAGCTTGAGGGAGCCTGATTTTGAGCGATAATAACGACGCGATTTTTCGCGAGGTGGACGAGGAAGTTCGCCAGGAAGAATACAAGAAGCTGTGGACGCGCCATGGCCGTTTGATCACGGCTGCCGCCTTGCTTTTCATTGCTGCTATCGCGGGCTGGCAGGGCTGGAAATATTACGAAAAGAAGCAAGCTGAAGATGCCAGCGCCATCTATTATGACGCGCTGCGCAAGGCCACGGACGGTAAGCCCGATGATGCTTTGGCTGATCTTTCGGTGATCCGCCATGCCGGCTTTGCCCAGTTGGCCAAGCTGGAACAGGCCGCCATCCTTGGCAAGAAGGGTGATGCCGACAAGGCCGTGGCCGCCTATGACGCCTTTGCGACGGATGCTTCCAATGATCCCGCTCTGGTCGATTTGGCAAGGATTCGCGCTGGTTACCTGCTGGTGGACAGCCAATCGCCTGATCAGTTGCTCACAAGGTTGGGCCGCTACGATAAGGATGACGCGCTTTGGCACAACCAGGCCCGCGAGATTTTCGGTCTGTCTGCTTACCGTGTGAAGGATTACGCAATGGCCGACCGGTATTTTAACGCGATCAGCGTGGATGCCAAGGCATCGCAGGGCCTGAAGCAGAGGGCGGAGCTGATGTTGCAGCTTTTGGCGCCCAATCTGCCGGCCAAGTAGAGGGGATATTTTAGAGATGAAGAAACTCATTATCGCGGCCATGGCAGTCGCTTTGCTGTCGGGCTGCACCACGCTGAAGCGTGCCACCGGCCAGATCGACGATTCAACCTTGCCGGGCCAGCGCCAGGAAATCCTGCCGCCAGACCAGCAGTCGGCCCAGGACCCGACCGTCACCGGCCAGCAGCCCCCGCCCGGACAAGCCAACAACGCCATCCAGCAGACGCCAATGGCTCCTGGCACACAGCAGGCATCGACGATGCCGCGCGCCTCCGCGCCGGCTGCCGGCGGCTGCGACCCCAAGGTTGATCTCTGCCCCGAACCGATCGCTCCAGATCCGGTTGCCCCCATTTCACCGGTGAAGCCAGTTACGCCGATGGCCACCAAGGCTGCGACCGGTGCCAAGGGCGCCGTGACAACGGCAAAGGGTGCCGCGACCACAACGGCCAAGACAGCAACCACCACCGCAAAGTCCACCGCCACCACTGCCAAGGGCGCAGCCCCCGCCGTGGTGAAGACAGCGTCTAAGGCGCCGGCAACAGCTGCTGATGCAGCCAAGGCTAATCTTGATCCGAACTCGGTGATCACTGATCCGGCGGCTCCTGCCAAGGATGGTGCCGCGACTGCCAAGACCGTGGCCAAAAAGAAGATTGTGAAAAAGAAGAAGCCTGCCGTGCCTGCCACAACAGCGACTGCGCCTGATGCGACGGCTCCTGCCGTTCCGGCCGCACCGCAGCCGCAGGGTCAGTGACGGCATAGATGACAGTCACCGTCGCCATCCTCGGGCGGCCAAATGTCGGCAAGTCAACGCTCTTCAACCGGCTGATCGGGCAGAAGCTGGCGCTGGTCGATGATCAGCCCGGCGTCACCCGAGACCGCCGCGAAGGCCTTGCCCGCATCGCCGATATCGAATTCCAGGTGTTTGACACTGCTGGTTTTGACGAGGCCAAGAAGGGCTCGCTGGAAGCCCGCATGAGCGATCAGGCCGCCGAAGCCGCGCGCCTGGCCGATCATATTTTCTTCGTCATTGATGCGCGCGCAGGCGTGACCCCCGTGGACCAGCATTTTGCCGAACGTATCCGTAAGCTGGGCAAGCCCGTCACCGTGCTGGCCAACAAGGCCGAAACCCGCGCGCTGCAGCAGCAGGTGGCGGAAGCCTACAGCCTGGGCCTGGGCGAACCCTTCCCGATTTCTGGCGAACACGGCGAAGGCCTTGAGGCCATCTATGATGTGGTGAAGCCACTGGTTGTTGCTGACCTGAAGCGTCAGGCTCCGGCCGAAGAAGAAGAGATCGAAGAGCCTTTCAATCCGGATATCGAAGCGCCGGAACGCCCGTTGCGCCCCTTGCGCCTGGCCATCATCGGCCAACCTAACGCTGGTAAATCCACGCTGGTGAACGCGCTGTTGGGCGAAGAGCGCATGCTCACTGGCCCGGAAGCTGGCATCACCCGCGATGCGATTGCCAATGACTGGGAATGGGGCGGCCGCGAAATCAAGCTGTGGGACACAGCCGGCATCCGCCGCAAGGGCAAGGTGAAGGAGAAGCTGGAAAAGCTCTCGGTCAGCGATGCATTGCGCGCCGTGAAATATGCCGAAGTGGTGGTGGTGCTGGTCGATGCTTCGGTCTCCATCGAAAAGCAGGACCTGACACTGTGTGATCTCGTCGCGCGCGAGGGCCGTGCCTTGGTGCTGGCCTTGAGCAAGTGGGATCTGGTCGAAGACAAGAACGCTGCGATGCGCAAGGTCAACGAGATCATGGAAGATATCTTGCCGGATGTGCGCGGCCTTCCCATTGTCACGCTCTCGGCCAAGCAGGGCCGGGGCGAAGGCCCGCTGATGAAGGCAGTGCTAGCTGCAGAGAAGAAGTGGAACATCCGCATCTCCACCAGAAAGTTCAACCTCTGGCTTGAAGAAGCTGTGCAGCGCAATCCGCCGCCCGCACCCGGTGGCCGCCGCATCAAGATCCGCTACGGCACGCAAGCCAATGCCAGGCCGCCAACTTTTGCCTTGTTCGGCAACCAGCTCGAAAAACTGCCGACAACTTACCAGCGCTATCTGATGAACGGCCTGCGCGAAACCATGGGCCTCGAAGGCATCCCGATCCGCTTCGCATTGCGTGGCAGCAAGAACCCGTTCGACGACGGGCGGAAGTAGCGCTCGCTTTCAGAGCCGGAATCTTCTTGGCCATTGGCCATTGGCCAAGGCAGCTGGCAGAAGCCGGTATTTGGAGCTTCTCTCTGATACTTCACTGATTTAGCGAATTGCCAGCGAAATCCATCCAGGGATTGTGTCACTGACAAAAGCGGGACAACGCACTTATGGTTCATCGATCAGTGGCCAGATTTACTCGTCGCTACGCCAGCATGCTTTCGTGTATTTTTGCGACCGCATCATCGGTCAGCGCGGCCGACATCTCCTCAACAGATTGTGCGACCGCTCCCCCCACGATTACAATTGAGCGTTCTCTCGCCGTAAATGATGCTTCGATAATTTCTAAGCAGGATTTCTCGTTTGCTCGGACGATTGGAAATATCCTCGCTTCGCTGTCAGTGCCCAACACTCCGGCAAACAGACAAGGGCTTGTTCAAACGCTGTTGTCATCCCTGGTTTCGGCAGAACAGGTAAATTTGAAGACTGCACTCCGGATCAAGGTTGATCCGCGTCCAGCCGAAGTAGCGATCGACCCGGCCAAGGTGCTCGATCCGAGCACTGGTTTTCGGCCTGTTGCGTTGTTCAATCGGCTCGACCTGGCTCCCGCTGACTGGAATAATTGTGGCGAATATCGAATTGTCTATGCGGGAGGTCCTACAGCACTGACGTCCATGATTTTCGAGGCGTCGCTCAAAAATCCGCATCCGGAATTGGGTCCGAAGGGTTGCCGGCCATTAGTTGAATTTTGGCAGGATCTTTCAAACAAATCTTCGGACGACATCGCCAAAGACCTGTCGAATTTATATTACGATGGCGTGGCCGGGTTCCCGCCTGTTGTATCAGTGCAAAACTATGGAATGCCGCTCGGGCAGGTGCGTTCAAATTCGGTTGTGGGTAGCCCTTGGCAGCTTCGTGAATGGAAAATTGCACCTTTTGGTCCCCAAGGTCTGGGTATGTCTTTTGTGCCGGTGACGGTAAAAAGTAACCCGCTTGCGGAGCTCTATGGCGATGATTCTTCCGGCGCACTGGATGTTCCGAAACAGGAGCAAGTAAGGCAATCATTTCATTCGGAGTTCTTGGGTCAATATCTGTCAGATTTTGCCAACCCGGAATTGACCATGTCGGCACCGAATTCAGGCTCTGCGACCGATCTGGAAATCTATCGGCAAGACCTGATAAATTCGATTGGTGCAAAATTTGATGACGGTTTCAACGAATTTCAAAGCAACGAAGATGGTTCCGATAGCCCTTTTGCCAAACTGGGATCGATGAATGGTGACATCAATGCCAAGCTGGCGACATTGGGAATTGATCCCAGACGCCCCCTGACCTCTGCTGAAATTGGCTGGAGAGCCACCGCCGTGACGTGCACTGGCTGTCACAGCGATGCGTCCGACAAACCTGTTGCAAAACTTGACGCAGCTACAATCATGTGGCCTCCAAGCCTTGGCTTTCTTCAGGTCAGTGCATCAGGCGGCCTTTCTCCTGCGCTGACCGGGACTTTCCTTCCGTGGCGCCAACGCCAAATGATTAAGTTCCTCTGCGATCCCTACACTGTGGCTTCTGCTTCCCCCTTGGGCGCAACTCAGCAGCAATTGGAAAAGGATTACGCCGACGTCATTCAGCAGATTCAAGACGCCAAAAAGGCCGGCAACAAATCGACGGATCCTGCCCTTGTCGCTCGCTTTGACGCGTTGACACAGCAACTCAACGAAATCGAATTTGAAAAAGACGGGGCTTTTGTGCGCGCAAGAAAGCCAGACTAGTGAATAATCTAAACTTGATCTAACCCTGCTTGAACAAGCCGCTCGCCGCGTATTTGTATACGGCACCCGTATCCTCAAATTCCGCCTTGCACATCGGCACGATTTGCGCGGCCACTTCTTCAGGTGAGGGCAGCGAATTCGGATCCTCGCCCGGCATCGCGCTGGCGCGCATGCGGGTGCGGGTAGGGCCGGGGCTGAACAAGTTGGCGCGCACCGGGCTGGTTTCCATTTCATGCGCGTAGGTTTTCACCATGGCTTCGAGTGCCGCCTTCGAAACCGAATAGCCGCCCCAGAAAGCTGGCGCCTTGTGGGCCGCCCCTGAAGTGACGAACACTGCGCGGCCTGCCTCGCTCAACCGTAGCAGCGGATCAAGCGAGCGCAGCAGGCGGTAATTGGCGGTGACATTGACGGCCATCACCTCGTCCCACACTTTGGGATCAAGATGCGGCACAGGGGTCAGCTTGCCCAACACGCCGGCATTGCCCACCAGAATATCAAGCTTCTTCCAGCGTTCGAAAATGGCGGCACCCAGCCGGTCGATCCCGGCGTAATCCGTTACATCCATTGGCACCAGCGTGGCGGTGGAACCGGCAGCCTTGATCGCATCATCCAGCTCTTCCAGCCCGCCCTGCGTGCGTGCGGTAGCGATGATATGCGCACCCTCTTGAGCTAGGGCCAAAGCCGTGGCCCGGCCAAGCCCGCGTGATGCGCCGGTGACAACGGCGACTTGACCTGCGAGTGATTTGGACATCAGCCGGCTTCAGCCAGCATGGCGCGCACGCTTTTGGCATGTTCGCCACCCAGATCGGTCAACGGTGTGGGATAGTCACCCGTGAAAGCATGATCGGTGAATTGCGGCGCGTTGTTGTCACGGCCGGGCAGGCCGCACGCCTTGTACAAACCATCGACCGAGACAAAGGCCAGGCTATCTACACCAATGAAGGCGCGCATTTCTTCCATCGAATGCGTGGCCGCCAGCAGCGCTTTGCGCTCCGGCGTGTCGATGCCGTAAAAATCCGGATGTTTGATCGGCGGCGATGAAATGCGCATATGCACTTCCTTCGCACCAGCTTCATACATCATCCGCACGATCTTCACTGAAGTGGTGCCGCGCACGATGGAATCATCTACCAGCACCACGCGCTTGCCGGCAACGACTGACTTGTTGGCATTGTGCTTCAGCTTCACACCCAACGCGCGAATATGCTGTGTGGGCTCAATGAAGGTGCGGCCCACATAATGGTTGCGGATGATGCCCAGCTCGAAGGGAATACCGGTCTGCTGCGAATAGCCGATGGCAGCAGGCACGCCACTGTCGGGGATCGGCACAACCACATCAGCCTCAACCGGCGCTTCCAGCGCCAGCTGCTTGCCGGTCTGCTTGCGCACATCATAGACCGAGCGGCCGCCAAGAATTGAATCCGGCCGCGAGAAATAGACATATTCGAAAATGCAGGGGCGCGCCGGCTGCTTGGGGAAGGGGCGCAGCGACTCAAGGCCTTCGGCCGAAATCACCACCACTTCGCCATTCTCGACTTCGCGCACAAATTTCGCGCCGATAATATCCAGCGCCACCGTTTCCGAGCACAGGATGTAAGCGCCATTCAATTCGCCGATGATCAGCGGGCGGATGCCAAATGGGTCGCGCGCGCCAATCAGCTTTTTGTTGGTGAGCGCGACTAAGGCGTAAGCGCCTTCCAGCTGGCGCATGGCATCCACATAGCGTTCCATCATCCGCTTTTTGCCGGATTGTGCCACGAGATGCAGGATCGCTTCCGAGTCTGATGTGGATTGATAGATGGCGCCCTTCTCGATCAACTGGCGGCGCAGCGAGAGACCATTGGTGAGATTGCCATTGTGAGCGACAGCAATGCCGCCGGTGGCCAGCTCGGCAAACAGCGGCTGCACATTGCGCAGGATGGCACCGCCCGTGGTGGAATAGCGCACATGGCCCACGGCCTGCGTGCCATGCAGGCGGTTGATGACTTTTTCCGACGAGAAGTGATCGCCGACCAGCCCCATGCGCTTTTCAGAATGGAAGCGTTCGCCGTCGAAAGTAACGATGCCAGCTGACTCCTGGCCGCGGTGCTGCAACGCATGCAGGCCAAGTGCCGTCAGGGCCGCCGCATCAGGGTGGCCGTAAATGCCAAACACACCGCACTCTTCGCGCAGTGTGTCGCCATCAAGATCGAAATCAGAGTCGAAATCTGTCATTGTTTTTTGGCCGGGTCCTGTTGCTGCGTGCCCTTCACCAGATTGTCCATGCCCTGCTGCTGGCCATTGGTATAGCCTGCATTCTTGTCTGCAGGTTGGGCATCGGTCTTGTCGGGGCTATCGGTCTTCTCGGTCTGGGTCTGGCCTGCGCCATCCGGCCCGTTGCCGATCAGCGAGGAATTGGAAAGCGTTTCCGCAATGTCAGGCGGCATGTGTTCCAGCATGGTCTGCGAAACCCAGCGGATGGCGGGCAACGACACCGCATTGCGCACCCAGTCTTCCTGCTTTTCTACCGGCAGCAGCCAGCCATAGAACATGTAGCAGATGGCGACGAGCACCAGGCCACGCGCCAGGCCGTAGAAGAAACCGACAGTGCGGTCCACCGCGCCCACAGATGAATCCACCACCCGGTCAGACACACGCACACCGATGATCGAGACGATGATCAACACCACGATGAAGGCGGCGGCACCCACGATCACCATGGCGATTTGTGGCCGGGTTGGATCAACATGTGGGGCCACCATGTCGATGAGTTGCTTTTGCTTGATAGCGTACCAGGCGGCCGCAGCGGCGGCACCCCAAGCCACCAGTGAAAGCACTTCACGGGTGAAGCCGCGCGCGAGGGCCAGAACTCCTGAGATCAACATGATGCCAAGCAGGATGAGATCGAGAAGTTGAAACATGAACCGCCCTTGTATGCCGTTGAAACTTGCGAGTCCCTCTATATTCAAAAGGAATGGGCCATACCAGACCTAATCCCCAGAAGAGGGTGCGGCTTTCAAGCGCTTGATATGGTGAGGCCTGGAGCTGCGCACAAGCTGGATCAGGCGATCCGCCGCAACCCCTTGCGGCGCGATGCAACCCAGGCGACCAGATCGGAAATGGTGGCCAGCACCTTGGTTTCCAGCTGGGTCTTGGGCGCCTTGTCGCCATGGATGGCAATCACCGCATGGTCCAGCCCCAGTTTCAGGGCTTCTTTCAAACGCGCTTCCGTCTGGCCCACAGGGCGCACGGCACCCGATAAAGCCACTTCGCCGAACAGCACCGTGCCATGCGGAATGATGGTGTCGGACAGTGAAGAGAGCAGGGCCGCCGCCACGGCCAGATCAGCCGCCGGCTCTTTCAGCCGCAAGCCGCCCGCCACATTGAGGAACACGTCATGGTTGGACAGTGTGACACCCGCCCGCGCTTCAATGACGGCAAGAATCATCGCCAGACGCGTGCCATCCCAGCCCACCACCGTGCGCCGGGGCGTGCCCAAAGTTGAGGGCGAAACCAGCGCCTGGATTTCCACCAGCAGTGGCCTGGTACCTTCAATGCCAGCAAACACCGCCGTGCCGGGGGCGGCCTGTTCGGCCTCGCCCATGAATAGGCGCGACGGATTGGTCACTTCCTGCAGGCCGCCATCCGACATTTCAAACACGCCGATTTCATCGGTGGGCCCGAAGCGGTTTTTCACCGCCCGCAGGATGCGAAACTGGTGCCCACGGTCACCCTCGAAATACAGCACCGTATCGACCAGATGCTCGATCACTTTGGGCCCGGCGATCTGGCCATCCTTGGTCACATGCCCAACCAGCAGCACGCAGGCCCCCTTGGTCTTGGCAAAGCGCACCAGCGCTTCCGACCCGGCTTTCAATTGCGACACCGTGCCGGGGGCGGATTCAATCACCGGCGACCACAAAGTCTGCACCGAATCGATGACCACCACGGCGGGCGGCTCACCCTCATTCAACGTGGCGATGATGTCGGAGACATTGGTTTCCGCCGCCAGCAGCACCGGCGCGTCAGCCAGCCCCAGCCGCGCGGCCCGAAGGCGCACCTGGGCAATGGCCTCCTCGCCCGTGACATAAACCACCTTTTGGCCGGACGTGCCGAGAGCAGCCAGCGCTTGCAGCAGCAAAGTCGATTTGCCGATGCCCGGATCGCCGCCGATCAACACCGCCGAGCCGGGCACGAAGCCGCCGCCGGTCGCCCGGTCCAGCTCTGCAATGCCGGAGAGAATACGCGGCGGGGCAGGGCTCTCGCCTTTCAGATCCACCAACCGTGTCGTGCGCCCCTTGGGCAACCGCGCACCCTTGGCACCGGAGGCCGGGGCATCGGTTTTTTCCTCAATAATGCTGTTCCATTGGTCGCAGCTGTCACATTGCCCCGACCATTTATGCGAAACGGCACCACAGGATTGGCAGACATAAGTGGAAGAGGATTTGGCCATGCCGAGCCATATCATGGAACATATAGAGAACGCAAGAGCTTTGCCCGCCAAACCTGGATAAACCAGTGGGATGAAATCTGTACCCAATCTGCTGAGCGTCGGTGCGCTCACTTACGACACGCTGTTCCGCTTCGATGAATTGCCTTCTAAGCCGGGAAAATATCTCCCCACGGAAGCGCTCCAATCCGCTGCAGGAATGGCCGCGAGTGCGGCCACGGGAGCCAAGCGCCACGGTGCAAATGTTTCGCTCTGGGCCAGCGTCGGCAATGACAGTGTGGGCCAAGTGTTGATCGACGACATGCGCGCCGAGGGTATTGATTGCTCTCACATCAGGCGCGTGGAAAGTGGCCGCTCCGCCATTGCGACGATCCTGATCGACGGGAAGGGAGAACGGATGATCGTTCCCTATTACGATCCCCAAATTACCTCCGATCCACCGCATTCCAATATTGCGTTCAACGAATTTGATGTCATCCTTGCTGATGCGCGCTGGCCGGGTGCTGCGGCACTCGCATTGGCTGGTGCGCGGCAAGCGGGCATCCCTGGCATATTCGATGCCGATGTGGCACCGCCTGTTGTCCTTCACCGGCTCCTGCCGCTAGCCTCTCACATCGTCGCTTCGCTGCCGGCCTGCCAGATTCTGTTTGGTCCGGAGGTGGATTCCGCCGAAGCCACGCATCGGTTGGCAGAGACCTATAAAGTATTCTGCGCAGTGACCGATGGTTCGAAGGGCACGCTCGCATGCATGCCCGGTTCCCCTGCCAATCACATTCCCGCCTACAAAATCAAAGCCGTGGATACTTTGGCAGCGGGCGATATCTTCCATGGCGTCTTCGCTGCTTGCCTGGGTGAGAAGCTGGATGAGATCAAAGCCATTGAAATCAGCAGTGCTGCCGCAGCCGTGAAATGCATGCGCTTCGGCGGCAGGCTGGGTGCGCCCACCCGCGATGAAACCTTCAGCTTCATACGAGCCATGCAAAAATAGCGTATTAAATCTATTGCGATTAAATCGTGCACGATATATATCGATTGCATGAGCGCAAACCCGCCCATTCCGCCCATTGGCAACATGATGTGCTTCTCCGTCTATGCTGCGGGGCTGGCCTTCAACCGGCTTTACCGTGGGCTGCTGGAGCAGTTCGGTCTCACCTATCCGCAGTTCCTCGTTCTCGTGGCACTGTCGGGCCGGGATAGCCAGAAGGTGAATGAGCTGGGCGAGGCGCTGTTCCTCGAATCAAACACCCTCACCCCGCTGCTGAAACGGCTCGAAGCGATGGGCCATATTACCCGGCGCCGCGACGCCAAGGACGAACGCGTTGTACGCATCCACCTCACCGGCAAGGGACAGGTCCTGATCGGCGAGATTGGTTGCGTGCCCCCGCAAGTGCTGGAGGCGAGCAGCCTGCCGCTGGCCGAAGCCCAGGCGCTCACCGCCAAAATCAACACGCTGGCCCAGGCCCTGCGTGCCCATTCTCAAACCAAAACCACCTAACAGGAGACTACCTATGAAGATTGCATACACCGCCCATGCCAAGGCAACGGGCAATGGCCGCAACGGCATTTCTGCCACCGAGAATGGCCGCGTCACCGTCACCCTCGCCACCCCCACTGAAATGGGCGGCTCGGGCAAGGGCACCAATCCGGAAGAACTCTTCGCCGTGGGCTATGGCGCTTGCTATCTGGGCGCCATGCGCTTCGTGGCGGGCCGTGACAAGTTGGCCATGCCAGCTGATGCCACCGTCTCGCCATCCGTCAGCATTGGCCCGCGTGATGATGGCCAGGGCTTCGGCATTGAAGTGGTGTTGAATGTATCGCTGCCCGGCCTCGACAAGGCTGCCGCCGAAGAACTCACCAAGCGCGGCCATGTGGTTTGCCCCTATTCGCATTCCATCAAGGGCAATGTGAACGTCACAACCAATATCGTCTAACGCAACCGGACAATAAAAAAGGGCGGGAGAAATCCCGCCCTTTTTAGCTGCTTACCAGCAGCGCCAGACCTTACGCCAGCGCCAGTGACCGTTAATCTTCTTCTTCACCTTCACCCAGCCGCAATGATTGTGATGCCAGCCGCCGCCATAGAAGCCATGGTGATGGGGATAATAGCCGCCACCAAAGCCGCCAAGGCCAATATAAATGCCCGCATTGGCAGGTGCTGCAGCAGCCCCCATGCCCAAGGCCAGTGCACCAGCCGTAAGGCCGGCCATAATAACTTTATTGATCATCGTTTCGCTCCTTTGTAGGGCCGCACCACATGGGGTCCAGCCGGGTTAAAACGTCAGTCTCAAAATTAAAGCAGGCCCACCAGGCCTGCCTGCCGTTACGCGCTTACCAATAGATCGTCTTGCAGACTTTCACGCTCACCTTGTGACCATGCTTCCAATCCCTGTGCCACGAGCACTTGGTCGAGGATTTGCTGGTCGCATGATGACGGTGATGATGATACCAGGCCCGCGTGCCGCGATATTCCTGCCATTTCCACCAGGGCTGGTGATGAATATGCCAGCCGCCACCCGCAAAATGGCACGGGCGGTAGAACGGGCCGAAATAAGTCTGATAGTCAGGATAGCAATAATGGTCGTCGTGCCATCCATGCGCCTTTGCGCTACCACTGCTGAAGGTAGCACCGGTCAACATTGCCGCCGCAAGAGCGCCGACCGCAACAAGTTTTTTCAACATCAATTTCCTCGCACGTGTTCTAAGGCGATGTTGCACGTGTACGCGTAAAGGACGCAAGAGGGAAAAAGTTCCGTCGCGGTTTTTTTGATCGCTGCTTGTGAGCCTGAAAACCTCCACCATTTCAAAGGGAGGTTTTAGCGTGAGAGAATCAGGCGCATACTTTCCAAAACACCTTATGGCCGTGATGCCAGCCGCTCACCCAGTGACAGTGCCAGTTGTGACGGTGGCCCCGCCAATGATGCCAGCCCCAATTGTGACCCCGGTGGTGGTGTCCCTTGGCATGGTGTCTACGATGCCCATGGGCCTCGGCGGTTCCGGTCATGGCCGCGCCGGCAACCATCAGGGTTGCGGCGGTAGCGCCGGCGGCAATCAGTTTCTTGAGCATGTTGTTTCCTTCAGCAGAAATAAGCCATCCGTCGGAAATGACGCGGGCCTCAGGAACTTCCGTCGCTGTTCAGGAGCTGGAAAGCGTGGTCAGGACAGGAGGGTCTGTCCTGACCGGTGACGGCTCAACTACTTCATCGAGCCGCCGCTGTTGAAGTTGGTGCACACCTTGGTGCCGTAATGCATGGAGCAACTGCCGTGCTTGGCGGCGAATTGCAGAGCTTGATAGTCATCACCGGTTAGCGCTGAACTGTCGGCGAAGGCATTGCCGCCCATGATGAAAAGGCTGCTGGTGAGAAGCGCCGCCGTTGCAAATGTCCTGAACATGATAACCTCACTGATGTTGTGTCGTTGTTCGACACACAGGAGATGATGTTCAGGCCATGATCCGGTCGCGCCATTGCTGCATGGGTGCCCCATTCAAAAAAGCATGACGGCACTCAGCTGGATTAAATTTTTGAAAACTGGCCTTCTGCACGGTAGGTAATGTTGGCGGGGTTCAGCCCAAAAGATTTTTTACGATGCCGCCGGCCTTACCCATATCCATCTGGCCGGCAAATTTGGCTTTGAGCTCGGCCATCACCTTGCCCATGTCCTTGATTGAGGTTGCACCCACAGCCTTGATCACATCGGCCACGGCAGCCTTGGCTTCGGCATCATCCATCTGCTTTGGCATGTAGGACTTGATGATGTCCATCTCTTCGCGCTCGTTGTGCGCAAGCTCAGGCCGGCCGCCCTGGTCGAAGGCCACGATCGAATCCTGGCGCTGCTTCACCATCTTGGTCAGCACGTCGAGGATGCCGGCATCATTGGTCAATTCGGAATCATGCCCGGCGGTGCGCGAATTGATGTCCTTCTCCTTGATGGCCGAGGTCATCAGGCGGATCGTGTTCACCTTTTTCTTTTCACCCGCCTTCATGGCGTCTTTCAGGTCAGCAGTCAGCTTGTCGCGCAGGCTCATGTCTTCAAAATCCTTTGGATGGCGGCTCCATAATCCCTTTGCGTCGGTTCGGCAACCTTGACGCAAGCGCTCATTCTGCCTATCTCGCTTCAAATTCCGGAGTCGCCCATGCCCGCCAAGAAAGCCCCCAAAAAGGCCAGCCCGAAAACACGCGCCGCCAAAGCGCCGGTCTTCGGCGATTGGGAGCAGAAGAAGCCGACTGCGATTCTCGTCCTGGCCGATGGCACGGTGATCGAAGGGCAGGGTTTTGGCGCCGAAGGCGAAGCGGTGGCGGAAGTCTGCTTCAACACCGCGATGACCGGCTATCAGGAAATCCTGACTGATCCTTCTTACGCCGACCAGATCGTGGCCTTCACTTTCCCGCATATCGGCAATGTCGGCACCAATGATGACGACATGGAGACGATCAACATGGCGGCCTCTGCGGCCGTGAAGGGCCTCATCGTCAAGGCACCGCTGACCGAGCCTGCCAATTACCGCAACGCCAAGCATCTCGACAAATGGCTGAAAGCCCGCGGCATCATCGGCCTCTCTGGCGTGGACACGCGCGCCCTCACCGTGCTGATCCGCGAGAAGGGCATGCCCAACGGCGTGATCGCCCATTCGTCCAAGGGCAAGTTCGACGTGAAGAAGCTCACCGCCAAGGCCAAGGCCTGGAGCGGTCTTGTCGGCCTTGATCTCGCCCGTGATGTCTCGCTCACCCAGCGCATGGATTGGGACGAGCAATTGTGGACATGGGAAAACGGCTACGAGCACGCCAAGGGCAAGTTCAATGTCGTGGCGGTCGATTACGGCCTGAAGCGCAACATCTTGCGCTGCCTGGTTTCAGCCGGCTGCAACGTCACTGTGGTGCCCGCCAATTCAAAGGCCGATGACATTCTGGCGATGAAGCCTGACGGCGTCTTCCTATCGAACGGCCCCGGCGATCCGGAAGCCACTGGCGTGTACGCCGTGCCCGAAATCAAGAAGCTGGTGGATAGTGGCAAGCCCGTCTTCGGCATCTGCCTTGGCCACCAGATGCTGGCGCTCGCACTCGGCGGCAAGACAATGAAGATGCATCAAGGCCATCACGGCGCCAATCATCCGGTGAAGGATTTCACCACCAACAAGGTGGAAATCGTTTCGATGAACCATGGCTTCGCGGTGGACCGTGATAGCCTGCCCAAGGGCGTTGTCGAAACCCATGTGAGCCTGTTCGACGGTTCAAACTGCGGCATTGCGCTCGAAGGCAAGCCGGTCTTCTCCGTGCAGCACCACCCCGAGGCCAGCCCCGGCCCGCAGGACAGCCATTATCTGTTCAAGCGCTTTGTCGGGCTGATGGAAAAGGCCGCCTGACGCGTGGCCTTTGAAGCGCCAAATTCCCGTTGGTGGGTGCCGGTAACCGATCCCGCCAGCGCCAGCGAAGCCATCAAGCTGTCTGGCTTGCCGGTCATTGTCCTGGCCTTCAACAGCGCTTTCCTCGCAATCGAATTGCTGTTCAATGCTGATGCTTCACCTGCATTGATGTTCGCCTTTCTGGCGCTGGCCATCGTGCTGGTCGTCATCGCCTTCCGCCTGCGCAAGGGCCATGCCGGTTATGTGCCCTTCGTGGCCGCACTGTTCCCGGCCTTCCTCGCACTGGTCGTGCTGGATTCCTTCTCCGGCCCGCCCGCTGCTGGCGGCCTGCTGACGCAAATCTTCCTCGTCATCAGCAAATGGATTGTGCCGGCGCTTGCTGCAATCCTCGCTTACCGTGGCCTGAAGGGCTGGCAATGGCTGCGCGCGCAAGGAACGCGGATGACGTTCTAAACTGATTTCGCCTTTAGGCCGAATGTCTGTGCAATCGTTTTCCCCGATGCCAGACTCTTTTGCCACTCGTCCTCAAGCGTCAGCTTGGCTTCACATCCCCCGATCAATTCCTGCGCGCGTGCCGGCGTGAGTGTGGCCAAGCCGTCATCGTTCCCAATCACCAGATCGCCGGGACTGATCAGCACGCCACCAAAGGTGACAGGCACATTCACTTCGCCGGCAGCTGCACCCGTAGGCCCGCGCGGCGTGATCGAACGGCTGTAAACGGAAATATCCTTCCAGCCCGCCAGTTCGGCCACATCGCGGACAGCGCCATCACAGATGACACCCACGGCACCGATGCGCCGCAGATGGCCACCCAGAATTTCACCGATCATCGCGTGTTGCGCGTTGCTCTGCGCCGCAATGACCAGCACGTCGCCGCGCGCCATCTCATCCAGCGCGCGCAGCACAGCGCCAAAATCCGGCGGCGCACACAACGCTGTAACAGCGCGCCCGAAAAGTTTCGGTTGCTGCCCGGCTGGGCAAAGCGGCCGGATCGCCGGATCAATGAGGCATGCGCCGTGGCTGGTATCAGCAATCACTGCGACAGGGATGCGCGCCCAGCGTTCAAGCAGACTTTGAGGAATTGTTTCGCCCATCATTGCTTCGCCATCTGTTGTTTAACCAAGGCACCCAGCACCGAAATGCCTGCGATGATTTTCTCGTCCGTCTGGCTCGAGAAATTAAACCGGGCGTGATTGATCTCACCGTCACGCGCAAAGAAACTGAACCCCGGCACATAGGCAACCTTGGCATTGTTCAGCGCCTGTTCGCGCATGAAAGCAGTTGTGTCGAAGCCCTTGGGGAAGGTGAGCCAGGTGAACAGCCCGCCATCAGGATCTGTGCAGGTCACTTCCTGCGGGAAGTGCTGACGGATCATGCTCAGCATCAGGTTTTTCTTGCGGTGATAGGCGGCGCGCAGAATTTCAACATGGCCATCGAGATCATGGCGTTCCAGAAACAAAGAAGCCGCCGCCATATTCAGCGTGCTGCATTGCGTGTCCGCCGCCAGCTTCAAAAGCCCTAGCCTTTCGATCACGCTGGCCTCGCCAATGGCCCAGCCCAGCCGCATGCCGGGTGCCAGGATTTTGGAAAAGCTGCCGAGCATGATCACGCGACCTTCCTGGTCCATGCTCTTGAGTGTAGGTGGCGCTTCGCCATTGTAGCGCAGCTCACGGTAGGCCGTGTCTTCCAGAATGGTGAAATCAAACGCGCTGGCCAGCGCGATCAGATGTTTGCGCCGCTCAGCACTCATCGTCACGCCGGTGGGGTTTTGGAATTCGGGAATGGTGTAAAGCATTTTGGGCCGCAGGCCCGCCTTGAGCTGTTGCTCCAGCACATCGGTTTTCATCCCGTGCTCATCCATCGGGATGTCAACATAGCGCGGCTGGCAGGGATTGAAGGCCACCAGCGCGCCCAGAAATGTCGGGCTTTCGGTGACGATAATATCGCCGGGATCAACCAGCATTTTCGCAACAAGGTCCAAGCCCTGCTGGCTGCCTTGCAGGATGAGCAGGTTTTCAAGCGAACAGGGCGTACCCAACCGGCTCACCCGCGCAGCGAGCTGCGCACGCAGTTTCGGGTCTCCGTCTGAAACGGTGTACTGCAAAGACTGCGCGCCGCGCTCCAGAATCGCGGTTTGAAAAACGTCGTTCAGCTTGTGTGTCGGAAACAGCGATCCATCGGGATAGCCACCGGCAAATGAAATAAGCGCCGGGTCTGCGCCGAATTTCAGCAATTCGCCAATGGCATTGGGCTGCACGATTTCCATGCGTTTGGCGAAGTGAACAGGCGACATTCGGCTTCCATATCCTGTGTTTGCAACGATGCTGGCATCGCACGATTTAAGCAGCCACGCCACTTCATACGTCCGTACCAATAAAATTATTCAACCTTCCGGTTGACAATACCTCCGCGCTGATCCATATTCAACTTCATGGTTGAATATCACACACAAGATCTCGACATTGTCTTCCACGCTTTGGGAGACGCAACACGTCGGCAGATGCTGGCGCAACTGGCCTCAGGCGAACGCACCGTCAGTGAACTGGCTGAGCCCTATTCCATGTCACTCGCCGCTGCCTCGAAGCACATCAAATCGCTCGAAGGGGCAGGGCTCATCACCCGCGAGGTGCAGGGCCGCACGCATATCTGCCGCCTCAATGCCGTACCGCTCGCCTCCGCTCATTCCTGGCTGGAATTCTATGAACGCTTCTGGACCGGTGCCCTCGACCGCCTCGAAGCTTTGCTCAAAGCCGAAGACGAAGAAGCTAAAAAATCCAAACCAACTGCAAAACCACAGGGAAAGAAAAAATGAGTACCGATACCCACATCTCCAACGACAGCTACGGCAAGGTCATCGCTCCGCGCACGGTTGAAATTCAGCGCCTGCTGCCAGGCCCCATCGAACGCATCTGGGACTACTTGACCAAGAGCGACATGCGCCGCCAATGGCTCGCCTTTGGCGACATGAAAGGCGACGTGGGAGCCCCCTTCACCTTGACCTGGCGCAACGATGAACTGGCTACCACCTCGCCTGGCAAACGCCCGGAAGGCACCAAGGCGGAAAACAGCCAGGAAGGTGTTATCCAGGAATGGGATCCGCCACGCAAACTTGTCTACACCTGGGTGGGCTATGGCCTGGTGACTTTTGAACTGAAACCCGCGGGCGAGCGCGTGTTGCTCACGCTCGTTCACAGCGGCCTTCCCAGCCGCGGCGCGATGCTTGGTGTCAGCACGGGCTGGCATGCGCATCTCGATGTTCTGGTCGCGGTGGCCAATGGCACCAAGGGCAGCCCATTCTGGGACCGCATGAACGAAATCCGGCCAGTCTACGACAGTGCCTTTCCGGCAGACGCGTAAGGGAGGCCGCCATGACAGATAAGAGCTACACCAAAACCTTCAGGCTTGCCCAATCAGCGGAGATGGTCTTTGCAGCCATCACTAATCCGCGCGGCTGGTGGGGCGAAGGCATCACTGGAGAAACCGCGAAGCTGGGCGGAGAATTCAATTATCGCCACATGCCCTTCCACGACACGACCCAAAAAATCACGGCATTGGAGCCCAACACCCGTGTGGTCTGGGCCATCGTGAAAAGTGCCATTCATTTCGTCGAGAACAAGAATGAATGGCTGGGCACTGAGATGATTTTCGATATCTCGCCTTCCAAGGGCAAGACCGAACTGAAAGTCACGCACCGCGGTCTTGATCGCAAACTGGAATGCTTTGACGCGTGCTCCGGCGGCTGGGATCTCTATCTGGAAAGCTTGAAAGATTTCATTGAAACCGGAACAGGCCAACCCGACCCCGTGTCAAAAGCGGCCTAAGTTTTCCTTCAGTCAAACTTCACGTGAGCGGGCCAGATGAATTCCAATTCGGGATCTGGTCCGTTTTCGCCAGCCAGCGCATAGGTGGCGCGGCGCAAGGTTTTCATCACCGCTTTGCGGCCTTCATCATGGGGCAGGGAGGCGCCTGAAATCGCAGTGCCGATGCTTGCTTTGATCGAACCGCCCATGCGCCGCGCGGATTCGCGGAACAGCAGCGCGATGCGCAGCGGATAATTCATATGGCTGGCCATCTGGAAGGCGCGTGAATTCTGCCCATGAAAGAAGATCGGCAAAACGTTCAGGCCATGCACTTTTGTCAGCCGCGCTACGAAATCATGCCACACACTGTCGGTGGCCGGGCCGGTAAAGGGTTTCGGCGCAGTGGAAACGCCACCCGCAGGGAAGATCACCACGCAATGCCCGCGCTCCAGCCAATCCACCGTGCGGCGGCGCGTCATTGCGGATGTGGCGCGCGCTTCTGGCGTTCCGCCAAAATCCACCGGCAGCAGATAATCCCGCGTTTCCGGCGGCTGGCACAGTAGGCTGTGCACCATGATTTTCACATCGGGCCGCAGCTTCGTGGCCAGCGCCATGATGGCCAAACCGTCGATCACACCGAAAGGATGATTGGCAATGATCAACAGCGGGCCTTGCTTCGGCGCCGCCATCAGCTGCGCCTCATCATGCGCGACGCGCACATCCATCAGGCGCAGGGCCGCGTGGAAAATGTTTTCGCCAACCTTTGGAGCGCGGCTCCACTCCTGGTACATTCGCTCAAGTCTCGGCTGGCCGGTGAGGCGTTCAATGCCGCGGATCACCATGCGCTTCAAAAGCGAGTCATCCGGGCGCGAATAGGAAAAGCGAACCTCACCCGGCGTGGGGCTGAAAATATCGAGGCTTTGCGGAAGGTCCAGCTGCCCGGCGAAATCTGTCATGGTGAATCGTTGCCCTTCCGTGATCAAACGGAATTGCAATGTTCATATGACGATTGGTTGAAGGCGTTACACCGAGGTGTAGCCGCCATCTATGGCAAGATCCTGACCATTGATCATGTCGGAGGCTGAGGAAGCGAGGAAAAGGATCAGATCCGCCACCTCGGTGGTGCGCGCGAAGCGCCCGGCCGGAATCTTGGCCTTCATCGGATCACCCTTGGCCGGATCCCCCCAGGCCATCTCGCCCATCGGTGTCATGGTCACGATCGGGCAAACGGTATTGGCCTGGATGTTATGCCCAGCCCATTCCACCATCATCACCTTGGTCAGCATGTTGAGCCCGCCTTTCGAGGCGCCATAGGACCCATGGTCGACCAAAGCCGTCAGGCCGGACTGCGAAGAGATGTTGATGATCTTGCCCATCTTCTGCTTGATCATCTGCGGTGCCAGCGCGCGGGCCAACATGAAGGGCGCCCGCAAATTGACGTCATTCACCCATGCCCAATCCTTATCCTCGGTGTCGATGATCGATTTGATCGCGGTGACACCGGCATTGTTGACCAGAATGTCGATGGTGCCGAACGCCGCCAGCGCCTCGGCGGCAGCCTTCTTCGGCCCTTCCAGCGTGGAAAGATCGGCTTCAATGGCCACGCATTTGCGGCCCAGTTTCTCCACCTCCGCCTTGATCGTGGCGAGGCCTTCCTTGTCACGCCCCACCGCAGCAATGTCCGCACCGCCATCCGCCAGCACCTTGGCGGCTTCGAAGCCGATGCCCTTTGTAGCGCCGGTCACCATTGCGCGCCGGCCTTCCAGTGAGAAGCGTTTCGTCCATTCAGGCATAGTGTTTCCTTTGGTTATTCTCTGTGGATCGGATCGATCCATTTAACATTTTCGGGCCGCTCGACGGGTTCGATATCGAGATTGACCACGACAGCCTCGCCATCCGAGCGCACCAGCACGCATTCCAGTGTTTCATCAGCGCTGGCATTGATCTCCTGATGCGGCACAAAAGGTGGAATGTAGATGAAATCACCGGGCGAGGCCTCGGCGGTGAATTCCAGCTTCTCGCCCCAGCGCATCCGCGCTTTGCCCTTGACCACATAGATCACGCTTTCCAGTGGCCCATGATGATGCGCGCCGGTCTTGGCATTGGCATGAATATGCACGGTGCCGGCCCACAGCTTCTGCGCACCGACACGGGCAAAGTTGATCGCCGCGCGCCTGTCCATGCCGGGCGTTTGTGCGGTATTGATGTCGGTGGAATCCGCAGGCACCACACGCACGCCATCATGTTTCCAGTCAGTCGGCATCGTGCAATTCTCCAGGCATGCCCACGTGAAGCTCCAGTCCGGCTGGCAGCGCCGACCAGGGCGCGCGGTCCTTCGTCATGATGGCATGATTGGGCTTGAAGAAGTTCGGATCATCGAGAGAACCTGCATAGACTGTATGCTGGCTGCTCTTGCCGTACTCACCGCCGAAAATCAGGCTGCCGCAGACCTGGCAAAAATTGCGCGTCGCGGTACGGCCATTTTTCAACTGCGTATGAATGGCTTTGGTTGGTCCTGCCGGTTTGAACGCTGCAGCGTCATAACCCATAAACGGAATGGCACCCGCGCCGGAAGCTTTGCGGCAATCTGCACAACAGCAAAACCCCGCATAGAGGGGAGCACCCTGCAGTTGGTAACGCACCGCACCACACAGGCATCCGCCAAATTGTATTTTCTGATCACCAGTCACAGTGCAGCACGCTAGCGCAAGTCACCAGAAAAGCAAAAACCCCGGCATTGCGGCCGGGGTTGCACATTGCGAAAAGTGCGTAAGCTTTACTTCTTCGCAGACTTCTTCGGGGCAGCCTTTGCCTTTGGCGTGGCGGCCTTGGCAGAGGTTGCAGGAATGGTCAGGGATTCAACAGCGCGCAGCCAGTGGCTTTCGGCGCGGCCATCGGGGCGGCCCTCATCTTCCCAGAACTTGTGGGCAAGGGCGGCGATTTGTTCGGTGGAAATGGCTTGCATGGACATGATTTCTCTCATCTAGACCTTATTTATGTCGTGCATTTAACATAAATTTGTGCAATGCACAATAATGTTGCAATGCACAATCTGCATGGCCTGGTTGCATCCCACGCCGGGGCTTGCCTTTAGATCTGCTTTCCGCCATACGCCGCTCATTCGAAACCATGAAGCTGGTGGCTGAACGGAAGCGGCAGGCAACTGCCGAGGGGGTTACATCCCGTCTTCCCGTGTCTCTGCTCATTCGAAACTTGCTTCGAACCTTTCTCAGGTTCGCATGAGGCTCGGCGTTTCACGGTTTTGTCACCGCCATAGGAAAGGAACTCAATGGCTTTTTATGAACACACATTCCTGGTGCGCCAGGATGCTGCCCAGACCCAGGTTGACGCGTTGATCGAGCAGTACAAGGGCGTGCTCACTGCCGGCAGCGCCAATGTTGCCAAGGTTGAACAATGGGGCCTCAAGTCCCTCACGTTCCGCGTGAAGAAGAACCGCAAGGCTTACTTCGTCATGTTCAACATTGATGGCCCCCATCAGGCGATTGCCGAAATGGAACGCCAGATGTCGATCTCGGAAGACGTTCTGCGTTACATGACCATCAAGGTTGAAGCCCTCGAAGAAGGCCCTTCCGCCCAGATGCGCCGCCGCGATGACCGTCGTGAGCGCGATGACAATGTTGGCTTCGGTCAAGAGGAGAGCAACTAATGGCTATGGAGCAAGGCGCACGCCGCCCATTTTTCCGCCGCCGCAAGTCCTGCCCGTTTTCGGGCATGAACGCGCCGAAGATCGATTACAAGGATACCCGCCTTCTGCAGCGTTACCTGTCTGAGCGCGGCAAGATCATTCCAGCCCGCATTTCGGCAGTCTCGACCTTGAAGCAACGTGAACTGGCGCAAGCCATCAAGCGCGCCCGCTTCCTCGGTCTCCTGCCTTATGTGATCAGCTAAGGGAGCAAGCACAATGCAAGTTATTCTTCTCGAACGCGTTGGCCGCTTGGGCCACATGGGCGAAGTGGTCAAGGTGAAGGATGGTTACGCTCGTAACTTCCTGCTGCCGAACCACAAGGCCCTGCGCGCCACTGAAGCCAACAAGGCCAAGTTCGAGCGCGACCGCGCTGTGCTTGAAGCCAAGAACGCTGATGCCCGCAAGGCCGCAGAAACCGAAGCCAAGAGCCTTGATGGCAAGATCTTCGTGATCATCCGCCAGGCCGGCGAAGGTGGTCATCTCTATGGTTCCGTCAGCCCGCGCGACATCGCCGAAGCTGCTGCAGCCCAGGGTGCAACCATCAACAAGAACCATGTTCACCTCGGTGCCCCGATCAAGTCGATCGGCCTGCACACGGTGGAAGTGGCTCCGCATCCGGAAGTGACCATCAAGGTTCAGGTCAACGTCGCCCGCTCGCCGGATGAAGCTGCAGCCCAGGCCCGTGGCGAAGATCTGTCTGACGGTGCCGCTGAAAAGGCCGAAACCCGCGCCGCTGCTGAAGCGCTCTTCGCTGAAGCCCAGGCTGACGAACGCGCAGAAGAAGATGCCGAACCCGGTATCGAAACCGCCGCCGAACGCAAGGCCAAGCGCAGCAAGAAGGCTGAATAAGCTTTCAGCTCATCAAAAGAAAAGGCCGCCCATTGGGCGGCCTTTTTTATTGATGCATAGCGATGATCAGTGCAGCACGGCGGCCGAAAGATTGTCTTCCACCAGCTTCGCCACATCGCCTTCCGGCATGCGAAGCACATCCTTGTTCAATTCCAGAACCACACGCTCGCGTTCTGCACGCGGCAGGCGTTCGCGCAACACGGCAAGTGCGCGCGGTGGCGCAATGATGATGAGCTGGTCATAGCCAACAGCTTCCTTGACGATCTGTGCAATCACATCATGCAGGAATTTCGTTTCTTCCGCCTCGTGCGGGCTGACGCGCGGTTCGATCGCATGGGTGCCGCCGCCATTGCTGCCTTGCCCATGGCCGGGCCTGTCGCTCACCAGGTCTTTACTCTGGAGAGCAGGGTGGTTCATGACCCTGACTTGCCGCGCAGCACCACCTTTCGCATCACGCGAATAGTCAAAGAATCGCGCATGCGCACCATCCGCGGCAGCAACAAGAATCTTGGGTTGTTTGTTCAGCATCATCAAACTCCTTCTGGTCCTGTGGGAGAGTAACGCTCGCCCGCGCACTCAGTTTCATACTGTGTGCATTAAGGTCCAGAGCAGGGCGCGCCTGAGCCGAATAAAATCTGGAATCAGGAGGCCTTCGCGACACGCGCGCGCTTTGCCGGTTTCGCAACAACAGCAACGGGCGGCG
Source organism: Aestuariivirga litoralis (assembly GCF_015714715.1). Taxonomy (NCBI): domain Bacteria; kingdom Pseudomonadati; phylum Pseudomonadota; class Alphaproteobacteria; order Hyphomicrobiales; family Aestuariivirgaceae; genus Aestuariivirga; species Aestuariivirga litoralis. Next base: position 1,397,470 of record NZ_WAHS01000001.1, on the reverse strand, counting down.
CATTGGCAGCCATTTCCAGCCGCGCCTGTTTCAGCTTTTCCATCTTCTTGGCGATCTGAATGCGTTCGCTCTCGATAATGAACTTCGCAGCAGAATCAGTCATGGCGGCTTTGGTGGCCTGTGGGATTTTCGGTTCTTTCACGGTACTTCTCCTTCAGCCTCAGACAACCCATATGGGGATGAAGTGCTGAAAAACAAGATGTAGTGTCCTGTGCCGCCAGACGCACAAGAAGCCTCACTCACGTCCCATTTTGTTGGCAACGCACCTGTGAATAACGCGTACAACAGATTCCTCTGCCAGACTCAGCAACCCCCTCACCATAAGACCATCCCATGTCCATGCCTTCCCTTCGCGCCGTTGATGCGCCCGCCGATGAAACCAGCCGCATTCCGCCACAGAACCTTGAGGCGGAGCAGGCGCTGCTCGGCGCCATCCTGTCGAACAATGAAGCGGCAGACCGTGTCACTTCATTCCTCGGGCCAGAGCATTTCTCGGAAGCCGTGCATGCTCGTATCTATGAAGCCGCCACCACGCTCATCCGCATGGGCAAGCTGGCTTCGCCTGTTACGTTGAAAACCCATTTCGAGAATGACCAGTCGCTGAAGGAAATCGGCGGTGCTGTTTATCTCGCGCGCCTTGCTGCCAATGCAACCACCATCATCAATGCTGATGAATATGGCCGCGCCATTTTTGAGCTCGCCCAACGCCGCAAGCTGATCTCGCTCGGCACAGATGTGGTGAATGAGAGCTTCCAGCCCGATATTGAAACATCGGTACGGGACATCATTGAGAAGACCGAACAGGCCCTGTATGGGCTCGCAGAAAAAGAGCAATTCGGCAAAGGCTTCGAGCGTTTCGGTGCGTCCCTCGCCAAGGCCATCGACATGGCCTCCGCCGCCTATCAGCGCGATGGGCATCTGTCGGGCATTTCCTGCGGCCTGTCCGACATGGATGAAAAGATGGGCGGCTTGCAGAAATCAGATCTGATCATTCTCGCTGCCCGCCCCGCCATGGGCAAATCGGCACTCGCCTCCAACATCGCCTATCACGTGGCCAAGGCGTACAAATCCGAATACCAGCCTGATGGCTCGCAGAAGGTTTTGGACGGCGGCGTGGTCGCCTTCTTCTCGCTCGAAATGAGCACCGAGCAATTGGCCACGCGTATCATTTCCGAGCAAGCGGGCATTCCGTCCGAAGACATTCGCCGTGGCAAGATCACTGAAGACCAGTTCCAGCGGCTAGTCGATATCAGCCGTGAATTGCAGGCGCTGCCGCTTTATCTCGATGATACCGGCGGTCTCTCGATTGCGCAGGTGGCTGCCCGCGCGCGCCGCCTGAAACGCCAGCGTGGCCTTGGGCTTGTGGTGGTGGACTATTTGCAGCTCCTCGCCGGCTCCGCCAAAAAGGCTGCCGAAGGCCGTGTGCAGGAAGTCACCGAAATCACTGTGGGCCTCAAGGCGCTGGCCAAGGAACTCAACGTGCCGATCATCGCGCTCTCGCAGCTGTCGCGCCAGGTGGAAAACCGCGAAGACAAACGCCCGCAGCTGGCCGACTTGCGTGAATCAGGTTCAATCGAACAGGACGCCGACGTGGTGCTGTTCATCTACCGCGAGGATTATTACCTGCAGCGGCTCGAGCCGCATGTCGGTACGCCAGAGCATCAGGACTGGCAGGAAAAGATGGACCGCGCCCATGGCAAGGCCGAAGTGATCATCGGTAAGCAGCGCCACGGCCCCACCGGCACGATTGAGCTGCAGTTCGAAGGTAAGTTCACCCGCTTCAGCAATCTGGCGCGTGAGGACCATTTGCCAGAACGGTTCGGGTGATCCAATTCTGGTTTGCCAGCGTAATTTGGATATCCGCGTCGGCGATGGGTTTGGACATTTTGTTGCTATTTAAAATCGTAATGTATGCGATTGCTGCCCTCTTGATCGTGGGCGGTCTTCTATACACCTACCTTCCGCTTGAAACTTTCAATCTGTTCATTCCAAAGGACGCGGGCTCGCGTCTTCTGATTGGCGATGTGGCCTACGGCCCCGATCCGCGCCACCGCCTTGATATTTACGCGCCCACCGAAGGCAAGGGCCCGTGGCCTGTTGTCGTATTCGTCCATGGCGGCTCATGGAGTTCGGGCAACAAGAACCCTTACGAGTTTGTCGGCCGTGCGCTCGCTGCTCAAGGGTACCTCGTGCTGGTCCCAAACTACCGGCTGCATCCCGAACATCCCTATCCGGCCTTCGTGGAAGACGCTGCCCTCACAATCGATTGGGCCACCCGCCATGCGAGCGAATATGGCGGCGATCAAAGCCACGTCTTCGTCTCTGGCCATTCCGCAGGCGCCTACAATGTGGCCATGGCGGTTCTCGACAAGCATTATCTGGCAGCGCTGGGCACCGATGCCTTTGCCATCAAGGGCGTGGCGCTACTGGCCGGGCCGCTCGATTTCCTGCCACTCGACAGCAAGATTTCCATTGATGTTTTTGGCCGCGTGGCTGATCTGCCCTCCACCCAGCCAGTGAATTTCGTGCGCGCCGACGCGCCACCCTTTCTCATCCTGCACGGGACTGAAGATCAAACCTGCTATCCGCGCAATTCGGTTTCGCTTGATGCCAAGCTGCGCGCCGCCGGGGCCTCCAGCACGCTGAAGCTTTATGACGGTGTCTCTCATGTCGGCATCATGATCGCGCTCGCAAAACCCTTGCGGAGCAGGACGCCCACCCTGGCGGACATGGTGGTCTTCTTCACCTCCCATTAACTGGACTCACAGATTCCTGGGCTGGTGGAGGAACTTTCTTGACAATTTTCGGCTTATCCTAAACATGCAAAGGACGCGCGAAAATGCAAGAAGCGCTCTTCATTATGGGTTTTCTGGCGGGTGCCGGCCTTCTGGCCTATCACCATATGCCATTGGAAGTTCTGAACTCCATCATCCCCAAGGATGACGGAGCAAAGCGCAAGGCCTTTGATCTCCCTTACGGCCCGCATTACCGCCACAAGCTGGATATCTATACCCCCACAGAAGGCACCGGGCCCTGGCCGGTCGTGGTCTTCGTCCATGGCGGCGCCTGGAGCTATGGGTCCAAGAATTCCTATGAATTTGTCGGCCGAGCTTTTGCGGCGAAGGGCTATGTGGCAGTGCTGCCCAGCTACCGCCTCGCCACCAGCGATCCCTATCCGTCTTTTGTCAAAGATACAGCGCGGGCCATCAATTGGATCATCCGCAATATAGACATGTATGGCGGCAACGCGCAGCAGATGTTCCTTTCAGGGCATTCCGCAGGCGCTTACAACGTGGCGCTCGCTTTGCTGGATCAGCGCTACTTCGCCAAGTTCAATACGGACCTCTCAGGCATCAAGGGCGTCGCACTCCTGTCCACCCCGGCCGATTTCAAATTGTGCCAAAGCCGAATTGCCCAGGACGTATTCGGCCATGTGCAGGATTTTGATGCCACCCAGCCCGTGAATTATGTGCGCCCCGATGTGCCGCCGTTCCTGCTTTTGCACACGAAAGTGGACCATATGTGCCGCGCCTATAATTCCGTCTCGCTGCACAAAAGATTGCGTGCGGCAGGTGCCACAAGCAAGCTTCGGCTGTATAAAGATTGCTCACATGTGGGAATACTGCTGGCGCTGGCAAAACCCTTCCGCCACTACGCCCCGGCCTTAAATGACATGCTGGAATTCTTCGCGTCAACTAGTTCACGCAAGGCCAAATTCCTGAATTGACTATGCAATTTATAGGTGTGGCGTTTGTGACACACACTTGATTGCTGTGCATTGCTGCCTTGCCAAGATATTAATCAGCCGTTAAAAAGTTGACACAATCTTAAGGGTCGGGTTTCAGCGGCTCAGGGAAAAGGGGACGGATATGAAGAAGATTTTGGGAGCAATGGCTCTTTTCACGGCACTTTCCAGCCAGGCCCATGCAGCGGATGATTGGTTTGTGCATCTTGGTGTCACCGGTGTGCTCTTCAATTCCAGCCTTAAAAGCACGAACACCCCTTACACTGGCGCTTACGTGACAAACAATATCACCGGCACGGTTGAAGTTGGCCGTTACTTGACAGACGGCTTTGCCTTTGCGCTGTCGGCCGGCATTCCACCCACCAATGAGCTTCACGGCACTGCTGGCGGCGGCGCGGTTGACCGGCGTACTGGTAACGCGACTTACGGCTCAGTCATGGCGCTCGCCCAATACCACTTCAATCGCGACGGCCAGTTCAGCCCTTATATTGGTGCTGGTCTCGCCTACAACATAACCTTCTCGACTGCGCCGAACCCGGCGGCTGGTGTCACCGCTCTCTCAATTGACAATGGTTTTGCTCCTGTCGTGCAAGCGGGCGTGGATTACAAAGTGTCTAACAACATCAGCGTTTTTGCGGACGTAAAAAAGGAATTCTATTCCACCACCGCTCATTTTAACAACGGCCCGGGCTATGCCACTGTCCAACTTGATCCGTGGATTGTCTCGGCAGGTATCGGCTTCACGTTCTAAGTCAAACCCAATTCATTCCTGATAGCGATGTCGCCGGCCCTCTGGGTCGGCGATTTCGTATTGGCCTGGTGCCTTCTGGTTCAGTGAGACCGGCCCAATCGGCACCTTGCCAAAGCCGCCAGGAATATCGAGTACATAGGTTGGCTGGGCAAGGCCCGAAAGCTTGCCACGCAACTGGCGCATCAGGGCTTGGCCCTCAGCAATTGAAACCCGGAAATGGCTGGTGCCCTCCGCCTTGTCGAGATGGTGCAGGTAGTAAGGCTTCACCCGGTTGGCGATCAGCGCGCGGAATAGCGTGGCCAAAACCTCGGCGTCATTGTTCACGCCCTTGAGCAGCACGCTTTGCGAGAGCAGGGGAATGCCCGCCTTGTTCAGCCGCGCCAGGCCGGCGCAAACCGGCTTTGACAGCTCAGCCGCGTGGTTCACATGGATCAACATGAACAGCGCGCAGCGGGTTTTCAGGGCCTTGAGCAAGTCGCGAGTGATCCGTGCCGGTTCTACCAGTGGCACGCGGCTGTGAATGCGGATCACACTTACATGCGGGATCGCGGAAATCCGCCCGATGATCTCGGCAAGCCTGCGGTCCGAAAGCACCAGCGGATCGCCGCCGGTCAGAATCACTTCGTTCACTTCACTATGCACGGCGATATAGGCGTAGGCCGCCTCAAGCTCTGCCTTGCTCAAATTAGCTGCACTGCCAACCTTCTCGCGGCGGAAGCAGAAGCGGCAATAGACTTGGCAGGTGTGCGTCGGCGTCAACAGTAGCCGGTCGCGGTAGCGGTGGATGATGCCCTTCACCTTCTGGTGCGGCACGTCGCCAATGGGATCCGCCAGCTCATCTTCCCGCACGTCCAGCTCTTCGCGCGAAGGCACATATTGCCGGAAGATGGGATCATCGAGGCTGGCTGTCTTGATCTGCCGCAATACCTCCGGCGAAAGCCGCGTGGAGAACTTGTCCTCGACCGCAGCCAGCCTTGCAGCTTCATCAGCCGTCACCAGCCCCAGCCCGGCCAGCGCGCGGGCCGATGTGGCGGCTTTAGACATAGGCCTCAACCAGGCTCCAGGCCTCGTCGTAATGATCAATCACGTGATCAGGATCAAACGCCGAGACATGCTGCGGCGTATAACCGAAGCTCACCGCGATCACCGGCACGCCGGCAGCTTGGGCTGTGCGGATATCCGTCTCGCTGTCACCGAACATGATGGTGCGTTTGGCATCCACACCCAAAAGCCGCGCCACTTCGAAATAAGGCGCTGGGTCAGGCTTCATCACCGGCAATGTGTCGCCGCCCACCACCGCATCGAAATAGGACGCCAGGCCAATATCCTTGAGCAGCCGGTGTGACAGGCCTTCCAGCTTGTTGGTGCACACGCCCAGCTTGATGCCGCGCTGCCGGGCGGCCTTGAGCACTGGCTCCAACCCATCAAACACCTTGCTGCCCACGGCGATATTATCATTGTAATAATCAATGAACTGGTCGCGCAGCCCCAAAACGGTAGTCTCATCCGGAACGCCACCGGTGGCGGCAAGCCCTTGCTTAATCAGGCTCAAAGCCCCATGTCCTACGAACGAACGCAGCTGCTCGTCCGAAATCGCATTCCGCCCCGCCTGTTTCAGGGCATAGTTTGCGGCATTGATCAGGTCTGGCGCTGTATCGACTAGAGTACCATCAAGATCAAAAATCAGGGCTTCAACTGGCATGGGTCTTACTGTGTTGTTGGTCCGTTTGTGTGCCTTTAGCCGCTATGCTATGGGCACGCCATTGTAATTGTGGAGGCCGGAATGGACGTCGCCAAATCCCAGAATTTGAAGAACATCTTGAAGGACAAGAGCCTTCTCAAGGAAGCCTGCTACATCAATGGCGAGTGGGTCACTTCCAAAGACATGATCGATGTCACCAACCCGGTGGATGATGGTGTGATTGGCCAGATTCCGCGTTTGGGCAAGGCCGAGACCAAGGCCGCCATTGAAGGTGCTGAAAAAGCCCAGAAGGCCTGGGCCAAGAAATCCGCCAAGGAGCGCAGCATCATCCTGCGCAAATGGTTCAGCCTGATGATGGAGAACCAGGAAGACCTGGCCCAGATCATGACGGCAGAGCAGGGCAAGCCGCTGGCGGAAAGCCGCGGCGAGATCGCTTATGGTGCCAGCTTCATTGAGTTCTTCGCAGAAGAAGCCAAGCGCGTTTACGGCGAAACCATTCCGGTGCCGATGGCCAACAGCCGCGCCGTGGTCATCAAGCAGCCGGTCGGTGTGGTTGCTGCAATCACCCCGTGGAACTTTCCGAATGCGATGATCACCCGCAAGGCTGGCCCCGCACTCGCGGCAGGTTGCGCCTTTGTCTGCAAGCCTGCAGCTGAAACGCCGTTCTCGGCGCTGGCGCTGGGGGAACTTGCGCACCGTGCTGGTATGCCCGCTGGCATTTTCTCGGTGATCACCGGCAAGGCCTCGGAAATCGGCGGCGAGATGACCTCGAACCCGATCGTCAAAGCGCTGACCTTTACCGGCTCCACCGAAATCGGTCGCATGCTGATGGCCCAGTGCGCCCCCACCATCAAGAAGGTGGGCCTGGAACTGGGTGGCAACGCGCCCTTCATCGTGTTCGATGATGCCGATCTCGATGCTGCCGTCGCTGGCGCCATTGTTTCGAAATACCGCAATAACGGCCAGACTTGTGTCTGCGCCAACCGCATCTATGTGCAGGAAGGCGTCTATGATGCCTTCGCCGAGAAGCTGGCTGTTGCCGTGAAGAAACTGAATGTGGGTGACGGCGTCAAGGACGGTGTCACCACCGGTCCGCTGATCAACAAGGCCGCTGTCAAAAAAGTCGAAGAGCACATTGCCGATGCCACCGCCAAGGGTGCCAAGGTGGTGCTGGGCGGGCATTCCTTGGGCGGCAATTTCTTCGAACCGACAATCCTGACCGGTGTGACCTCTGCCATGGCAGTCGCCCGCGAAGAAACCTTTGGCCCGGTGGCTCCGCTGTTCCGCTTCAAGACCGAGGAAGAAGTGATCGAGCTGGCCAACGCCACCGAATTCGGCCTCGCCTGCTATTTCTACACGCGCGATATCGGCCGTGTGTGGCGCGTGGGCGAAGCATTGGATTACGGCATGGTGGGCATTAACGAAGGCCTGATTTCAACCGCCGAAGTGCCCTTCGGTGGTGTTAAGGAAAGTGGCATTGGCCGTGAGGGTTCATCTCACGGCATGGAAGAATATCTGGAGTTGAAATACATGTTGATGGGTGGCCTGGGAAAATGAGTGCGGATACACAAAAGAAAGCAGCCGCACTTGAAGCGCTGAAAGTTGTTACAGCAGATGTGAAAATCGGTCTGGGCACCGGCACCACTGCCAATCACTTCATCATAGCCGCTGCGGAAAAGGTGAAACGCGAAAAACTTAATACAATTTTCGTGCCGACATCTGCTGCATCTTACGCGTTGGCACAGAAGCACGGCCTCAATCTGCAGAATATCGAGGACAATGCCTTCCTGGATTTCACCGTGGATGGCGCCGATGAAATCGATCCGCAATTCCGCATGATCAAGGGCGGTGGCGGGGCCTTGCACCGCGAGAAAATCGTGGCCTCGTCGTCGCGCTTTGTAATCTGCATCTGCGATGAATCGAAGAAGGTCGAAACGCTGGGCAAATTCCCGCTGCCAGTGGAAGTCTCGAAATACGGCGTGAACCCCACAGCCTGGAAGATCGAACGCCTGCTGCACAATCAGGGCTTCACCAATGCCAAGATGCGCCTGCGCGCGCAAGTGGATGGCAAGCCTTTCGTCACTGAAGGCGGCAATGCGATCATTGACCTGCAGCTGGGCGCGATCCCCGATCCGGACCGGCTGGAAGCGTCGCTCAAGCATCTGCCGGGCGTGATTGAATGCGGGCTGTTCATCGGCATCTGCGGCATCGTGATGATGGCCACTGAAAACGGCGTTGAGGAGATCACCCGTCCGTGAGCAGTTACGACTACGACCTTTTCGTCATTGGTGCAGGTTCGGGCGGCGTGCGCGCAGCCCGCATTGCGGCCAAACATGGCGCCAAGGTCGCAGTCGCAGAAGAATACCGCGTAGGTGGCACTTGCGTCATCCGTGGCTGCGTGCCCAAGAAGCTGCTGGTCTATGCATCCAAATTCGCCGAGGAATTTGAAGATGCGATTGGCTACGGCTGGACCTCGGAAAAAGTGTCCTTCGATTGGTCCGTCCTGATCGAAAACAAGGACAAGGAAATAGACCGCCTGAACAAGGCCTATATCCGCAATCTCGAAGCCGCCGGCGCTGAACTGATCATGGAGCGTGCGACCTTGGTGGATGCGCACACGGTGCAACTGGCCACATCCGGACGCAAGATCACCGCGAAATATATCCTCATCGCCACCGGTGCCGCGCCCTTCATTCCGCGCCATCTGCCCGGCCATGAGCTGGCGATGTCCTCGAACGAGGCTTTCCATCTGGACCATCTGCCCCGCCGCATCGTGATCGTCGGTGGCGGATATATTGCGGTTGAGTTTGCCGGGATTTTCAACGGCCTTGGCGTGGAAACCATCCTGGTGCTGCGCGGCGACCAGATCCTGCGTGGCTTTGATGATGATTTGCGCAACCACCTCGCCGCCGAAATGAAGAAAAAAGGGATCGAGATCCTCACCAAGGCCGACATTGCTGCGATTGAACGCAGCGGTGACGGCGTGCGCGTCACGCTGGAAGACGGCCGCCAGATCGGCGCAGGTCAGATCATGTTCGCCACCGGCCGCATGCCCAATACGGTGGGCCTGAACCTCGAAGAGGCAGGCGTGAAGCTCACACCGCATTACGCCGTTGAAGTCGATGAATTCTCCAAGAGCTCGGTGGACTCAATCTATGCCGTGGGCGATGTGACTAACCGCGTGAACCTCACGCCCGTGGCCATCCGCGAAGGCCACGCTTTTGCCGACACGATTTTCGGCAACATGCCGCGCTCAGTGGATCACACGCTGGTGCCCACCGCAGTATTTTCGCAGCCGGAACTCGGCACCGTAGGCCTCACCGAAGCCCAGGCGCGCGACAAGCACGCCAAGATCGATATCTACAAGACCAGCTTCCGCCCGATGAAGCACACGCTCTCAGGCCGTGACGAACGCATGCTGATGAAGCTGATTGTCGATGGCGAAACCGACAAGGTTCTCGGCTGCCACATTGCCGGCCCAGATGCCGGCGAAATGGCGCAGCTGCTCGGCATCGCCATCACCTGCGGCGCCACCAAAGCGCAGTTTGATGCCACGCTGGCCGTTCACCCGACGGCTTCGGAAGAACTGGTCACAATGCGCGAAAAGTGGAAACCCTAGCTCGCAATCGGGTCCGGAGCACCCATGCGGTTCCAGGCATCAAGCCCAGCAATCTTGTAGGCCTCAGCCAGTGTCGGGAAATTGAAGGTGTTGTTGACGAAGTAATCGACCGTGCCCTTCAGGTTGATCACCGCCTGGCCAATATGGATCAGCTCAGTCGCCCCTTCTCCCACAATATGCGCGCCCAGCAGACGGCGCGATTCCAGTGAGAAGATCAGTTTCAGGAACCCGTTATTCACACCCATAATATGCCCGCGCGAGGTTTCACGGAACCGCGCCACGCCGCATTCATAGGCCTGGCCGGTCTTGCGCACGTCTTCTTCCGAAAGCCCCACGGTGGAAATTTCCGGCACGGCATAGATGCCGTAAGGGAAGGTTTCGGGCGGGGCAGGCAGATGCACACCGAAAGCGTGGCAGGCTGCAATGCGCCCCTGTTCCATGCTGGTGGAGGCGAGGCTCGGAAAGCCGATCACATCACCCGCCGCATAGATATGCGGAACTGAAGTCTGGAAGGTAGAATGATCAACCTCGATACGCCCGCGCGCATCGGTGGCAATGCCAACTGTCTCAAGCCCCAGCGTCGGCACATTGCCGGAACGGCCAGCCGCGTAAAGCAGCGCATCAGCCTTGATCAGGCGCCCGTCACTCAGCGTCACTTCCACCCCCTTGTCGGAGGCGGTGACCGTGGCAACAGTGGCACCCAGGCGGATCGACATGCCGCGGTCGCGCATCTGGTGCATGAAATCTTCCACCAGTTCCTTGTCGACGAATTCAAGAATGGTGTTGCGGCCTTCAATCAGCGTCACCGGCACATCAAGGGCAGAGAAGATCGTGGCATATTCCACCCCGATCACGCCGCCACCGATCACGATCAAGGTGCGGGGCAGGGTTTCGATGTCGAGGATTTCATCGCTGTCAAAAACCCGCTTGTGGTCAAACGGAATGTTGTCGGGGCGGTATGGCCTTGTGCCCACTGATATGAGCGCCTTTTCAAATTGCACTTCTGACACGTCCCCAAGCTCAGTCGTCAGCCGCGCCGTGTTGGAGCTGGAGAAATGCGCAGTGGCTTGCGTGCTCTTCACGGCGTTGCGCATGAACTGGTGCTGCAGCACTTCCACTTCATGGTCCAGGGTTTTGCGCAGGCGCTCGACCAGGTCGGCCGCCGAGATCACCTGCTTCACGCGGTAGCCGCGGCCATAGAAGCCACGCTCGCGCCAGCCGGAAAGATTGAGCACTGTTTCGCGCAGCGTCTTGGAGGGGATGGTGCCCGTATGCACGGATACGCCGCCCAGCCTGCGCCCCTTGTCCACCACCAGCACCGACTTGCCCAGCTTGGCTGACTGCACCGCCGCGCGCCGCCCGGCAGGACCACTGCCAATGACCAGCATGTCATATGAGTTCATGAATTCACCCCTGAATCACCGCGAATTATGACGCTATGTGGCATTTGCAACAAGAGAATATGACGTGGTGGAATAGCAGGCACAGCCTGGCGTAAGAGAAGGCATGGTGCATCAGGACTTTGCAAGCGAATTGGTGAAGGAAATTCCCCGTCTCCGCCGCTTTGCGCGTGGTTTGGTGAGTGATGCTGCCTTGGCCGATGACCTGGTGCAGGATTGTGTCGAACGCGCCCTCGTCAAACAGCACCTCTACGATACGGCGCGACCCCTGCGGGCCTGGCTGTTCGCCATCCTGCGTAATATCCATGTCAGTCAGTGGCGGCGAAACCAGCATTTTGGCGTGATGGCAGATGTGGATGGCCTGGAGGCCGATGAGCCCGCCGTGGCCCCGGCCCAGGAGCAGAACCTTTCGGTGACGCTGATTACCGATGCTTTGGACCTGCTGCCCCAGCCGCAACGCGAAGTGCTGATCCTGATCAGCTTGGAAGAGATGAGCTATAAGGAAGCGGCGGAAATCATGGGCGTGCCCATTGGTACCGTGATGTCGCGCCTGTCGCGGGCCAGATCGAATTTACAAGACCTTTTGGAAAAGCGCGGAACGACCGTTTTGCGCGTGGTGAAATGATGTTTGAAACAATTGAAAACTGGGCCCTTCACGCTTTTGCCGATGGCGAACTTCAGGGCGAGGAAAAGGCCAAGATCGAAGCGCTTCTCGCGACGGACGCCGAGGCGCGCCGCCTGCTGGAGGTGATCCGCCAGCAGAAGGCCGCACTGCATAAAACCTTTGATGGCGTACTCAATGAGGATGTGCCGCAGGCTCTTCTGCGTTCGGCGCGGCATGCACCCTTGGCCCGCTCTTGGCGTGGCTGGGCGGTGGCGGCCAGTGTTGCCGCCATGCTGGTCGGCGGCGTTGCCGGCTGGACACTGCGTGATTTCGCCGGCACCAGCGCGGTGGCCGAAGCACTACCCCAGCGCGCGCTGGATGCCTTTACCGTCTATGGCGGCGAGCAGCGCCATCCGGTGGAGGTGAACGCCGATGAGAAGGATCATCTGCAGAAATGGCTATCGAAACGCATCGGCGTGGCTTTCACCGTGCCTGATCTTTCTGCCCAGGGCTATGCGCTGATCGGCGGCCGCCTGCTGCCCCAGGGGGCCAGCCCCGCCGGGCTGCTGATGTATGAAGACGCCTCGAAAAAGCGCCTGGTGGTCTATGTGGCGGCCAATGCAGCTCAAAAGGATGCGCCCTTCAAGGTTGAACAGCACGGGCCGCTGGTTACCTGCTCATGGGTGGAGCCCAGCATGATCTATGCCATGGCTGGTCCCCAGTCCGAGGCGGAAATGCTCCCCTTGGCGCAGGCCGCCCATCAGGGATTTGACCAGAAAGGCTAAAGCCTTCCAAGAATGCGGAGGCTCTGATAAGAGCCCCGCTCATGACTGCCGAACCGAAAAAGACCGACCGTTACCGCGAAACCGTTTTCCTGCCCAAGACCGACTTTCCGATGAAAGCCGGCCTGCCGCAGAAGGAGCCCGAGCTCTTGAAGCGCTGGGCGGATATGGACCTTTACAAGATCCTGCGTGACAGCTCGAAGGGCCGCGAAAAGTTCGTGCTGCATGACGGCCCGCCCTATGCCAACGGCAACATCCACATCGGTCACGCGCTGAACAAAGTGCTGAAAGACCTCGTTGTGCGCTCGGCCCAGATGGCCGGCAAGGATGCCAATTATGTGCCCGGCTGGGATTGCCACGGCTTGCCGATTGAATGGAAGATCGAAGAGCAATACCGCGCCAAGGGCCAGAACAAGGACGCGATCCCGATCAACGAATTCCGCAAGGAATGCCGCGAATTTGCCACTCATTGGGTCAACGTGCAGCGCGAAGAATTCAAGCGCCTCGGCGTGGAAGGCGATTGGGACAATCCCTATCTGACGATGAACTTCAAGGCCGAAGCCATCATCTCGCGCGAGCTGCAAAAGTTCGCCGGTGACGGCCAGCTCTACCGCGGCTCCAAGCCTGTGATGTGGAGCGTGGTCGAGAAGACGGCACTGGCTGAAGCGGAAGTCGAATACGCGGACGTTGAAGTCGATACGATCTTCGTAAAATTCCCCGTCAGGAACGGCGATGGCGCTAAGGTTGTCATCTGGACGACAACGCCTTGGACGATCCCCGGCAACCGTGCCATCAGCTTCTCCTCGCGCATCAACTACGGCCTTTATGAAGTGACCGATGCGCCGGAAGGCAATTGGACGCTCAAGGGCGAAAAGCTTGTCGTTGCCGACAAGCTGGCCGACGACGTGTTCAAGGCGGGCCGCATCATTGCGAACCGTGTTTCCGATTTCAAACTGGCTGGCGTTTCCTGCGATCATCCGCTGAAGTCGCTTGGATATGACTTCACAGTCCCATTGCTCGATGGTGACCACGTCACCGACGACGCAGGTACCGGTTTCGTGCACACCGCACCTTCGCATGGTGCTGACGACTACAATGTCTGGGTCGCCAACCAGAAAGCCTTGCGCGATCGCGGCATCGAAACTGATGTGCCAACTCCCGTTGACGAGAATGGTTTCTACACCAAGGATGCGCCAGGCTTCGATGGCGGCCGCGTTATCGACCATCATGGCCGCTGGGGCGATGCCAACAAGCGCGTGATCGAATCGCTCAAAACTGCTGGCATGTTGCTCGGCCACAACCGCCGCACCATTTCCTATCCACATTCCTGGCGCTCGAAGAAGCCGATCATCTTCCGCAACACGCCGCAATGGTTCATCTCGATGGACAAGCAAGGCCTGCGCGACAAGGCGCTGGCCGCCATTGAGCAGACCGAATTTTTCCCGCCCGCCGGCAAGAACCGTTTGCGCGGCATGATCGAGTCCCGCCCCGATTGGGTGATCTCGCGCCAGCGCGCCTGGGGCGTACCGATCACTGTTTTCGTCAACAAGAAGAGCGGCGAAATCCTCAACGACATCAAAGTGAACGCCCGCATCTTTGAAGCGTTCTGTGAACATGGTGCAGACGCATGGTATGAAGAAGGCGCCGCCCAGAAACTCCTCGGCAACGAATACAAGGCCGATGACTTCGAGCAGGTGAAAGACATTCTCGACGTCTGGTTTGATTCAGGCTCAACCCATGCCTTCGTGCTCGAAGAACGCCCCGACCTGAAATGGCCGGCGGATGTTTATCTCGAAGGCTCCGACCAGCATCGCGGCTGGTTCCATTCCTCGCTGCTCGAAAGCTGCGGCACGAGAGGGCGTGCTCCTTACGATGCGCTCATCACCCATGGCTTCACCATGGCCGAAGACGGTCGCAAGATGTCGAAGTCGCTCGGCAACACGGTGGTGCCGCAGGAAGTGATCAAGAATTCCGGCGCTGATATCTTGCGCCTCTGGGTCGCCACGGTGGACTACAGCGATGACCAGCGCATCGGCAACGAGATCCTCAAGACCACGACCGAAACCTACCGCAAGCTGCGCAACACCTTCCGCTACATGCTGGGCGCACTCGAAGGCTATCAGAAATACGAGCATCTGAATTATGCCAAGATGCCGGAGCTTGAGCGTTATATCCTGCACAAGCTGGCCGAAGTGGGTGCAGAAGTGCAGGCCGCCTACAAGGTCTATGACTACAAGCGCGCCGTGGCCACGCTCACCAACTTCATGAATGTCGAGCTCTCGGCCTTCTATTTCGACATCCGCAAGGACACGCTCTATTGCGACCCGTTCTCATCCGACAAGCGCCGCGCCACCCGCACGCTGATGCACGAACTGTTCCATTGCCTCACCACCTGGTGGGCACCGGTTCTGGTTTTCACCATGGAAGAAGTCTGGCTCAGCCGTTATGCGGGCGAGGGCTCGTCAGTGCATCTGATGCAATTTGCTCAAGCCCCGTCAGATTGGCGTGATGAAGCCTTGGCCGAGAAATGGGCACTGATCCGCAAGGTGCGCGCCAGCGTCACCGGTGCGCTTGAGATCGAGCGGGCCAACAAGGTGATCGGCTCAGCGCTGGAAGCAGCCCCGGAAGTTTTCGTCTCGAGTGAAGACAACGCACTGGCAGCTGTGCAATCCATCGACTTTGCTGAAGTCTGCATCACCTCTGCCATTGCGGTGAAAGCAGGCGAGGGGCCGCAAGCCGCCTTCCGCTTGTCCGAAGCTAAAAACATCGCGGTGGTGCCGCACAAGGCCGAAGGCCAGAAATGTGCCCGCTCGTGGAAAATCTCCAAGGACATCGGTTCCGACAAGGATTTCCCCGACATCACGGCGCGCGATGCCGAAGCCGTGCGCGAATGGCAGACCCGCACCGGAAAAACAGTGTGATCAAGGCGCGTCTCTGGGGCCCGCTGACGCCTTTGGGGCTGGGCGTGGCCGCACTTTCATTCGGTCTGGACCAGAGCGTCAAATACTGGGTGATCTCGGTGCTCAATTTGCCGGAGCGCCGCGTGATCAATGTTACGCCCTTCTTCGACCTGGCCATGGCCTGGAACAAGGGCGTGTCTTACGGCCTGCTCACCACCCATCTGCAGGGTGCCCTGATCACCATCAGCCTATTGGTCAGCCTGCTTCTGTGGATATGGCTGGCCCGCAGCACCAGCGTGCTGAATGCCGCCAGCCTGGGCCTGATCGTCGGCGGCGCGCTCTCCAATGCGCTGGACCGGGCGGTGCGTGGGGCGGTGGCCGATTTCTTCTATTTCCATATCGACGGCCTGCGCCTGGCGCTGCTCGATTTCATTTTTAACCCTGCTGACATGGCCATCGTTGTCGGCGTGGCCCTCTTGCTGTATGACAGCCTGCTGGAACGGCAGAAATCCTAGCCATGGATTTGCCGCATTGCTGGGCAAATGCAGCCCCTGCAAAGAGTTGTGGGAATGTTGGGAATCTTCGGTAAGTCATTGATTGTGTGTGTGATCGGATCGGCCCTCGCGGGCTGCGCCGCCGGTTCTTCCTTGCTCAACGGCAAGGGCGCCGTGCCATCCGCCTCCAATGTGCCGGTGGGCAACAGCCTGACCATGCCGCCCGATCTGCAGCTGCAGGCCCCGCAGGCCACCTCGGACGCCTATCAGCCCAATGGCTATGTGGCGCCCCCGGTCAAAACCCAGCCCGGCCAGATGGCCAGCATGGCCCCGGCAGCACCGGCCTCGAACAATATCTACGGTGGTTCCGCCGCTCCTGCACCAGCCGCACCCACTGGCGATGCCTATGAGCAGGCTGGCATTTCGAAAATCGGTCCGGACGGAAAGCCCAAATCCATTGCCACGCTGAATAAGGAACTGTCGGCCTACTACATGGCAAAGAAGCGACAGCAAAATCCTGGCTATGGCAGCATCGGCAATATCGGTGCCATCTTCAGAGACGAATAGAACTTACGTCTCCGTGCGGCTATCTTGCCGTCCATGCGAATCCGCAAACTTTCTGAAGGGACCATCAACCGCATCGCCGCAGGCGAAGTGCTGGAGCGGCCTGCCAGTGCGGTCAAGGAACTGGTGGAGAATGCGATCGATGCGGGCGCAACCCAGATTGATGTGGTCTTCCGCGGCGGTGGCAAAAGCCTGATCCGCGTCACCGACAATGGCATCGGCATGGTGCCGGAAGACATGCTGCTGGCGCTGGAACGCCACGCCACGTCGAAACTCAGCGATGATGAACTGATCAACATTTCCACTTTGGGTTTTCGCGGCGAGGCCTTGCCGTCCATCGCATCTGTCTCGCGCTTCGCCTTGACCTCGCATGCTGAAGGAAGCGACGAGGCACATGCACTGGAAGGTGCGGCAGGTGTGTTTTCGCAACCCGCACCGGCGCGTCTCGCGAAAGGCACAGAGATCGAAGTGCGTGATCTTTTCTATGCCACGCCGGCGCGCCTGAAATTCCTCAAGTCAGATCGCAGCGAAACCACCGAAGCGGTTGATGTGATTCGCAGATTGGCGCTCGCGCATCCTGGGATCGGATTCACATTTGCCAGTGAGGACAGGCAGTGGCTCAACGCGCCGCAAGGCGAAAAGCAGCATGCGCGCATCGCCCGCATCCTAGGCCAGGAGTTCATCACCAACGCCCATCTCGTTTCGCATGCCGGTGAAGACATCCGCATCGAAGGCTATGCCTCGCTGCCCACTTATGCGCGCGGCAATGCCATGCAACAATTTGCTTTTGTGAACGGCAGGCCGGTGCGCGACAAGCTGGTCAGCGGTGCCATCCGCGGCGCCTATGCCGATGTGCTGCCGCCGGGGCGCTATCCTTCGGTCGTGCTGTTCATCGACTGCGCGCCCACGCGCGTCGATGTGAATGTGCATCCCGCCAAAACCGAAGTGCGCTTCCGCGATCCAAGCCTGGTGCGCAGCCTCATCGTCTCCGCCATCAAGCGGGTGCTGACGGGGATGGAAATCAAACCGGACACTGCCAAGACTTTCGCTGCCGCGTCTGCCTTCAGCCAGAACTGGTCGCCGTCTCCTGCCGCCACGCAAGCCGCCTTCGCCATGCAAATGCCGCTGGAGGGATTGAGTGAAGAGGCAGCCCAAACCCCACTGACAGATTACCCGCTGGGCATCGCCCGCGCGCAAATTCACGACACTTACATCGTGGCGCAAACATCAGCTGGCTTCATCCTGGTGGACCAGCACGCCGCGCATGAACGTATCGTTTACGAGCGCCTGAAGGCAGAGAGAGCCGGGCAGGGTATCGTCACCCAGCCTCTGTTGGTGCCGCAGGTGGTGGAGCTTGATCCCGCAGCGCTCGCAGGCGTGTTGGCCATCGAAACTGATCTCGCTGCCTTGGGCCTGAAGATCGAAAGCTTCGGCGAAAACGCGATCTTGCTGCGCGAAGTGCCCGCCGCATTGGCACAGGCCAACATCGCAGCATTGCTTAAGGCCGTGGCGGACGACGCGCTCGAGTCAGACCAGTCCGAAGGCGTGCAGGCCCGCATCAACCACCTGCTGGCCACCATGGCCTGCCACTATTCCGTGCGTGCCGGCCGCAAACTCCGCGTCGATGAAATGAACGCGCTCCTGCGTGAAATGGAACACACCCCCAATGCCGGCCAATGCAACCACGGCAGGCCAACCTTCATCGCGCTGGAAATGAAGGACATCGAGCGGCTGTTCGGGAGGGCTTAGGCCTTCTGGTAAATCAAAACCTGCGTGTCGCCATATTCGCGCTTGTCCAGCAACGCAAGGCCCGGCACGTCACCCACAATGCTTTTGGCGGCTTCTTCCAGAACCACAACGCCGCCAGCACTCAACCACCCGCCCGCCAGCACCGAAGCCAGAGCCTTCTCGCCCAATCCCTTACCATAAGGCGGATCAGCGAAAATCAGCTCATAGGGCGACTGCGGTGCCGCAGGCCCCAGATCAGTCGCATCGCGCCGCCAGATGCGGGTCTGGCCGATCACCCCGCAATTATCCGCATTGGTGCGGATCACGCCGCGCGCGCCCGCGTCTTCTTCT
This sequence comes from Aestuariivirga litoralis, assembly GCF_015714715.1. Classification (NCBI taxonomy): domain Bacteria; kingdom Pseudomonadati; phylum Pseudomonadota; class Alphaproteobacteria; order Hyphomicrobiales; family Aestuariivirgaceae; genus Aestuariivirga; species Aestuariivirga litoralis. The sequence goes on along the minus strand of NZ_WAHS01000001.1, from coordinate 1,378,830 downwards.
ACAAAGCAGCAATATTTGGCGCCGCGCGAAATCGCTTCCAGCCCCAGCGCGCCGGTGCCGGCGAACAGGTCCATCACCCGCGCATCTTCCAGCTCAAAACCTTCCACGCCATGCGCCAGAATGTTGAAAATGGATTCGCGCACCCGGTCCGAGGTGGGCCTTGTGGCGCCACTTGTTGGCCCCTTGATTTCGCGGCCTTTGAATTTTCCGGCGACAATGCGCATGGTGTGATCCGTTGGAATGGAATATGCATCTGCCATGCTCAAACAAAAACTGCCAGAGGCGATGATGCTGGCTATCGAAGAAGCCAAGGCCGCCGCTTTCCTCGGTGAAGTGCCGGTGGGTGCCGTCATCCTGTCGAAAGACGGCGATCTCCTGGCCAGCGCCGCCAACCGCACGCTGGCAGACAAAGACCCCACCGCCCATGCCGAACTGCTGGCCATCCGCAAGGCCGCCCAGGTGCTGGGCAGCGAGCGGCTAATTGATTGCGATCTCTATGTCACGCTGGAGCCCTGCGCCATGTGTGCAGCGGCGATTTCATTCGCCCGCATCAGGCGCGTCTATTTCGGCGCATCGGATGAAAAGATGGGTGCGGTGGAAAACGGCCCGCGCTTTTTCGGGCAACCCACCTGTCATCACCGGCCGGAGGTTTACAGCGGCATCGGCGAGGCCGAGGCCAAGGCGCTGCTGCTCAATTTCTTTCAAACGCGTCGCTGAGTTCGCGGTTGATCAGCGCGTTGACGCGCGCATCCAGTTCGCGCTTCAGCTGTTCCTTGGCGGGCTTGGCCCATTCCAGAATCTGGTTCACCCGGAAAAAATCTGCGGCACCCACCCGGTCCACGTCCGGCGTGATATAGATTTCCGGCGCATGCTGCGCGCGGCGCAATTGCGCCAGCTCATTGAAAGTGATCAGCAGCGAACCGACTGCCAGTTCCAAGCTGCTCGGCGTCTTGCCACCCAGCGGGCGGGGCCTGCCGGTCACATCGATGGCCACGGTGAAATCGGCCTTGGCATGGTTGAACGGCACGGGGTTCTTCACCCCGCCATCCACATGCAATCGGCCATTGATGTAAGGCCCGTTGATCACGCCTGGAATGGCGATCGAAGCACCCACCGCCGCGGTGACGCTACCCTTGGTGAACACCACTTCTTCCATCGATTCATAATCGGTGGCGATGATTTTCAGCGGAATTTTCTGGTCCTCGATCAGCTGCGGCAAATCATTGGGCAAGGCAATGTCGGCCAGCTTCTGCCCGTCCAGCCGCACCGAAAGCAAACTGCTCACCGAGAACAATTGCGAGAACCGCGTCTGCTTGGTGCCAAAAACATGCTTGGCAAAGATCCGCCGGTGCGAAAGCAGACGCACAGCGTGCTCGCGGATTTCGATGCCGCTCATGCCGCCCGCATAAAGTGCGCCGACCAGCGCACCCATCGAACAGCCGGCAATCACCGAAGGCTTGAGGCCCAGTTCATCGAACGCCTCAAGCATGGGAATATGCGCCAGTCCGCGCGCCGATCCACCGCCGAGGGCCAATCCGATTTTCATTTCTCCAGCGCTCTCCAACCGATGTCTCTGCGGCAGAAGCCATCCGTCCAGTTGATCGCATCAACCACGCGGTAGGCTTTGGCCTGCGCCGATCGTATATCATCGCCCGTTGCGGTCACATTAAGGACGCGCCCGCCATTGGAAACCAGCGCCTCGCCATCCAGCGCCGTGCCCGCATGAAACACTTCAACGCCTTTCTCAAAGTCCTGATTCAAACCGTTGATCGGACTCCCTTTTTGCACATCACCGGGATAACCGTTTGCGGCGACAACAACTGTTAACGCTGGTTGCTTTTTCCAGGCCGCAACCTTGCCCTTCAGCGTGCTATTGGTAGTGGCCAACAGCAGATCGATGAGATCGCTTTCCAGCCGTATCATCAGCACCTGCGTTTCGGGATCGCCAAATCGCGCATTGTATTCGATCAGCTTCGGCCCCTGCGCCGTGAGGATCAGGCCCGCATACAAAACGCCAGTATAGGGATGCCCCATCTCGGCCAGCCCCTTGACCGTAGGCTTCACGATTTTTTCCAGCGCCTCATCGCACAGCGCATTGGTCATGCAAGGGGCAGGGGAATAGGCCCCCATGCCACCGGTATTCGGCCCGGTGTCGCCTTCGCCCACGCGCTTGTGATCCTGCGCGGTAGTGAGCGGCAAAACATCCACACCATCGGTCAACACAAAGAAGCTCGCTTCCTCGCCTTCAAGAAATTCTTCGATCACACATTCGCCCTCGCCAAAGCGCCCGGCGAAAATCTCTTTCACAGCAGCTTCCGATTCAGCCAGTGTCATCGCGACAGTCACGCCTTTGCCCGCTGCCAGCCCATCAGCCTTCACCACAATGGGCGCGCCCATCTTCTTGAGATAAGCAAGGGCAGGGGCTTCCGCCTTGAAGCGCTCATAGGCAGCAGTGGGAATATTGTACTTCGCGCAAAGGTCCTTGGTGAAACCCTTTGAGCCTTCCAACTGTGCGGCAAATTTCGTAGGCCCGAATGCGGGAATGCCTGCAGCCTTCAAATCATCCACCAAACCCGCAACCAGCGGCGCTTCCGGCCCCACCACCACGAAGCCGATCTGCTGGTCGCGGCAGAACGCGATCACCGCCGCATGATCGGAAATCTTGAGATTGGCGATTTCCGCCAATTGCCCGATGCCCGGATTGCCCGGGGCCGCAAACAGCTTGTTCAGCCGCTTGGATTTCACCAGCGCATAAGCCAGAGCATGCTCGCGCCCGCCTGAGCCGATTAGCAGGACATTCATGTTTTCGTTTTGCATGAGCCAACCCTATCTGGCATCAACAGGATGGAATCAAGGAAAACTCGTTTGGTCGAATACGATCCTGAAACCGGTGAAATTCTGGATGCCGCACCTGTCTCCAATCAGGGCGAGGTGTCAGTCAGTGAATTGTCGCAAGCGCTGAAGCGCACGCTGGAAGACCGCTTCGGCCATGTGCGCGTGCGTGGCGAGATTTCCGGCTATCGCGGCCCGCATTCCTCCGGCCATTGCTATTTCTCGATCAAGGACGAGGGCGCCAAAATCGACGCCATCATCTGGCGCGGCAGCTTCTCCCGCCTGCGCAGCAAGATGCAGGACGGGCTGGAGGTCATCGCCACCGGCAAGATCAGCTCTTACCCCAACAAATCCAGCTACCAGATCATCGTCGAAAATATCGAGCCCGCCGGTGCCGGCGCACTCATGGCGCTGCTGGAAGAACGCAAGCGCATGTTGCAGGCCGAAGGCCTGTTCGAGCAATCGCGCAAGAAGCCGCTGCCCTATCTGCCGCGCGTGATCGGCATCGTCACTTCGCCCACGGGTGCTGTGATCCGCGATATTCTGCACCGGCTGAATGACCGCTTCCCGCGCCAGGTTCTGGTCTGGCCGGTGCGCGTGCAGGGCGAAACCGCCGCCGCCGAAGTGGCTGCGGCCATCAAGGGCTTCAATGAAATGGCCGACAAGCCCGATCTGCTGATCGTGGCGCGCGGCGGCGGCTCGCTCGAAGATCTCTGGCCTTTCAACGAAGAAATCGTCGCCCGCGCCGTGGTCGCCAGTGCCATTCCGCTGATCTCCGCCGTGGGCCATGAGACCGATACAACGCTGATCGATTTCGTGTCCGATTGGCGCGCCCCCACGCCCACCGCTGCCGCTGAACGCGCGGTTCCCGTGCGCGCCGATCTGGTGGCAGAACTCGCAAGTCTCGAAGCCCGCCAGAAGCGCGGCCTGTCGCGCGTCTTCTCGGAAGTGAAACTGCGCCTGCAATCCGCCGCCCGCGCGCTGCCCAAACCGGACGATATTCTCGCCCAGGCCCGCCAGCGATTGGATAGCTCTGCGGCGGCCCTGCCGCGCGGCCTGAGGGCCAATCTGCAAAGCCATGCGCTCACACTCACCCGCCAGTCCGGCCGCCTGAGCCTCGGTCCCTTGGCAAATCGCGTCACCGAAGCCCGCCGCCGCCTCACCGAAAGCCAAGGCAGGGCCACACGCGGCCTCACGCAACTTCTCGCCCGCAAGCGCGACATGCTCTCATCCGAAACCAAACTGCTCGGCGCGCTGGGCTATAAATCCGTGCTGGCGCGCGGCTTTGCGGTGCTGCGCGATGCTTCCGGCACGCCCTTGCGCGGCATCACCGGCATCAAGCCCAACGCGCAATTGCAGGTCGAAATGGCTGACGGAAAACTCGACGTCACCGCCACGCCGCCCAAGGCGCAAAAGTCACTCTTCTAATTTGGGCGGCCAAGCGCTATATGTCCCACGTCATGAATTTTCACGGCCACCCCATCCCGCCTCAGCGTGAGGCCCGGATCAAATATCTCGACGGAGACTTCCAGGTCCTCCGTGAGGGTGAATTCGTGCGCTGCGCCGTGACCGGCGACCCGATCCGCCTTGAAAACCTGCGCTATTGGTCGGTAGACCGCCAGGAAGCCTATAAGTCGGCGGCCGAATCCTATCTGGCCGAAAAGCGCTTTTCAGGTCGATTTACCACAAGTCCTGAACTTTCCCGCCACTGCCCAAAGCCTCAGCTGGGCTGGCGTTCAGGCCCTGAACCCCCTATATGAGGCTCTCTTTTTTGGTGGAGTAACTGAAATGACTGCGAATTGGACACCTGACTCATGGCGGAATTTCCCCGTGATGCAGATGCCGGATTATCCGGATGCCGAAAAGCTGAAGGCCACGGAAGGCCGTCTCGCTGGCTTTCCGCCGCTGGTTTTTGCAGGTGAAGCCCGCAAGCTGAAGCGTAAACTGGCCCGCGTGGCCGAAGGCAAGGGTTTCCTGCTGCAAGGCGGCGATTGCGCCGAAAGCTTCGCTGAACATTCAGCCGACAACATCCGCGATTTTTTCCGCGTGTTCCTGCAAATGGCTGTGGTTCTCACATTCGCTGGCCGTCAGCCAGTGGTGAAAGTCGGCCGCATTGCCGGCCAGTTCGCCAAGCCGCGTTCCTCGCCCACCGAAACCATTGGCGGCGTGGAATATCCGATCTATCGCGGCGACATCGTGAATGACTCAGAAGCCACCATCGCGGGCCGCCTGCCGGACCCGGAACGCCAGATCATGGCTTACCGCCAGTCTGCCGCCACGCTGAACCTGCTGCGCGCCTTTGCCCAGGGTGGCTATGCCAACCTTGAGCATGTGCACCAGTGGACTCTGGGCTTCCTGAAGGACAGCCCCGCTTCAGAGCAATATTCGGCCATGTCCGACCGGATCGGCGAGGCGCTGAGCTTCATGCGCGCTTGCGGCATCACGGCGGAAACGGCACCGCAGCTGCGTTCGACCGATTTCTTCACCAGCCATGAAGCGCTGCTTCTTGGTTATGAGCAGGCGCTGACGCGTGTGGATTCGACCAGTGGCGACTATTATGCCACCTCTGGCCACATGCTGTGGATTGGTGACCGCACGCGCCAGCCGGATCATGCCCATGTGGAATTCGCGCGCGGCGTGAAGAACCCGATTGGCCTGAAATGCGGCCCGTCGTTAAAGCCGGATGAATTGATCAAGCTGATTGATCTGCTCAACCCGGAGAACGAACCCGGCCGTCTCACCCTCATCGCCCGCTTCGGCGCTGACAAGGTGGACAAGCACCTCCCGGATCTCATTCGCGCCGTGAAGCGTGAAGGCCGCGTCGTCGTCTGGTCGTGTGACCCGATGCATGGCAACACGGTGAAATCAACCACCGGCTACAAGACGCGCCCCTTCGACTCGATCCTGAAGGAAGTGCGCGGCTTCATGGCCATCCATCAGGCAGAAGGCACCCATGCCGGCGGCATCCATGTCGAAATGACCGGCAAGGACGTCACCGAATGCACCGGCGGCCTGCGTGCTCTGCGCGATGAAGACCTCAACGACCGCTACCACACCTTCTGCGACCCCCGCCTCAACGCGGCCCAGGCGCTGGAGTTGTCATTCCTGGTGGCCGAAGAGCTGAAAAAGGAACAGGCCCTCAATCCCAAAAAGTGGGACGAGGATGAGGCCTTCGAAGCGGCCGAATAACGAACTCTCGATTTCAATTTGAAAGGGCGGCTTTGGCCGCCCTTGTTTTTTTCTGAAACCCATCCTATTACAGATACAGTTCTCAGGGCGGGGTGTGACTCCCCACCGGCGGTAATCGGTCTTCGGACCGGGAGCCCGCGAGCGGCCTTTGAAAGAAGGTGTCAGCAGACTTGGTGAGATTCCAAGGCCGACGGTATAGTCCGGATGAAAGAGAACACATGATAGGGACAAACCGCACCCGTATTGGGTGTGGATTTCGTTTCTTTCATTGCCCTGTTGAACGCTGAAAGGCGGAAGAAACAGGTGTCACACACCACAGTGATTGAACGGATTTCGCAGGCTGACATCAGGGCCGGCATGCGCGCGGCCTTGTCCGCAGCGCGCGAATGCGAAGGAGCGACAGCGCCCAATCCGCCAGTGGGTTGCGCGTTGCTGGATGCTTCGGGCAAGATCATCACCACGGCCGCCCATCATGGCGCAGGCCAGCTTCATGCCGAAGCCTTGGCGATCAAACAGGCGCGCGAACTGGGGCGTGTGAACGACATCCACACTGTTGTGGTCACGCTAGAACCTTGCAACCACCACGGCCGCACACCGCCTTGCACCGAAGCCATTCTGGCCACGCCCGCAAAATCCGTGATCATCGGCGCGCGCGATCCCAACCCAAAGGTGACCGGCGGCGGAGCAGCACTTCTGCATGCCAAAGGAATCGAAGTCGTATTTGCCGAAAGCACCGAATTGCAGCGTCTCATCGCGCCGTTCCGCAAGGTGGCAAAGCTGGGCCTGCCTTGGCTCACAGTGAAGCAGGCGATCAATCTTCAAGGCACCATGATCCCGCCGCAGGGTGAAAAGACATTCACCTCGCCTGCATCACTGAACCTAGCGCATCAATTGCGCCGCCGGGCCGATGCCATCATCACTGGCTCCGGCACCATCCTTGCGGATGATCCGCATTTCACCGTGCGCAATGTCGAGGATTTCCCCAACAAGCGCCGCAAGCTGATCCTATTTGATCGCCGCCGCCGGGTGCCGCAAGCCTATGTCGATGCCGCCACTGCGCGCGGCTTCACCATCGAATTTCATCACCATCTGGGTGAAGCCCTGCATTCTGTCGTGGCCGGGGGCGGTCTCGAAGTGTTGGTGGAGGCGGGCCCATTGCTCACAGCGCATGTGCTCGCCTCTCCCTTCTGGGATGAGCATGTGCGCATCAGCCAAACTGCCGGAACCGAATATGACGGAGACAAGATAGACCATGTTCTCAGGAATCATTGACAGGCTGGGCCAGGTGGCCGACGCCACCTTTGAGGACGGTGCACTCACCTGCCGCGTCCTCACCGGCTACGGAGATCTGGAATTGGGTGAGAGCATCGCTGTCAACGGCGTGTGCCTCACCGTCGCCGATATTTTCCTCGGCGGGGATGCAGAATTCTTCGCCAGCAGCGAGACATTGGCGCGCACCAATCTCGGCCAGGTCGCGGCAGATACCAAAGTGAATCTCGAACGCTCCGTCAGTCTCAACACCAGACTTTCTGGCCACATGGTGCAAGGCCATGTGGATGGCATGGGCAAGCTGGTTGCAGTGGAAGCCATCAGCGGTGCGTGGAAACTGGCGGTGGATATCCCGGCCTCTGTCGCGCGCTATTGCGTTGAGAAGGGCTCAATCGCCATTGATGGCATCAGCCTCACCATCAATTCCTTGCAAGATCAGCCAGGCGGCGGCGCACGCATCGGCCTGATGATCATTCCTCACACCTGGGAGCACACCACGCTGCACGCAACTGCCGTGGGCGATGCGCTCAATATCGAAGTCGACGTCATTGCCAAATATGTGGAGCGCCTATGTCAGCCCTATCCGAAGCCCTGAAACAATTGCGCAATGGCGGCATGATCATCCTGACCGACGATGAAAGCCGCGAGAATGAAGGCGATCTGGTCATGGCAGCAGAATTTGCCACGCCCGAAGCCATCGCCTTCATGGCTCAGAAGGCTTGCGGCCTCATCTGCCTGCCGATGGCGGCAGAGCAGATTGACCGATTGGGCCTCGGGCCCATGGTGGCCGCTAATAAGGCGCGCCGCAGCACCGCCTTCACCGCATCCATCGAAGCGCGCGAAGGCATCACAACAGGCATTTCAGCCTTTGACCGTGCCCACACCATCAAGGTAGCCGCAGACCCGAATGTAAAAGCCGGAGACATCGTGTCACCCGGCCACATCTTTCCGCTGCGCGCGACTGAAGGCGGCGTGCTGAAACGCGACGGCCATACCGAGGGCTCGGTGGATCTAATGATTCTCGCGGGCCTGAACAGGGCGGCCGTGATTGTCGAGATCATGGGCGCTGATGGCCACATGGCCAAGGGCGAGGAACTTGCCGCTTTCGCCCGCACGCACAATCTGCCCATGTTGGCGATCAGCGAAATCGTGCAGCACCGCCTGGCCACCGAAAACTGGCTGCCGCAGGTCTCCGCCGCTGCCTTGCCCACCAGCTATGCCGAAACGCCGCTGCGCATTCATGCCTTCCGCTCGGAAATTGACGGCGTTGAGCATTTGGCCCTCGTCAAGCATCCGCTGCCCGCCGTGCCGCTGGTGCGCGTGCATTCCGAATGTCTCACGGGCGAAGCCTTCGGCTCCCTGCGCTGTGATTGCGGCCCGCAATTGCAGGACTCGATCCGCCAAGTGGCCGAAAGCGATGGCGGCATGGTGATCTATCTGCGCGGCCATGAGGGCCGGGGCATCGGCCTTGCCAACAAGATCGCCGCCTATGCGCTGCAGGACAAAGGCTATGACACGCTGGACGCCAACACGGCGCTGGGCTTTGCCGCCGATGGCAGGGACTATGCTGCCGCAACCAAGATCCTGCATCACTTCGGCGTGAAGCAAGTGCAGCTGCTCACCAACAATCCCGCCAAGGAAGCTGCCCTCAAGGATGGTGGCGTTGCAGTGGTGGGCGTGACGCTGGGTGTGGAGCCCAACCCCTTCAACGCTCTCTATCTCGAAACCAAGCGCGCCCGCTTCGGCCACACGCTGCCCCCGGCTGCGAAACCCAAGCTCGAACTGACGAAATGGAACTGAAAATTATGCGCACCATCCCCGAAACAAAGTCCACCTGGCGCATTGCCGTCATCACCAGCCGCTTCAATGAAGAAGTCACAGGTGGATTGAAGAAAGGCGCCATCGCTGCCTTGGCGGAGCATGGCATCACTGTAAAGCCGGAAGACGTTTTTCCGGCTCCCGGCGCTTTCGAGCTTCCCTTGCTCGCCCAAAGCCTGGCCCGCTCTGGCCGCTATCAGGGCGTGATCTGCTTGGGCTGCGTGATCAAGGGCGAGACGGCGCATTTTGAGTTCATCAGCCTCGGCGGCACGATCGGCACCATGCTGGCCATGCTGGCCACCGAAACGCCGATCGCCTTTGGTATCATCACCACTTACAATGATGACCAGGCCATTTCCCGCAGCCGTGAAGACCACCACAACAAGGGCAGGGAGGCGGCTCTGGCCTGCGTGGAAACCTTGGAGACCCTGCAGAAAATGCGCTTGTAATCGGCAGGTTGCCGCCTATCTGTATCAAACTCGAATACAGAAAGAAGCAACATGATTGACCTTCACTATTGGCCCACGCCCAATGGCCACAAGATCACGATTTTCCTCGAAGAAGCGGGCCTTCCCTTCACTATTCACAAGGTCGATATCGGCAAGGGCGACCAGTTCAAGCCGGAATTCCTGGCCATTGCCCCCAACAACCGCATGCCTGCGATTGTCGATCACGCGCCGAAAGACGGCGGCAAGCCGATCAGCATTTTTGAATCAGGCGCCATCCTGCAATATCTCGCCGAAAAGACCGGCAAGTTCCTTCCCGCCGACATTCGCGGCCGCACCGAAGTGATGGAATGGCTGTTCTGGCAAATGGCGGGCCTCGGTCCCATGGCCGGGCAGAACGGGCATTTCAACGTCTATGCGCCTGAGAAAATCCCCTACGCGATGGACCGCTACACCAAGGAAACCGCGCGGCTTTACGGCGTGCTGAACAAGCGCCTGGCCGACCGTGAATTTGTCGCCGGTGAATACTCGATTGCCGACATGGCCAGTTATCCCTGGATCGTGCCGCATGAAAACCACAAGCAGAAGCTTGAGGATTTTCCGAACCTCAAGCGCTGGTTTGAAGCGATCAAGGCCCGCCCCGCCGTGGTCAAAGCCTATGCGAACGTCGCAGCCTCCTATTCCAAGCCGATGACCGACGATGAGCGCAAAGTTCTCTTCGGCCAAGGGGCTAACCCTGGCGTCCGAGCAAATCCAGCGCGCTGAAAACCTGCTTGTCCTCGTTCATTTTCGGTTCACCTAGGTTACATTTCCGAGGCGTTCGGAACTCACCCCCTCTCGCTTCATTGACAGTGATAACCAGGAGGACTGAATCTGTGCGTATCAAGTCATTATTGCTAAGCGGTGCCGTTGCGGTGATGTGTGTCGGGATGTTCCCCGATGCGCCCAGCGCAATCCGTTCAATCTCTGCTGCCCAGGCGCAGAATGTATCTCTGAGTTTTTCCGTCTTCTATGACGGGCTGAAAAACGATGGCGAATGGGTGAGGTACAAAGACCGTTACGTATTTGTGCCAAGCAGGGTTGACGACAATTGGCGCCCTTACACGCAGGGCCACTGGTCTCATACCCGTCAATACGGTTGGGTCTGGGTGTCCGACGAGCGGTTTGGATGGGCGACCTACCACTATGGACGTTGGGGCTATGCACGCGATATCGGCTGGTATTGGGTACCAGGCAAGCGCTGGGCTCCGGCTTGGGTGAGCTGGCGCCGCACCGACCGTGACGTCTCATGGGCACCTCTGTCACCTGATTATGACGACGATTACTATGATCGTAATCCGGGCGGAAGCGTGGACATTTCGGCCTCGATCGGTGCGCTGCCGTTTTATTTTTGGGTGAACGTTCCTGCGAGGAATTTCCAGGACCGGGATTTGAATGCACGCATCGTGCGCGACCAGAACGAAAATCGCCGCATCTACGATAGGTCGCAATTCGCTGGTCCGGTGGTGGTGGAAAACAACATCATCATCAACAATGTGATCAACGTGAATTTCATCCAGCAGCAAAGTGGCAAGCCTGTGGAGAGCGTGGAGGTGAAGACGGTAAATGATCCTGTTGCGGCCAAAGGCCAGCAGTCGGGCCAGCAAGCTGCTGTCACCGTGTTCCAGGGCACACTGAAAGCTGATGCAGAGGCCAAGCCGGCTGATGTGAAGCCGTTGGAGCAGGTGACGAAGCAACAAGCTGGCAAACCAAAGTTGCCAGCTGCCACGCCATCTGTTGATCTGCCCGCCAATGGCGAGCAGCCGGCGGCGCCGGCAGAGCCAACGAAGCAGCCTGATGCCACCAAACAGGGAGAAACACCCAAGACCGCGCCACCAAAGGCTGAGGCACCAAAGGCAGAGCCTCCCAAGGCTGAAACTCCACCCACACAACCGCCTCAGGCAGAACAACCAAAGACTGAGGCTCCGAAAACCGAGCCCCCGAAAACTGAGCCCCCAAAGGCACAGTTACCAAAGGTAGAGCCTCCGAAGGCGAAGACCCCGAAGGCAGAACCTCCAAAGGCTCAGGCACCCAAGGCTGAACCCCCGAAGGCAGAACCTCCAAAGGCTCAGGCACCCGAGGCTGAACCGCCGAAGGTAGAACCTCCAAAGGCTCAGGCACCCAAGGCTGACCCCCCGAAGGTAGAACCTCCAAAGGTTGAGGCACCCAAGGCGGAACCCCCAAAGATGGAGCCTCCCAAGGCGCCAGCACCCAAGGCTGAACCGCCCAAGGCCGGAAAACCCAAGGCCTCGGAGCCCTGCAAGCCGGACGACAAAAGCTGCGCACCGGCCAATTGAGGCGCTAGCATTCGGAAACCCTATGGGGCGGCAAGGCTTGACCTTTGCCGCCCTTTCGCGCATTTTGCGCCCGCAATGAACACCGCCCGCCCCATCGCTGCGATTTGCAGCATTATTATTTGCATCTAGCGAACATATCGCTGGCTGGGCGCCGCTTACTCTAATCTCATTCAAGCGTTACCCGGGCAGCCAACCCAGGAAAATCCATGACTTTGCGCATCCACAATACGCTGACGAGGAAGAAGGAAGAGTTCAAGCCGCTCGATCCTTCCAACGTGCGCATGTATGTCTGCGGCCCCACCGTCTATGATTTTGCCCATATCGGCAATGCGCGGCCCGCCATCGTGTTTGACGTGCTCTACCGCCTGCTGCGCCATACTTATGGGGCGGATCACGTCAAATATGTGCGCAATATCACCGACGTGGATGACAAGATCAACGCCCGCGCGCTGCGCGACTATCCCGGCACGCCGCTGAACGAAGCGATCCGCAAGGTCACCGAAAAAACCTACGATCAATACCAGAAGGATGTGAGCGCCCTCGGCTGCTTGCCGCCCAATGCGCAGCCTCGCGCCACCGAGCATATCGAAGGCATGGTCGAAATGATCAGCACACTGATCAACCGCGGCCACGCCTATGAGGCCGCAGGCGAAGTGCTGTTCGATACCGGCTCGATGAAGGACTATGGCGCGCTCTCCGGGCGCAAGATGGAAGACCAACTGGCTGGCGCGCGCGTGGCCGTTGATGCGCACAAGAAAAACCCCGGCGATTTCGTGCTTTGGAAGCAATCCGAAGCCAGTGAACCCGGCTGGGAGTCTCCCTGGGGCCGCGGCCGCCCCGGCTGGCACATCGAATGCTCGGTCATGAGCAAGGCGCATCTGGGCGAAGTCTTCGACATTCACGGCGGCGGCCTCGATCTGATCTTCCCGCATCACGAAAACGAAATCGCCCAAAGCCGCTGCGCCCATGGCAGCAAGGTGATGGCGAACTACTGGATGCACAATGGCTTCCTGCAGGTCGAAGGCGAGAAGATGTCGAAGAGCTTGGGCAATTTCATCACAATTGCTGATGTGTTGCAGAACTGGGGTGGCGAAATCGCGCGCTTCAACATGCTGAAAACGCACTATCGCCAGCCGATTGATTGGACGCAGGCCAGCATGGAAGACAGCTACAAAACCTTGCGTGGCTGGCAGACAGATACAGCAGCCGTCACCGCATCTGCTCCTGACGCCGAAGTTATCGAAGCGTTGAGCGATGATCTGAATTCACATGCTGCATTCACTCGATTGCATCAGCTTGCAAAACAGGGCGAATTTGGGAAACTAAAAGCATCTCTCGATCTATTGGGCTTCACGCTTTCGAACGAGGCGCTGCGGCAAACTTTCAGTGAATCTATCATCGAAACTGGAAAAATCGATGAACTTGTCACCGCCCGCATCGAAGCCCGCAAAGCCAAGAACTTCGCGGAAAGCGACCGCATCCGCGATGAGCTCGTCGCCATGGGCATTGAAATCCAGGACGCCAAAGACCCCGCCACCGGCGAACTCAAGACCGAATGGAAAGTGAAGAGATGACCCGCCGCAAGATCACTCTCTTTGACACCACCTTGCGCGATGGGCAGCAGACGCCGGGCGTGAGCTTCTCGCTGGAAGACAAGCTGGCCGTCATGGCACTGCTCGACCGTCTCGGCGTCGATTACATCGAAGGCGGCTATCCCGGTGGCAACCCCACCGACACCGCGCTGTTCGCAGAAGAGCGCAAATGCAAAGCCACTTTCACCGCCTTCGGCATGACCAAGCGGGCCGGTCGCTCCGTCTCCAATGATGCGGGCCTGCAAACCCTTCTGCAAGCCAAGGCCAAGGCAATCTGCTTTGTCGGCAAAAGCTGGGACTACCAGGTGCGCGTCGCACTCGGCTGCACCAATGAAGAGAATCTCGAATCCATCACCGACAGCGTGAAGGCTGCCAAGGATGCAGGCAAGGAAGTGCTGGTCGATTGCGAGCATTTCTTCGATGGCTACAAGGCCAATCCGGAATACGCATTGGCCTGTGCCAAGGCCGCTTATGATGCCGGCGCGCGCTGGGTCGTGCTGTGCGAAACCAATGGTGGCAGCATGCCGCATGAAGTGCGCGAGATTGTCACCGCCGTGGCGAAAGTCATCCCCGGCAGCCATCTCGGCGTGCATGCCCATAATGATACCGAACAGGCCGTGGCCAATTCGCTCGCAGCGGTGGAGGCTGGCGTGTGCCAGATCCAGGGCACGCTGAACGGCATCGGTGAACGTTGCGGCAATGCCAATCTGATCTCGATCATCGGCACGCTGGGCCTCAAGCCGCATTACGCCAAGCAGTTTGAAATCAGCGCCAAAGTGAGCGAACTCACCACCATCTCGCGCGCCTTCGATGAGCTGCTCAACCGCGCGCCCAATGCGCAGGCGCCCTATGTCGGCAAATCGGCCTTCGCCACCAAGGCCGGCATCCATGCCTCGGCGCTGGCGAAGGACCCGGAAACTTACGAGCATGTGAAGCCCGAAAGCGTGGGCAATCGCCGCGCTATTCTGGTCTCGGACCAAGCCGGTAAATCCAATCTCATCGCAGAGCTCGAACGCATCGGCCTCGCGGTGAAAAAGGATGACACGCGCCTCGATCACCTGCTGCGCGAAGTGAAGGAACGAGAAGCCATCGGCTATGCCTATGACGGTGCGGATGCCTCATTCGAGCTTCTCGCCCGCCGCACGCTGGGCAGCCTGCCGCATTATTTCGACGTGCTCAGCTTCCAGGTGAATGTAGGCCTGCGCGATGGCAACATGTACTCAGAAGCCTCGGTCAAGGTCAAAGTCGGCGATGAAGTGATGATCAGCGCGGGCGAGGGCAATGGCCCGGTCTCGGCACTGGACGTGGCGCTCCGCAAGGACCTCGGCAAATACCAGAAGCATATCGAAGACATGGGGCTGGTTGATTTCAAGGTGCGTATCCTCAATGGCTCCACCAGCGCCATCACCCGCGTCATGATCGAAAGCAAGGACAGCACGGGCCGCCGCTGGTTCACCGTCGGCGTGTCGCCCAATATCGTCGAAGCCTCGTTCCAGGCGCTGCTCGATGCGATGGTGTTCAAGCTGCTGCAGGAGGGCGTTGCCGCCTGATCCATCACGCAAACTGATGGAATGCATCACGGCCGCCGATGAATGGCGGCTGCATTCCAGCCATGTGCGCTTCGGTCTGGCGTGAAGCCCGCCGGATCAGATAAAGCTCCAGCATGATTTCCCGCGTTGAAGGCCTGTCTGACGAACACAAGGGCGTGCTCTATGCCGTCATCGCCCATCTGTTCTGGGGCGCGATGGCCTTCTATTTCGGCCTGATACGCTATGTGAATCCGCTGGAAATCGCCGCCAACCGCGCAATCTGGAGCATCCCGATCGGCCTGTTCATGGTCTGGCGCCTGGGCCTGCTGGACGCCGTCTGGCGCGTGCTCACCAATCCGAAACTGATGGCCATTTTCTGCCTCACCAGTTTCCTCGTCGTCTTCAACTGGACGCTTTATATCTGGTGCATCACCAACGGCCGCACGCTGGATGCCAGCCTCGGCTATTTCATCAACCCGCTGCTCAATGTGGCAGTCGGATATATTTTTCTGGGTGAGCGTTTCACCAAACCGCAGATGATCGCCATTGCGATGGCTGTCGTGGCGGTAATCGTCGTCACCGTCGGCACCGGCGTGTTCCCGGTGATCGGCCTGTCGCTCGGCGGTACTTTCTGCCTCTACGGCCTGGTGCGCAAAACCATGCCCGTGGGTGCTGTCGAAGGCTTCACCATCGAAGTGATCCTCACTTCGATCCCGCTCTTCTTCATTGAGCTCTATTTGTGGAATCACGGCCAGGCCTATTTCGGCACCAGCACTTACAACACCCTGATGCTGCTGGGTTGCGGTGCCTTCACCGCCGGAGCGCTGCTGTTCTACTCAACTTCGTTGCGCCTGATCCGCTATTCCACCGTGGGCATTCTGCAATACCTGTCGCCATCCATCGTGTTCCTCACGGCGGTCTTCGTGTTCGGCGAGCATCTGGACAAGTGGAAGCTCATCGCCTTCAGCATTATCTGGCTGGCTTGTGCGATCTATTCCGTGTCGGCAATTCTGGATGAGCGGGCGAAAAGCGCCAGCCTTGATGTAACGGCTAAAGCTGCTGCCTGATCGCGGCCAGCGGCACTTTCTGCCGTGCCTGTCCTAAGCGGGCGTGATAGAGCGGCACCACTTCATCGACAGTCTTGGCCACATCAAGAAACACTTCCGTCTCGGCGCGGATGAATTGCTCGGCGCGCATATGGTCCAGCAGCTTCAGCAGATGTTCCCAATAGCCTTCAAAATCCGCCACGATGATCGGTTTGGCGTGCTGGTTCAGTTGCGCCCAGGTGGTGATTTCAGCGAGTTCCTCCAGCGTGCCAATGCCGCCGGGCAAAGCCACAAAGCCGGTGGAGCGTTCAAACATCAGAGTCTTGCGCTCATGCATGGAGCGGGTGACGACAAGTTCATTCACCCCGTCCAGCATGCGCTCTTTGGCCACCAGAAATTCCGGGATGATGCCGGTCACATGCCCACCGGCATCGAGAACCGCCTGGGCCGTGGCCCCCATCAGGCCGATGGAGCCACCACCATAAACCAGTCCAATGCCCGCCCGCGCCATCGCGGTGCCAAGGGCGATGGCCGACTTCATGTGGCTGGGATTCCGCCCCGGACTGGACCCGCAATAAACGCAGAGGCGGTGTTCAATCGGGCGGGGGTTCTGCGTCATCGTCAACTTTGCTTTTTGGGGTTCAGGGCCTTATGCAGCAGGCTCTTCACTCCCATATGGGGCCAAAGCATGACAAGATCAATTGCATTGCACCATGACTAAAGCCATCCGCTTTTTCTTCGCACTTCCGGCCCTGATTTCGGGTCTCGCGGTCGCTTGGATTGTCGCTGCGGAACACCAATTGCTGCCCGGCCCGCAAGTGATCCTGGCAAAGTTTCAACAAATCCCGAACCCACGCCAGCTACCTGTTCCGGCATCTCATCTACCACAGAATACAAGGCTTTGAACCGATATGCGCAACAGGACCACGGGACAGAATTTCGAAGGCAGCCAATGGGAGACGATGCGCGCCCTGCTGCCTTATCTCTGGCCGAAAGGCAGGGCAGATCTCAAAAGCCGCGTGGTCATCGCCATGCTGCTGCTCCTGTTCTCCAAGGTGGTGACGATCCTCACGCCTTATGCCTTCAAGGGTGCAACTGATTCTCTGGTAGCCAACAAGGGCATTGAGGCCGCGCTGCTCTCCGTGCCGATTTTCATGGTGATGAATTACGGCCTGGGCCGCATCTTTTCGGTGGTCTTTGCCCAACTGCGTGATGCGGTCTTCGCCAAGGTCGGGCAGCGCGCCGTGCGTGAGCTTTCCTATTCCACCTTCAAGCACCTGCACAGATTATCTCTGAAATTCCATCTGGAGCGCAAGACGGGTGCACTCTCGCGCGTCATCTCACGCGGCATCAATGGCGTGGATTCGGTGCTGCGCTTTGCGCTGTTCAACACGTTCCCGACCGGCATTGAAATCGCCTTCCTTTGCGGCGCCATCGCCTGGTCACTGGGCTGGCTCTATTCAGTGGTCATCATCATCACCATCGTCGCCTATATCGGCTTCACCTATTGGGCCACCGAGCGCCGCATCGGCATCCGCAAGATCATGAACGAGGCCGACAATGATGCCGGCTCGAAAGCCATCGACAGCCTGCTGAATTTTGAAACCGTCAAATATTTCGGCAACGAGAAACACGAGGCCGACCGTTATGACGTCGCCATGGGCCGCTATGAAGGTGCGGCGGTAGATACCTGGGTTTCACTCGCAGGCCTCAATGCCGGGCAAGCGATCATCTTCTCTGTCGGCCTCACCATCGTCATGGTCATGTCCACAATGCAGATTCTCAATGGCACCGGCACGATTGGTGATCTGGTCCTGGTCAATAGCCTGATGATCCAGCTGGCCATGCCGCTGAATTTCATTGGCTCGTCATACCGTGAAATCAAGCAGGGCCTGATTGACGTGGAAGGCATGTTCTCCATCCTCAACGAAAACACCGAAATCGCCGACAAGCCGGGCGCTCCCGCTTTCATCGCCGGCAAGGGTGACATCACCTTCGATCATGTGTCCTTCGCCTATGATCGTGAGCGGCCAATTCTGAAAGGCGTGTCCTTCACCGTGCCCGCCGGAAAAACCGTCGCCATTGTCGGCCCATCGGGTGCTGGCAAATCGACGATCTCGCGCCTGCTATTCCGTTTCTATGACGTTACCGCCGGTCGCATCCTGATTGACGGGCAGAACATCGCCGATGTGCAGCAGGAAAGCCTGCGCCGCGCCATTGGCATGGTCCCGCAGGACACAGTGCTGTTCAATGACACGGTGCGCTACAACATCCGTTATGGCCGCCCCGATGCAACTGACTTCGAAATCGAACAGGCCGCCCGCATGTCGCAGATTCATGATTTCGTGATGGACCTCACTCATGGCTATGACACAGTGGTGGGTGAGCGCGGCCTCAAACTCTCCGGCGGCGAGAAGCAGCGCGTCTCCATCGCCCGCACCATCCTGAAATCGCCGCCCATCCTGATCCTTGATGAGGCAACCTCCGCACTGGACAGTTTGACCGAGCGTGAAATCCAGTCCGCACTGAAAGACGTATCGCGCAACCGCACCACTTTGGTCATCGCGCATCGCCTCTCCACCATTGTTGATGCTGATGAGATCCTCGTGCTGGAAAAAGGCCGCATCGTGGAGCGCGGCCACCACAACACGCTTCTTAAGAAAAAGGGCCTCTACGCCACCATGTGGTCGAAACAGCAGCAGGCCGACGAAGCCCGCCGCAAGCTCGCGGAAGTGGCCGGCGAGGCCTGAATCAATCTTTCGGTAAGGATGCGTGGGAATCTGCCGTTAATCCTGCGGCTCAAATCCACCGGGTTTCCCACCGTTTACCCTGTCCATTCACAAAAGTTTATTGTGGCACGGGCATAGTGGCTTGGTGACTGCAGCAAATGCAGCACGCCAAGAGCGTGAAGATAGCGGGGCCAAGCTACAGCGCTCTACCAATTCAGGGACTGTCACACAGAAAAACGGAAAAGGCAGCCGGGCCTCAGCGACAAGCTGAGCGCCTGGCGCGCGCCGTTTCAGGCTTTTGATTTGCCCTAGGAACACCTATACCCGTTTGCAACGCGGGAATCGTTGTGTGACCATTATTGACAGTATCAAATCGGGCCTGGCCCCGGTGCATAAGGAAGGCTGGCGCTTTGTCGCCATTTTTGCCGTTGTTACGGCCTTGTTTCAATGGCTTGGCTGGTGGCCGCTCACGCTGGTGGGCTGCATCCTCACCCTTTGGTGCGCCTATTTCTTCCGCGACCCGACACGTACGACACCGCTGGGCGAAAACCTGGTGATTTCCCCCGCCGATGGCCAGGTCAGCAGCATCGCCACCGTCATTCCGCCGCCAGAGCTGGACATGCCGCGCGAGCCCACCTTGCGCATTTCGGTTTTCATGAATGTCTTTGACGTTCACATCAACCGCGCCCCCGTGGCGGGCCGCATTGCCCGGCTGGCCTATGTGCCGGGCGCGTTTGTGAATGCCAATCTCGACAAGGCCTCCGAAGACAATGAGCGCCAGGCCTTCACCCTGAACGGCCCGCATGGCCTGACCATCGGCGTTGTGCAGATCGCCGGGCTCGTTGCACGCCGTATCGTTAAGTTTGTGAGCGAGGGCGACAGCCTGCAGGCCGGCCAGCGCTTCGGCCTCATTCGCTTTGGCAGCCGCGTGGATGTCTATCTGCCAGCCAATGTCAAACCGCTGGTGGGCATCGGCCAGCGCGCCGTGGCCGGAGAAACCATTCTGGCTGATTTGTCTGTGACGGGTGCCGCCACCGGCTATCGTGCCGGCTGACCCATGGCCCGTAAACCCGCCAAACAGCCCGTAGCACAAGTTGCTGCACCAGAGCCGTCCGCAATGCCCAAGCGCCGGAGCAGGGCGATAGGTGGCATCCCGATCCGTTTCCTCCTGCCCAATCTGTTGACGCTGCTGGCGTTGTGCAGCGGCGTCACTGCCATTCGTTTCGCGGTGGAAGGCAGGTTTGAGCTCGCAGTAGGCGGCATCATTTTCGCTGTGGTGCTTGATGGTTTTGATGGCCGCCTGGCGCGCTACCTCAAAGGCACTTCGCGATTTGGCGCAGAGCTGGACTCGCTGGCCGACTTTGTGAATTTCGGCGTAGCTCCCGCCATCCTGGTTTATTTCTGGTCGCTGAATTGGCTCAGCACCTTTGGCTGGGTCGTCTGCCTCATGTTGTCGATTGCCTGTGCCCTGCGCCTGGCGCGCTTTAACGTAGCTCTGGATGATCCGGACAAACCCGCCTGGGCGGCCAGCTTCTTCACCGGCATGCCCGCACCGGCTGGCGCTGTATTGTCATTGGCGCCGCTTTATCTGGGCTTCCTTGGCATTCTCACCGAAGGCCATTCCTTCATGCGGGCGATTGCAGCCTATGAAATCCTTGTTGCCGTGCTGATGGTCAGCCGCGTGCCGACATTCTCCGGCAAAACCTTTACCCGCGTGCCGCGTGAATTCGTGCTGCCGTTCCTGGCCCTCATGGTGTTGTTCGTGGTTTTCCTGATTTCCTATCCATGGGAAACGCTGGCGGCACTCTCCGCGCTCTATCTGCTGATGATCCCTGTCAGCGTGGCGTCCTACCGGCGCCACAAACGGGCGAAGGCCGGATGAGGGCGCACTGACATGGTGCGTTCGCTGTTCGAAGAATTGCGGGCCCGCTTCGAACCACCACCACTTTCCCAACCCAGGATCACGCCCAATCTTTTTGCCCGTGTGACGCGCTTTGCTTGGCGCAACGCCGTTGCAGTCATCCTCGCTTGGGCGTCGCTGGCCTGCCTCTGCGTGCTGGCCTCTGTCCTGCTGTGGAAGGCACCTACACTTGATCCGGCGCAATTCCCGATGGGCAATGCAGGCACATCCAGCGGTGGGCTTGCCTCCTGGGAAGACTTGCAGACGGTGCGCCTGGTGGCGCGCGATCCCGCCAAGCTGCGCGACGAACAACGCGAACTGGTCAGCGCCCTAAAAATCCGCGGTGATGTTTTTGCCTTCGTCTATTCCCCCGGCGTGGGCGACTATTACGACGACCGCGACATGCTCTACCGCCCGCTGGACGAGGTGAAGGCCCGCGTCGCCTATGCCTTGTCCCTGCAGCCGCTGTTCACTGCGGTGGCGGCGGCGCCCGCAGCGCAAAGCATGGCCACGCTGGTCACCGAAATTGCAGGCTCTGTGCAAGCGGGCCGTGACCCGGAAGGCCTCGATGATCTTCTCGCCGAGGCAGCCGATTCCGTGCAGAATCTTACGCGCGGCGAAGAAAAGCCGGTGAATTGGGCGCGGATTGCCGATCTGGAAGTGGACCCGGAAGGCAGCACCGCCACAATCCTGGCACTGCCAAAGCCGGGGCAGGATGCGGCAGCGCGAGATGTCACGCTGCGCACGCTGAATGATTTCCGCCACACCACCGATACCGACGCCATTTTCGCCGCCGCCAGCCATGGCGTGCCGGCCAAGGCAGGCCCGCCCTTCGATCCCATGCGCTTTGCCAGCGGCTTGGGCATCGGCCTGGTCTTCGCCGGTTTCCTTCTGGCCTTGGGCTTTGGCCGCCTGTCGCTGGTGCTGGCCTTCCTCGCGCCCATACTGGCGCTGGCGCCGGTCTTTGCCGCCTTGCAGCTTTGGGCCTTCGGTGTCGACTGGTTGGCCTATTGGCCGCTCTGGCTGGGCGGACTTCTGGTTTGTGGCCAGGTCAGCCTGCATCTGGTCATGGCGCTGGTCACTCGCAGTCCAACCCGCTGGGCGCGCGAGACCAGCCTGATGTTGTCCGCTCAATATGAAGGCCGCAATGCCTTGCTGCTGAGCGGTGCCTGCGTGGCCCCGTGGTTGGCTCTGGCTGTGCTGGCCTCCACCAGCACGAGCATCTGCGCAGCGCTAGCCCTGACCTTTGCCGTCCTCAGCTTTGCCTGCGCTCTCACTCTGCCGCCTGCGATTTTTCGCCTGATGCCCGGCGGCGTGCAATGGCGCGCCGCGCAATGGTTCGTGCCTGCGCACCGTGTTCTGTTTGAAACCGGCAGGTGGCAAGTCCTGTCGCGCGTTCTGGCGGTGGTGCTGGTGGTGATTTCATGTGCTGTCATCATGGCGCTCCCCAATGACAAGGCGGAGGTGCAGCTTGACGTGCCGGTCAGCATCATGGCGCAGAACAAGTCCGCAGTGGATGTCGCCATCACCCGCCTGCAGTCTTTCTCGCGTGCCAAGGGCGTGCGCTGGCTGGGCACATTCTTGCCGGAGGAGGGTGCCGCGAAAGCCGTCTATCTCAAGCAGCTGAAGGGCCAGTTCCCCCGCATCGAGCCGCTGCTGCGCCCATCGCCTGATGATATCATTGACCTGAAATATCAAATCGACTCCTTGCAGCAGAGCCTGCAGAAAATCGCCACAGCGGCCACGGCCAAGCCCGATCTCAAAGACGCCGCCGATGCCTTCCGCCGCAGCCTCGCCATTCTCGCCGCCACCGGCAATGACGATCAATTGGCCCATCTGGAAAACCGCCTGTTCGGCGGTTTCAACCGCCTGGCTGACCGGGCCGATGCGCTGGCCAGTGCCGAGGTGCCGGATCTCGATCATCTGCCTGATGAGCTTCACGCCGTGTTCGGCAATGCCGGGGGCCCATACCGCCTGCAGGTCACTCCGGCGGAAAATGTCTCCAATGCCGAACTGGCAATTGATCTTGAACGCGAGGGCTTTGACGTGCGCCATCCTGCCGCCGCTGCAGAGGAGCAGGCCCGCGCGCAAGTCAGATCCGTTCTCTGGGTGCTGGGCGGCGGCACGCTGCTGGTGTTGCTGGTTGTCGGCTACGCCTTCCGCGACATGCAGAGCGTGATGATCGCACTGGCGATCATTGTGGCCGCCGGGCTATCCATGGCCGCTCTTGATCGTTTCTGGGGCCATAGCTGGAGCCTCACTTGGCTACTGGTTTTCGTGGGCGTGCTCTCGCAACTCGCAGCCAGTGTCTATCTCACCCCAGCAGGCCGTGGCAGCACGGCACGCATGGCGATGGAGGCCTTCCTCGCACCCGTGCTGGTGGTGGCGCTTGCCTTGCCGCTGGAACTTCTCAATGCTGGCGGCATAGCGCCGGATATTGCATTCTTCGCGGCAGGTCTTGTCCTGGTGGCCATCGTGGTCGGCTTGCTTCACCAACACCGCCCGCCGGTGCACCGCGAATACGAGCTCTGATTGCACCCCCTTTGGCCCTGTGCCATAGTGCTGCGATGGAACGCTACAAGCCCAATATCAAGCGTAACGCCAAGCGCGATTTGCTCGTGGCCTGCGCCCGCATCGGCTTCAGCCCCTGTTCTTCAGCCCTCTGACCTAAGCGGCACTTTGTGCCGCTTCGTTTCTCATCAGCAGGAGTTTGAACCATGAATGTGCACAAGAAGAATCTCGATCTCGACGCCATCGTAAAGGCGGACATCACCCATCACTTCCATCCCTTTACCGATCACAAGGCCTTCCGCGCCGCCGGTGGCCCGCGCGTCATCACCCATGGTGACGGCGTTTGGATCTGGGATGCCAAGGGCAACAAGATTCTCGACGGCATGTCTGGCCTGTGGTGCGTGAATATCGGCTATGGCCGCAAGGAACTGGCCGAAGTGGCCTACCAGCAGATGCTTGATCTGCCCTACTACAACACCTTCTTCAAGACGACGACGGCACCTGCCACCGAGCTTGCCGCCAAGATTTCATCGGTCCTGCCCAAGCAGTTTCAGACCATTTTCTTCACCAATTCCGGCTCCGAAGGCAACGACACCATCGTGCGCTTCGTGCGCCATTACTGGAAGCTGATGGGCAAGCCCTACAGGCAGCACATTATCGGCCGCAAGCGCGGTTACCATGGCTCGACCTGGGTGGCCGCCAATCTGGGTGGCATGATCGGCATGCACGAGCAGGGCGGCGACCAGCTTCCCGGCTTCCACCACATTCAACAACCCTATTGGTATGATTTCGGCGGCGACAAGACGCCGGAAGAATTCGGCCTCGAAGCCGCCCAGGAACTGGAAAAGAAAATTCTCGAACTGGGGCCCGACAATGTGGCTGCCTTCATCGGTGAGCCGATCCAGGGTGCCGCCGGCGTGCTCATCCCGCCCTCTACCTACTGGCCGGAAATCAGCCGCATCTGCAAGAAATATGGCGTGCTGCTGATTTCGGATGAGGTGATCTGCGGATTTGGCCGCACCGGTAACTGGTTCGGGTTTGAAACCTTCGGCTACGAGCCCGACATTGTGAACATGGCCAAGGGCCTGTCGTCGGGCTATTTGCCCATCGGCGCCATCGCCTTCTCCGACAAGCTGATCGAGCCTTTCTTCGACAAGGGTGGCGAATTCTATCACGGCATGACCTATGCGGGCCATCCGGTAGCTGCAGCCGTCGCACTCAAAAACGTCGAGATCATGCAGTCCGAAAAGATGATCGAACGGGTGGCCGAACTTGGTCCTTATTTCAACCAGGCGCTAGCCAGCCTGAATGATCACCCCATTGTGGGCGAAACCCGCTCGGTGGGCCTGATCGGCGCCATTGAGCTGTCCAGCAACAAGGCCAAGCGCTCGCGTTTCAATGACTCAGGCCGCGTCGGCACCATGTGCCGCAACCATTGTTTCGACGTCAATCTGGTCATGCGCGCCTGCTGGGATACGATGGTGCTGGCGCCGCCCTTCTGCATCACCAGGGAGGAAATCGACGAGTTGGTGAAGCGGGCCCGCGTTGCGCTGGACAAAACCTATGCCGATGTGAAGGCCGAGATGGAGTAAGGCAATCTGCCTAATTTTTAACGTGGAAATTCCTCGCCGGAATGGCTTAATCTCTTGCGTCAAAGCTGATCCGGATTGTTTCAAACTCACCTGAAGGAGACGACGATGCCCAAACTTTCCCCCACCATGCGGATGAGCCGCCGCAACGCCCTGAAGGGCGGCCTCGGCTTTGCCGTTGGCGTGACCCTGCTGCCCTACAAGTCGATGGCGGCGGAAGAAAAGGCGCTGAACTTCTACAATTGGGATACCTATATTGGCGCAACCACGCTGGCCGATTTCAACAAGGCCACCGGCGTTGAGGTGAAGATGGATCTCTTCGCCGACAACGACGAACTCTTCGCCAAGCTCAAGGCCGGCAATCCCGGATATGACGTGATCGTGCCTTCGGGCAACTACATCCAGCGCATGGTGGCCGCCAAGATGCTGATGCCTCTCGACCACGCCAAGATCCCCAACTTCAAGAATTTCGCCAAGGAATTCCAGGATGCGGAATTCGATCCGGGCCGCAAATATTCGCTGGCTTACATGTGGGGCACGATGGGCATCGGCTACCGCAAGTCGAAGATGAAGGATGGCAAGACGCCGGATTCCTGGGGCTACGTGCTCGATCTGCCGGATTATGCCGGCCGCATCTCGGTGCAGGGCGACAGCGAACACGCCATCGGCATCGCCCTAAAGAAGCTCGGCTACAACTGGAACTCGACCAATGCCACCGAACTCGGCAAAGCCAAGGACCTGTTGATCGCGTCGAAGAAAAACATCAAGACCTTTGCCAAGGACAATGGCCAGGACTTGCTGGCTTCACAGGAAGTCGATCTCGCCGTCGAATATTCGGGCGACATTGCCCAGGTGAAATCCGAAGACGATGATCTCGACTTCTCGATCCCGAAGGAAGGCTCGAACCGTTGGCAGGACACTATGGCCATTGCGTCGGGTGCCCCTCATCCGGAAAACGCCCACGCCTTCCTCAACTTCATCTGCGACCCCGCAGTGAATGCTGAAATCGTCAAGACCATCCATTACGGCACGCCAAATGAAGCGGCCCGCGCCTTGATGGACGACGATTATAAGAACAACCCGATCACCTTCCCGCCGGCTGACGTACTGGCGAAATGCGATCCGAGCCTCTATCTCGGCGAAGATGGCCAGAAGGCCCGTGACGATATCTGGACAGCCGTTCAGGCCGCCTAAAATACGTAAAGCGGGGAGGGGGCAAATCTCCTCCCCGTGTTGCCCCCCTGATAAAAGTATGTAATCTTTCACCAGCACTAAGGCTGGGAGCCCCTCTATCTTGGATAATTGGAAAGACTACCGGAAAGTCTTTTTCACACTGGTCTCACCGGGCTCTTTGTGGCTGGTGGTTTTCTTTCTGATCCCGATGGCATTTCTGTTCGTGCTTTCCTTCTCGGAAAAGGCAACGATTGATGGCGTCATCTCCGCCACCGAATACAATTACGTCTCCACTTTCTCGAATTACATGGACGCTGCCGGCTGGAATTATCTGGTCCTGCTTTGGCGCGCTGTGTTGTGGAGCGCCATTGCCACCTTCATTTGCTTGATCCTGGCCTATCCGCTGGCCTTCGGCATTTCCTTCGCACCACAAAAATGGCGGCCTTTATTGTTGCTGCTGCTCATTCTGCCCTTCTGGATCAACCTGCTGATCCGCACTTATGCGCTGATGCAGGTTTTGCGCACCCAAGGCCTGCTCAATCAGTTTCTCGGCATCTTCGGCATCGGGCCTTTTGAGATGCTCTACAACAGTGGCGCGGTGATTTTGGGCCTCATCTATTGCTATCTGCCCTTCATGGTGCTGCCGCTTTATTCGACGGTTGAGCGCCTCGACAAATCCTATCTCGAAGCCAGCCTTGATCTCGGCGCCACGCAAGCCACCACTTTCTGGCGCGTCACCCTGCCGCTCACCATGCCCGGCGTGATCACCGGAATCATTCTCGTCTTCATCCCATGCCTCGGCTCGTTCCTGACCTCTGATCTGTTGGGCGGCCCCAACAGTTGGACCATCGGCAACGCCATCCAGAACCAGTTCGGCAGCGCCAACAACTGGCCCTTCGGTGCGGCTCTGTCCTTCATCCTGATGTTCGCCACCTTCCTCGCCATGTATGCGCGCCATCTCTTCGCGCTGCGCTCGAAAGGGGTTGACGCCTGATGGCCAAGCAATTGAAACCGGGACAGGGCCCCCTCGATTACAGCTCGCGCTGGTGGATGAAGGCCACTTTCATCCTTGTATCCGCTTTCCTCTACATACCCATTGCCACGCTGATCGCCTTCTCTTTCAACAGCAGCAAATACAGTGTGTGGAAAAGCTTCACGCTGGAGAACTATGTCAACGCCTGGCACAATGACGTGATCTTCTTCGCGCTCTCCAATTCGCTGGCAATCGCGTTTATTTCAACTTTGTTCTCCACGATCTTCGGCGTCACCACCGCCATTGCACTCTGGCGTTTCCGCTTCCCGGCCCGCGTGGGCTTTGAAATTTTCCTCGGCATGCCCATCGTGGTGCCGGAAATCTGCATGGGCGTGGCCATGGCGCTCTTCTTCAGCCAGACCGGCCTGATGCTGGCGGTGCGCGATCTGGTCTGGCCGCTCAATCTGTCCAACATCATCATCGCCCATATCGCCTTCTCTTTCCCCTTCGTCGCCGTGGTGGTGCGCGCCCGGCTGGTGGGCTTCAACCGCCAATTGGAAGAGGCGTCAAAAGATCTCGGTGCCACCGAATGGCAAACCTTCTGGAATGTCATCATCCCCTTCCTCATGCCCAGCATCGTGGCTGGTGGCTTGCTCGCCTTCACGCTCTCGCTGGATGATTTCGTGATCACCTTCTTCTCCTCTGGCCCGGGCTCCACCACCTTCCCGGTGAAGATCTATTCGATGGTGAAGAACCCTGATCCGCGCCAGATCAATGCGGCCTCTACCGTGCTGATCATCATCACCGTTCTCGCCACCGTGCTTGCAACCAAATTCCAGTCTCCCGGAAAATCCGGCACAGGCCATTGAGGAAACCATGACCGAACCGATCATCTCCATCCGTAATGTCACCAAGGAATTTGCCGGCGGGGTCAAGGCCGTCGACAATGTGTCAATCGACATTCAGCAGAATGAATTCTTCGCACTCTTGGGCCCCTCGGGCTGCGGCAAGACCACGCTGCTGCGCATGATCTCCGGGCTTGAAACGCCAACCGAAGGCCAGATCATGATCGGCGGCACCGACATGGCCTTCACACCACCGAACTTGCGCCCCACCAACATGGTGTTCCAATCCTACGCGGTCTTCCCGCATATGACGGTGGAACAGAATGTGGGTTATGGCCTGAAGGTTACTGGCGTGGAACCGAACGAGATCAAGCGCCGCGTGGCCGAAGGCCTGGAAATGGTGAAGCTATCGCATCTCGCCGCGCGCAAACCTGACCAGATGTCCGGTGGCCAGCGCCAGCGCGTGGCGCTTGCCCGCGCATTGGTAAAACGCCCCAAAGTGCTGCTGCTCGACGAGCCGCTCTCGGCCCTCGATGCCAAGCTGCGTGACGACATGCGCATGGAATTGACACGCCTGCAGGAAACCGTGGGCATCACCTTCATCATCGTCACCCACGATCAGGATGAAGCCCTCTCGATGGCCAGCCGCATCGCGGTGATGAACAAGGGCGGCGTGGCGCAAATCGCAACGCCAGCCGAACTCTACGAACACCCGCAAAACCGCTTCGTCGCAGACTTCATCGGCAAGGTGAATTTACTCGATGCAAAAGTGCTCAAGCAAAAGGGCAAGATCATTACCTGTGATACCGAGACGCTCGGTAAATTCGACATGGGCACCGACAAGGCCGCCGGCATGTCAGCCACGATAGCCATCCGTCCGGAAAAACTGAAGCTCGTCACCAAGGAAGCGAAGGGTGGCAAATTCGTCACCGCCAAGGCCATTGTGCGCGACGTTGCCTATTACGGCGACACCAGCCACATCATTCTCGATGTCGGCAAGAAGGAGCTGGAAGTGAACGTCCAGAACGACAGCCGCACAGGTGGTGCCGGTGTCGAACGCGGCCAGAAGCTCTGGGTGCAATTCAATCCTGACGATGCATTGGTACTGACTGAATAATGGCCCTCGAACTCGACAAGCTGGGCTACGTGCCCGGCGATGAAGCCTTCCGCCGCGAAAATTTGAAAGGCACCCGCTGGGAAGCCACCTATGCTGGCGCGCTCTCTTATATGCGCCGCAAATATACGCGCGACTTGAAGGGCGTGGATTTCGCCATCACCGGCATTCCTTTCGACCAGGCGGTGTCGCACCGCTCCGGCACGCGCATGGGCCCGGAAGGCATCCGCCGCGCCAGCGCCGAAAATGCCTGGGGTCCATACTGGCCGTGGAATTTCGATCCCTTCGACACGCTGGCCGTGGTCGATTACGGCGATTGCTTCTTTGATTGGGGCAACAAGGAAGCCTTCCCAACAACGCTGGAAAACCACGCCGCTGAAATCATCAACCAGAATGTCGAACTGATCTCGCTGGGCGGCGATCACTATGTGTCCTACCCGCTGCTGAAAGCCCACGCCAAGAAACACGGGCCTTTGGCACTGGTGCATTTCGATGCGCATCGTGATGTAGAGATCGACACCGGCGGTCGCATCGATCATGGCACCATGTTCGGCTACGCAGTGAAAGAGGGTCTGATTGATCCCGAGCATTCCGTGCAGATCGGCATCCGCACCACCTTCGTGGGTGAAACCACGATGGGCTTCCGCATCATCTATGCTGATGAAGTGCATGAAAGCACCAGCGCCCAACTCGCCAAGATCATTTGCGACAAGGTGGGCAAGAAGAAAGCCTATCTCACCTTTGATATTGATTGCCTCGATCCTTCGGTCGCCCCCGGCACCGGCACGCCCATTCCCGGCGGCCTCAGCTATCACCAGGCGGCCTCAATCATCCGCAAGCTTGGCCCGATCAATTTCATCGGCATGGACGTGGTCGAAGTCTCGCCACCCTATGACCACGCCGAACTCACCTCCATGGCTGCCTCAGCGCTGGTGCTGGAATATCTCTGCCTGAGAGCCGCGCAAAAGGGTGCCCGCGCCGTGGTGATGCCGAAGTAATCCACTCACTCCGTCATCCCGGCGAAGGCCGGGACCCCGCTTCTTTTCACGCGCTCAATGTAAGAAAGCGGGCCCCCGGCCTTCGCCGGGGTGACGATTGAAACTGAGGAAATGAGCGTGAGTCGCATTCACCTCTCCATCCGTCTTTAGGCCATGCCCGGCCCCGCCCACATCGGCTATGACTGAAATCCACTCACGCCGATTCATTCCCCATGCCCACCTCCACCGCCCGCCAAAATCTGATCGGCATTGTCTGCCTGTGCGCCGGTTCACTGGTTTTCTCGCTCCAGGATTCCGTCATCAAATCGATCAGCGGCACCGAAGCGGTTACGCTGGCCATCGTCTTCCGCGCCATTGTGTCGATGCCTATCCTGCTCGCCATGGTGGCCTGGGAAGGCAAGGGCAGTCTCAAGGCACTCTATGACCGGCAGATCCCGCTCATGCTCCTGCGTGGCCTCTTCCTGCTCATTTCCTACACCAGCTATTTCATGGCCTTCCCGGCGCTGCCGCTGGCCGAAGCGGTGGCGCTTTATTTCATGGTGCCGTTGGTGGTGATCGTGATTTCCGGCCCCATGCTGGGCGAATATGCTGGCTGGAAAAGCTGGTGCGCCGTGCTGCTGGGCCTGGTCGGTGTGTTCATCATCCTGCAGCCCGGCACGGCCCTGTTCAAACCGGCAGCACTGCTCTCGCTTGTCTCGGCCTTCGCCTATTCCTTCGGCCAGTTGCTGGCTCGCAAATTCGGCGCGCGCTCGCCCGTCACCGTGATGGTCTTCTACCAGAACTGGGTTTATCTGCTCGGCGCTTCGGCGATAGCCGGCGGCGTCCATATGCTTGGCCTCAAGCCCTTCGGCAATCCCAGTATAGATTTCCTGCTGCGCGAATGGAACTGGCCCACCTGGCATGTGGCCGGCCTGATGGCGATCTGCGGCGTGATCGCCGCCCTGGGCTCGACCTTCCTCGCCAACGCCTACCGTATTGGCCAAGCCAATGTCGTCGCCCCCTTCGAATATACTGGCATGTTCTGGGCCATCGTGTTCGGCTTCGCATTCTTCGGCGAAGTGCCCACCTCAACAACGGTGCTGGGCATGCTGCTCATCTCCGGAGCAGGGGTTCTGGCACTGCTGGCCGGGCGGAAGACTTAGTAACCCACCGCCGCGCCGGCGCTGCGCCGGTCATCATGCGCGCCATAATATTTACCGGGAATCGGCTTGCCGCCCGCCATCGCGTCATTGCCGGAGCTCTGCGTGGTTGACGCCTCCGGTTGCGGCCCGATCAGGATGGACTCTGCCGCACCCCAGGGCGTCTGCTCCACCAGCTTGTACCCCATGTCAGTCAGGATCTTCGCCGTATCGGCAGAGAAAGCAAACGGCTCAGCACTGATCTGGTCCGGCAGCCATTGGTGATGAATGCGCGGCGCATCCACGGCTTCCTGAATGGTCATGCCATGATCGACCACATTCAAAATCGCCTCCAGCACAATGGTGATAATGCGCGAGCCGCCGGGGCTGCCCAGCACCATGTAAACCTTGCCGTCCTTCTTCACGATGGTCGGGCTCATCGAACTCAGCGGCCGCTTGCCCGGTGCGATCACATTGGTAGAGCCTTGCACCAGCCCGAACAGATTGGGCACGCCGGGCTTCACGGTAAAATCATCCATCTCGTCATTGAGGAAAAAGCCGGTATCTCCCGCCATCACCCGCGCGCCGAAATAGCCATTGATCGTGTAGGTAATCGAAACCGCGTTGCCCGCCGCATCGACGATGGAAAAATGCGTAGTCTGCGTCCCTTCATGCGGCGGCGTGCCGGGCTTGAGATCAGCCGAAGCCGTGGCCTTCATGGGATCAATCGTGGTTCGAATAGCCGCCGCATAATCCTTCGATGTCAGCCTATCGACAGGGTTCTTCACAAAGTCCGGATCGCCCAGTGAGAAATTGCGGTCCACATAGGCATGGCGCATCGCCTCCGCCATCACATGCACGCTGGCAGCGGAGTGAAAGCCCATATCGTGGATCGGATAACCTTCCAGGATATTCAGGATTTCGCAGATCGTCGTTCCGCCGGAGGAGGGCGGTGGCGATGAAATCACTTCCAAACTGCGATAAGTGCATTTCACCGGGGCCAGTTCTTCAACCGTGTAATCCTCAAAATCCTTCTTGCTGAAAACCCCGCCACCCGCCTGCGAAGCGGCAACCACTGCATCGGCAATCGGCCCCTTGTAGAAGGCATCCGGCCCAGTATCAGAAATCTGCTGCAGCGAAGCGCCCAGTTTTTTCTGCACTAATGTGTCGCCGGCTTTCCAGGGATTACCTGCGTTCAGAAACACCTCTGCCACATTGGACTGGATCACAAAATCTTTTGAGCCGAGCGCCAGAATATCCACATCGCCCTGATCCAGCGTGAAGCCGTCATTGGCCAGCTTGATCGCCGGCGCCATCACATCGGCACGCTTCATCGTGCCATATTTGGAAAGCAGCGTGTCCAGCCCCAGCACCGTGCCGGGCACGCCGGCGGCCAGATAGCCGACCAGGCTCGCATCCTTCTTCACCTCGCCCTTGTCATCAAGATACATTTTCTCAGTGGCGGCCAAAGGCGCTTTCTCGCGGAAATTCAGGAAAATGTCGCGCCCATCCGCCAGATGCAGCGTGGCGAAGCCGCCGCCGCCAATATTGCCGCAGCACGGATTGGTCACCGCCAGCGCATAACCCACAGCAACAGCGGCATCGACCGCGTTGCCGCCAGCCTTCAAAATATTCAACCCCACGTCAGAGGCCAGATGCTGCGAGGTCACCACCATGCCCTTGTCCGCCGCGACAGGCGCGCGGGTCACAGCAGTGGTGATCGTCAGCGAAAGAATGAAAGCGGTGCGGAAAAGAAAGTGAAGGGGATGTCGCATGATAAGGCATATACTCCTATAGGAATAAATTGTCAAGCTGAATTTTGTGTCCGGAACAATATGCGCTATGCTCAAGCGTAACAGGGAGAAAACCATGGTCAAGAAATTTGCCGACATGCTGGCCGCCGCCCGCGCCGTCGTTCCGACGATCTCAGTGGAAGACGCCAAGAAACTGCTGGGCCGCGATGATGTGGTCTTTCTTGACGTGCGCGACGGCACCGAGCTTCAGGCCACCGGCAAGGTGAAGGGCGCTATCCACACCCAGCGTGGCCTTCTCGAAGGCAAGGCCGACCCGGATTCGCCCGGCCATGTGAAAGAACTGACACCTGAGAAAACCTTGATCACCTACTGCGCCTCAGGTGGCCGCGCCGCATTGGCCGGCCAGACGCTGAAGGAAATGGGCTACGACAAGGTCTTCAATCTCGGAAAATTCCAGGACTGGAAAGACGGCGGCGGCGAAACCGAAGCTTAGTCTCGCGCCAGCCAATCGGCCGCATTCATGTTGCAGGGGCGAAAATAAACAACCGCCCTCTGCTTCAATGCAGTCTCGCCCCAAGGCGCCACGCCATGCAGCGCAAAGCGATGCGTCACGTAAGCTTCCCCGGCGCGCGCCGGAATCTCCACCCGCTTGCAGCTTTCAAAAACCCGCGCCCGCGCCGCCTTGTAGCGATCGGTGAAATCCACCTCTCCCCATTTCTCCACTGGTACATCACGCAGCGCATCCTTGAACATGGCCTGCATGATCAGATGCGATCCTTCCCACACCACAAAGGGCGCCGCGCCATGATCCACATCATCCAGCGCAATCCCGAAAATGAAATCATGCAGCTCGCGCAGATAGCGCCGCTTCTGCGCACCCTCGCCATGCAGCCCGTCCACATGCGCTGAATCCCGCTTGGCGCGAAACGCATGCTGCGCCTCGGTCTCATCACTTCCACGTTTCGGATAACCCGGCAGGCAAATCGAAACCTGTCCACGATGCGAAGCAATCTGCGACCGCATCAAGCTGTGACGAATAAAATCAACCGCAGCGCCTGAAAGTGCGGGCCCATCACCCACGCGGCCTTGGTCGTCATTGGGCAGCGCATCGACACCGACGAACCACGTTCCCCCACAGCGCCACCAATCCGCATGCGCGGGATCATGCATTGATCCGAATGCTGGCCTCCGTGCCGCTGCGATCCATGCGCGCGTGGAATCCTCAGCCGCAAACTTCACCCAACCGCGTGTTGCAAATTCTTGTTCAACCATGGATAAAAACCGAGTTACTATATCCGTCAGAGGATAAACAATGCCAAACCTTGCGTTGCACCACGTCGCTTTGATCTCGACCGATATTGATCGCTCTGCGGCCTTCTACGAAAACGTGCTCGGCTTCAAGCGCATCGCGCGTCCGCCCTTCACGATCATTGGCATCTGGTATGGGTTGGGCGCGCTCCAGGTTCACCTCGTCGTTCACCCGCCCGGAAATTTCCGCCAGCGCGGCGTGGACAATGACGATGTTCACTTTGCTCTGCGTACAGATGACTTTGATGCCACGGTCGCCGAGCTCGAGGCTAAAGGCTACAGCGCTGACTTGCCGCCAGATCATCCGCAGAAACTGATTGTGAAGAAAACCGGCATGGCCGGTTTCCCGCAGGTGTTTCTGTGTGATCCGGATCGCAACATCATCGAGATCAACCAGGCGCCCCTTTAAGCCTTGTTCACATAGGCCTTGAAGGCATCGGCAAAATCCGGATGCCAGCGCGACAGGGCCGGGCGGTTCTCAACCAGATCTCCCGCCGCCCAGGCGATGCGTTTTTCATCCAGCGCGCGCGGCGTGTCATTGTCCGGGCAGAGAATGTAGAAATCGCCGCGCTCCAGTGATTGCAGCATAAAGTCCACCGTCTGCGCGGCACTCCACGCACCAGCAGGTTTTTCGGTCTTGCCGCCTGCCGTCAATCCAGTGAACACCCAGCCTGGGATCAGCAGGTGCGCCGAAATTTTCCCGCCCGGCGCATTGCGCACTTCATGCGCCAGCGCTTCGGTGAAGGCCTTCACGCCAGCCTTTGAAACATTGTAGGCCGGATTTCCTGGTGGCGTGGTGATGCCCTGTTTCGATCCGGTATTGACGATTAGCGCCGTCTCACCATGCGCAAGCATCGCCGGTGCAAAAGCCTGCGTACCATGGATCACACCCCAGAGATTGACGCCAAGGATCGTTACCCAAGCAGGTGAAGCGGTGACAGCAGATGAAGCGGGCCCCAGCCCCGCATTATTCATCAGGAAAGTCACGGGCGGCAATTCCTTCGCCACGCGCGCTGCAGCAGCGTTTATCGCGCCCGCATCAGAAACATCAGCGCCAATCGCTACAGCACCCAAAGCGTTTTCGGCAGCGTCAAGCTTTTCGCCCGGCAAGTCGATCAGCACAACCTTCATGCCGAAGCCTGCCATCACTTGGGCCGTCGCCAGCCCAATGCCGGATGCACCGCCCGTGATCACCGCTGTGCGGCCCTTTGCAAATGCCGGATGCGTCATCAGCCTCTCCTGCGCCGGCGGCTGCCGCCCTCATCATCCGCGGCTGCAATGGTCTTGATCGGCGGCAGTTCTTGCACCTTTTTCAAATTCACGAAATTCGCCGTCTTGTGCGGGATGGCCATGGCTTCGACGAAATGCTGCTGGAACATCGGCTCAACCGCAGTTTCGATTTTCTCGATGCGGCGCACCACATGCTCCACCTCATCACGCGCCGCCTTGTTGAGCAGCGCGATACGCGCACCCGTACCCGCCGCATTACCGGCACTTTGCACGCGCGCGAGGTCGCAATCCGGAATAAGGCCCAGGATCATCGCATATTTCATGTCGATATGAGAGCCGAAGGCACCGGCCAGGCGGATCTTGCGCGGCTCGTTGATTTCCAGCTTGTCCATCAGCAAACGCACACCGGCATAAAGCGCGGCCTTCGCCATCTGGATGGCGCGCACGTCATTCTGCGTCACCCGGATCAGCGGCTGGTTCGATTCATCCGCAGGCTGACGAATAATGTAATTGAACGTGCGTTTGTATTGCTCGATGCGGGGTGAGCGTGCCGCAAAGGTGCCATCCATCAAACCATCCTGGTTGATGATGCCGGCCAGATACATTTCCGCAATCGCTTCGATAATGCCGGAACCGCAAATGCCGGTAACACCCGTGGCCTTGATCTCGTCTTCAAAGCCGTCCTCATCGCTCCACTTGTCAGAGCCGATCACCTTGTAACGCGGCTCCAGCGTTTCAGGATTGATACGGATGCGTTCGATGGCACCCGGTGCAGCCCGCTGCCCGCAGGAAATCTGCGCGCCTTCGAAGGCAGGCCCGGTGGGCGACGAGCAGGCCAGCAGGCGTTGCTTCGAACCGAGGATGATTTCGGCATTGGTTCCCACATCCACGCAGAGCATGATCTCATCGCTCTCATGCGGCGCTTCGGACAAAGCGACAGCAGCGGCATCGGCACCCACATGCCCTGCGATGCAGGGCAGGATATAGGCAGACGCGCCTGCATTCAGCTTGAAGCCCATCTCGCGCGCCGGGAAGGTCAGCGCCATGCCATCAGCCAGCGCGAAGGGCGCACCGCCGAGTTCAACCGGGTCGATGCCAAGGAACAGATGATGCATGACCGGGTTGCCGACCAGCACCACTTCCAAAATGTCAGTCACCGAAATGCCTGCCTGCGTAGCCACTGACTCAGCCAGCTGTTGCAGCGCCTCACGAATGGCACCGGTCATCTCGGCCTCGCCACCCGGATTCATCATCACGTAAGACACGCGGCTCATCAGGTCTTCGCCGAAACGGATCTGCGGATTCATCAAACCGCCTGATGCCGCCACTTCGCCAGTGGATAGATTGGTGAGGTGCATCGCCACGGTGGTGGAGCCCACATCGACGGCGAGGCCGAACAGCTTGTCATGAAAGCCCGGCCAGATCGCCGCCAGCTTGTTGCCACCGCCAGCATTGCGCGAGAACACCGCGCAGGTGATTTTCCATTCACCCTTGCGCAACACCTTCTGCAGGTCTGCCAGCACATTGAGATCGGTGGACAGATGGTCGATGCCCCATTGCTCTTTCAGCGCGATGTAAACCCGCTCCAGATCGGAGGAGGGCTTGTGCATGTCAGGCTCTTCCACCTCGATGTAATAAAGCGTGGTGGCAGGATCGAGCGCGATCACACGCGTGTCAGCCTCCTTGCGCACCACCTGCTTGTGCACTTGGCTTTCGGGCGGCACGTCAACAACGAGATCGCCTTCAATCTTGGTCTGGCACGAGAGCCTGCGGCCTGCGGGAAGCCCACGGATACGGTCGTAACGTTCTTCAACCTGCGTCACGCCATTCACATGTGTAGCCGACGAGGTGATGCCGTGCTTAGCAAATTCGCCTTCGCCAATATTGATCTGGCAGCGCCCGCAAATGGCGCGCCCGCCGCACACCGAGTCGATATCCACGCCTAGTGACCGCGCCGCCTGCAAAACCGGCGTGCCGGCAGGAAAGCGCCCGCGCTTGCCGGACGGGGTGAAAACGATCAGCGGATTTTGCTCGGATGCCATGCTCATGGCGTCAATTATAGCCGAGCCCCGCTTGCCGCACAGGACAAATTGCGACATGCTTTGGCCATGGAAATCAGGCCCGGAAATTTCGATGACGCCCGCGTGCGCGCCCTGCTGGAATACCATCTGCGCGGCATGCATGCGAGCTCACCGCCCGGCCATGTTTTCGCACTCGATTGGAGCGGCCTGCAGAAGCCCGGGATCAGCTTCTGGGTGATCTGGGTGGCGGATCAGGCCGTCGCCATGGGTGCGCTGAAAGAGCTAGGTGACGGCACAGGCGAAATCAAATCCATGCGCGTGGCCGACGGCCAGGCCGGCAAGGGCTACGGCAAGGCCATGCTGGCCCATATTATCGCGGAGGCGAAGGCGCGGGGCCTGAAACGCCTGTCGCTGGAAACCGGTTCCGGCGGCCCCTTCGATGCAGCCGTAGGCCTGTACCGCGCCAACGGCTTCAAGGAAGGCGACGCGTTCGGGGATTACGTGAAGTCAGATTTCTGCCAGTTCTTCCATCTGGACTTGGTCTAGGCCTTCCGCGCCCATCGACGTTGCCGTCAAAACAAAATCGGCGGGACAAGCCCACCGATGGAGAGTTGTTAGAGAGATGTGCAAGTTACCTGCGGCGGCGACTTTCACGTGCGGCGCGGCGGGCGGCGATGTCTTCGTTAGACGAAATTTCGCCCGCAGCCTGTGCAGCCGCTGACGGGGCATTGGTCATTTCGCGGAACTTGTTGTTCCAGAAACGGCAATGTGCATCCGTGCCGTTCAGCACGTTGGCGCCGAAAATGGCGTGCATGTCTTCATCATGCAGCGGGTTCATGATGGCGCTGGTCATGCCGTGGCTGGCGGCCATGGCGAGGAAATAGCCGGTCAGCGCGCGGCGGTTCGGCATGCCGAACGACACGTTGGAGGCGCCGCAGGTGGTGTTGACCTTTAGCTCTTCGCGCAGGCGGCGCACCAGGCGGAACACCTGCTGGCCGGCGGTGCCCATGGCGCCAATCGGCATCACCAGCGGATCGACCACGATGTCTTCCGGCTTGATGCCGAAATCGGCAGCGCGCTCGACGATTTTCTTGGCCACGGCGAAACGCACGTCCGGATCTTCTGAAATGCCGGTCTCGTCATTCGAGATGGCAACCACGGGAACATTGTATTTGGCGACCAGCGGGAGAATGGCTTCCAGCTTTTCTTCTTCGCCAGTCACCGAGTTCACCAGCGGGCGGCCCTTAGCGGTTTCGAGGCCCATCTTGAGAGCGGAGGTGACGGAGGAGTCGATGCAGAGCGGCATGTCGGTGACACTCATCACGATCTCAAGCGTCTGCTTCATCAGCGGCGGCTCGGTCTCGTTGGGGTTCACGGCAGTCACGCCGGCATTGACGTCGAGGATGTGGGCACCGGCAGCCATCTGGGCAAGCGCGTCCTTGATCACCGTTTCGAAATTGCCGGCCTGCATTTCAGCGGCCAACTTCTTGCGGCCGGTGGGATTGATGCGCTCGCCGATCACCGTGAACGGCTTGTCAAAGCCAATGATGTGGCTACGGGTGGCAGAAGCCACGAGAGTAT
The DNA here is from genome assembly GCF_015714715.1 of Aestuariivirga litoralis. NCBI lineage: Bacteria > Pseudomonadati > Pseudomonadota > Alphaproteobacteria > Hyphomicrobiales > Aestuariivirgaceae > Aestuariivirga > Aestuariivirga litoralis. The sequence goes on along the minus strand of NZ_WAHS01000001.1, from coordinate 1,339,929 downwards.
GGGTCATGATGAGGCTTTCCCGCCATTGGCGATGAGGGCTTTGATTTTGTCCTGGGTGTATTCGGCTTCAAGTGCGGCCTTGGCCTTGTCGGCCTCGGTGGCCATGTCATCGCTGACGGCTTGAGGCTCGCCGCGCCGCCAATCGGCCAGATAGGCGTCAGTATCAGTAGAGCCGGAGCGCATCGCCGCCATGTCGATCGCTTCCATGAAGCGGTTGTCCAGCATGCGCTTTTCTTCCTTGCGCCCGATCTTGACGGAGACGGCGGAAGGAATGTCGCGCCAGTAAGTGATGATGAGATTGGCCATGGCGGCCTTATGCCAAGGCAGAATACCGACTTCTAGTCAAAAAACGACATCCGCGCAGATCACCCCCAATAATCGTGGATGGCTATTGGAAGGAGGGTTCAGCTCAAGGCAGCTTCCGCCTTGCCGCGCACCAAAGCTGCGCGCCGTGCACGCAGTTCCTCACCCATAGTGAGAACCGTGGTGGACGCGGTGGTCTCAAACGCATCGGGCACCACGCCGTGGATAAAAGCCGCACAGGCGGCACGGAACAGGCGGCCCGAAAACCGGAAGGCAAAGGCCATATGCTCGAAATAGCTTTCCCCGGCGGCATGCGGGTGGTCGAGGAAGATTTCTTTGGGGTTCTTCATGGTATTTCTCCGGTTTGCGCCATTTTAGCCCGGTTGGGATGAGAAATTCTCTCGAATAGTATCGTGATTTGGGCTATGGATGAGAAATTATCCACCCAAAAGCTGAGATTCCGATGATTGATCCCAAGGATCAGGAAATCCTGAAACATCTGCAGCGTGATTCCTCTATCGGCATCGAGGAACTGGCCGCGCTGGTCCATATGTCGCGCAATGCCTGCTGGCGGCGCATCAAGGCGCTTGAAGAGCGCGGCGTGATCAAAGGCCGCGTGGCGCTGCTCGATGCCGCCAAGCTGAATGTGGGGTTGACGGTGATCATCGCCATCAAAACCGCGCAGCATGATCCATCCTGGCTGGAGAAATTTTCCAACGCAGTGCAGGGCCTGCCGGAAATCATCGGCGTTTACCGCACCACTGGCGATACCGATTATGTGCTGCATGCCGTGGTGCCGGATGTGGCGGGCTATGACGCGCTGTACAAACGCCTGATCGCGCGCATCCCGCTCGCCGATGTTTCATCCAGCTTCGTGATGGAAAAAATCAAGGAAACAACGGCGCTGCCGCTCAATTACGTCTGATTCCCGAACGCTGCTTCATGCGGGGGAGGAGGGCTAGGCGGTGGCGGCACTTTTGCCATCGGAACAGGTTGCTTCTTCTTGAACATCAAATCCCAGATGAACAGCAAAACCACTGACCCCACCACCGATCCGATGAAACCAAATTCGCCGGACGCGTAGATGCCGAAGAACTGGCACAGAAATGTGCCGACAAAGGATCCGGCAACGCCAAGCAGTGCAACAACAAAGAGATTGCGGGGCCCATTGCGTCCGGGCAGCAGCAGTTTCGCAATGAGTGCCGCCACCAGGCCGATGAGGCCGGTCCAGAGATAGGGGCCCATGCGTCAGGCCCCGAAGAAGGTGCGTGCCAGGATGCCCATCACCATGGCAAAGGAGCGCGAAACTTCCAGCGGAACATTATTGCCGGTGAAACTTCCGGTGGCGTTGATATCCACCGCCACTTGGTCAGTTTGATCCTCGGTAGTTACTTCGACATAGCCGCTTTCCTTCATGATGATCTGGCCGGAGAGACCATCGGCAGCGGCGAACAGATCACCATCAAAAGTGGGGTGTTCAACGCGCCCGCGATTGCCCGTCATCTGGGTGACGCATTTCGAGGCTCGCACTTTTTCTCAAAGGGGTTTCGCAGCGTCAGCGCCCGTCACTTCAACGCTGTTCCAGAAAGCCACGTAGTCTTTTATCGCTACGGCCTTGTCCTTCGGCGCATGATAGGTCCATGCGGCATTGGGATTGGTCTTGCCGTCCACCACAACATCGAAATAATTCGCATTACCCTTCCAGTGACAAACGGAAGTGCGCTGCGAGGGTTGAAAAAACCCAACGCGCAAATCCTGAAGTGGGAAATAGGCATTGCCTTCCACCAGAATGCAATGATCGGAAGCGGCAATCATTTGCCCGTTCCAGTAGGCTTCGGTTTTGGCCATGTTCATTCCTTCTCCGGCGGCAGCGGCCAGTCTTTCGTGTCTTGGTCTGGGTGCTGATGGTTAGAGGCTTTGATGCCCGGCAGCAGCTTGGAAAATTCCGTGGCGCCCTTTTCATCGTGGCCTGACACGTAAGCCGGCAGTTCGTGCAGGTGCTGCACGAAATCATGCCGGCTTTCCATGCCGAACTGCGCCTGTGGTGCAAATTCCGAATAATTATCCATGGTGCCAATGGCGATATAGAATTTGCTTTCCTTCGCCGCATCCAGCGAAAGCGGCGTGCCGCAGGATTTGCAGAAGCCGCGGTAAACTTCATCCGAACTTTCAAACGTGCTGATCTTGCCGTGCGTCAGGCGGAACTTGTCTTTTGGAATTTCAACCAGCGCTGAAAAGAAATTGCCGAAATGTTTTTGGCACATGCGGCAGTGGCAGAGATGCGCGCCTGAGGGCCGCGCCAGCATGCGGTAGCGCACGGCACCACATTGACAGCCGCCGCTCCATGTCTGGGTCTCAGGCTTCCCAGTCATGCTTCTCCTCCAGCCAGATATCGGTGTCATAATCCGGATGCTGGCGGTTGCTGGCCTTGATGGCGGGCAGCAGCTGCGTGAACGCTGTGCTGCCCGTCTCATCTTCACCCGAAGGGAAGGCGGGCAATTTGTGCAATTCATCAAACCAGGGTTCACGGGCTTCCGTGCCATATTGCACTTCCGGCTTGAATTCGCTGTGCCGGTCGAGCGAGCCGATGGAGATACCCATGCCGTCGCGCTTCAACGGTTCATAGGTCAGCGGCGTTCCGCAATCCCGGCAGAAGCCGCGCTGCACATCTTCCGAGCTGCGGAAGTGCGTCATCTGCCCACGCGTCACCCGGAATTTGGGCTTGGGCACGCCCACCAGCGCCGCGAAGAAGTTGCCAAACTGTTTTTGGCACATGCGGCAATGGCAGATATGCGCACCCGTGGGCCGCTCCAGCAATTCATAACGCACGGCACCACATTGGCACCCGCCGGCGAAAACCTCGCTCATGACACGATACCTTTGTCGCGCAAGCCTTGTGCGTCTTCAGCACTCAAGTTCAGCAAATCCTTCAAGACGGATTCAGTGTCCTGTCCGAGGCGCGGAGAGGGCCGCGCATCGGTGCGTTCAGCGCCGGAAAACACCACGGGCCCTGACACTGTTGGCACCTTGCTGCCATCCGCCGCTTCAAGTTCACGCAGCAGGCCGCGCGCCTTCACTTGCGGATTTTCAAACACCTGATCGATCGTGTTGATCGGACCGCACGGCACAGAAGCCGCTTCGAACACTTGCGTCCATTCTGCCGTGCTGCGCGCCTTCATAAAAGGGCGCAAAGCAGGGATCAGCACATCACGGTGTTCGACGCGCCCGCGATTGGTGGTGAAGCGCGTGTCCTCACCCAGATGCGGCGCACCAATCAGTTTGCAATATTCGCCAAACTGCCGGTCATTGCCCACCGCCATGATGATATGGCCGTCGGCGGTTTCAAAAGTCTGATAGGGCACGATATTGGGATGCGCGTTGCCCAGCCGCTTCGGCACCTTGCCGGAGACCAAATAATTCATCGCCTGATTGGCCAGCACCGAAACCTGGCTGTCGAGCAATGAAATATCGATGTGCTGGCCCAGTCCGGTTTTCTCGCGCGCATAAAGTGCAGCCTGGATGCCGATCATCGCATGCAGCCCGGCAAACACATCCGAAAAGGCCACGCCCATTTTCTGCGGTTCACCACCGGGCTCTCCGGTGATCGACATCACCCCCGCCATGCCCTGGATCATGAAGTCATAACCGGCGCGGTTGGCATAAGGCCCATCCTGCCCAAACCCGGTGATCGAGCAATAGATCAGCCGCGGATTGAGCGTGGAAAGGGCCAAATAGTCGAGGCCGTATTTGGCCAGGCCACCCACTTTGAAATTCTCAACCAGAATATCAGCCTGCGCTGCCAAAGCCTTGATAAGACTCGCACCCTCAGGTTTTGCCATGTCGATGCAGACAGACTTTTTGCCTCTATTGGCAGAATGGAAATAGGCCGCGTCACCTTCAGAGCCATCGGCGTTTTTCACGAACGGGGGCCCCCAGCCACGCGTGTCATCGCCTTCGCCGGGCTTTTCAATCTTGATCACTTCAGCACCAAAATCGGCCAGCATCTGGGTGGCCCAGGGGCCGGCCAAAACGCGAGTGAGATCAAGAACGCGAATGTCTTTCAGGGGAGGGTGGTTCAAGGCGCTATCCGTCCAGTTGCGATTTGAGCCTTATATAACAGCTCAGACTGATTTTTCCTTGGCTTTGTCACGCAGGCGCGAACCGCGTAGCAGACCGGCATCATCGACCACCGGATAGCCTGCAGCCACGATATGTGAATTGATCCGGTGCAGGTCTCGGATGATGTCGATATAGAGAGCGCTTTCACGCAAAGCCGTGGCCTTGTTGGCCAGTGTCGAAGTGAAATGCGCCTCCATCACCTTGTTTTCCAGCTGCCGGAATTCGTCCTTCTGGCCGATCAGATGCTGGGCAGCACCTACGTCGCGCGAGGCGGTGACGGCCGCCGCCATCTTGATGTTGTTCTGGATGATCAGCGAAAGTTCAGCCAGCCGCGCATGTTGCTCGTCATCGAAAGCCAGGCCCTCCTTGATCTTGGCGCGGATGCGGTCTTTCAGGTTGAGCTGTATGATGTCTCCGGCATGTTCAAGGTTCGAGGCATAGAGTGTGATCTCCAGCGCATGCCGCGCTTCATCGCCAGAGAGCTGCCCCTGCGAGACATCATTCACATAGGATTGGATAGCCGACTGATAGAGATTGAGCCGCGTGTCCTGGCCCTCAAGCTGCTTCAAAGTTTCCATGCTGGAGCCAGCCATGGCTTTGAGAGCCGTATCAAACATCCGCTCCAGGATTTCGCCCATGCGCGCGAGTTCAATATGCGCATTGGCAATGGCTGCGGCCGGAATCGCAATTGCGGTGGCATCAAGATAGCGTGGGCTGCGCAACGGGTCTTCCGGGAGTTTGGAATCCGGAATCATCCGCTTCACCAAGGCCGACATGGGATTGACCAGCGGAAGGAAAATCACCGCGACGGCAAAATTGAAAGCCACATGGAAGGCCAATGCCAATTGCAGTGACGTGAACGGTCCGGCGGGCATCAGGGCCAACAGGTGCTCAGGGAATGTGAGCAGCACCAACGCCAGAACGGCGCGAGCCAGCAGATTGGCCAGCGGCAGGCGGCGCGCATCAGGCGGCAGGCCGAGCGTGGCCACAAAGGCCGGTAGGCCACCGCCACAATTGATGCCGAGCAGGAAGGTGACAGCGCCGGCCAGCTCCAAACTGCCATTTGTCAGCAGCGAGGCGACCAGAAGGATCGAGGCCAGTGTGGAATGGAACGCCCAGGCCATCGCCGCACCAATCAGGAAGGCCAGAACCGGCGCCTGGCCCACCGCTGTGAGCACCTGGTGAAACAGCGTCGCTTCATTGAGCGGCGTAGTTGCCGCTGAAACCAGCCGCAGCGACAGCAGCATCAGGCCCAGCCCGATCATCACGCGCCCAGCATTGTGTGGTTTCAATTCTTCGGAAGATTGAAAAACGATGTAACCCACAAACAGGAAAACCGGTGACGTCCATAATGCAATGTTGGAGCCCGATGCCACGATGGATGAAACCACCGACGACCCGGCATCAGCCCCCAGCAGCACCGCAAAGCCAAGCGCTGTCGGCAAGCTTCCCGTGGATGCAATATTGGTGACAATCAGCGCCGTCGCGGTGCCGCTACCCAGCAGCAGCGTGGCCAACAGGCCCGCACCAAAGGCTGAGAAACGGTTGCCCAAACGGTATTCGATGAAATGCTTGAGCTGGTCTTCCCAGACCCGCAAAATTCCGGTGCGCACCATGCGCACACCCCAAAGTAGCAGCGCAACGCCGCCAAGCAGATTGAGGATGACGAGTGTGGAAGGGTTCATAGTTCTAACTCCGCGCAACCGGCATAGCGCATTGTATTGCCGCAGATAAAGGTCCTAACTTGCAAGTTGTAGCGTTTTACATTCGTGAGCTCGCCAGCGGATCAGCAAGAAGATGGGGATACACATTCTGGTTGTGGTAGCGCTCAATCTATGATTTATTGTGACAGGGCAGTAACTTAGATTGGGAAAACTAAATGTTGTTGGCGTTTTTGGCGTTGCTTGGGGCAGCGCCTGGCAATGCTGTTACGATGGTCGCGGCGCTCAAGGCCATTCCATTTTTTGCAGCCGTTCTAGGCACCAATCCGGGTTTTATCGGCCGGTTGATCCTCATGATCCGCAACAGAGAATGGCTGGGCATCCTGCAATGGTGGGGCGAATGGATCCTGAGCCTGGCGGCCCTCGCGGTGATCGTGGCTGCTCCCTTTTCCACTTACAAAATGATCTGGTGCGTGCTGTTCGCCGCCTCTGCAGCAACCAACTGGTTTTTCTATCGTACCAACCGCAGCCACCTTACGGTGCTGGACGTGATGACGGCCTCTTACGAACGCGCGGCATCATCGGCCTTCATCCGGCACTACCTTTGGCAGTTTACCAGTGCCGGACTGGTTTTCGCCTTTTGTGTCATGCTGTTTGCCGTTCCGGCGGTGGCTGACCCCGACTGGCAGGCCTGGGCCGTTAGTTTGTGGTGGCTGCCGCTGCTCAGCGTGGCGCTGGTCATTGGAGAGTTTTGGCTGCAAGGCGGACGTACCCTGTCGCCCATGCCATCACATGTCAGCGCGATTTCTGCCGCGTTGCTCGCAACCTTCCTGTTGCACACCAGCAAGCTGGGCGCGCGCCGCGCTGTGTCTTGGCAACCGCAGGCAAATGCCAAGAAGCAAAGCATCGTCATGCTGGTCGATGAAAGCATCCGCGGCGATTACATCTCGCTGAAGCCGGGCAATGCGTTGACGCCGAAGCTCGCCGCATTGGCGAAGGAACAGGGTTTCATCAATTTTGGCCCGGCTGTGTCAGGAGGCAACAACAGCGGCAATGCCAACGCCATTTTGCGCTTTGGTGCCAATATTGAAAATCTGGCCGATAGTGCCACCTTCAATCCCAGCCTGTTCGCCTATGCCAAGAAGGCGGGCTTCCGCACGATTTACATAAACGCGCAAACCAGCTTGTTGCGCAACGGCAATGATCTGATGAATTTCATGACGGCGTATGAAAAGCTGGATATTGACGCCTTCTACGTTACCAAAGACCTCATCAAGAGTGACTATGAATTGGCCGATATCGTAGCGCTGGAGCTTCGCTCCGGCCAGCCCGTGTTCATCTACGGCAACAAAAACGGCGCGCATTTTCCCTACGAATGGAATTATCCCAAGGATGAAAAAAAGCCCTGGGTTTCCAGAAAGGCTGAAATTCCGCATGCAATCGCACCTCTGCTTGAAACTTACCGCAAGGCCATTGCATGGAACGTCGATGGCTTCATGCCATACTTTTTTCAGAGGGCCGATTTGAGCAATGCCACTGTGATCTACACGTCAGACCATGGCCAGCAATTTAAGTCGAGCAAATTTCCGCATGGTCAGATTACCAATCCAGACCCGCGCACCGGGCTGGTGCCATTGCTGGTCCACACGCGGCACAAGGCGCTGCGTCAGGCTTTCACGCAGGGTGCGCGGCGCAGCACTGGTCGCGCCAGTCACTTTCAGATCGCACCATGCCTTTACCAATTGATGGGCTATGCGCCTGAAGACATTGCCAAGGCCTATCCGGAATCCCTGTTCACTGGCAGCAAGGCAATGCCGCGCATGGTGACCGGCGACATCTTCGGAATCCTGCGCAGCAGCCAACCGGTGGTCACGACCATTGACCCATCGCTCGATTATTTCGAGCGGTCACACCAACCAATTTTTCACGGCCAGGGCAAGGACCAGGTCTTGACATTCGTATAGAATTTCATCGCCTCGGCAACGCCTTCCTTGATGCCATTGCCTGAATCCTTGATGCCGCCGAAGGGTGACATTTCAATCCGGTAGCCGGGCACTTCCCAGATGTTGACGGTGCCGACATTCAGCCCCTCAATGTAGCGGGTGATGCGCGAGAGGTTGTTGGTGCACACGCCTGACGACAGGCCGAAAGCGGTGGAGTTCGACAGCGCAATCAGCGCTTCATCATCCGCCGGTGCGCGGATGATCGGGATCACCGGGCCGAAGGTTTCCTCAAACACCAGTTCCGATTTCGGATCGACATTGTCGATCACGATGGGCGGCAGAACGGCACCCTTGCGTTCGGGATGATAGAGGATATTGCCGCCTTCTTGCGCCGCCACCAGCACACGCTTTTCAAACATCTCCGCAGTGGCGGCATTGACCACGCAGCCCAGATCCGTATCCGGATTTTCCGGATCGCCGAACTTGATCTTCTTGGCTTTGTCCAGAACCTTTTCGACAAAGGCATCCGCCACTTTCGGCTGAACCAGGATGCGCTTCACGGCAGTGCAGCGCTGGCCGGAATTCTTGGTAGCACCCGCTACCGCAAGCTCTGCCGCCTTGTCGAGATCGCTGTCGGAAAGATCATCCAGCACGATCAGTGGATCATTGCCACCCAGCTCAAGTGCTGCGCGCTTGTAGGCCGCTTTGGCCGCAATGATCTTGCCCACCCGCACGCCACCGGTGAAAGTGACCACAGCAATGTTCGGATTGGTCACCATTTCATCGCCAATGTCGGCGGGGAGACCCGTGACCACCTGAAACATTTCCGGAGGCAGGCCTGCTTCATACAGAATGTCGGCCAGACGGATTGCGGTGAGTGGCGTCAGATCGGTCGGCTTGCACACCACGCAATTATTGGTGGCAATGGCCGGTGCAATCTTGTGGCTGACCATGTTGAGCGGATGGTTGAACGGCGTGATCGCCGAGATCACACCCACCGGTTCGCGCTTGGTGAAAATCTTGCGCGCTTTGCCTTGCGGGGTGAGATCGCAGGAGAAAATCTGCCCATCATCATTGATCGCCAGCTGGCCCGCCAGCGAATAAACATCATAAGCGCGGCCGCATTCATACAGTGAGTCCTTCAGGCTCAAGCCCAGTTCCAGCGTGATCAGCTGCGACAGTTCCGGCGTATATTTCCGGATCAGTTCGGCCGTGCGGAACAAGATTTGCTGGCGCTCATAGCGCGTCAGCTTGGGCTTGAAGGCCGCCGCGATTTCAAACGCCTTGGCCGCATGCGAGGCATTGCCGGCGGGCACCGTGCCAATCACCTCATTGGTGAAGGGATAGCGTACATCAAACGTCTTTTCGGCGGAAACCTTTTTGCCGCCGATGCGCATTTGCTCATGAATGATCTGACGTGCCATTTAGGCCTCCACGCAGTTGCAGCCGACGAAGAACGCATCCCAATTGTTGAGAGGCTGCGGCAGATTTTTCAAATGCACGTTGCTGATGAACGGGATTTCCTGTTCGGAAAGTCCACCATGCGAACGCAGCGGCGCATCAAGTCCGGACAGATCATGCTTTGATGCAGATGTGCCGATCACCTTGGAATGATTGGGCCCGCCAGAGATCACAATGAGGTCACCACAACGCTCGGCATAAAGCCCGTAAGTCTTCACCGCATCTTCGCGCGTCAGCACGGCATCAATGCCTTCTTGTGCCGCGATGAAGTCAGCCGCGTCGCGTACCTGCGGCCCATAGAGATAAATCTGCGCGAATGAACCAAGCGCGCCGTGATGCACCACATAAGGATCAGTGATCGGCAGGATCACTTTGCTTTTGCCCGCACCAAATTTCTCATCCATCGCGTCCTGAAGATAAAGCACATCGGGCGAGCCATCGGCCTTGTGCTTGTCCTTCATGCCGTGATCCGCCACAATGATCAGCGTGCAGCCTTGAGCATCGAGTGCGCCAACGTACCCATCCATCATCTTATAGAAGGAATTTGCACCTTCCGAACCGGGGGCGAATTTGTGTTGCACATAATCGGTGGTGGAAAGATACATCAGCTGCGGCCGATCACGCTTGAGCAGCTTCACGCCGGCAGCAAACACGAACTCGGAAAGATCAGCCGAATAGACTTCCGGCAAAGGCTTGCCCACAAAGGCCAGCACATCGGCAATGCCGTTATCCGCCATCGTGGCCTTGTCGGCCTTCTCCGATGAAAAGCAGATCGCACTGCCATCAAACTTCAGACCATTGCCCAGCAGCAGTCGCAGCTTGTCTTTCGCCGTTACCACTGTGACCTTGGCGCCCGCCTTCTGGAATTCGGCAAAGATCGTCGGAGCCAGCAGCCACTTCGGATCATTCATCATCGTTTCCTGCCCGGTGGCTGGATCGATCAGGTAGTTGCCGCCAATGCCATGCACTTCCGCGCGCCGCCCGGTGGCAATCGACATGTTGTTCGGGTTGGTGAAGGAGGGCATGGCCGAAAGCCCGCGCTTGTTCTCGCCCTTGGCGATCACCGTCTTCAGGTTGGGCATCAGGCCCTCGCGCATGGCGCGTTCCATATATTCAGGCTCGCTGCCATCACAGCAGATCACCACGACAGGCTTTGCCGGCCACTGATAGGCGCGGCCATTGATATTCACGTTTTTCACTTGTCCCTCGGGCTCATGTCTTTGACATTCAATTCGGCCAGCACGTCCTTGATGGCAGTGACCACGCGTTCGATCACTTGCTCATCCAGCGCGCCAATCGTGCCGATGCGGAAAGAATCGCGCTTGGTCAGCTTGCCGGGATAGATGGCAAAACCACGCTGGCGCAGCTTTTCGTAGAAATCTTCGAATTTGAAATTGGCGTCAGCCGGCGTGAGGAAAGTCTGGATGATTGGCCCCGCTGCATTGGCCGACAGCAGCGGCTGAATGCCGATCTGCGCCATGCCTTTCAGCAGTGTGTCCGCATTGCGCTTGTAGCGGCGCAGGCGCGCAGCCGTGCCGCCCTCTTCGTCCAACTCGCGCAGCGCCTGGCGGAACGCGACCAGCGCATGCGTTGGCGGCGTGAAGCGGAACTGGCCATTGGCTTCGAGGCCCTTCCACTGCTGGAAAAGATCCAGCACGATGGAATGAGACTGGCCTTCGGACGCCAGCAGCAATTCCTTCTTCACCAGCACATAAGAGAAGCCCGGAATACCTTCGACACATTTGTTGGAGGACGATACCATCACATCGATGCCGTCGCGTGCCATGTTAATGTCCAGCGCGCCGAAGCTCGACATTGCATCCACCATGAATACGCGCCCGCGCGTCTTCGTCTCGCGCGCCAGTTCCGACAGCGGGTTAACTATGCCTGACGTTGTCTCGCAATGAATCAGCCACACGTGGCTGATCGACTTGTCGTCATCCAGCAGCTTGGTGAAATGTTCCGGCGCAAGCTGTGTCGTGTCGCTCTTGCTCACTTTCTCATTGGCACGGCCTATATGGGTGAGGATCTGCGCCGCGCGTTCGCCATAAGCACCATTGGCCACCACCAAGGTCTTCTTGCGCTTCGAAGGGGCGAAGGCACCGAGTGCCGCTTCAATCGCAAACGTTCCGGAGCCTTGCATCAGCACGCATTCGTAACTGTCGTCACAACCCGCCAACCGTTTCAGCTCCTCGCGGATTTCCTTGACCAGTTTGCGGAACTCGATATCGCGCGAGCCCCAATCGGCCAGCAGCGCCTGCTTCACGCTGCGCGAAGTGGTCAGCGGCCCCGGCGTGAGCAGATAGGGCATGTCTTCCTGGCCGGCCGGGCCTTTGAAATTCATAGTCGGCATGAAATGTCTCCGGTGATGAGGCCATTAGAGCCTCTTGCATAATATCAGTCAAATCGTATGATCTTATGGAAAGCATAAGTTGAACTGATATGTTCCAGAACCAGCTCCGCGCCTTCCATGCTGTTGCAAAGTCCGGTTCCTTCACTGGCGCGGCAGATGAATTGTCTGTCACTCAGCCCGCGATCTCCGACCAGATCCGCAAACTGGAACAGGCTTACGGCACGCCGCTCTTCATCCGCCACGCGCGTGGCGTTGCGATGACGGAGACCGGTCGCAAGCTTTTCGCCCTCACCGAAAAAAGTGCCGAGACGGAGCAAGAGGTTCTCAATCTCCTGTCGCAAAGTAAGAAGCTCGAAACCGGCCAGCTCACCATCGGCGCCGATGCTGCGGCGCATGTGATGCCGCTGCTGAAGCGATTCTCCGCGCGCTATCCGGGCGTGTCGGTGCGGTTGGTCAGTGGCAATTCGGCCAGCCTGGTCGAACGGCTGCAGGCTTTTGAAATTGATTTCGCCATGGTGGGCCGCGTGCCGGATGTGCCGGGTCTCGTAGCCCACCGCATCAGCAATGATCCGATGATGGCGGTGGTCGCGGCACATTCTGCCTTGGCCAAACGCAAGTCGGTGACGCTAAAGGAGCTGGCGCGAGGCCCGCTGATCATGCGTGAGCAGGGCTCGCACACGCGCGACCTGGTGGCGGGAGCGTTGCAGAAGCAGGGCCTGGCTTGGACACTCGCGCTGGAGGTCGAAGGCCGCGAAGCCTGCTTCGAAGCGGTAGCACAGGGCTTGGGTGCGGCCATCGTATCGGCTGGTGAATTGCCGCATGACCGGCGCATCAAGGCGCTTGCAATTTCAGATCGTGTGGAGCCGATGAGCGAATGGCTGGTGCATCTGAAAGCCCGAACCAATCTTCGGCTCATTCAATCTTTGGTGGCCTTGGTGTCGGAGCCCAGGTAACTGCGCACGCTGGGCAGTTTGCTGGTAAAGAAGTCTTGCGTGTTGAAATTCTGCACTTTGCCTTGTGCCAAAAAGATGATGCCATCGACTGCGCCTCGGATTTCCTCCGGCTGATGGGTGACCAGCAGTGTTGCCAGTTTCTGCGCTTCTGAAATCTCTCGCACGAGATGCAGCATCTCAGCCCGAAGGCCGGGATCAAGCGCAGCGAAGGGCTCATCCAGCAGCAACACATTCGCGCGACGTACCAGCACGCGCGCGAGTGCCACGCGCTGGCGTTCACCGCCCGACACATCGCCCGGTTTGCGGCTGGCCAATTGAAACAGGCCTACACGGGCCAGCGCGTCATAGACCGATTGCTTCTGCGCGTCGCTCAGCGTGAGTGATGGAGAAACACCCAGTGCCACATTCTGCCAAAGCGTGAGATGCGGAAAGACATTGTTGTCCTGAAACACCATGCTCACCGCACGCGTGGCAGGCGGTTGAGCGGTGACATCGGTACCGTCAATTATCACGCGTCCGGTCTCAAGTTTTTCAAATCCGGCGATGACATTCAGCAACGTGGATTTGCCTGCACCACTCGGCCCCAGCACGGCGGTGAGCGAGGATGCAGGAACATCAAGCGCGATCTGCAATGAAAATGCGCCATGTCTGTAAAGCCCGTTTTCAATCCGCAGCATGCGCATCTCCCAGCCGCTGCGCTGCGAAAGTGAGCGCAGCACAGAGCAACACGAGCAGCAGTGCCGTGCCCGCTGCATCATTGCCGTGGTAATGCCCCATCTCGGCATGCAGCAAAGTAGGCAGCGTGATGATGCCGCCGTTGCCCAGCAGTGTGATCGCGGTGAGATCACCCAGTGACAGCACCATCGCCATCAGAAACGCCTGCGCCGCTTGTCGACGCAAGAGCGGGAAAATCATAATGCGAAATGCATTGAAACCGGAAAGGCCGAGCTGGCGTTGCAGCAAAATCAGTTGCGGAGAAATGCGGCTGAATCCCGCGCGCAGCGCCGCCACCGCAAAGGGCAGGGCCATCAGGGCATTCAGCGCCACGATGAAAGCGGCAATGAGCATGAATGAATCGCCAAAGCCCCGCATCAGCAGAAACCACCCGGTGGCGAGCACGGCCGGCGGAAAGATCAATCCCGCCAGCGCGATCATGCCGGATGTGTTGTCGCCCGCTTGAGCCAGAGGACAGGCCAGCAACATCGCAATCAAAGCCGAAGCCAACCCCAGCGCGAGGCTGGTCAGCAAGGCTTGAAACGTGAGTGCGGAGAAATGCAGATAAGACGCGCCTTCGATCATTACCACGGCGAGGGGTGGCAGCACGATCAGGCAGCCAAGCCCGATCAAGATGAAATCCGATCCCACGGTTGCCAAGCTCAGCGGCTGATAGCGCCGCGTGGCGAGTCGCAGCGTGGTGAAGCTTCGGTCCTGCTTCAAACCGGCCTGCGCCAGTGAAATCAATACTGCGCACAGTGCCACTTGTATCAGGCTCAGGCTCAACGCGCGGCCCGGATCGAAATCCATTCGCAGCGATTGATAGATTGCCACTTCGAGTGTGGTCGCAGTTGCACCGCCCAAAGTGAGCACGATCACAAAGCTGGCGGCACAAAGCAGAAATATGATCGCCGCTGTTTGCGGCAGCACGGCTTTCAGCGCGGGCCAATCGATATGGCGCAGCGTGGCGGCCTCGCCAAAGCCCAGCTGGGCGCCCAGCTTGTAACCTTCCTGCGGCGCGTTTTGCAGCGCCTGGAAAAACAGACGCGTCGCCAGTGGTAGATTGAAGAACACATGAGCGATCAAGACCCCCGCCAATCCGTAAGGTGAAACCAGGTGCGGGAACAGGCCACTATTGCCGAACAAAGTCGTCACCCCAAGCACCGCAACAATCGCAGGCACCGCCATCGGCAGTGCAAACAGCGTCAGCAAAATCCCGCGCCCAGGAAATTCCTGCCGCGCCAGCGCGCGCGCCAGGAATATCCCCGGCACGACAGACAGAAGCGTGGAGAGCAGCGCCTGTTCCAGCGTGAAGATGACCACATGCACAATGCTGGAATCAAACGGCAGGCCCTGCACGCCATTCTGCAGCAGCAGGGCAAAAAGCGGCCCCAGCCCCAGCAGAATGGCGGCGATGATCGCCAGTTGTGAAAGGCGTTTAGCCATTCACAGCCTTCTGCCACTCGTTGATCCAGTCGCGGCGATGCACATTCACCTCGTCCGGCGTGAACAGCAGTGTCTTGGCTGGCTTCACCAGCGAGTTGAATGCATCGGGTAAGGGCGCAGACATTTTCGCGGCCGGCATCATCCAGTTGGTGGTTGGGATTTCGTTCTGGAAATCCGGGCTCAGCATGAAGGCGAGAAACTTCTGCGCCAGCGCCTTGTGCGGCGAAGCGTCAATCAAGCCCGCCACTTCGATCTGCAGATAATGCCCTTCGGAAAAATCTGCCGCCTTGTACTTGTCTGTCTTCTCTTCGATCATGTGATAGGCGGGAGAGGTGACATAGGAAAACACCATCGGCGCTTCGCCCTTGGTAAACAGCGCATAGGCATCATCCCAGCTGGCCGCCGTGGTCAGAATGCGCGGCTTGAGTTTCGCCCACGCTTCAGAAGCCTTGTCGCCGTAAACCTGTTTCATCCACAGCAAGAAGCCAAGACCCGGCGTGGAGGCGCGCGGATCTTCCAGAATGATCTTCTGTGCTGGATCGCCATTCACCAGCTCATCAAGACTCTTCGGCGGGTTCTTCAGCGTTTCGGAATTATAGACCACGGCGAAATAGCCGTAGTCGTAAGGAAGGAACGTGTCATCGCTCCAGCCGCCGGGCACTGTGGCGCCCGATACATCCGCGCCATGCTTGCCGAACAGGCCAGTGGCCTTCGCTTCGGCGGTAAGATTGGTGTCGAACCCCAGCACCAGATCGGCCTTGGTGCTCTTGCCCTCCAGCTTGAGGCGGTTGAGCATCGCAACGCCATCGCCCAGCGCCACATAGTTCACTTCGCAGTCACAAGTCTTTTCAAACGCAGCCTTGATCTTGGCGCCAGGGCCCCAATCGGCGGTGAAGCTGGTATAGGTGTAGATGTTCAGCACATCCTTCGCAGCCGCAGGCAGCGAGAGTACAATGATGGCAAACAAAGCAAATATGAGTTTTCTCATTTCATTCTCCTCTTGTTGATGGTTGCCAAGGAGAACGATGGGTGATCACACCCGCCCGCAATCCCTCCGCTGGTATGAGCCAGATCAGGTTCAGCGGGTTGGCCTTGCGGCCTCTCAGCGTCATTGCACACGCCCGAAAAGTTGAAGACTTTTCGGAAAAGCGTTTGCGCAATTAAAAATGACGCACCCCGTTGAGAGCGCCTTTAAGATAGTCCGCAATGCTTGGCGGATCAAGTTGTGATCTGTTAGAAGCCGCCCATGTCGAAATTTGCCATATTGCTCGGCGGCAACATCACGCCCACCAAGCGCCTCGCGCAGCAGCTGGAAGGCGCGCGCGTGATCGCGGCCGATCATGGCATGGTGCATGCCAAAGTGCTTGGCTTGCAGCCGGAACTTTGGGTGGGTGATTTTGATTCCACCGATGCAGCACTGGCCGCGCTGTGGCCTGATGTGCCGCGCCAGACTCATCCTGCAGCGAAAGATGCCAGCGATGGCGAACTCGCCATTTCAGAAGCGTTCCGCCGGGGCGCGACTTCACTGGTGCTGGTTGGAGGTTTCGGCGGGCAGCTCGACCATGTGCTGGCCCATGCCGGATTTCTGCTCGCCTTCGCCAAGCGCGGTGTGGACGCTTTCATGACTTCGGGCACCGAAGAAGCGCGCGGCCTTGCCGATGAACTGGAATTCCATGATCTCACCTCCGGCACGCGACTATCGGTGATGCCGTTCACCGATCTTGCGGGCCTCCATATTTCCGGCGTGAAATGGCCGCTTACCAACAAAACAGTGCTGCTCGGCACCGCCTTCACGCTGGCCAATGTCACTGAGGGTGACGTGAAAATCTCTCTGCGCGCGGGCAGTGCTTTGGTGCTCACTTATGTCTGACGTTACCATCGCACGCATGGGCGAGCGCGGTGACGGCTTGGCCGAAGGCCGCGCCTTCCCGCGCACCTTGCCGGGTGAAGTTGTTGCCGACGATGGCCATGTGATTACCCCATCGCCGGATCGTGTCGATCCATTCTGCCCGGTGTTCGAGGTCTGCGGCGGCTGCAAGACCCAGCATTGGAGCGAAGAACCCTACCGCGCGTGGAAGACGGCACTGCTGGCCGATGCGCTGAAAGCCAAGGGCCTAGAAACCAAAATCAATCCGCTGATCGATGCGCATGGCGAGGGCCGCCGCCGCGTGGCGCTGCATGTGCGCAAGGTGAATGGCACGTGGCGGTCAGGTTTCATGGAAGCGGGCACGCATGAACTGGTGCCGCTCGAAACCTGCCCCATCCTCGTGCCGCGCCTGAAGAACGCCGTTGAGATCGCCGCCCAGCTGGGCGAGTTGTTCGGCGATTGCGATGTGGCCGTCACGGCTGCCGGCAATGGCTTGGATCTGAACATCAAAGCGGAACGCAAATTGGCCGACAAGGCCGCCATCCAGTTCGGCCCTTACATGCAGCGCCATGGCATCACCCGCATGGCTGTGAATGGCGAGGTGGCGGGGCAGCTGCAAGTGCCGGTGATGCAAATGGGCAAAGGGCTGGTGAACTTGCCTATCGGTTCATTCTTGCAGGCCACGCAGCTGGGCGAAGAAACACTGGTACGCCTGCTCGCCGAACAATTGCGCAAGGTGAAGAACATTGCCGATCTATTCTGCGGCGTCGGCCCGTTTGCGCTGCGGCTGGCCGAGAAGGTTGCGGTCACCGCCATTGATTCAGACAGGAACTCCATCTCCGCGCTGCAACTTGCGTTGCGATACGCCCAAGGGCTGAAGCCGGTGAAGGCGGAAGTGCGCGACCTGTTCCGCAATCCGCTCACCAACACCGAACTCAACGAATTCGATCTTGTGGCGCTCGATCCGCCGCGTGCCGGGGCGGAAGCGCAATGCCAGTGGCTGGCCAAATCCAAAGTGAAGCGCGTGGCCTATGTGTCCTGCGATGTGCAGACTTTCGCGCGCGATGCCGCCCTGCTGGTGGCGGCCGGATACACGCTGAATGAGGTGACACCGGTGGATCAGTTCAAATATTCGCCACATCTGGAACTGGTGGCCGCTTTCAGCCGGGCTTGACTCACACGCCCGTTCCGGCGAAGCCGGACAAAAATTGAGGGAGAATTCCTTGAGCATAGCATTCGTATTTCCAGGGCAGGGCAGCCAGGCCGTGGGCATGGGCAAAGCACTGGCCGATGCCTTTCCTTCCGCAAAAGCGGTCTTCGATGAAGTGGATGCGGCCTTGGGCCAGAAGCTCTCCACCGTCATGTGGGATGGGCCGGATACCGAACTCACCCTCACGGCCAATGCCCAGCCCGCCTTGATGGCCGTTTCCGTGGCGGTGATGCGCGTGCTGGAATCCGAACATGGCATCACGCTGGCCAAGAATGCCAGCTTCGTGGCTGGCCATTCATTGGGCGAATATTCAGCGCTCGCCGCTGCCGGGACGTTCTCGCTCGCCGATACCGCGCGCCTGCTGCGCATCCGGGGCGATGCCATGCAGGCCGCTGTGCCGCCGGGCCAGGGCGCCATGGCTGCGTTGCTCGGCGTGGATTTCGCCACTGCCGCCGCCATCGCCGCAGAAGCCGCGCAAGGCGAAGTGTGCCAGGCCGCCAATGACAATTCCGATGGCCAGGTGGTGCTCTCCGGCGCCAAGGCGGCGATTGACCGCGCCTGCGAAATCGCCAAGGCCAAGGGCGTGAAGCGCGCCGTGATCCTTCCCGTATCGGCACCTTTCCATTGCGCTCTCATGCAGCCCGCCGCCGATGCGATGGCCGAGGCGCTTGCCAAAGTGAAGATCAATGCGCCGGTTGTGCCCGTGATCGCCAACGTGGTCGCAGGGCCGGTCACTGATCCCGCCGCCATCAAAAACAATCTCGTCGCGCAAGTCACGGGAACTGTGCGCTGGCGCGAATGCGTGGGCTTCATGGCCGCGCAAGGCGTTAAAGTGTTTGTTGAAGCAGGCAGTGGCAAGGTCTTGACCGGACTCGCAAAAAAGAATGCGCCGGAAGCAGTGGCCATGGCCGCTGGCTCGCCAGACGAAATCGCCGCACTGGCGCAACATTTGAAAGGTTGATCATGTTTTCACTCGCAGGAAAAAAGGCCCTCGTCACCGGCGCATCAGGCGGCATTGGCGCGGCCATCGCAAAAACGCTGCATGACGCCGGCGCCACCGTCGCCATCTCCGGCACCCGCGTCGCGGTGCTGGAAGAAGTGAAGGCCGGCATCGGCGATCGTGTTCACATCCTGCCTTGCAACCTTTCCAGCCCTGAAGATGTGGAAAAACTGATCCCGTCAGCAGATGCCGCCATGGGTGGCCTCGACATTCTGGTCAACAATGCCGGTATCACCAAGGACACTTTGGCTCTGCGCATGAAGGATGAGGATTGGCAGGCGGTGATTGACGTCAATCTCACTGCGACTTTCCGCCTGTGCCGCGCCGCCATGAAGATCATGATGAAAGCACGCACCGGCCGCATCATCAATGTCACCTCGATTGTGGGCGTTACGGGTAATCCCGGCCAGGCCAATTATGTGGCCTCCAAGGCGGGATTGATCGGCCTCACCAAAACGCTGGCTTACGAAATGGCCACCCGTGGCGTCACGGCGAATTGCATCGCGCCGGGCTTCATCGCCACCCCGATGACCGAGGTTTTGAACGAGAAGCAGAAGGAAGCCATCCTGGGCCGCATCCCGGCGGGCCGCATGGGCGGGCCTGCCGATATTGCCTCTGCCTGTCTCTATCTGGCCTCCGACGAAGCAGGCTACATGACCGGGCAAACTCTCCACATCAACGGCGGTATGGCGATGATTTGAGTCTTCGGCATTTGCCGAAAACCCTTATACCGCAGGTTGTTAGACCCCAAAAATTCGTGGTTTTGACCTGTCATAAATTTGTGCTACTAACGCCTCATAGGCAGCCAACGAAGGGCAGGGGAAGTTGTGCCCGGCAGGCTTGAGACGTCAACCAAGGATTAAAAAATGAGCGATACCGCTGACCGCGTGAAGAACATTGTAGTAAAGCACCTCGGCGTTGAAGCCGACAAGGTGAAGCCGGAAGCAAGCTTCATCGACGATCTGGGTGCTGACAGCTTGGACACGGTCGAGCTGGTCATGGCCTTCGAAGAAGAATTCGGCATCGAGATTCCCGATGACGCAGCCGAAACCATCCAAACGGTGGGCGATGCTGTGAAGTTCATCGACAAGGCCGCCAAGGCCTGATCGCCTTTAGCGATTAACAAGTTTGGCGCGGGGAACGGGGAAACCTGTTACCCCGCGTTTTCCTGTGTGGTAGAAGCAACCCCGCGCCACGAAAGCTGGCGATTCAGGGACGAAATAAAAAAAGGCATTGAGCATGAAACGTGTTGTGATCACTGGTCTTGGCATGGTCTCGCCCCTGGGCGCTGACTTTGAAACCACCTGGAAGAACATTCTGGCCGGTGAGTCTGGCGCAGGCCCCATCACCCAGTTCGATGCTTCGGACCTTTCGACCCGTATCGCTTTCGAAGTGAAACGCGGCGACGGCACCAACGGCACGCTCAACATGGATCAATGGGTCGACGGCAAGGACCAGCGCCGCTTCGACGATTTCATTCAATTCGCCTTGGTCGCCGCCAAACAGGCGATGACTGATGCTGGTCTTGAGATCAAAAATGATGACCAGGCTTACCGCTCCGGTGTCATGGTCGGTTCTGGCATTGGCGGTCTTACCTCGATTTACGAAACCTCGCTCCTGCTGCAGGAAAAAGGCCCCCGCCGCATCAGCCCCTTCTTCATTCCGGGCTCGCTGATCAACCTGGCCTCAGGCCTCATCTCAATCAATCTGGGCCTCAAGGGCCCGAATAGCGCGGTGGTCACCGCCTGCTCGACCGGCTCACACGCCATTGGCGATGCCGCCCGCATCATCATGATGGATGATGCTGACGTGATGGTGGCAGGTGGTGCAGAAGCCTGCATCAACCGCCTCGGCATTGCCGGCTTCATCGCCTGCAAGGCGCTGTCGCATAATTTCAATGACGACCCCAAGAAAGCCTCGCGCCCCTATGACAAGGACCGTGATGGTTTCGTGATGGGCGAGGGCGCTGGCATTGTCGTGCTCGAAAGCCTTGAACATGCCAAGGCGCGTGGCGCGAAGATTTATGCCGAAGTCATCGGCTACGGCATGTCCGGCGACGCTTATCACGTCACTGCGCCGTCAGAAGATGGCGATGGCGCTTACCGCTGCATGCAGGCCGCCCTGCGCCGAGCGCAGATCGATGCCAGAGACATTGACTATGTGAATGCCCATGGCACGTCGACGCCGCTGGGTGACGAGATTGAACTCAAGGCCGTTGAACGCCTGCTTGGCAATTCTGCGCCTAATCTTTCAATGTCTTCCACCAAATCCGCCGTTGGCCATTTGCTGGGTGCAGCGGGTGCCGTCGAAGCGATCTTCTCGGTGCTGGCTTTGCGCGACAATATCTGCCCGCCCACATTGAACCTCGACAACCCTTCAGTGCAGACCTCGATTGACCTGGTGCCGAAACAGGCCAAGAAAAAAGAGATCAACACAGTATTGTCCAATTCATTTGGTTTTGGTGGTACCAATGCAAGCCTGATCATGCGGCGCTACGCCGCCTGATCACTTATGTGAGCGAGGCCACGCCCATTGAGTGACAACCACCCCATCATTCGTGTCTCCAAGCCGCAGAAACACAAGAAGCATGGCTCGGCCTTGCTGCGGGTTTTTGGAAGCTGGCTATTGTGGATTATCGTTTTTGGTGCCCTCATCGGCGGAGCCTTCACCTGGTCCTGGCTGAATTTCACCGCACCTGGCCCACTCGACAAGCCAAAGACCGTGCAATTGCCCGTGGGCGCTGATCATAGTGCCATCGCGGTTGCTCTCGCAGACCAAGGTGTGATTTCCAACCCCACGATCTTTTCAGCCGCCGCATATCTGCAGGAACTGCGTCACGCCAAGCTGCGCTCAGGCGAGTATGAATTCCCGGCAGGCGCAACAATGGATGACGTGTTGGCCATGATCATCCGCGGCCAGGTGCTGACTTATAAAGTCACCATCCCGGAAGGCTGGACGTCGCAGATGGTGGTGAACCGCCTCAACGATCAGGACCAGCTGCAAGGCAACGTTCTCGCCGAACCGGAGGAGGGCAGCCTGCTGCCTGAAACCTATGTGATGTCGCGCGGCTATCCGCGCGAAAAGCTGCTGGCAGACATGGCCGCTGCGCAAACGAAATACCTTGATCAGGCCTGGAGCCGCCTCCCGGCAGGCAGCCCGATCAAGTCCAAAAAGGATCTGGTCACTCTCGCTTCCGTGGTGGAACGCGAAACCAGCGTGCCCGAAGAACGCCCGATGGTGGCTGCTGTCTTCCTCAACCGCCTGAAGGCCAATATGCGTCTGCAGTCGGACCCGACGGTGATCTATGGCATCGCTGGCGGCAAGGGCAAGCTGGACCACCCGCTGACGCGCAGCGAGCTTGATGCACCCACGCCCTACAACACCTATACGAACGACGGCCTGCCGTCTGGCCCAATCGGCAATCCGGGCAAGGCCTCGATTGAAGCGGTGCTCAATCCAGCGAATGTAAAATATCTCTATTTCGTGGCCAATGGCCTTGGTGGCCATGCCTTCGCCAACACGCTGGATGAGCACAATGCCAATGTGAAAAAATGGCGGGCCTTGATCAATGCACCTGCGCCAGACGCCAGCCCAACCGC
The DNA here is from genome assembly GCF_015714715.1 of Aestuariivirga litoralis. Lineage (NCBI taxonomy): Bacteria > Pseudomonadati > Pseudomonadota > Alphaproteobacteria > Hyphomicrobiales > Aestuariivirgaceae > Aestuariivirga > Aestuariivirga litoralis. Next base: position 1,317,300 of record NZ_WAHS01000001.1, on the reverse strand, counting down.
GAGCCCGAAGGCTACCTCTATTCCGAAGCCCATGGCGCCGGGCGAGAAGCCAGCACCCGTCCCAGCACCTGCGCCGGATGCCAATGCCAATTCCATGCCGGCCCCCGATGTCGCCCCGGTGGCAGAGCCAGCAACACCAGAAGTTCCGGCCACGCCACCTGTGACGGCCAAACCGGAGCCGGTAACACCACCTGTAAAGCCTGCACCCGCAACGCCGACACCGGCGGCCAAGCCGGCTCCCACTGCCAAGCCCGCTGTCACGGCACCAGAAACTGCGAAGGCTTCTGCTCCTGCGACGGCCAAGACTGTGCCGGCTCAACCTGTGCCGCCAGCCAAGCCAGTGAAGCCCAAGAAGAAGATCCCTGTCCCTGTTCCCAAGAAGCCCCAACCCTGATGGCGATCAGCTCCATGACTGGCTTTGCCCGCGATGCCGGCAGCCTCGGGGAGGCGTCCTGGACTTGGGAAATCAAAAGCGTGAACGGAAAGACGCTGGATGCCAGGCTGCGTCTGCCCATTGGTTTTGACCAGATCGATGCGCCGGCCCGCGCCGCGCTCAATCAAACTTTCAAGCGCGGCAATCTGCAAGTCACCCTCGACGTGCAGCGCAAGGATGATGCGGGCGGTATCAGCATCAACCGCGAAATTCTGGCGCAATACGTAGCCATCGCCCGCGAGATCGAAACCCAGCATGGCAGCCCCGCACCGCGCGCCGAATTGCTGCTCGCCCTGAAGGGCGTGATCGAAACCAAGGGTGCCACCGTCGATGAAGCCAGCCAGCAGGCTTTGGACAAGGCCTTGCTCGCCTCTTTCGGCAAGGCCGTGGCCGCACTCGATGCCGCCCGCAGGGCCGAGGGCCAAAGCCTTAGCGCGGTGATGGCGGGCCAGCTGGACGGGATCGAAGCACTGCACAAGGCCGCCACAAATAACCCCGCCCGCACGCCCGAAGCCATTCGCGCCCGATTAAAAGATCAGGTCGCGGCTTTGATGGACGTAGCCAAATTTGACGAGCAGCGCCTGACTCAAGAGGCTGTAATGCTGGCCACCAAGGCCGACATCAAGGAAGAACTGGACCGGCTTCAGGTTCACATCGCGGCCGCCCGCACCTTGCTGAAATCCACCGAACCTGTCGGCCGCAAATTCGATTTCCTGGCGCAGGAATTCAACCGTGAAGCCAATACGCTGTGTTCGAAAGCCAATGATTCCAGCTTGACCGCCATCGGCCTTGACCTCAAAACCGTCATCGATCAGATGCGCGAGCAGGTACAGAACATTGAGTAAGACCCCAGCCAAAAGAATTGAGATCGCCAGACGCGGCCTGCTTTTCATCATTTCTTCGCCCTCGGGTGCGGGCAAGACAACGCTGTCGCGCCGCTTGCTTGAATCCGATAAGCACATCACCAGCTCAGTTTCGGTCACCACGCGCGCGGCGCGTAAGGGTGAAGTTGATGGGCAGCATTACCACTTCATCAGCAAGGAGCGTTTCGATGAGATGGTTGCAAAGAAAGAATTGCTCGAATGGGCCAATGTCTTTGGCAACTTTTATGGAACGCCAAAAGCGCTGGTGGAAAAGGCGTTGAATGAGGGCCAAGACGTGCTCTTCGATATCGACTGGCAGGGCACGCAACAGCTGTCATTGGCTCTGCAGGATGATTTGGTCCGCGTTTTCATTCTGCCGCCTGATGCAGATACGCTTCACGACCGCTTGATCGGCCGCCAGCAGGATGCCGCTGCAATTATCGCCAAACGCATGGCAGAGGCGCCACGAGAAATCAGCCATTGGCCGGAATATGACTACATCGTCATCAACGACGATCAGGACGGTGCCTACAATGATCTGGTGTCCATTCTCAAGGCTGAGCGCCTGCGAAAGCGGCGGCAGATCGGCATCCCGGATTTTGTCCGCACACTGACGACCCGGTTATAGTTTTTGCGCCAGACGGGCGAAATCTGACACCGTCAGCGTTTCCGCCCGCGCGGTGGGATCGAGCCCCAAACTCACCAGCACGTCTTCCGGATTCGGAAACACTGCTTTCAAACTTTGCCGCAGCATCTTGCGGCGCTGGCCGAAACCCGCGGCGGTGACGCGCTCCAGCGCGTTGAGCGCACATTCCGGTTCGCACTTGGCGCGTGGCACAAGCTGCACGATGGACGACGTCACCTTTGGTGGTGGCGTGAAGGCAGACCGGTTCACATCAAACAGTTTCTTTGCCTCGCAGCGATACTGGCTGATGACCGAAAGCCGCCCGTAAGCGTCTTCGCCAGCCTTGGCCACGATGCGCTCCGCCACTTCCTTCTGGAACATCAGCGTGAGCGAGGCAAACCACGGTGGCCATGGCTCCTGTGTCAGCCACCCGATCAGCAAAGGCGTGGCCACATTGTAGGGCAGGTTGGCCACGATCTTCACCGGCCCCTTGATGTGTCGCGTAAGATCAACCGCCAGCGCGTCGCCTTCGATCACTTCAAGCCGGCCCGGATAGGCCGCTTCAATCTCGGCCAGTGCGGGCAGGGCGCGCCGGTCCCGCTCGATGGCGACCACATGGGTGGCACCCTCGGCCAGCAAGGCGCGCGTCAGACCGCCAGGCCCAGGCCCCACTTCGATTATGGTGAAACCGTCAAGTGGTGCGGCACTGCGGGCGATGCGACGGGTGAGGTTGAGGTCAAACAGAAAGTTCTGTCCCAACGCCTTGTTGGCATTGAGGCCATGGGCTGCGATCACCTCGCGCAGTGGAGGCAATCCATCATCACTCATCGCTTGGCGGCCATCTCAGCTGCAAGCTTGAGGGCTGCGATCAGGCTGTCGGCGCGCGCCGTGCCGCGGCCTGCCAGCCCCAGTGCCGTGCCATGATCCGGCGAGGTGCGGATAAACGGAAGCCCCAGCGTGACATTCACGCCGCCATGAAAATCCAGCATCTTGACGGGGATCAGCGCCTGGTCGTGATACATGCAAAGAATGGCATCATAAGTGGCGCGCGCCTCGGCATGGAAAGACGTGTCGCCCGGCAGGGGGCCAAAGGCATTAATGCCGCGCCCGCGCAACCGCTCGATGGCGGGCTCGATGATGTTGCGGTCTTCGAGGCCCATCGCGCCATTTTCGCCGGCATGCGGGTTCAGCCCCGTCACTGCAATGCGCGGCGCGGCAATCCCGAAAAAGCGCTGCAGGCTTTGCGCTACCACTTCGCCCTGCGCGATGATCGACGCGGTGGTGAGTGCCTCGGGCACGTCTTTGAGTGGAATATGAACGGTGATCGGCACGCTACGCAAAGTGCCAGCCACCAGCATCATTACTTCCTGAACCTGATAGCCTTCTTCCTGCACGATGCTGGCGAGGAAGTCTGTATGGCCCTGGAATTTGAACCCTGCCGCATAGAGCGCATCCTTGTGGATGGGATTGCTGACCATGGCAGAGGCCGTGCCGATCATGCAGGCATGGGCGGCACGCTTGATAATGTCGATCACATATTCCGAGTTGCGCGTGTCGATCCATGCCGCCCGCGAGGGCTTGGGCAATGGCAGGTCAAGTACAGGGAGGCTGGTGGAAAACACGCCATGCGCCTGTGACGGATCGGTGATCCGCGCCACCGGCACGTCAAGCTTTAAAGGTACGATCCGGGCTTCGAAATCATCAGCATCACCGAGGAGGAAGAAGCAATGGGCCTGGTCTTGATGCAGCGCAGCCCAGGCCTTGGCAGTAATTTCCGGCGCAATGCTGGCCGGCTCACCGCAGGTCAGGACGATGGGCGCATCCATCATTGCGCATAGCTCGGATCTTTATACTCAATCACGGCATTCTTGCGCATCAAAGCCACATACTTGTCTTCGGCAGCTTGATATTTTTCGTTCATCGCCATGGTTTCCACCTGGTCGCGGGTTGGCAGCGTCACATTGATCGGTGGTGGCGTCAGCACGCGGCTGCCGCAATAGGCGAGAAGCTGGATGCCTTTGGCGTAGCGGATGGGACCGAGTGCGCGGCCCACCTTCATCTTGGCAATTTGGGCTTGCATGGGAGGCGGCAGCTTCCTGGCATCGGCTTCTATCTTACGACCCACCTGCACGTTGAAAATGCCTGAGGCCGCAGCCTTGATGCCGCCGCAGGATGTCAGCTTCTGGGCCACTACATTCGCCTCGATGGCGCGCGATTGAATGAGCTGCGGATCATTGCCCTCAACCGGAAAATTGACTTCCTGCAACTGAATCACCTTGACCGGCTGGCGGCGCGGATCGGCTTCCATCTTTTGCACCTTGCCATTGATATCTGATTTGATTGCGGCCAGCTTCTTGTCCACATCGGCGGGATCAACAGCGACCTTCTCGCGGTATTTGGCCGTGAGCAGGCGTGACATGGCCATTTGCGCGGAAGCGGTAATGCGCAGCACGGTCATGCTGAGGCCAGCGCTGGCAAGCTTCGCCTTGAGGCCGGCATCATCGGTCTTGAGGTTCTGGGCGATCTGCCTCAGGCGCTCATCCACTTCTTTTTCTGAGGGGTTGATATTGCCCAACTTGGCTTCGTCGATCTTGACATAGTCATTGATGATGGCGTTGGCGGCCGCCTTGCGGGTGAGCTTTTCGGGTCTGCTTTCACCCATGAACTTCATCAGGTTGATGCGTTGCTGCACGTCAAAGCCGGTGACAGGATGGTCATTGACGGTCGCAATCACGGCTTCCTGCGCCATGGCGGGAAGAACACTTGCGGACAATACGATGCAGAACAGAATTCTGGCAAAATGCCTCATGGCAAAACTCACCTTAGAAGCCGGCGACGAAGCCGGTCTTGCCGATGGTGGCAAACTCGATCGACATGATGACGCGATTATCCACCGCATGCGAAATCGTGTCTTCGGTGCCGGCATAGTACAGTTTGAAGTTCATGCACTGGCAATCGAACTCCACGCCCGCCACTTTGCGGGTCAGAACATTGGTCCGAATATCGTAAGTCATGCCACCAAACAGGCTCCAGCCATCATTCAAGCCAACCTTTGCATCGCCTGAGACCCAGTGTTGTTCTGTGACCAGGCCATAGGCAGGTTCCGCCTTGAAATCCAAGTAGCTCAAACTAGCGGAAATCCTGTCAAAACTAAGGCTGGCCACGGCTTCCTGGCGGTTGATGGCGCTGAAGTCATCTTTCCAGCGTGCTTCATAGGACAGGCTGAGTTCGTTCCACGGCTGGAATACGAATGCACCCACCATGTCGGATTCATTGTCGGCGAGGCCCGAGCCATCCACAAAGCTATTCTGCCCGGCAATGTGGAACGATTGACCGAGGCTGGCCCGGATGAAGCCGCCATTGCGCCCGAAGAGTGAATAGGTCAGGCCGAGATCAGCCCGCGTGCCGCCTTCGTAACGGTCAAGGCCGGTAAAGCGGTCAGCCAGGAAAAGGCTGGTATGATCGTAATTCAGGGTGATTGAATCTTCATTGCCGAACTTGCTCGTATCGCCCTCATTGGCGGAGGACACGATCTGGAACACTGGTGAAATGATGCTCTGACCGAATGGCAGATCAGCCACGAAGGGCATGCGCGCGTCCACGCCAACTTCTGGCAGAATGCGGGCAAAGGTGGTGGAATTGGTGGTGCCGGGTGCCAGCGGGTCCGGCACATTTTCGGCGGTGATCATGTCGCCGCGCAGATTGGCGAAGGGGGTAACGACCGTGCCCGCCGTGCCATAAAACTGCTTGTGCCAGTTCATCTGTGTGGTGGCACGGGTCTGGTCGGTGCCTTGCACGGTGGAATATTGCGGGTTGCCCGGAACCGGCACCGGCGTCCAACCGATGGCACGATGGATTGAATAGGCGTTGTAACTGAAGTTGAACTGCCCACCGATCGGCGTATCGCGCACAATGGTTTCGCCGGTGATGAACGGCATGGCGTAGGGGAGCGTGCGCGGATCAATCGCCGTATCCAGCGAGCCGAAATTCAGCAGCTGGGCGGAGAAGTAGTTCTGGTCGTCGATGCGCGTGGCAAACAGGTCATTCGTGGCATAGGAGCGGCCATCGAAGCCATAGCTGTCGAGGAATTTGCGGTCGCTGTTCAGCGTGCCGTCCCAGCCATAGGTCCAGTCATCACCGGATTTGAAGCGGCCCTTGGTGGTGATGGCACCACGCCATTCGTGGTCGTCCTCGCCGGTCTTGGCCGTGAACTGGTGAACGCCCATGCCACGGATGGAGAAGTTGCCATTCTCCAACGCTTGCCGATATTCGATATCAGCGATAGGGCCTTGCTCAGAGGAAAAAATCGGCCGGAAGGTGATGTCCGAAGACGGAGAGAGAGCCCAGAAGAACGGGACAACAGCACCCACGCCATACACGTTGGAAAAGGCCAGGTCAGGCAGCAGGAAGCCGGTGCGGCGCGTCACTGAAGGGTCCGGCATATTGAGGCGCGGCAAGCCCGCTACCGTCACGCCACCAAGTTTGAAGCGCGGCTGAACGTGATAGAGATTGTGGCCCTTGCTGTCATGGGTGGTCTGCTCGCTGACGATTTCCCAAATCGGATTGCCGCTCTTGGTGCGGCACGTCTTGCAGACGGTGTAATGGGCGCGTTCATAGATGAAGGTCGTTCCATCGACGCGGCGCAAACGGTTGGCCAAAATGGTGCCATTGTTGGTGAGCAGCATCTTGATATGGTTGAGGATGCCGTCACGGAATTTGTTGCGCATCACCATCGTGTCGGCTTCCAGCACGTTGCCATTGGGCTCGGTGATGACGATCGATCCATCGGCGCTGAACTCACCGGTTTTCTCGTTGATCGTCACACGACTGGCCGTCAGCGTGTAGGGGCCGTATTTGACCTGCACGGTGCCGCGCGCCGTACCGATCTTGCGCTTGACGTCATAGGTGAAAATATCAGCGTCAACCAGAGCGCGTGTGCCTGCCGGAGGGCTCGAGGTGATAGGGGCGATGAAGGTCTTATTTTCGATGGCATGGGCTGTTTGGATGCCAAAACCGGCCAGCAAAATCAGCCCGGCAGCCAGCACAACGCACATGCGAAGGATAATACCTTCGCAGTGCAAGCGTCCGCCCCGGCGCTGTGCTTCCCCGATCAACCTGTTCCCACCTCACTAAACGTAACAATCTTCTACCCAAGTTCACGCGATTAGCAAAGTCTTAACTCGTTGAATCATGAGCATGGTTGAAGGATTTTTAACGCCCGTATAGCCTTGACAAAACTGGAAAGATTCGCATGAAAATTACCTTCGTCAGCAAGTTGCCCCAACAGGTCAGGATTCTCTGCATTGTCATCAGTGAAGGAGCACCCTTGCCCCCCGCTGGAAAGGCACTGAATGATGCCAGCCAGGGGCGGATCTCGCAGGCGGTAAAAGTAGCCAAATTCACTGGCAAACGAGACCAAACGCTTGAAATTCTGGCCCCTTCCAAATCCTGCGACCGGCTGTTTCTGTTCGGTGCCGGTGAAGCGGCCAAAGTCACTGCGCGCGAGCTGGAACTCACCGGCGGTGCTCTGGCCGGGGCGCTGGGGGCAGCCAAGGTAGAATCAGCTGGCGTGGTTTTGAACCTGCCGGGCCTGAAGCTGGTGAAGGCCGATGAGGCGGCGGCACTGGTTGCCTCCGGTGCCAGCCTCCGCAACTATCAGTTCCTGCAATACAAATCAAAAAAACCGGAAAACGGCAAACGCCTCGAATCTTTGGTGATCGAAGCCGCCACCCCGGCCAAGGCAAAGGCAGCATTTGCGAATTACGAGGCCCTTGCAGAGGGCGTGCATCTGGCGCGCGACCTGGTGAACGAGCCTGCCAACGTGCTTTACCCGGCGGAATTTGCCAACCGCGCCAAAGCCCTGAGCAAGTCAGGCGTGAAAGTCGAAATCCTCAACCCGGCGCAGATGAAAAAGCTGGGCATGGGCGCATTGCTCGGCGTGTCGCAGGGCTCGCCCTTTGAGCCGCGACTCGTCGTGATGCGCTGGGATGGCGGCAAAGCAGGTGAGGCCCCGGTTGCTTTCATCGGCAAAGGCGTGACCTTCGATACCGGCGGTGTTTCGATTAAGCCGGCGGGTGGCATGGAAGACATGAAGGGCGATATGGGCGGTGCCGCCTGTGTGACGGGCCTCATGCTGGCCCTGGCCAAGCGCAAGGCGAAGGCCAATGTGATCGGCGCCATCGGCATTGTTGAAAACGCCATCGACGGCGCGGCCCAGCGCCCCGGCGACGTGGTGAAATCCATGTCCGGGCAGACCATCGCCGTACTCAACACCGATGCTGAAGGCCGGCTCATTCTGGCTGACGTGCTGTGGTACGTGCAGGACAGGTTCAAACCTAAATTCATGGTCAATCTTGCCACACTCACGGGTGCCATCATGGGCGCTCTCGGTAAGGACTATGCCGGGCTGTTCTCGAACAATGACGAGCTTTCGACCCGGCTCACCGAAGCCGGATTAGAAACAGGTGAGCGCGTCTGGCGCATGCCGATGGGCCCCGAATATGACAAGCTGATCGACAGCGACATTGCCGACATGAAGAATATCGGCGGCCGTTTCGGTGGTGCCATCACCGCCGCGCAATTCCTGCAGCGCTTCGTGAACAAGGTGCCTTGGGCCCATCTCGACGTCGCCGGAACGGCGATGGATTCGACCAAGACCGCCATCAACCAGAGCTGGGGCTCAGGCTGGGGCGTGCGTTTGTTGAACCGGTTGGTGGCTGATCACTACGAGAGTTAAAATTCCACCACGCGTCATTCCCGCGAAGGCGGGAACCCAGCTTCTTCATCACGAGATCGATGTCAAAAAAAGCTGGGCCCCTGCCTTCGCAGGGGTGACGAACAAAAAAATTACGACAGATAAGTTCCCGAATTCTTCTTGGCCGTAACGTCCTCGCCAATGGCACCGGACCGCTTGCGGCCAAGCTCTTCCACCGTCTTGCTGCCGGCATGCGAGTGATCGAACTTGGCCCGTGATTCCTCGACATAGGCGCGGTTGGCCAACGCCCACACGCCCACAGCTTTCAATGGCTCAATCAGCGTCAGCCCCATCGGCGTCAATTCATAATCCACCCGCGGCGGAATGCTGGGCGTGACAGTCCGAGTCACCAGCCCATCGCGCTCCAGCCCACGCAAAGTGAGCGACAGCATGCGTTGTGAAATCGCGGGGATCGCGCGGCGCACTTCGTTGAAGCGCATCGGGCCGCCGGCCAGAAGCTTCACCACATAGACCGTCCACTTGTCGCCGATGCGGGCCAGCACATCCGCCACCGCCTTGCAGCCGCCCGCTTCGTGGGTGGTGTCTTCGGGTGCGGTATCATCGCTGTGACTGTGTGACATAACTGTGCCTTCTTGTGTTACGATTTCCAGTTACCTATTTAGGTTCGGTAACATTCGTTTACTGGGTCACAAATAGCAACCTCCGGCCCAAATTGCAAGGAAAGAGAAAATCATGAGCACACTCTGGAGCCCGATCAAGCTCGGCAAACTGGAATTGAAGCACCGCCTGGCCTTGGCACCGATGACGCGCAGCCGCGCCAAGCCTGATGGCACCCCCGGCGATGACGCCGCTGAATATTACGCGCAACGCGCTTCCCTCGGCCTGCTGATTGCCGAAGGCACCCAGCCCAATGATGATGGCCAGGGCTATACAACAACGCCGGGCATCTACACCGACGCCCATGTTGCCGGTTGGAAAAAAGTGACTGACGCCATCCACAAGGCCGGCGGCCATCTGTTCATCCAGATCATGCATGCCGGCCGCGTCGCCCATCCGGACAACACGCCGCATCACCGCCAGCCGGTGGCCCCTTCAGCCATCGCCCCCAAAGGCCAGATGTTCACCCCAACCGGCATGCAGGACTATCCACTGCCGCGCGCCCTCACCACGGCGGAAGTGAAACAGACCGTGAAGGATTTCGCTTACGCCGCAAAACGCGCCATTGAAGCCGGTGCTGACGGTGTCGAAATCCACGGGGCCAATGGCTATCTTGTGCACCAGTTTCTCTCGCCCGAAACCAACACCCGCACCGATGAATATGGCGGCTCGGATGAAAACCGTGCGCGCTTCGCCATTGAAGTGGCGAAGGCGATGATTGCCGAAGTGGGCGCAGACCGCGTGGGCATTCGCCTTTCGCCGGTGAACGGCCATGCCAGCGTGCCGGAGAAGATCGAGGAAGTGGCAAGCACCTATCGCTATCTGGCGCAGGAACTGGCCAAGCTTGATCTGGTCTATCTGCATTTGCTGCATACCGGTCAGGACGCGCTGATTTCTGACATCCGCAAGGCCTGGAAGAACGTGCTTCTGGTCAACCGCCCGGGTGCTGCGCCGGAAAATCTGGCCAAGGATATCATTACTGGTTTGGCGGACATGGTGCCGGTTGGCCAGATGGGCCTTGCCAATCCGGATCTGGTCGCACGCCTCAGAAGGGCGGCCCCACTGAACAAGGCGGATCCATCCTCTTTTTTCAGCCCCGGCGCGAAAGGCTATATCGACTATCCATTCCTGTCGTCACAAGCCGCCTGAGCACGCCGAAAATAACGTTTCCTTGAGTGGGCGCTTCCTCAAGGTGCGCGCCTCTTGAAAAAATCTCCGCCATGGGGTCAATGAGCCCATGGCGGAAATCTATTTCTATCACCTTGAAGGCACACCGATGGAGCCCTTGCTCCTGCGCATGCTGCGCATGGGATTCGAGCGCGGCATCCGCATGGCCATCGAAAGCGCCACGCCGGATAATCTGCCAAAACTTTCTGAACTTTTGTGGTCCGCCGAAGACGTCGCCTTCCTGCCGCATGGCATGGGCGAGGACGCCAGCCCGCATCATCCGCTGTGGCTCTGCGCCGACAGGCAGGATCCGAACAACGCGGCCTATCGCTTCTACGTCGAGGGAGCCATGCCCGACGAAATCGGCAACCTTGAGCGCGCGCTGATCCTGTTTGATTCGAATTCTGAGGACGCACTTGCAAGTGCCCGGAATGAATGGAAAAAGCGAAAGGCTGAAGGCCACGCCATCAGCTATTGGAAAATGGACGAGAACGGCAAATGGCAAAACCTGGCGTGACACCAAAACTGCGTTACCGCTTGCTCACCGGGCCTGATGACAAAAGCTTTTGCGAGCGCTTGTCGGCGGCACTTGAGGACGGCTATGAGCTCTACGGCTCACCCTCCGTCACCTTCAACGGCAAGAACGTGATTGCGGCTCAGGCGATAATCTTGCGCGCCACATCGGCCACGCCGCGCAAATCTTCCACCTCGAAATAACGCGAAGTTTCCTTGGGTACCTCTTCGTGTTCATGATCCCAGAGAATCGGGAAGGGCACGTAGCAGCCATAGCCGCCGGCGGTGATCATCGGCAGCACATCCGAGCGGATCGAATTGCCGGCCATCAAGGTGGTGGCGGTGCTGCCGCCATAGCGCTTGCAGATTTTCTCATAAGTGGCCGGCTTCTTGTCGGAAACAATTTCCACGCCTTCAAAATAATGCGCCAAGCCCGACGCCAGCACCTTGCGTTCCTGGTGGTGCAGATCGCCCTTGGTGATCAGCAGCAGCTTGAATTCCTGTGCCAGCGCACTGAGCGTTTCTTCAGCGTAAGGCAGAAGCTCGATCTCATGGTCCAGCATGGCGCGGCCCATATCCATCAGCTTGGTGATGGTGCCGCCGTCAATCTTGCCGCCGGTGATATTAATGGCTGACTCGATCATCGACAGCGTGAAACCTTTCACCCCGAAACCATAGAGCCCGATATTGCGCTTTTCCATTTCGGTGAGAACCTTGGTCGCCTCGGCCACCGGCAGGTAATCAGCGAACATCTTGCCGAATTCCGCTTCGGTTTTTTCGAAATGGATCAGGTTATGCCAGAGCGTATCGTCGGCATCGAAGGCGACAAGTTTAAGTTCGCTCACAGCCGTGCCTCGATGGCATCCCAAATGAGTGCGGCAATATCGGCTCCGCCGAAGCGCTTCACCTGGCGAATGCCAGTGGGCGAGGTGACATTGATTTCTGTCATGTAATCGCCGATCACATCGATGCCGGTGAAAATAAGCCCGCGTTTCTTCAGCTCCGGACCTATCGCCTCGCATATTTCATGCTCGCGTTTGGTCAGCTCGGTGGGCTCGGCGCGCCCGCCGACATGCATGTTGGAACGGTTGTCGGTTGCGGCTGGCACGCGGTTGATCGCACCCGCCACCTTGCCATCCACCAGAATGATGCGTTTGTCGCCCTTCCTCACATCCGGCAGATATTTCTGCGCGATGTAAGGCTCCTTGTAGGCCGAAGCGAACAGCTCGAGCAGCGAAGTGAAATTCTGGTCTTCGCCATGGGTGCGGAACACGCCCGCACCACCATTGCCGTAAAGCGGCTTCAGGATGATATCGCCATGCGCCTTGCGGAATTTGTCGATCTCGCCGACATCGCGGGTGATCAAAGTCTCCGGCATCAGATCCTTGAATTTCAGGATGAACAATTTTTCCGGCGCATTGCGCACTTCGGTCGGGTTGTTCACCACCAGCGTTTTTGGGTGGATCAGATCGAGCAAGTGCGTGGCGGTGATGTAACCCATGTCGAACGGTGGGTCTTGCCGCATATGCAACACGTTCTGGGTGGAGAGATCGATGCGGTGCGCTTCACCGGCAGTGAAATGCGCGCCCTTCTCGTCCTTCACCTTGATGTCCTGGCCGAAGGCCGTGAGCGTGCCATCGGCATAGGCCAGCGTTTTCGTTTGGTAATAGAACAGCGAATGCCCGCGCGCCTGCGCCTCCAGCATGATGGCAAAAGTGGAATCGCCGGAAATATCGATGGACTCGATGGGGTCCATCTGCACGGCAACTTTCAGGTTCATTCAAAAAACTCCGGGAAACGCGTTCGGGATGTGAGACGGCCATAGATACGCGTTCACTGCAACAATATCAAACCGGCAGGGGCCGAGATTGGAGGTGGCATCGCGCGCCATCCAGAGACCCGCAGCGGATGCAATGCGCCGCGATTGATAGGGGGTCACCGAGGTCACCGCATCATCATGCCGGCTGCGCGCCTTCACTTCGATGAAGGCGGTGGTGTCGCCGCGCCGCATGATCAAATCCACTTCGCCTTGCGCCGTCTTGAAACGCCGGGCCAGCAGGCGGTAACCTTTCAGGCGCATGAGGAGCAGGGCGGAGGCTTCCGCCAGCCGCCCGCGCCGCTCGGCTTGTTCACGGCTCTTGCGCATCGCTTTTGCGCTTCAGAATGCGCGCGTAAATATCTTCCTTGGGCAGGCCGAAAGTTTTCGAAACGAGTGCCGCCGCCTTGCTGGCGGAGAGATCTTTCAGCGCATCACTGATCGCGTCTTCGATCTCGTCTTCGCTGGCTTCCTCCGGCGCATCATCCGGCGGGCCGATCACCAGCACGATCTCGCCTTTTACACTGTCGCGCGCTTCCAGCACGGCGCGGATGTCAGCGGCGCTCCCCCGCAAAACCTCTTCATGCAGCTTGGTAAGTTCACGCGCCAAGGCCATGTTTCGATTCTGTAAAACCGCTTCGATATCGGCCAGCGCCTCGATCACCCGGTGCGGGCTTTCAAAGGCGATGAGTGTAGACGGAACGGACTTAAAATCCGTTAGAAGATCACGCCGCGCCTTCTGCTTTTGCGGCAGGAAGCCGATGAAGGTGAACCTGTCAGTCGGCAATCCGGAGAGCGCCAATGCAGTGAGCGTGGCCGAAGCGCCGGGCAGGGCGGTGACGGCGATATTCTCATCGATGCAGGCGCGCACCAACCGGTAACCGGGATCAGAAACCAGCGGCACGCCGGCATCCGAAACCAGCGCATAGGCCCCGCCATTTTTCAGCGCTTCGATGATCGCGGGCCGCACGCTTTCGGCATTGTGCTCATGATAGGGCCGCATTGGCACTTTGATGCCATAGCGTTCGAGCAGCTTCACGGTGACGCGCGTGTCCTCGCACAGAACCACATCGGCGGCGGCCAGCGTGGCCAGCGCGCGCAAGGTCATGTCGCCCAGATTACCGATGGGCGTTGCCGTCACATGCAGCCCGGGCGCTAGACTGGGCGCCATGTGTTGTGTCGGCCCGATGTGAAAGAATTTCTCAGCCATTGAGTTCGCGGATGATGGCATTGAGCAGCGGCCGCCCGCGTGATGTGGTGCTCAAGCGATTGCCCTCGCGCTTCACCAGATCGAGCGCTTCCAAGGCCTGAATGCGCCCCTCATCCATCCGCTGGCCAGACAGCATGGCGTGGCGCACCATGTCGAGGCCCTCATTGATCCGCATGCCCATCAATAGATATTCAGGCGCTTGCTCGGCCGGAGTCAAATCAGTCTGCTCGGCCATGCCGTGACCTTGCGTCTCAACCGCCTGCGCCCAGGTTTCAGGATGCTTGATGCAAGCCGTGGCTTTGCCTTGCAGCCGTCCATGCGCGCCGGGGCCGACGCCGGCATAATCCAGATAGCGCCAGTAAGTCAGATTGTGCCGGCTTTCGTGGCCAGGTTTGGCGTGGTTGGAAACTTCATAGGCCGTGAGGCCCGCCTTCTCGGTCAGCTCCTGCGTCACTTCAAACAGCGAGGCCTGATCATCTTCATTCGGCACGATGAGCTTGCCAGCCTGAAACAGATCGAAATAGCGTGTCTCCGGCTCGATGGTGAGTTGATAGAGCGACATGTGGCCCTGCTGCTCACCCAGCGCGCGCGTCAGTTCTTCCTTCCACATCGTGACTGTCTGGCCGGGCCGCGCATAGATCAAGTCGAACGAGGTGCGCGGAAAAATTTGTGACGCCAGTCTGAACGCAGCCAGCGCTTCATCCGGTGTGTGCTGCCGGCCCAGCGCTTTGAGGTCGGCCTCATGCAACGCCTGTACGCCGACAGAAACGCGGTTCACACCTGCCGCACGGTAGCCGCGAAAATTCTCTGCTTCAACGCTGGTGGGATTGGCTTCGAGCGTGATCTCCGCATCATCAGCCACCGGCCAAAGCTTGGCGACATGATCGAGAACCTGCGCCACCACAGCAGGCGGCATCAGGCTCGGCGTGCCGCCACCAAAGAAAATGCTGGTGACGATTTTATCCGGCGCGAGTGATTTCATGTGGCTGAGTTCACGCACCAGCGCACGGCCGAAGCGTGAGGAATCTACGCTTTCATGGCGCACATGGCTGTTGAAGTCACAATACGGGCATTTGGCCTTGCAGAAGGGCCAGTGGATATAGACTCCGAAGTCAGAGGAGTTCTGCAACGAGCTTCTCCAGCGCGCGGCCACGGTGCGACAGTGCGTTCTTCGCCTCATGCGTCATTTCGGCAAAGGTTTTGCCAGCACCGCCATCGGGTTCGAACATCGGATCATAGCCATGCCCCAGCGCGCCGCGCGGCGGCCATGCCAAAACGCCGGGTGCCACACCTTCAAAGAACCGCGTCTCGCCATCCGGCCACATCACGCAAAGCGTGCATTTGAATTGTGCCTTGCGCTGCTCGGGCGAGGTGGCTTTCGCAGCCTGCAACTTCTCTTCGACCAGCCGCATCGCTTGGCTCCAGTCGCGCGAAGGCCCAGCCCAATCAGCCGTGTAAACACCTGGATCACCATTCAGCGCATCCACGCACAGGCCGGAATCATCCGCCACCGCGATCAGGCCGGAGCCCTTCATCGCGCTCAGTGCCTTGATCTTGGCATTGCCGGTGAAGGTGCTTTCGGTTTCGACAGGCTCCGGCAATCCCAACTCGCCAGCCGATTTCGTCTTCACCCCATAAGGCGCCAGCAACTCGGCAAACTCTTCCAGCTTGCCCTTGTTGTGGGTGGCGATGACGATGGTCTGGCCGGAGAGTTTACGCACCCGCCAGCACCTTCTTCTGCATATCGACCAATTGCCCGATGCCGTGCTTAGCAAGGCCCAGCAGCTGGCCCAGCATTTCTTCCGAGAAGGGCTCGCCTTCTGCGGTGCCTTGGATTTCAATGATGCCGCCAGAACCCGTCATCACAAAATTCGCATCGGTCTCAGCGGTGGAGTCTTCATCATAATCAAGGTCCAGCACAGCCTGGCCGCCATGCACGCCGCAGGAAATCGCGGCCACATGATCCTTGATCGGCGAGGCACTGAACATGCTGCGCGCCTTCATCCAGGTGATGCAATCCGACAGCGCAATAAAGCTGCCGGTGATCGCCGCCGTGCGGGTGCCGCCATCGGCCTGGATCACATCGCAATCCAGCGTGATCTGCCGCTCGCCCATTGCTTTGAGATCAACAATCGCGCGCAAGCTGCGCCCAATCAAACGCTGGATTTCCTGGGTGCGGCCAGATTGCTTGCCGGAAGCGGCTTCGCGCTTCATGCGCTCGCCGGTGGCGCGGGGAAGCATGCCATATTCCGCCGTGACCCAACCCTTGCCGCCGCCCTTCAGCCACGGTGGCACGCGCTCTTCCAGCGAGGCCGTGCACAGCACATGGGTATTGCCGAATTTGACCAGGCATGAGCCTTCGGCATGTTTGGAGAAGCCGCGCGTGAATGAAACATCGCGCATTTGGTCTGGCTTTCGGCCGGAAGGACGCATGGAGAACCTTTCAGATCAGCCCGTTGGATTGGGCAAGTTTCAGCAAATTGGTTTCGGGCCTCGCACCCGTATGGGAAATTACTTCAGCCGCCGCCAGCGAACCCAAGGCGGCGCATTGGCGAAGCGGCAGGCCGCGCGTATGGCCGAACAGGAAGCCCGATGCAAACAGATCGCCAGCGCCCGTCACATCGACAACTTTGTCGACCGGATGGGCCGGCACGGTGACACGCTCCTTGCCCTTCACCACGATGCATCCTTTTTCCGAACGGGTGAGAACCGCCAGCGGGCAATGCTTGCTGATCGCATCAGCAGCGCCATCAAAATTCTGCGTCTTGTAGAGCGACTTGATCTCGCTCTCATTGGCGAAAACGATGTCGATGGAGCCCTTGATCAGATCGAGAAATGAATCGCGGTGCCGTTCCACGCAGAAGGAATCCGACAGCGTGATCGAGGTCATCCGCCCCGCTTCATGGGCAATCTTGGCAGCGGCGCGGAACGCATCCTTGGCCTGATCCTTGTCCCACAAATAGCCTTCCATATAAGTGACCTTGGCGGCCCTCACGACTTCTGCATCCACATCGGCAGGCGAGAGGTTCACGCAAGCGCCGAGATAAGTGTTCATCGTGCGTTCGCCATCCGGCGTCACCAGAATGAAGGAGCGCGCCGTGGCCGGGCCGTCCTTGGCCTTGGGCGTAGCAAAATGCACGCCGATGGATTTCATGTCATGCGCATAGATCGCGCCGAGTTGGTCTTCCTTGACCTTGCCAAAATAGGCAGCCTTGCCGCCGAAGCTGGCGACGCCTGCGGCGGTGTTGCCGGCTGAACCGCCGGAGGTTTCCGCCGCCGGGCCCATCACGCCATAAAGCTGTTCGGCGCGCGGCTCGTCGATCAGGTTCATCGAACCCTTCACCAGCTTCTCGCGCACCACAAAGCCATCATCGACCTTGGCAATCACATCGACAATGGCATTGCCGATGGTCAGTACGTCAAATTCTTTCATATTCATGGGCTTTCCCTAGCGGATCGCCCTTGCGGAAACAACTGGCACTTCCTAGCTATGCGCGATGCTGAAAGCCCTGTTCAACGCCATCAATGACATCACCTCGCCCGAGCTGCGCGGCATGCTGTGGAAATCGATCGCGCTTTCCATCGTGCTGTTTGCCGCCCTGTGGTTCGGCATCGAATTCGCGTTGTCCTTTGTAACGCTGATTCCATGGCCGTGGCTGCTCACCACGCTCCAGGTAGCAACGGGGCTTGGCCTCTTTGCTGCTTTCTTTTTCCTGATGGCTCCGGTCACGGCTTTGTTCGCCGGTCTGTTTCAGGATTCGATCAATGAGAAGGTGGAGAAGCGCCACTATCCATCGGACCGCCCGGGCAAACCTTTGACCGCCATCACCGGATTTTTTCTGGCGTTGAAATTTGCCGCACTGGCTCTGGGCATCAACATCGTGGTGCTGCCTCTGGTCTTCTTCGGCGGCTTCGGCGCGGCACTCATCCTCGCGGCAAATTCCTATCTGATCTCGCGCGAATATTTCGAAATGGCAGCGGCGCGTTACATGCCGCTGGAACAGGCGCGAACCCTGCGCCGCGACAATGCCCTGCGCGTCTGGATTGCGGGAATCATCCCCGGTGCGCTCGCCATGGTGCCCTTCCTCAATTTCGTCACACCTGTTTTCGCGACGAGCTACTTTCTGCATTTCTTCAAAGGCGGGAAGTAATCACCCCGGCGCTGGCGTCTTCGGCTTGAACGGGCACAGATCCTCGACAATGCACCGCCAGCAATCCGGCTTCCGTGCCTTGCAGATATACCGCCCATGTAGGATCAGCCAATGATGGGCATGGCGCAGATAGGGCTTCGGCACCACTTTCAGCAGCTTCAATTCCACCTCCAGCACCGTCTTGCCCGGCGCAATGCCCAGCCGGTTGCCCAGGCGGAACAGATGCGTATCCACCGCAATCGTCGGCTCGCCGAACACGATGTTCAACACCACATTGGCCGTCTTGCGGCCCACGCCGGGCAACAGCTCCAGCGCATCGCGCGAGGAAGGCACCTTGCTGCCATGCGCTTCGACCAGCGCCTTGGAGAGCGCGATTACATTCTTGGCCTTGCCGCGAAACAACCCGATGGTCTTGATCGCCTCGCGCAAACCATCCTCGCCCAAAGCCAGCATTTTCTCCGGCGTATCGACTTTCGCAAATAGCGGCTTCGTCGCCTTGTTCACGCCCGCATCAGTGGCTTGCGCCGAAAGCACCACCGCGACCAGAAAAGTGAAATCATTGACCGAATGCAGCTCGCCCTTTGGCTCCGGATTGGCCGCCTGAAAGCGCCGGAACATTTCTTCGATCTGTGCTGGTTTCATCCGGGCAGGCATGCATTTTCATTTCTTGGCGGCAACGTCCACTCGTCTTATGCCTATGTGATGGCCAACGCAAAAGCCGACAGTTTCAGCGTCACGCTTTATCCACACCGGTCTTTGAGCCGCTTTGGCTTGCGCGTGGTGTTGGGCGCGGTGATTACCTCCAACCTCGTCATCGGCATTTTCTTCTGGTCGCTGCATGCCTGGCCGGTCTTCGGTTTTCTCGGGCTGGATGTGGTGCTGGTTTTTGTGGCCTTCGCGCTCAACAACAGAAGTGCCGCGCAGAGCGAGCAGATCATCTTTGAGGGCGACGAGGTCTTCGTGATCCACAGCAGCCGGAAGGGCGAAATCCGCCGCAACTTCAACCGCCGCTGGATTCGAATTGAGCTGGAGCGTGATGAAGAGCGCGAATTGACGGGCCGGCTGTTTATCGTCTCGCACGGCAAAAAGTTCGAGATCGCAAGCTTCCTGGGTGCTGAGGAACGCGCGGCTTTGGCAAAACGCTTGCAGGCCGCATTGGTGCGTCCGAAGATTTGACTTGAGCGTAAACCGGGTGGAATCATTCCCGCCGCACGCCTAGTTTCTGATCATGGAAAACACATCCCCCCTCGACGATTACGCAAAGGTCCGCTCAGTTCTGGAACATCTAACCAGCGACTGGCGCGATCAACCCTCACTGGCCGAGCTGGCTGCACCTGTTGGCCTCAGCGAAGACGCTTTGCAAAAGCTCTTCACCCGCTGGGCAGGCCTCACGCCCAAGGCCTTCCTGCAGGCGCTGACGCTGGATCACGCCCGCAATCTGTTGAAAGACTCGGCCTCGATCCTTGATGCAGCACTTGATTCCGGCCTCTCTGGCCCGGGCCGCCTGCATGATCTTTTCATCGCGCATGAAGCGATGTCACCCGGGGCTTACAAGGCCAAGGGGGCAGGGCTGGCGATCTACTACGGCTTCCACCCATCGCCCTTCGGCATCGCGCTGGCGATGGTGACGGAGCACGGCCTGTGCGGGCTTTCCTTCGCTGATCAAGGCGGCGAGAAAGCAGCGCTGGAAGACATGATGCGCCGCTGGCCCAATGCTCAGTACACGGAGGATTCAGCCCGCACCGCGCCTTATGTGGCCCGCGTGTTTGGCAATATCCGCGATGGGCAACCCTTGCGCATCACCATGATCGGCAGTGATTTCGAAATCCGTGTATGGGAAACGCTGCTCAAGATTCCCTGCGGCAAGGCCGTGTCCTACGGTGACATCGCCGCCAATCTGGGCAAGCCGCTGGCGGCGCGCGCCGTGGGCGCTGCCGTGGGCCGCAACCCGATTTCCTTCGTGGTGCCCTGCCACCGGGTGATCGGCAAGAGCGGCGCGCTCACTGGCTATCACTGGGGCCTGACGCGCAAAAAGGCCATCATGGGCTGGGAAGCCGGGCAGGTCGCCTAGAACAGCGATGCGTTGAGCATGAGATGGGTGCCGATGCTGGCAGCATAGCCAAGTAAAATCGCCCAACTCCATTTCAGGTGCTTGATGACACCATAGTGTTCGCCCGCAATCGCCATCAGTGCCACACCGGCGGCTGAACCCACAGCAAGCAGGCTGCCGCCCACGCCGCAGGTCAGCGTGATCAACAGCCACTGGCCGTGGCTCATCGCCGGGTCCATCGCCAGCACCGCATACATGAGCGGAATATTGTCGAGCACCGCCGACAAAAGCCCGATCACGATATTCGCTGTGGTCGGCCCGAACTGCCCATAGAGCGTGGTATTGGCCAAGCCCAGCCAGCCGAGATAGCCCAAGCCCCCCACTGCGAAGATGATGCCGAAGAAGAACAGCAGCGTATCCCATTCCACCCTTTCAATCTGGCGGAAGGCATCCAGCACCATGTCGCCATTGCCACTGCGCTTGGCGGCGCGCTGCAAATAGTAAGCCCAGAGCTGCAACAGACCGAGGCCCAACATCATGCCCAGCGCAGGAGGCAGGCCGAGCACGCTGTGGAAAGAAATGGCCAACGCGATCGAAATCGCAAACAGAACCATCACGCCGATGGAGCCGGGCTTCATGCGCACTGCATCGACCTTCGCCGAAGGCGCGCCACGTTCCATCGCAAGGCCCATGAGCACTGCGGGCACCAGCCAGTTGATTACCGAGGGCACAAAAAGGTCAAAGAACTCAAAGAAGGCCACCTTGCCCTTCTGCCACACCATCAGCGTGGTGATGTCACCAAAGGGCGAGAAGGCGCCGCCCGCATTGGCCGCAACCACGATGGACACGCATGTGACGGCCAGGAAACGAGGAGCACCCTTGCCGACCACCAGCGCAATCGCACCCATAACGAGCGTGGTGGTGAGATTGTCGAGAACACCTGACAAAAGGAAGGACAAAACGCCGATCAACCAATAGAGCCCACGATATGACAGGCCGGATTGCACGAGCTTCACCCGCAGCGCATCAAACACGCGCCGTTCTTCCAGCGTGTTCACATAGGTGATAGCCACCAGCAGGAACAGGAACAGCGCGCCATATTCAGCCAGCAGATGGCTTGCCGCTTCTTCAAGATCATGCGCGCCGGGATGCGCCAGGCCAATCACCAGCCAGATCAAACCGGCAGCGACCACAACAGGCTTCGACTTCTTGAGGTGGATCACCTCTTCCAGCATCACCAGCACATAGGCGCTGATGAAGATTGCAAGTGCAAGAATGCTGAGCGCGCTGAAAGTCATGCCCCCTCCGCCACCAGCCAGAGCGTTTCCAGCTCATCGAGTTCAGCCGACAGCTGCCGGCGCAGCTTGGCAAAGTCAGCAGCCTTCTTCGGCGCCTCGGCATAGATCGTGTGATCAGCCAATGCAGCATCTAGAATGTTAATCTTCTCGCGCAGCTTTTCGATCTTGCCATCAAGAACCACGGCCTGCTTCTTGGCGCTGGGCGAAGGCTCCACCTTCACGGCCTTGGGCGCTGCAGCCTTCTTCACATAGGCATCACGGCCCAAAACGAGATTGGTGTAGTCATCCATGTCGCCGTCATAAGGCGCCACCGTGCCGTCGCGCACCAGCCACAGGCGGTCCGCACAAGTTTCAATGATATGGCGATCATGCGAAATCAGCACCACAGCACCTTCATAATCATTTATCGCCAGGATCAGCGCTTCGCGGCTATCGATATCCAGATGGTTGGTGGGTTCGTCCATCACCAGAATATGCGGCGCATGGAAGGTGGCAAGGAAGAACAGCAGCCGCGCCTTCTCACCGCCCGAAAGCGTGCCGCATTTGCTGTCGGCCAGATGCGCGCCGAAGCCGACGGCACCCAGCTTGGCGCGCCGCTGTGCCACCGGCGCATCGGGCATCAGGCTTGATACATATTCAAACGGCGTGCGGTTCTCGTCCACTTCATCCAGTTGGTGTTGAGCAAAGTAACCAATGGTGATGCGCGAATGATGATGCATTTCGCCCAGCATTGGTTTCAATTGGCCGATCAGCAGTTTCGCAAAAGTGGATTTGCCATTGCCGTTGGAGCCGAGCAGCGCGATGCGGTCATCCGGGTCCATGCGCAGCGAGATATTGCGCAACACAACGCGTTCGCCATAGCCCACGCCGCATTTGTCGAAGGAATAGGCGGGCGGTGCCAGCTGCTTCTGCGGGTTCGGAAAGATGAAGGGTGCCACACGGTTTTCCACCATGTCGGCAATCGGCTCCAGCTTGGCGAGCGCCTTCATGCGGCTTTGCGCCTGGCGTGCCTTCGACGCCTTGGCCTTGAAGCGATCAACAAACGCCTGCATATGCGCGCGCTGGTCGTCTTGCTTCTTTTTCATCTTGGCATTCAGTGCCTGCTTTTCACGGCGCTGACGCTCGAACGTGTCGTAATCGCCCTGATAGAGCGTGAGCTTCTGCCCATCGAGATGCAGGATGGCATTCACCGCCACGTTCAGCAGATCACGGTCATGGCTGACCAACAGAATAGTATGCGGATAATCGCGGATGTAGGACTGCAGCCAGATTGTGCCTTCCAGATCGAGATAGTTGGTGGGCTCGTCGAGCAGCAGAACGTCAGGCGCGCCGAACAGGGCCGCCGCCAAAGCCACGCGCATGCGCCAGCCGCCGGACAGTGCCGAGCAGGGCCCGCGCATCACTTCTTCCGAAAAGCCGAGGCCAGACAAAATCGTCGCCGCACGCGCCTCCGCCGAATAGGCGTCGATGTCGGCCAGCCGGGTTTGAATTTCGGCAATCCGGTGCGGGTCATGCGCGGTCAGCGATTCTTCCATGAGAGCGGCGCGTTCCTTGTCGCCCGCCATCACTACATCGAGCAGGCTTTCCTCGCCGCCCGGCGCTTCCTGCGCTACCGTGCCGATCTTGGCATTGCGCGGCACCGAGGTTTCGCCGGATTCCGCAGCGATTTCGCCCAGAATCAATTTGAGCAGGGTTGATTTGCCCGTGCCATTGCGCCCCACCAGGCCCACCTTGTGCCCGGCCGGGATCACGGCAGAGGCATCTTCCAGCAAAAGCCGCCCGCCAATCCGGTAGGTAATTTCAGAAATCATCAACATGGCGCGCTCCTTAACGGTTTGTCATCGCCCACGCAAATGCAGCACTCTTGACTCCCGTAATGTTGCGGCGCACAAATTCCTGATGAACAAGATTTCCCCGGCGCCTGTGGAAGATACCAATTACATTGATGAGCTGACCGCCCTGCTGCGCGACCTGTTGCGGCAGGTGATCAAAACCCGCGAACCGGAAGTGCTTTCCATCCTCGATAATGCCACCGGTGCCGATGCCATCCCGCCGCATCTGGTCGAGCATGCCTTGCAGGTGATCGGCATCTGGCTGCAGCTGATGAACATCGCGGAAGAAAACGCCGCGATCCGCAACCGCCGCAGCGTGGAAAAGCAGGCCGGCCCGGATTCCGTCGGCGGCTCGCTCTCGCAATCTGTGGCGCAGGCCGCCGCCAGTGGCGTGACCGGCGAGGCGTTGCAGAAGATGTTGAGCATTCTCGACATCGGCCCCACCATCACCGCGCATCCGACCGAGGCCAAGCGCGTCACCGTGCTGGAAATCCACCGCCGCATTTATCTGAAGCTCTATGAACTCGAAAGCCCGCGGTGGACGCCGCGTGAGCGCGAAGGCCTGCTGTTCCAGCTGCGCAATGAAATTGATCTCCTCTGGATGACGGGCGAAGTGCGCGCCGAAAAGCCCACGGTGGAAAGCGAAGTGGCCTGGGGCCTGCACTTCTTCCGCGACGCTCTGTTTGACCGCACCACTGCCGTCTGTGACCTTCTGCAAGCTGCCGTTCTGCGCCACTATCCGGAGCAGGCGCTGTCGATCAATCCGCCACTCAAATTCTCCACCTGGATCGGCGGCGACCGCGACGGCAACCCCTTTGTCACCGTGGCCACCACCAAGAGTGCGCTGGATGCCAATGCCCGCGCCTCGGTCGAGCGCCTCGATATGAAGCTCGGCGAGCTGAGCAAGTTGATCTCGATCTCAACGGCGGAAATGCCCATCCCGCTGGATTTCTCAAAACTGATCGAAGATCAGTTGGCCTTTACTGGCCGCGCTGAAGCGCTGCGCCAGCGCAATGTGGGTGAACCTTTCCGGCACTATTTCACCGCACTGCGTGAACGCCTGGCTTCCACCTTCGACGCGCATCTCACTGCCAAGCCATTGGCCAATGTGGAAGAACTGATCGGCCTGCTGCTCAAGGCCGAAGAAGCCCTGGCTGAAATGAAAGCGGCGGGCCTTGCCGTTTCGATCGTGCGCCCGGTGCGTTGGGAGGCGATGGTCTTCGGCTTCCGCACCGCCAGCCTTGATTTGCGCCAGAACACCACTGTCACCAACCGGGTACTTGCCGAAATCTGGCGCAAGATGAATCCACTCGCCAAGGAAGATGCACCGCCGGTGCATTCCGAAGCTTGGGGTGCCTGGATCAGGGGTGAGCTGTCGAAGCCGATGAGCTTCGTGCCAAAGTTCCGCGACCTCTCCGAGGAAGCCCAGGAATTGCTTGGCCTGCTCGATCTCATCCGTGAAACACTGGACGGCCCGGACCCGAAAGCCATCGGCACCTTCATCCTGTCGATGACGCAGAGTGGGGATGACATTCTGGGGCTTTATCTTCTGGCCAAATATACCGGCCTGTTCTCCGACAGCACATCCTGTGAGACCTGTCGCATTCGCGTCGTGCCGCTGTTTGAAACCATTCCCGATTTGCGCGCCGGCCCTGGCATCATGGAAGACCTGCTGACCAACACCATCGTGCAGAACTCGGTGAAGGCGGCGGGCGGCTGCCAGGAAATCATGTTGGGCTACTCTGACTCGAACAAAGACGGCGGCTTCTTCTGCGCCAATTTTGAACTGTTCGAGGCACAGCGCCGGTTGATCCGCGTGGGTGAAAAATCCGACATTGCCATCTCCTTCTTCCATGGCCGTGGCGGCTCTGTGAGCCGTGGCGGCGCACCGGCAGGCCGCGCCATCGCAGCTCAACCCGGCGGCACTGTGGGCGGCCGCATGCGCGTCACGGAGCAGGGCGAAGTCGTCTCTTCCAAATTCGCCAATCGCGGCACCGCGCAAACCAATCTGGAAACCTTGACCTCTGCGGTGCTGCTGCATTCATTGAAGACGAAGGTGGAAGATTCACGCCGCCTCAATCCGGTGCATCAAGCGGCGGTGGAAGACATCGCGCGCATGTCGTTCAACGCCTACCAGAAACTGGCGCAGGACCCGGCGCTGATCACCTATTTCCAGCAATCCAGCCCGGTGGAAGAACTGGCGCTGCTCAAGATCGGCTCGCGTCCGTCACGCCGCTTCGGCGCCAAGGGCTTGAGCGATCTGCGCGCCATTCCCTGGGTGTTTGCCTGGAGCCAGAACCGCCATTTGCTCACCGGCTGGTTCGGCCTTGGTTATGCGCTGGATGATTTCCTCTCTGCGCGCGGCGGCGATGGCCTCAAGCTGCTGCGTGAAATGTTCGTGAAGTCGCCGGGCTTCCGGCTCGCCATCGACGAGGTGGAAAAGTCACTGTTCCTCGCTGACATGAAAGTGGCCGAGCAATATGCCTCGCTGGTGCAGAACCGCAACGATGCCGAGCGCTTGTTCGCGCTGATCAGTCACGAGCACAGGCGCACCTCGAAAGTGATCCTTGAACTATCCGGTGACAAGGTGCTGTGCGCCCGCTTCAACTCCTTCAGCCGCCGCTTCGAACGGGTGCGCGAAATGCTGGATCAGGCCAATCAGTGGCAGGTGAAATTGCTCCGCGAAAGCCGCAGCAATGGCAAAGCATCTGATGCGCCCAACATGCCGCTGCTGCTCACCATGAACTGCATCGCGGCGGGGCTGGGCTGGACGGGCTAAACGCCCGCCACCTGCATCACGAAATCTGCGAACAGCGAATTGGCCCAGGCAAACCAGGGCCTCGTAAACTGAGCCGGGTCATCCTTGTCGAAGCTCTCATGCATCAGGCCGGTGCCCCCATCAGTCTCGAGCAGTGTGCTCAGCAACGCCAGTTGTTCAGCGCGCGAGCTTGATGTGAGGCCCTGCATGCAGAGCGCGATCGGCCAGATGGAGTTCGGCGGTGTATGCGGGCTGCCGATGCCGCGCGCGGCGACGCCTGAAAAATAGAATGGGTTCGCCGCGCTCAGCGCAAAGGCGCGCGTGGCAAGGTAAGTGGGATCATCAGGCTCGCAATAGCCGAGATAAGGCATGGCCAGCAGCGACGGCACATTGGCGTCGTCCATCAGGTTGGAATTACCGAGCCCATCCACTTCATAGGCATAGATTTCGCCGAACTCCGGATGCTGCACTTTGCCATGCGTTTCGATGCCAGTGCGAATTTCACCAGCGAGCTTCAGCGCACGGCTTTTCAAAGCTGCATCGACAACGGGAAGGGCTGCAAGCTTCTGCAGCGCCACCACGGCCATCATGTTGGACGGCACCAGATAGTGATACTGGCAGCTATCATCCGATGGACGAAACCCGCTCCAACTCATGCCGGTGTAGCCCACCGGGCTGCCCAGCCCATCATGGCCCAATGTGTCGGTCGGCGGGCAATCGACGCGCTGGAATCTGTAAGATGAATTTTCGTGGCGCTGCTCTCGCTCCATCGTGTCCAGTATCACTTGCGCCGCAGCCATGAAGAACGGGTCGATATGGCCTGCATCGCCCGTCACCGCCCACAGGTCATGCGCCAGCAGCAAGGGCGCACAGAGCGAGTCGAGTTCGTATTTCCGCTCCCAGATCCACGGGCCCATATCCGTCTCGTCGCGCTTGTAGCAATGGCCATTTGGCGCCTCGTTGAAGGCATTGGCATAAGGATCAATCAGCACATTGACCACCTGGCGCTTGACCACGCCGGCGATCAGTTTTGCAAATTGCGAGTCATGCTTCGCCAGCTGCAAATAGGGGCGCACTTGCGCAGCGCTGTCGCGCAGCCACATCGCCGGAATATCACCGGTGATCACAAAGGTGCTGCCATCTTCCATTAACTTCAGCGTGGTGCTGAAGGTGTTGGCGAAAGTTGCGGGAAATACCGCGGCCAGGCGCGGAAACTGGGGCAGGGCAGAAACCACCCGTTCCGCCATTTCAGTCATCGATTGAGGCAAATCAGACAAGGCTAACCTTCCACCGGTCCCAAATGTTTTGCGCCGCGCTTTGAGGCGAGGTTGACCTGCTTTTGGCGTTCGCGGTTGGAGGCCTTTTGTTCCGGTGTGAGAGACGCAGCACAACTAGGGCAGCACACGCCTTCTTCGTAGAGAGGGCTCAAGCGGTCTCCCGCCGACACCGGCTTCAGGCAGCCATGGCACATGGTGAAATCCATCACTTCAAGTCCATGGCCCACGGCCACGCGCTCATCAAACACGAAACAGCCGCCTTCCCACAGGCTCTGCTCCTGCGGCACCTGTTCCAGATATTTGAGAATCCCGCCCTTCAGGTGAAACACATTCTCAAAGCCCTCATTCAACATGAAGGCGGATGCCTTCTCGCAGCGAATGCCGCCTGTGCAGAACATGGCGATGCGCGTTTCAGGCTTGGCCTTCAGCTTCTCGCGCACCCACAAGGGAAATTCACTGAAGCTTTCGGTTTGCGGATCAAGCGCGCCTTTGAACGTGCCCACGCCGAATTCATAGTCGTTGCGGGTGTCGATTACCACCACATCGGGCGCGCTGATCAGCGCATTCCAGTCTGCGGGCTCCACATAGGTGCCGACTTTTTCATTCGGATTGGCCCGCACATTGCCGATGGTCACGATCTCTTTCTTCAGCCGCACTTTCATCCGACGGAATGGCTTGTCGCCAGCGAAGGAAAATTTCGGCTCCAGAGATGAAATCGCGGTAATCTTGGCGATGGCGCCCAACGCTTGATCGATCTCTTCAGGCAGACCAGCGATGGTGCCGTTGATGCCTTCTTCGGCAAGCAGCACCGAGCCACAAATGCCCAAGGCTTTCAGTGCGTCCAGCAGCGGTGGCTGCAACGCCCGAAAATCCGGCAGCGGCGCAAACCGATAAAAGGCAGCAATTTTGTACGGGCCTGACATTCCCGGCTCATAGTCTTGCGACGGTTTGAAAACAATTCGCTTGTCACCCGGGGCAACTTTGGCTTTAAATCCATACATCTAGTTTTTTGGAGTAAAACATCATGAACATTGCAAAACTCGCACTTCTGGCTGCTGCTGGCCTTGTGGCCATGGCCGTCTCGGCCACCGCGGCCGATATGATCGGCAATTGTGAAGTCACTGGAAAGAAGGGTTCGTTCCCAATTGAAAAGCCTGCCAAGGCCGGCCAGTTCACCGTTGAAACAAATCTGCCCGGCCCCGTCTGGTGGAATGGCGACACGCCGGAGACCATCAAGGACGGCATGGAATATTGCATGGCCGCCGAAATCGCCTGGCGCGCTGGCTATGACAAGCTCGTCGTTGCCAACACCGATTGGGATCCGCTGATCGCTGGCCAGACCCATGATTTCGACGTGGCCTTCTCGCAAATCTCGATCACCGATGAGCGCAAGAAAGTGCACGACTTCTCCACACCTTACTTCAACTCGGACATTGGCGTTCTCGCCCGTGCCGACGCACCGGTTGATGCAGACAGCATCAAGAAGGTGAAGGTCGGCGTGCAGCAATCCACCACCGGCATGGCCTTCGCCACCGACAAGCTCGGCCTCACCAACACGCAAGTCTATCCGGACCAGGGCTCGATGTTTGCCGCCCTGCGCGCCAAGCAGATTGACGCCGCCATCACCGACACCTCGATCGTTCTCGCCCAGGAAGTTGAGAGCAAGGGCGGCAACAAGGTTGTCGGCCAGTATCAGACCGGCGAAACCTACGGCGGCATCTACCAGAAGGGCAACCCGAACAACCCCATCATCGACAAGATCATCCAGTCGATGAAGGATGACGGAACCATCACCAAGCTGGGCGCCAAGTATCTGGCTGCCAGTTGGGGCAAAGACCCCGCCTCGGTTCCCGTCTGGAAGCCCTGATCTAAAAGGTGGCAAAATCACCTGACATCAAGAGCGATGCGCCGTCTGACGGCGCATCATCCCTCCATCAGAGGGCTGACCTTCTCTCTCTGATCGCTGTGGCCTTTGCCGCAGTCTGCGTCGCTGCCGCCATCGGCACCGCTTTTCTCGTTGATTACGCGCTTTCCTACATGCAGGCCGAGTTCGGCTTCTTCTGGCCAATCGCCGCCGTGCTGGTTCTCTGCGTGGCGAGTCTTTTCCGTCCGGCGCTGAAATCGCTGTTTGGCGCAGGCCGCGCCCGTTCGGCGCTGGCATCCAAAGACATTACCAAGGCCCGCATCGAAACGGCGGACGCGCGCGAATATGCGCAGATCACACTTGGCTGGGGCGTCTTCGCTCTCATTCTGCTGGCCTTCGTCTGCTTTGTGTTGATGAACAATGTGGCCGTGGGCGATACGTTCTTCCGCTTGCCATTGATCCGTGACAAATGGTGGCTGATAACCTGGCGCTTCCTCACCCAGAATCTTTTCATATTTGTCGTGGCTGAAATCCTGGTTTTGGTCTGGGGCCTGATCGTTGCTCTGGCGCGTCTCGCGCCCGGCCGCGCTGGCCGCCCGATCCGCGCGCTGGCGATTGCCTATTGCGATCTGTTCCGCGGCCTTCCGGCCATTGTGACGCTTTACCTCATCGGCTTTGGCATTCCGACATCCGGAATCTCTGAAATCATTTTAACGCCCATTGTCGGCATGTTTGTCGATCTCAGCGCAATGGATGTGCATGAACGTGCCGCTGCCGTCCGCATCGATGTGATCTGGTGGTGCGTAATCGCGCTGACTTTGACTTATGGTGCCTATGTTGCCGAAGTGTACCGTGCCGGCATTGAAAGCATCCACCACAGCCAGTTCATGGCATCGCGCTCCCTCGGCCTCAGCTATATGCAGACCATGCGCCATGTCGTGGTCCCGCAAGCCGTGCGACGCATCGTGGCCCCGCTGCTGAATGACTTTATCGGCCTGCAGAAAGATACAGCCCTGGTGCAGGTGCTGGGCGTGACTGACGCCTTCAACCAGTCCAAGATCATTGCCTCCAACGCGTTCAATCTTTCGGCGGTGACGGTGGTGGCCTTCCTGTTCGTCATCATCACCATCCCGCAGGCGCGGCTTGTGGACAAGCTTGTCGAACGTGACAATGCCCGCATGAAGGCAGGGGGCTAGACCATGGCATTTCTGGAAATGACCAAGGTCGAGAAGGCTTACGGCCCGGTGCAGATCCTGCGCGGGCTAGACCTGAATGTGAATGAGCATCAAGTCGTGTGCCTGATCGGCCCATCCGGTTGCGGCAAGTCCACGCTGCTGCGCTGCATCAACCAGCTCGAAAGCATTCAGGGCGGCGAGATCCGTCTGATGGGTGACCGTGTGTCGGGCCGTGGCGTGGATGTAAACAAGCTGCGCCAGCGCGTCGGCATTGTGTTCCAGAGCTACAACCTGTTTCCGCATATGTCGGTGCTCGAAAATGTCACCCTCGCCCCCCGCAAGGTTCTCGGCGTGTCGAAGGATGAAGCCGAGGCCAAGGCCATGGTGCTGCTGAAGCGCATCGGCCTCGAAGCCAAGGCGACAGCGTTCCCTGACCGCCTCTCCGGCGGCCAGCAGCAGCGTGTGGCCATTGTGCGCGCGCTGGCGATGGAACCGAAGCTAATGCTTCTGGACGAGATCACGTCGGCACTGGATCCAGAGCTTGTCTCGGAAGTGCTGAATATCGTGCGTGATCTTGCAAGCCAAGGCATGACCATGCTGCTCGCCACCCACGAAATGGGCTTTGCCAAGGAAGTCGCCTCCAAGGTCTGCTTTCTTTACGAAGGCCAGGTGCATGAAGAAGGCCCGCCGGAACAGATATTTGGCACCCCGAAGATGGAGCGCACGCGCGGCTTCCTGAAGCGCATCATTGAGGCAGGGCGCCTCTAAGTCATCCCACTACAGCCTGAATTTCGCCTTACAAGCAATTAAGGTATACGGGCTCACGCAGTTTGCGTGATTCTGATTCAGAGGCAGGAATGACAATCATGAAGTTGAAGCTTGCGGCAAGTCTTGTCAGCATTGCACTTTCTCTCCCGGCGGCTCACGCCTTCGCACAGGCAGAAGCCCCCCAGGCGACGGATCAGGGCGAAGTGGCCGTGCCAAAGCCATTGCTGCAGCTCCTGGGTGACACGCGCGACGTCAAGGACATGGACGACAATGAGCTGAAGGGCCGCTACATGCGCCTGCATCAGGCGCTGAACGGGCTGGCCTTGCCGCCTGATGTCCATGCCAAGTTATTGGAACAGACCAAGCTGGCCAAGGCCGAGATCGATACCCGCAGCCAGGCGGCTCAAGCTCAGCCGCAGCAGGATCAGGCCGCTGACGCTACAGCCACCACCGCGCCAGCGCCTAACAAGATGAAGCGCAATGCCAAGCCAGAATTGAAACTGGCTCAAGCCCAGCAGGATGCGCCCGCTGATGCAGCCCCGGCCCAGGCCGAGCAACCCGCGCAGGATGCCGCACCCGCTGAGTTGCCGCCCGAAGTGGCCAAGCTTTTGAACGAGCAGCCGGACCTCACGCAGATGAGCCCGGATGAGCTCAAGGCCTATGAAAAGAAATTGCGCCGCGCTTCCGGCAACCCCGCTTTGCCGCCGGATGTGCGGGTGAAGCTGGTCGGCATGGCCAATGCCGCGGTTGCCGAGATTGGCATGCGTGCCCCGGCCGAAGAGCCGAAGAAGGCTGAAGCACCCAAACAGGCTGAACAACCGGCGCAGGCTGTCGATGACCAGGCTGCCGCTGATGCCAAAGCCGCCGCTGATGCGGAAGCCGCTGCCGCCGCCAAGGCCAAGAAGCTCGCCAAGATGAAGGAAGACGCCAAGGCCGCTGCCGAAGCCAAAGCCAAGGCCGCTGAAGATGCGCAGGCCGCTGCCGATGCCCAGGCTGCAGCAGATGCCAAGGCCGCTGCCGATGCACAGGCCGCTGCAGATGCAAAAGCTGCTGCCAAGGCCAAGGCTGCTGGCGATGAAAAGGCCGCAGCAGATGCGAAAGCTGCTGCCGACGCTCAGGCTGCAGCAGATGCGCAGGCAGCTGCTGACGCGAAGGCCGCCGCCGATGCCAAGGCCGCATCAGACGCGAAGCCCGCGGCCACTGCCGATGGCAAGACCGATGCCCAAGCCGCTGATGGCAAGAGCGACGCTGGCGCAACGCCATCCGCCAAGCCACCCAAAAAGACCGCTGAAGAGGCGCCTGCAGCGCCGCCCACGAAGCCTCTGGAAAAAGCTGCCGATGTGGCGCCGGCCCCGCCACCGCCAGCACCGCCGCCACCCGATGCCAAGAAGGTGGAGCAGCTGGACGCCAATCCGGTTGATCCCGCCGCCGAACAGAAGGCCAAGACCTACTTGGCAGATGCGTCCGATCTTACCAAGCTGAGCGATGACGACTTGCGCAAGCACCTTGAAGATGTGCGCGAACTTCTCGCCGCCAACCAGCTCTCGCAGGAGACTGAACGTGCCGTGCGCGGCAAGCTGATGAAGGAACGCGAAGTGCTGCGCCAGCGCCTCGCCAACGCAGAATCGGAAAAGCAAAAGCAGGCTGCCGCTGCCCCGCCGCCCGATCCGAAGGTGCAGCAGCAGATCGCCGAACAGGCTGTCGCTGTAACCAAGGCTCCGCCTCCGCCACCACCACCGCCGCCGCCGCCGTCGGGCCCGAAGCTGAACTTCAACATCCAGCTCAACTTCATTTCCAACGACACGCCGCCGGAAGATGTGCTGGGCGACCGGCGTCCGCCGCGTGACCTGCAGATTTCGGAATTGCAGCGCCGTATTCAGGTCTATGACGACGCCGTCACCGACGACCAGTATGATCCGAGCTACCGTGATTACTGGCGCCAGTCGCTGGCCTATGACCGCGAATTCCTGCGCCACCGCATGAAGCTGGAGCGCATGCAGCGCGCCAAGCAGCGCCAGGCGTCGCAGGAACAGTATGACATCGAGATCAATCCGGACCAGTACTGGGATGAAGACCAGCCGCGTTATGCCTATGCTGCGGAAGTCGATGACGCCACGCTGGAACGCATGCTCACCGCAGCGCCGCCGCCCAAATACAAGGCCAAGCGCGAGCATTCGGTGCGTGACATCGCGACCGATCCTTACCTGCGTGACGCGCTGCCCCGTATCGAAGTGGACACCATCCACTTCGGCTACAATGAAGGCTTCGTGCGCGAGGAGGAGCTGTCACACCTCGACGGCCTTGCCAGCCTGATCGAGCAGATCGTGGCGAAGTATCCCAAGGAAGTGTTCATGATCGAGGGCCACACCGATGCGGCAGGCTCGACCGATTACAATACCAAGCTGTCGCGCCTGCGCGCCGAAAGCGTGAAGACGATGATGACCACCTACTACAATATTCCAGCCAAAAACCTGCGCACTGTGGGCTTGGGCGAGGAATATCTGAAGATCCCGACGGCTGATCCGGAACCGGAAAACCGCCGCGTGTCGCTGGTGCGCATCACACCGCTGCTGGCGCAGGGGCAGTAGGGCGGCCTCGCCAACAACTGCTCCACCTGAACCATTGATCTGGCAGGGTTAAGTACATTACAATGGCGCAACGTGTGGGTGACCACACGTTGCTTTTTTGCGTGGGGACGCCTTTTTCAGATGGACAATGGGAACGATCCAAAATCGTCAGGATTGCCACTGTCTGTCGGGTCCGACATTGGCGACGTGGAACGCAGCATGGGCGCTCCGTTTTCTCCCGTTCTCGAAACCTACAGGGAAATTCCGGAAGGGTTGAAGATTTGCAAGGATGCCTTGTCCGCGGACGAAATCGCAGAGGCGGACGCCATCCGCCATGAGTTCCTCGTTGAGGGGCAGTCTGTACCCTATATGCAAGACATTGTCCGCGCCTTCCGCAAGTTAAAGGGAAAATGGACCTATGCGGAAATCGGCACGACTGATCGCAGCAACCTTGCATATGCAGCAAGCCTTCTTGCTGATGATGCCCTTCTGATCGGGGTTTTTTCCAACGCCGATGAAACAGCCGATGCAATGATCCGATCCAGGTTGAAGTCGGGGCAAAACTATATCTTTTTGAAGGGCGACCCCCGGAAAATTGACACGGCGTCCGAGATGTCGCGGTTGCTGGGCAAACGAAAACTCGATGCACTGTTCATTGATCGCGATAACACAGCCTATGCGGTAATGACCGACTACGCCTATTTCAGCCCCATGCTGGGGTCAGGCGGCTTCGCCATGTTCCATGATTGCCTTTGGGAAGGCAATCACCAGTACAAGGGTGCTGCGGATGCCCTGGCTGAAATCGACAGGTTTGAGCCAGTCTATCTTGTGCCTGGTTTTGGCGAATGCCGGCGGTTTGCCCGCCCGCTGTTTCGCGACCCAACCTGGGGCGTCGTGGGCTTCTGTTTCCCGGCACATACGCAGGCCGTGAACAAGAGCACCCAGAAACTTGCTCCTAAGCCCGCAAAGTCAGCGGCCATTGTCAAAGACCGCACAACACTTGAAACGCAAATCCCGCTCAAGCATCCCACCCTGATCTGTATCGGCGCCCAGCGATCCGGAACCACTTGGCTTGCGAAGGCGCTCCAGGAGCACGGGAGTTTCTGGCTCCCGGGCAACAAGGAGTACAACTACCTTGCCCGTTTTCCGCGCAACCGCGTGTTGGACCGTAAGGCATACGACCGGTTGGCACGGAAATCCTGGCTGTTTTTTGGCGGCAGGGACAAACACTGGTGGAAAATCTACACCCGTGACTGGAGCCTCGATAACTACGCCGAATTGTTCTCTCTGCACGAGGACAAGGAATACTCGGCCGATGTGTCTCCCAGCTATTCATTGCTGAGCGAAGGGGAGATCCGAGCCGCGCAGTATTATCTCGAAGGCAGGCCGCTCCTGTTCTTGGCCAGGAACCCCATCGACCGCGCCTGGTCTGCAACCCGCAAGATCATGGACGATGACCCTGAGAGGAATATGGACGTCGTCGCCTATCAAATGTTCGACGTTTATACCCGCGCTTTCTCGGATTATGCGGCAACCATCAAGCGCTACCGCGACGTGCTGCAGGACTGCAATCTCAAGATCGTATTCTTCGATGACATCGAAAGCCGACCGGCGCAGGTCATGTCCCTGTTGACCAGGTGGCTGGGAATAGGTCCCCATCCGGCAGAGCTCAATCCGTCGCTGATTAGCAGCAAGCGCAATGCCGCTCGTGAAATCACGTTGCCGGACGAATTGCGTGATGCGGCAGAGGCCTATTATGCGCCCTTCATCGAAGAGTTCCGCGAAGTCTGCAAGATTCCGGGCATCCTGTTGAGCGAAGATCTGCCGCTTTGGCTTACGGGCACTGCGCCGAAAACTAGGCCGCCCGCACCTGTCCCCCAACCGCAGCCCCAAGGGTTTTTCCGCAGGCTGCTGTCGCGCCGCACATGAATCCCAAATGAATCAAGGGTTCAGCGGGGGCTCAGGCGAAGGTATCTAAAAGCAACAACAAGACGAGACGCGACTGTCTCCGTTAAGAGGTTGTTAAGATGTCGAGCCAGCGCCAAGCCTTTGAAAAGAATCATTTTCCGAAAGGCAGAATCGGGGAACAATGCTCCCCATGAGAGACATTGAACGCGGAAAGACACGTCGGCTGTTCTTCGTCCTGGCCCTGTGCATGGGCCTGGCGATCCTGGCGCCTGTGGCGGTGCTGGCGGCCTAAGCCGTCAGCTTTTCTGCCGGAACGTAGTCATAGCCAAGGTCCTGGGCCACAGCCTTGTAGGTCACTTTGCCAGAAGCAACATTTAGTCCATTGCGCAGATGGGCATCATCAGCCAGCGCCTTTTTCCAGCCCTTGTCGGCAATGGCCACAGCGAAGGGCAGCGTGGCATTGTTCAGCGCAAAGGTTGAAGTGCGGGCCACACCGCCCGGCATGTTGGCCACGCAATAGTGAATGACACCGTCCACCACATAGGTCGGCTCGGCATGGGTGGTGGCATGTGAGGTTTCGGCACAGCCGCCCTGGTCAATGGCCACGTCCACAAATACTGAGCCTGGCTTCCAGTCTTTCAGCATCGCCTTGGTGATCAGCTTGGGTGCAGCAGCACCTGGGATCAGCACGCCGCCGATCACCAGATCAGCTGTGGCACATTCGTCTTCAATTACACTCTGGGTGGAATACAGCGTCTTCAACGACAGGCCAAAACGCGCGGTCAATTCTTCCATCCGATCGGTGGAACGTTCGATGATCGTCACATCAGCGCCCATGCCCAGCGCAATCGCTGCCGCATTGGTGCCCACCACGCCGCCGCCGAGGATGACGACTTTGGCAGGGGCCACGCCGGGAACACCGCCCAGCAACATGCCGCGCCCGCCTTGCGCCTTTTCCAAGCAATGCGCGCCCGACTGCACCGACATGCGGCCAGCCACTTGGCTCATCGGGGCCAGCAGCGGCAGGCCGCCACGGGCATTGGTCACCGTTTCATAGGCGATGCAGATGGCACCTGATTTCACCAGATCTTTGGTCTGTTCCGGATCGGGAGCGAGATGCAAATAGGTATAGAGGATCTGCCCGTCACGCAGCATGGC
Source organism: Aestuariivirga litoralis (assembly GCF_015714715.1). Lineage (NCBI taxonomy): Bacteria > Pseudomonadati > Pseudomonadota > Alphaproteobacteria > Hyphomicrobiales > Aestuariivirgaceae > Aestuariivirga > Aestuariivirga litoralis. The sequence goes on along the minus strand of NZ_WAHS01000001.1, from coordinate 1,280,495 downwards.
GCGCTCGGCAGCCTGCGGCTCTTTCACCTTCACGATCATGTCGGCTTTGGCGAAAATCTCTTTCGGCCCGTCAATGATCGAAGCACCTGCGGTCGTGTAATCTGCGTCGGAAGAACCGATCCCAGAACCGGCATTCTTTTCCACCATCACCTTGTGGCCATGGCGCACCAGCTCACGCACCGACAGCGGTGTCAGGCCAACGCGGTATTCGTGATTTTTGATTTCCTTGGGCAGGCCGATGAGCATGGGTTTTCTCCGTTGGATGCGATGCCAGAGACTAGGGGCAGATGGCTGGCGGTTTCTTCCAAACTTGCAGCTGTACATAGCCCGGCTTGGAAAAATATTCCGGAATGTGCTAGTTATTCGGCATGAAATTCGAAAAACGCGACAAATCTGACAAAATCATCCTCGCCGAATTGCAACGCCGCGCCACCATGCCACTAGCGGAACTGGCGGAAAAAGCGGGGTTGTCGGCATCCTCCTGCCACCGGCGGGTGAAGCTGCTGGAAGAGCAGGGCGTGATCATCGGCTATGCGGCGCGTCTCGATGGCCGCGCACTTGGTTTGGCCAATGAATTCTTCTGCGAAGTATCTCTCACTGCGCAAACCGAAGAAGCCTTCGAGAAATTTGAAAAGGCCGTCCAGCGCACGCCGGAAATTCTGGAATGCCATTTGATGAGCGGGCAGTTTGACTATTTGCTGCGCGTGGCCGCTGCCGATGCCAGCGACTATGAGCGCATCCACCGCACCAAACTCTCGCGCTTGCCGGGCCTGCAGCGCCTGCAATCATCACTCGCCTTGCGCGCGGTAAAAAGCTGGGGCGGTTATCCCGTCACCTGAATGGGTCCCGCCCGGCGCTGGTCCATCGCAATCATGAACAGGCCGGCACCGATCACGATGGCCGCACCGAGCAGCGTGTAGAAATCCGGATAATCGCCGAACAGCGTGATCCCGAAAATCGTGGCTGTGATGATCGCCGAATATTCCAGCGGAGCCACGAAGTTCACGGGTGCCGAGAAGTAGGCCCGTACAAAGAACACCGTAGAGACCATTGCGAACACGCCAATGGCCACCATAACCGCAAAGTCGCGAAGGCTGGGCCAAGCGAATTCAGCGGTGAGTGCCGCCAGCGCAGGCGTAGCACTGGCATCGATCTTCAACGCAGTAATCACAATGCCCAAAACCACAGAGCCGAGCAGGTAACAAACGCTCTGCATATTAGCGACGACCAGCGGATCAACCACCACCTTCACCTTGCGGCCAATCAACTGGGCAATGGCATAGGAAAAGCCGGAATAGATGGCGAGCAATGCGGAAGGCTGAAAGCTTTCCCCACCCGGCCGCACACTAATCAGCACGCCGCAGAAACCCAGCGCAATGGCAATCCAACGATAAGCCGGAACCTTTTCACCGAGCACAGGTCCCGCCAATGCGCCCACGAAGAACGGCATGGTGAAATACAGCGCAGTCGCATTCGCCAGCGGCAGCGTGGCAATCGCCAGGCAAAAGCCCAGATAGGATGTGAACAGCAGGAAACCGCGCCACACGATCAGGCTCGAACCACGCGGCAAACGGAACAAATTGCGCCCGTTCCACGCACCCCAAGCCATGAACAGCGCCATTGCAATGATGCCGCGGAACATGATGGTTTCCCAAGTTGGGTAACCGGCATTCATCGCCTTTACCAGCGCGTCCTGCGAGGTGGCAAAGAAAATTCCGGACAGAAGATAGGCCGCGGCCCGCGGCTTGTTATCGGCAGTCATGACGGTTGCTTGATCAGTTCCGATAACAGTTTGATGCCGGGCTCGATCTTCTTTTCATCAATGGAGGAAAAGGCGAGGCGGAAGTAATTGCGCGGCGCTTGAGCAGCGCCAAAGCAGATGCGCCCAGGATTGATCAGCACGCCTTTGGCCGTTGCCGCTTGCGACAGCGCATCGGCATCGAGCTTCGCCGGGCCTTTCACCCAATAGGACGTGCCACCGAATGATGGATTGCGCGCCGACGATGGCAAATGCTTCGACAAAGCAGCCCCCATGATTTCCCAACGGGTGCGATACGCCTTATGCAATTTGCGGATCAGCGCATCGTGATGGCCGAGCGACAGAAACAGTGCCGCCGTGCGCTGGTTGTTGGACGGCGCATGGCGCACCATCAAACGGCGCAGCGCGCGGGCTTCTGCGATCAGCGCTTTCGGCGCCACCATAAATCCCAGCCGCAGCCCGGGGAACAAGGTTTTCGACAGCGAGCCCACATAGATTACCCGCCCGTCATCATCGAGCGATTTGAGCGCGGGGCAGGGCTCGTTCACATAATTGGTCTCGAACTCGTAATCGTCTTCAACGACGATGAAGTTTTTCTCCGAAGCTTTCTTCAACAAAGCCATGCGCCGCTCCAGCGGCATCGTCACCGTGGTCGGGAATTGATGGCTCGGTGTAGTATAAACAATCTGCGCATTGTCGAGCTCCGGCCCCAACATCAAGCCCGATTGATCCACTGGTGCAAGGCCCACATTCTGGCTGCGCAGCTGGAAAATGTTGCGCATGTCCGGATAGCCCGGCTCTTCCATCACCACGCGCGTGTCTTGGTTCACCAGCAGACTGGTGATCAGATAGATTGCATTCTGCGCGCCCAGCGTGACGAGGATTTCATCGTCATGCGCCATGATCCCACGCCGGGGCAGAATGCGGCGGCGGATCTGCTCGACCAGCAGCGGGTCATCCTCATTGGTGAAGTCATTGGTCCAGTCGCCCAGCCATTTCTTGCCCAGCGCCTGCCTGGTGCAATCGCGCCATTCAGCCAGCGGAAACAGCGTATGGTCCACCTGGCCATAGATAAAGGGATAGGCGAAATCCTGCCAATTCCGCACCTTCACGGTATTGGGCTGGTGCGAGGGATGCTTATTGACCAGCCTTTCCCAATTGAGGCCTGTGCCCTTCGGCTTTTCTGGCGAGGCAGCTTTGCGCGCCTTCGGCATATGATCTTCCAGCGCCTTGTCGGAAACGAAATAGCCTGAGCGCTGCTTGGCCAGAAGATAGCCATCATCCAGCAAGCCCTGATAGGCCAGCACCACCGTGTTGCGCGACACGCCGAGCGATTTGGCCATCTTGCGGGTAGAGGGGATGGGTTCCTGCTGGTCCAACTGGCGGTCCAGGATGGCCGAAACCAGCGCCTCACGAATCTGCGTTTGCAGCGAAGCATATTCGCCGCGCTTGATATGGATCAGCCAGTCACGCATGGAGGAAGACTTTCAAACAGAATTGGACCTATATAGGTCCAGTTTGATCTCATTGGCTAGACCCGTGGCAGACATTGCAGCCTACATAAAAACGCATCTCGTCCTCGCACCTGCGAAGGCGGTGCCTGAGATTTTGCTTTATCAGGCGCATCCCAAAAGTGGCCTCACATCCTTTCTGGGTGAAGACGCGCCGCCCCCTTACTGGGCCTATGGCTGGGCCGGCGGCACGGTGCTGGCGTGCTACTTGCTGGATCATCCGGAACTGGTGGCCGGTAAGAATGTCAGGGATATCGGCACGGGCTCCGGCGTCGTCGCCATTGCTGCGGCCAAGGTCGGTGCCAAGGTGACAGCAATTGATATTGATCCGCATGCCGTCGCCGCCGCGCGGCTGAATGCGCAGGCCAACAATGTTCAGATTGAAGTGGAGCAGGGCGATGCCCTCGCTCTGGCGGTGGATGCCGACGTCATTACAGTGGGCGACTTGTTCTACGATGAGGCGCTGGCAAAGCGCAACTTGGCTTTCCTTCAAACATGCCGCGTGCAGGTCCTGATCGGCGATCCGAACCGCAAATCCCTGCCGCGCGAAGCTTTGGTCAAGCTGGCGGATTACAGCGTGCCCGATTTCGGCCAGTCCGCGCCGGCCCCCGCCGCCATCTATACTTTGGCGGGAAAAGCCGCCGAGCGCCGTTGAGGCCGGGACAACGCAATGATTGTGCGTTAACTTCTAGGCTTGCCGCACTGTCGGAAATCATATAAAGATATCTTTATATAGTTTTGAGAGGTCCACATGTCCCGCCCGTCTTTCACTGAAGCCCTGAACACCCGCCCCTGGCTTTTGGCCGATGGTGCCACTGGCACCAATTACTTCCAGATGGGCCTGGAATCGGGCGATGCGCCGGAAATGTGGAATTTTGAACATCCTGGCAAAGTGCGCGATCTGCACAAGCGCTTCATCGCAGCGGGTGCCGATATCGTTCTCACCAATTCCTTCGGTGGCAACCGCCACCGCCTGAAACTGCACAATGCCCAGGACCAAGTGCGCGAGATCAACATCGCCGCCGCCAAGAACGCCCGCGCCGAGGCTGATGCTGCCGGCCGCGCAGTCTATGTGGCTGGCTCAATGGGCCCCACCGGCGAAATCTTCGAACCCGTTGGCACTTTCTCCTATGCAGACGGCGTTGTTGCCTTTGAAGAGCAGGGCAAGGCCCTGAAAGAAGGCGGCGCTGATGTGCTGTGGATTGAAACCATGTCGTCGGAAGAAGAGCTGCGCGCCGCTGTCGAGGGTGCATCGAAAGCTGGCCTGCCGATCGTCACCACCATGAGCTTCGACACCAATGGCCGCACCATGATGGGCATCACCCCGCATGCCTTTGGCAAACTGACCAATGACCTTGCTGTGATGCCAGCCGCCATTGGCGCCAATTGCGGTACCGGCGCTTCGGAACTCGTCGCCACTGTCATGGGTATTGTTGAAGAACGCCCGGATGCAATCGTGGTGGCCAAGGGCAATTGCGGCATCCCGCAATATCATGATGGCCACATCCATTATTCCGGCACACCGGAATTGATGGCCGATTATGCCCGCATCGCATTCGATGCCGGGGCCCGCATCATCGGCGGCTGCTGTGGCACCAGCCCGGACCATCTGGCATCGATGCGCAAAGCACTCGAAGGCCACAGCAAGGGCGCAGCCCCTTCGATTGCCTATGTCGAGGAAAAGCTGGGTGCCGTGTCTCAGTTGGCGAAGGGCGTGGATACCGCCGCAGCTGGTGCTGCCAAGCGTGAACGCCGCCGCACCTGACCTTTTCTTAAGTCTCACCTAAGCCATGGCGTGATAAGCTCACGCCATGGATAATGCGATCACCCAATGGATTAATGCACCGGCAGGGCAGAATGACCTTCTGGACCCAGTGGCTTTAGCCACGACCACTTATGGCGTGCCGCTGATGGTGCTGTTCGTCATCGCGCTGTGGTGGCTGGGAAGCCCGGCACAGGAAGTGCGGCATGGATGCATCGCGGCAGGCATGTCGTTCCTGCTTGGCCTGGGCAGCGCGCAGATCATGCTGCTCTTCATCCATCGCATCCGGCCCTATGAAGCCGGCGTCAGCCATCTGATCGTTCCGCCAACGGCTGATTGGTCATTCCCATCCGATCATGCCATTGCCTCAACCAGCATTGTCTTTGCCCTTTTGCTGAACCGTGTGGTGCCAGTCTGGACTTTAGTTCTTGCCGCCATGGCGGCGCTGGTCTGCGTCTCGCGGATCTATGTCGGCATGCACTATGTGAGCGACATTGCGGGCGGCGCGGGCGTTGCCCTTATCGCCGCCCTGATTGTGCAATTCGCCTATCGCCGCGATACCGCGTTCGATAGATGGTTGGTCAGCAGGTTCTAGTGTTTGCCGATGCCGGCATCCCACACAAACTTCTTCACCACCACCGGCTTGGCCATCATATAGGCATCGCAGATCAGTTGCAGTGGGGCCGTATCGGTGTCTGACTTCTTGGCCTTCAACAGCTTGGCGAATTTCGCGTAGATGCGCTCATATTCTTCCAGCTTGGCTTCGATGATCAGCTTGCCATTGATGTAAAGCACGCTGCCCCCATGGGTGAGCTTCATCTTCATGCCATCGGTCGTTCCGATTTCGATTTCCCAGGTCTGCTCGCCGCGCTGGCGCCAGTCGAACACCGCTTGCATGTCGGCTGGCTTGCCGTCGCCGCGCTTGAAGCTGATCTCAACACCGATGGGCGTGGACCAGTTTTCAGGCACTTCGATCTTGCTGGCTTCTACAAAAACCGGTTCAGGCAGAATCTTAGTCACCGCCGACAAGGCATTGATCCCAGGATCAAAAACCCCAAAGCCGCCAGGTTGGGCAATCCATTCCTGGCCCGGATGCCACTTGTTCACGTCCTCGCGCCAGTTCACCCGCATGAAATTCACGGTCTTGCCCTTCAGGCGTTTCTTGGCGAGGTCCAGCGCATCATTGTAGCGCGAATGCCAGGTGGCATAGAGCACGCGCTTCTTCTTCTTGGCATATTCAATCATCGCCAACATTTCACCCACGGTTGGCGTGGGTGGCTTTTCAATCAGCACATGATATCCGGCATCCAGCGCTTCACGCGCGATGGCCAAGCGCACTGATGGTGGGGTGCACAGAGCCACACAATCCACCTTCACCTTGCTTTTGATCAATTCGCCAATAGTGGAGAAATGCGGCTTTCCGGCCAGCGCATTGTTGCGGCTGACGGTGGCGACAAGATCAAACTTCTTGTTCTTGCTGATGCAGGGCACATGCTGGTCGGTGGCGATCTTGCCCAGGCCGACGACGGCGATTTTATGACTCATAATTCCTCACTTCAGAATTTTATGGAGTGATGCGATCAGCGCATCGACTTCCTGTGACGTGTTGTAATGCGCCAGACCCACGCGCAGCACACCGCCCTTGTCCTGCAGCCCCATGCGCTTCACCGGCTCAAGAGCGTAATTGTGCCCGGACCAAACGAAGATATTATCCGCCGCGAGATGGCGCGCGATCTTGTCCGGATCGACGCCGTCCACGGTAAATGAAACTGTGGGCACGCGGCGGTGCATCGCGTTATCAGACGTCACGCCGCGGATGGTGAGGCCCTTGAAGGGCTTCAGCTTCTGGATCAGTTCCAGCGTCAGCTTCTGCTCATAAGCGGCGAGATTGCTCCACGCCGATTTGATCCGCGCCGCGCGCGTTGCACCAGTGCCGAATTGCTCGACATAATCGACCGCCGCCAAGGAGCCGGCCATGCCTTCGTGGCTCTGGGTGCCGGTTTCAAATTTGTGGCCGATATCGCTATCCGCAACGGCGCGCACTTTATAGGCGAAGGTTTCCTGCAACAGGTCCTTGCGGGCCCACAGGATGCCCTGGTGCGGGCCGAACCATTTATAGGCCGACGAAACCACCACATCCGCCCCCAGCGTCTGCACGTCGATGGCCAGATGCGGTGCATATTGCACGCCGTCGAGATAAACCAACGCACCCGCCGCCTTGGCCTGCTTGGTGAACAGCGCCACATCATGCACCGTGCCGGTGCAATTGGATGCCATGCCCATGGCGAGAAGCTTGGTCTTTGAGGACAGCACCTTGGTCAGGGCATCATCCGGGAATTCATAGGTTTCCGTATCGAAATCCAGCCACTTCACGACGAGGTCCAGATCCTCCGCCAGCAACAGCCAGGGGGCCACATTGGCATCATGGTCCATGCGCGACAGGATGATTTCATCGCCCTTCTTGAGCTGGCGGCCCAGGCAGCGCGAGAAGTGGAACGTCAGGCTGGTCATGTTCTGGCCGAACACGATTTCGTCAGCCGAGGCGGCATTGTAGAAATCGGCCATGGCCTGATGCGCTTCGTCCACCACCTTGACTGCAGCCTTGGTGGTGGCGAAATGCCCGCCGAGATTGGCATTCTTGGATTTGAGCACGTCCACCATGCGGTCAATGACGATCTGCGGCACTTGGGTGCCGGCCGGATTGTCAAAATAAACCCGGTTCTGGCCGCTATCTTTCAACGCCAGCGCTGGAAATTGCTGCCGGATGCCGTCTAAATTCAACGCTGCGCTCAAATTTCTCTCCCTTTTTGTACGACAATAGCGGGCAAGCTTGCTTGCCTCAACGGTCGGTTTCAGGCATGTCAATGTCGGTGGATGATCTGGCCTTTTCGCGAGGCGGACTAAACTGACGAAAACCTTTCTGCGGAGTTCTGCGATGAGCGATGGTGGTGATCTTGATCTCAATTCCCTCAATGACGAGGACTTGGTGCAGCAGGTCCATGACGACCTTTACGACGGCTTGAAAGAGGAAGTCGAAGCGGCTGTTCACATTCTCCTCGGCCGCGGCTGGACGCCCTATGACGTTCTGACCAAGGCCCTGGTCGAAGGCATGCGCATCGTCGGCGTGGATTTCCGTGACGGCATCCTATTCGTGCCGGAAGTGCTGCTGGCCGCCAACTCAATGAAGGCCGGGATGACCATCCTGCGCCCGCTGCTGGCTGAAACTGGCGCTCCTCGCGTAGGCAAGATGGTGATCGGCACCGTCAAGGGCGACATTCACGACATCGGCAAGAACCTGGTCGCCATGATGATGGAAGGTGCGGGCTTTGAAGTCATCAATATCGGCATCAACAATCCGGTCGATAACTATTTGAAGGCCATGGATGAGCACAAGCCAGACATTATCGGCATGTCAGCGCTGCTGACCACCACCATGCCCTACATGAAGGTCGTGATCGACACGATGAAGGAAAAGGGCCTGCGCGATGATTTTATTGTGCTGGTGGGCGGCGCGCCTCTGAACGAGGAATTCGCCAAGGCTATCGGCGCTGATGCTTACTGCCGTGACGCGGCCGTGGCCGTGGAAACCGCCAAGACCTTTATGGCCCGCAAGCACAACCAGCTGGCTGGCTAAACCAGCGCGTTCCGCAAAAGTTGCAGACTTTTGCGATCAGAACTCGCGCCCTTGTTAAAAACGCAAAAAGCGCCGGCAAAACCGGCGCTTTCCACTGTAATGGCTGCCCCAGTCCGAAGACCAGGGCGAAGCTTATTACTTGCCCGAAGCGATGTGCGAGCCGATGGACGAGAACTGGGTCGTCACCTGGCTGGCCAACTTCGGCATGATTACGACCAGGGCAACGCCCATGGCAGCGGCGATCACACCGTATTCAATTGCGGTAACGCCGGATTCGTCCTTGAGGAACTTCTTAAACATCTAAACTCTCCATTTTTACTTTGTTACTTACAGCACTGTTCAAGGACACTCCGTCGTCGAACAGGAACCAAACTACGCGACAGCTCTTAACGCGTCCTGAAATGCACGCCTCGAATTGTCCCGAACGGGGGGTTTGGAAGCGCGAAACGGCCCCATGGTTTCAGAATGGTAAAATTCGAAACGTTTTCGCGCGTGATGTGCGGCTTTTTGGTCTGACCAGTCGCTTGGAAACGCGCGCGAGCGGGCTTACATGGTTATTTTAGTGTGAAGAATAGCAGGTCATGACCGCCGTCGATCTCAAACCGTCTGACAGTTTCAGCAAGGCAGGCCACGCCGCGGAGGTGTTGCTGCTGGCCTGCGGGGCCCTGGCGCGCGAAATCGTAGACCTGGTAGACAGCAATGGCTGGAAGCTTTTTGATATCCAATGCCTGCCGGCCAAGTGGCACAACACCCCGCAATTCATTGTGCCGGCTTTGCGCGACAAGATCCGCGCCAATAAGGCGCTCTATAAGCGCATCTATGTGGTCTACGGCGATTGCGGCACCGGCGGCCAGCTGGATGCCATGCTGAAGGAAGAGGGCGTGGAGCGCATTGAAGGCCCACATTGCTATGCCTTTTATTCCGGCAACAAAGCCTTCGCGGCGCGTGAAGACACGGAGTTCACATGCTTCTTCCTCACGGATTATCTGGCCCGCCATTTCGAAAAGCTGATGTGGGAGGGCTTGGGGCTCGACCGCCATCCTGAGCTGCTGAAGGATTACTTCGGCAATTACACCAAGCTGATCTATTTGGCGCAGACGGATGATAAGGGCCTGCAGGCAAGGGCCGAAGACGCTGCCCGGCGCCTGGGGTTAGCATATGAATACCGCTTCACTGGCTATGGCGAACTTGCAACCGAGATGCAGCGCCTAGCTTAGCGCGTCCCTGATCCGGTAATAAGCCATCGCCGCCACCAGCAGCGGCGTGCGCAGGGCAGGCCCACCGGGGAAGGGCAGGTGTTTGATGCGGGCGAACAGATCGAAGCGTTCAGCCTGGCCACGGATCGCCTCGGCCATCAGCTTTCCATACAGCCCCGACAAAGCCACGCCTTGGCCGGAATAGCCGTGAGCATAATAGACCGTCGGTGAAAGCCTTCCACAATCCGGCACGCGGTTCGAGGTGATGGCGATGAAGCCACCCCAGGCATAATCGATCTTCACATCTTTCAACTGCGGGAACACCGTCGTCATCCGCGGGCGCATATATTCAGCGAGGTTGCCGGGCTCCAGTGTGGAATAACTGGCGCGGCCGCCAAACAGCATCCGGTGATCCGACGAGCGGCGATAGTAATCCACGATGAAATTGGTATTCGCTACCGCTTCATTATCACGAATCAGGGCCTCTGCACCCGCCTTGCCCAAAGGCTCCGTAGCAAGGATGTAGCTGGCCACTGGCATCACCCGCCCATAGAGCGGCTTTACCGTGCGGCCCAAATAGGCATTGCCGGCAATGACCATGAACTTCGCTGTCACCTTGCCATTGGTGGTGCGCGCGTAAGGCTTGGCCCCCGTCTCGATTTCAATCGCTGCCGAATGCTCATGGATTGTCACACCGGCATTCTGTGCCGCAGTGGCCAGACCCAGGCAATAGTTCAGTGGATGAAAATGCCCGGCGCGCGATTCCCGCAGCGCGCCATGATAAGCTTTGCTGCCCAGCTTCTCTTCCAGCTCGGCCTTCGTAAGGAGCGTGTTGCCGCCATAACCCAGCGCCTCATATTCTTCGGCCATCTCCTTCAAATGCTCGAACTGATGCGCCTTGGGGATGCAATGCATATAGCCCCAGGTGAGATCGCATTTGATTTTGTAGGCGGCGATGCGCTCTTCGATCAGCCGCTTCGACTCTTCCGCCATGTCGAAGCACAGTTTGGACGCGGCCTTGCCGAGTTGTGAATCCAGCGGCGATTGGCCGGAGGAAAACCCTGTGCAAATTTGCCCACCATTGCGGCCCGACGCGCCGAAACCAATCGTTTCCGCTTCCAGAACCACAACTTTGAATCCGGCCTTGGCCAGTTCGAGTGCGGCCGAGAGCCCGGTATAGCCAGCACCAATCACACATACATCGGTGCTCACATCGCCGGCGAGGGGAGATGTGACGATCCGCGCATTGGCAGTGGCTTGATAGTAGGATTGGGCTGAAATGGATGCAGGCATGGCCTGTGATAGCTGGCCCGGTTTGCTTGCGTCAACAAGACCGGGTAAGCTCTTTTTATCGCAACCCAATGAAGTGTCATGAACCAAGCCAAATTTGAAGACTATCTCGAAAGCAAGAAGATCAGCGAAGTCGAATGCCTTGTCGCTGACATGTCTGGAACCGCACGCGGCAAAATCTTGCCGCCCAAGAAATTCCTGAAGGGCAACAAGTCCAAGGGCCTGCGGGTTCCCGAAGAAGTCTTCACATTGACCATCAATGGCCGCTTCGTTTCTGACACAGAGGCTGTGAGCGACAGCGCCATCGACATCTATATGCAGCCAGATGTGGATACGATCCGCATTGTACCCTGGTACACCGAGCCCACCGCACAAGTGATCTGCGACGCGTTCCATCTGAACGACGATCCCGTGACCATTTCTCCGCGCTCAGTGCTGCGCCGCGTTCTGGAACTTTACAAAGACAAGGGCTGGCGGCCGGTGATCGCACCGGAGCTTGAATTCTATTTGGTCAAAAAGAATATCGATCCGGATTACCCGTTGGATGCGGCGGTGGGCCGTTCAGGACGCAAGGAATCAGGCGGGCAAGCTTACGGCATTGATGCCGCCAATGATTTCGACCCGATCGTGGAAGACATCTATGACTGGTGCGAAGCACAAGAGCTTGATGTGGACACGCTGTCCCATGAAGCCGGCCCCGCGCAGCTGGAAATCAATTTCAACCACGGCGATCCACTGGAACTGGCCGACCAGGTGTTCCTGTTCAAGCGCACGGTGCGCCAGGCCGCGTTGAAGCATGATGTCTATGCCACCTTCATGGCCAAGCCGCATGAGAATGAGCCGGGCTCATCGATGCATATTCATCAGTCGGTGGTGGATGCCAAGACGGGCCGCAGTATTTTTGCCGGCAAGGATGGCAAGCCCTCGAAGCTGTTCCTCAATCACATCGGCGGCATGCAGCGATATATGGCTGCCACTTTGCCGCTGCTGGCGCCCAATGTGAATTCCTATCGCCGCCTCGTGCCGGAGAGCGACGCACCGACCAATGTGCATTGGGCCATCGACAACCGCACTGTGAGTTTGCGTGTGCCATCATCCGATCCTGCCAATTTGCGCGTCGAGAACCGCGTGGCAGGTGCTGATGCCAATCCTTATCTCGCCTTCGCGGCCTCCCTCGCGGCGGGTTATCTCGGCATGGTGGAAAAGGTGAAACCGTCTGATCCGGTGACGGGCTCAGCCTATCGCTATGCCCACACGCTGCCGATCAGCCTGGACGAGGCGCTGGACAAGCTGTCCTACACCAAGACCTTGCGTCAGACGCTGGGCGAGCAATTCTGCGAAGCCTATATTGATGTGAAGTTCTCGGAGATGCAGCATTTCCGCCGCACGATTTCGAGTTGGGAGCGCGAGTTCCTGTTGCTGAATGTTTGACGTGCGTGCGCGGGACTTTACAGCGCCGCGCAGCTCTCCTTCAGCCACACCAAAGCCTCACCACTCATGCGGGGTGAAAGCTCTTTTTCAACCCGCTCGTGATAGGCGTTGAGCCAGGTCAGCTCATCCGGCGTCAGCAGTTTCACCTCGATCAGATGGCGGTCAATCGGCGCCCAGGTCAGGGTTTCAAAACCCATCATCTTGCGTTCACCACCTTCAATCTCGGATGGCTCCGTCACGATCAGCAGGTTTTCGATGCGGATGCCAAAATGGCCGGGCTTGTAATAGCCAGGCTCATTCGAAAGAATCATGCCGGGGCGCAGCGGCACGTGTGATGCCTTTGATATGCGCGCAGGGCCTTCATGCACCGACAGGAAGCTGCCCACGCCATGCCCGGTGCCATGATCGAAATCGAGGCCGGCCTGCCACAACGCATTGCGCGCCAGCGCATCAATATGGGCACCCGTAGTGCCTTCCGGAAAGCGCGCCACCGAAATCCCGATCACACCTTTCAGCACGCGGGTGAAACGGTCTTTCATTTCAGCCGTGGGCGTGCCCACGATCATCGTGCGCGTCACATCGGTGGTGCCGTCGCGGTACTGCCCGCCGGAATCCATCAGGAAGATTTCATTGTTTTTGATCGGCGCACTGCTTTCATCGGTGACGAAATAATGCGGGATGGCGGCATGTTCGCCAGCGGCCGAGATGGAAGGAAACGAAAGGTCCTCCAGCATGTTCGTCGCCTGGCGGAATTTCTGCAGCGAGGCGGCCGCAGCCTTCTCATCCAGCTGGCCCTTGGGGCCTTCGACCGACATCCAGTGCAGAAAATTGGAAAGTGCTGCGCCATCGCGCACCTGCGCATCGCGGGCCCCCTGTTGCTCCACCGCATTCTTCTGCGCCTTGGGCATGGTGCAGGGGTCAGTGCCGTAAACGACTTTGGCCTTCGCCGCTTCCAGCACGGCGCGCACGTGATCGGGTGCAGAATTCTCATCCAGCAGCACTTGGCCCTTCGCCAGCTTCTTGAGGCGCGCGGCAAGCTCCTTGGGATCATAAACCGTGGCGATGCCCTTCAGCGCCTTCTTCACTTCATCCGGCACGCGCGACGATTCAATGAACAGCTCAGCCTTGGCATTGGCATGCAGGATCGCATAGGCCAGCACCACTGGCGTGTAAGCCACATCAAGCCCACGCAGATTGAGCAGCCAGGCCACGGAGGAGGGCTCGGCCAGGAAGGCAGCAACATGGCCAGCCTTTTTTAATCCGGCCGCTAGGTCCTTCAATTTCTGCGCGGCGGATTTGCCGGCAAATTTGTCAGGCTGCACGAACAAAGGCTTCTGCGAGCGGGCAGGTTGGTCTTCCCAAATCTGATCGATGAGATTCTTTTTTACCGGCGCAAGCTTGGCGCCCACCTCGGCACAGGCCTTCTGGAAACGCCGCGCTTCAGAAACGGTGAGCAGCATGGGATCAAAGCCCAGCGTCTCGCCCTTCTTCAGATTGGCGCTCACCCAGGCTGTCGGCGGCGCATCCACCAGATGCTGCGGCGTATAAAGCTTGCCATCGGTCTGCACCCGTACTTGGGTCGTGTAGCGGCCATCAACGAAAATCGCGGCCTTCTTGTCGGTCACAATCGCGGTGCCCCAGGAGCCGGCAAATCCGGTGAGCCAGCGCAAACGTTCGGCATAGGGGGCCACATATTCGCCCTGGAACTCATCCTGGCGTGGCACGATGAATCCGTTGAGTTTTTCGGCCTTGAGCACATTGCGCAGGGCTTTGAGTTTGGCAGCAGCGGTCTGAATCATGCCGCAAAGCTTAACGCAGAATACACCACCAGGACAGATGTCGAAGTTGACCCGCTATGCGCATTTGACGGGTTTTGCAGCAATATGACGAGTTAAAAGGCTGAATTCACCACGCTATTTATGCGGATTACGCATAGCTAATGCCGTTCATCCTTTGTTAATCTTGAAATCTTTAAGAGAACTCTCATCGAAACGGATCGTTATCAGTCACAATTCTGCTATAATCCGCCACTATACAACAGCTTATCAGATTTCGGAGTTGCTATGCAGAAAGTGCATGCAATTTGACAATGGAAAACACTTTGGAGATGACTATGACTTTGTCGAGTTTGGAACGTGAAACCACCCGCCATGCGAACCGCACCGGCACCCTTCTGGGCCGTGTGCAGTCTCTGGTTTCGCGCACCCGTGCGATCCGCCAGCTGCATCAGCTTGATGACCGTTTGCTGGCCGATATCGGCCTGTCGCGCGGCGAGATCGAGTCGAGCGTCTGGGGTCGTCGTTAAACGCTACTAAGCGTCTTCGGCCCAGCCGAGACCCTTTGAACCTATAAGCTGCGCCTTGCGAGAGGCGCGGCTTTTATTTTGGCGCGATGGCTTGGTCATCACCAAAGCAATCCAGTTTTCACTGTTGATCACGCGCCGGGTAATCAACCCACGCGCCGTATAGACCGCCTTGATCCAGCGCAGCTGGTCCACCGTCAATCCCGACAGAATGAGATGCCCGCGCGGCTCCAGCATGGACACAATGCCCGGTGCCAGCATCGCCAGCGGCCGCGCCAGAATATTGGCAAAGATGAGATCATAGGGCGCCGCTTTGCGGATGGCGGCATCATGCAGGCCGGCAGCAGTGAGCCCCTTGAACCACGGTCCAGAGCCATTGTGGATGGCGTTGAGCTTCGCCACACGCACCGCTTCAGGATCAATATCGGTCGCTAACACGTGTGAGCGCAGCGCTTTGGCAGCGGCAAGCCCCAGCACGCCTGTGCCGGTGCCGAGGTCCAGCATGCGGGCAGGGCGGTGGCGCTTCAGAATGTCATCAAGTGCTTCAAGGCAGCCCCAAGTCGTGCCGTGATGTCCGGTTCCAAAGGCCGTGCCGGCGTCGATCTCCAATGAAATGCCACCGGCGCGGCGCGATGGGCGATCATGTGACCCATGCAGGAAGAACCGCCCCGCCACCACCGGGTTCAGCCCAGCGAGAGATTCTCGCACCCAGTCCCGGTCCGGCACCGGCGCAACGGCAGCGCCGGCCAAGTTGAAATGAGCACGCGCGTCCTCGGCTTCTTCAGCTGAAGAGAACCAGGCCACGGTTTCCCACAGCGCCTTGGCTTCGTCGGTTTCGTTGATGGTGACGGCAAGTGCGTCGATGGCAAAATCATTCTCGATCTTGTCCATCATCGCAAAGGCCCCGTCATGCGACAGGTTGCCGAAACTCAAAGTGAAGCGCGCCTCGCTCACGATCAAGTATCAGGTCAGCGGCAAAATGGTGATTTCCACACGGCGGTTCTGCGCACGGCCTGAAGGCGAAGCATTCGACGCAATCGGATCACCCGCGCCATGGCCCTCCACCGAGAACCGGTTGGGATCGAGCTGCTGGGCCGAAAGATATTGCGCCACCGAAGCCGCGCGCCGGCGCGACAGGTCATAATTGTAATTCGGATCGCCGGAGGAATCTGTATGGCCGATCACATTGATGAGCGTCTGTTTGTATTCCTTGAACACCAACACCACTGAATTCAGCGTGTTGTAGAATTGCGGCTTCAGCTCAGACTTGTCGGTATCAAACGTGATGTTGGACGGCATGTTGAGAACGATGCTGTCGCCCACGCGCGTCACTGAAACGCCGGTGCCCTGCAGGCGCTGCCGCAACTTGGCTTCCTGGTTGTCCATGTAAAGGCCGATGCCGCCACCGGTCAAAGCACCAATGCCTGCGCCAATCAGCGCAGCCTTGCGCACATCGGCACTCACGGCAGCACCGATCACTGCGCCGGTGATGGCGCCAATGCCCGCACCGCCAAGTCCACCGACAGCCGTGTTGGAGGCCTTTTGCTCGCCGGTGAATGGATCGGTCGTGCAGGCAGAAAGAAGCAAGGCTGCGGCAAGCACAGCCAGAACAGGTTTTTTCATCTGGATCCCTCAATAACCCAAAGCGATTTGTCTGCCACTTATGGCAGAATTGAGATCGCTGGAAAGAGGTTCTTACTGTGACAGCGCGGTAGACAGCGCGTTCACATCACCATTATGGTTCTGGATGATGCCGGTGAAATAGCTGCGCATTGCCCCGACCACCGAAATGCCCAGGATCAAAACGTCGGAAACGCGTTGTGGCCCGGCAAGGCGGAAGGTGATCGACGCGCCGGAATCAAAGCGCACGGTGGCCAGGCTACCGGAGCAGCTGACCGACGAGACGCCGGAGGTCGGAATATAGTTTGAATTATCGACCAGGAATTTGCCGATGAATTTGCGCGCCGATGCGAGATAGCGGCTTTGCTGCGCAGGCGTGAGCTGCGAACGATATTTGCCCAAAGCGGTAAGCGAAAGCGAGTTCAAGTCAATATAGCGCGAAGCAGCATTGATGAAGGCTTGCGGTGAACGCTGCCGGGCGGCACCCTGAATGGCGGTTGCAGCACTTTGCGCAAATTCACGCGAGGGGCAACTGTCAGCGAGAGCAGCGCCGCCGGACAGAGCAAGCGCGAGAACAAAAGTGGAGATAAAACGCTTCATCAACAATCAAAACTCCCACGGCCGTTCTTGGTTCCAGCTTGATTTGCTGGATTCAGTCACCACCGCCGGTCTTCCAGCCCTTGATACGGCCGTGACGCAAGTGCAGATCGTGAACAGGGCCCTTTATATCCTGCGGTTGAGCTAAAGCATAGGTCCTTTTGCGCAGTTCGCGGATCATATCTTCGCGTTCCGTCAAATGTGCGATCTCCGAAAATGGGATCGGCTTGCCGACGCGCACCTTCAGATCGGTTCCGATCCGCCTTGCGGTTTCCCGGAACACCAGCGAGAGCCGTAACGTCAGGCTCAAATGGCTGGCAATTTGGAACAGGCGGGAATTCTGCCCGGTGAAATAAATCGGAACAACTGTGGCTTCCGACATGCGCACCAGCTTGGCGGTGAAAGGCGCCCAGGGCAGGTCCATCGCGGTGCCGCGATGCGCGCGTTCGGAGGTGGAAACGCCACCACCGGGGAAAATGCCGACAGCACCACCTTCCTTCAAAAGCTTCTGTGCCTCATGGCGGGAACGCACATTGGTTTCGCGCGCCTCACGGGTGGGGGCAAATGCTACGGGCAGGAGATTCTTGGCGGCATTGGCATCCTGGCACAGAACATCGTTGGCCAGCACTTTGGTGTCAGGCCGCACTTTCAGCGCCAGCCAAGTGAGAGTCACGCCATCCAGTACGCCGTAAGGATGATTGGAAATGAACAGAACCGGCCCGGTGCGCGGCACTTGCCCCAGGGCCGCACCATCAAAATCCACATTGATGCGCAGCAAGTTGATGGCTGAGTCGAAGAAATTCGCGCCGCGATCGACATTTTCCTGGTGGCGCACATAGAGCTTCTTGAGCTTGCGCTGCCCGCCGAGTTTTTCAATGGCTTGAATAACAGCGCGCTGGATGAAGGGTTGATCCGCCGTCGAATAAGTAAAGCGTACTTTGCGCGCCACAGCTTGTTCCATGGGTTTCCCGTGTCTGGCCTTAAGGTTGCGGATTATAGCTGGTATTACTCCTAGTCCAAGGGATATGTCGGTTCGATGACGGTTGAATCCAAGGGTATGTGGCTGGGCCTGGTTGGCGTGGCGATTTTTGCACTCACTTTGCCTCTCACAAAGCTGGGCCTGCAGCATGGCTTTGCTGCTCTGTTTCTGTCATTTGGCCGAACGGTGGTGGCCGCAGCGGTAGGCTTTCCTTTTTTGTTGCTCACCCGCCAGCCCTGGCCATCGTGGAAAGATGTGGGCCAGCTTGCCTTTGTGATGGGTGGCGTGATCTTTGGCTTTCCGGTGCTTTCCGCATTGGCGCTGCAATATGTGCCGGCCTCGCATGGCAGCGTGGTTCTGGGCACGCTACCACTCGCCACCGCCCTAATGAGCACTATTTTCGCCGGCGAGCGCCCCTCACCAGCCTTTTGGGCTTGGAGCGTGCTGGGTGCAGCTGCGGTTGCAGCCTTTGCGCTCTGGGATGGCGGGGCAGAAATCCACGGCGGTGATCTGCTGCTGGTGCTCGCGGTTTTCGCCGCCGCCATGGGCTATGCCGCAGGTGCGCAGCTGGCCAAGAAACTGGGTGGCTGGCAGGTCATTTCCTGGGCATTGCTGCTGGCCTTGCCTGTCACCTTGCCGGTGACCATCTGGCTGGTGATGAATTTCAAGGGCGATGAAAGCCTGATCGGCTGGGGCTGCTTTGCCTATCTCGCGCTGCTCAGCCAATTGGGCGGCTTCTATTTCTGGTATCGCGGCCTCAGCCTCGGCGGCATTGCCCGCGTGGGCCAGGTGCAATTGCTGCAGACCTTTTTCACTTTGGTGGCGGCTTACTTCATTCTTGCCGAGCCGATCACCCCGCGCGCCATCGTCTTCGCGTTGATCGTGGCAGCCTGCGTCTGGTTCGGGCGCAAGGCTGCCGTTGCACTAGTGCAGCAGCAGCCTGTCGCTGTTGATTAGAGAACCGGCTCCGGCTCGTGGCGGTGCGGCGGCATCGTCGCACCATCTTCAAAGTCGGCAGGCTTGGTCTGGTCCGTGCCAGAATTCGGCAAGACGAAGCTCAATATTACCGCGATGATCGCATTCACGATCACCGAGAAGAAGCCGATGTAAACCGCAAAGCCCAGTGGCGTCATCCAGGTCGGCACCCAGGCCTTGGCGCCTGCCGCAAGGAAGATGCCCAGCGCCATGCCCACCAGCCAGCCGATGAGCAATGGCGTGCCATGGATGCGGCGCGTGTAGAGGCCGAACACCATGGCCGGGAAGATCTGGATCATCAGGATGCCGCCCAGCAACTGGAAGTCCAGGGCGAACTGCGTGTTGATGAACAGAATGATCACCAATGCGCCAAGCTTCACAATCAGCGACATTAGCTTGGCCAAGTCAGATTCCTGCTTGGACGACATGTTGGGATTGACAAAGGGCCGCCACACATTGCGGGTGAATGTGTTGGCCGCACCAATCGACATCACCGCCGCCGGCACCAAGGCACCGATGGCGATGGCCGCGAAGGAAAAGCCGACAAACCAGTCCGGGAACATCTTGAGGAACAGCTGCGGCACCACATCCTGCGGGTTCTTGAGTTCAAGCCCGGCAGCGCGGCCCATCAGGCCGAGCAGGGCAATAAGGCCCAGCACGAGCGAATAGGCCGGCAGCGTCATCGCATTGAAGCGAATGGTGCGCGGGTTCTTCGACGACAGCACGCCGGTCAGCGAATGCGGATACATGAACAATGCCATAGCCGAACCAATGGCCAGCGTCATGAACGGCACGACCTGGCCTTGAGTCAGAGTAAGGCCGGCCGCGATCTTCTGCGGTGGATCCATCGCGGCACCAGCGGCCACCTTGGCTTCGAAGGCTTTGCCGGCCAGTTCAAAGATCGCACTGAAGCCACCCAGCTCATAAGGAATGAGAATGATCGCCGCGATCACGAAGACATAGATCATGATGTCTTTGACGAAGGCGATCAGGGCAGGGGCGCGCAGGCCTGAACTGTAAGTGTAAAGGGCAAGGATGACGAAGGCCACGGTGAGCGGCACATGCGACACCCAGCCTTCGCCGGAAAAGCCCAAAGCCTGGATCACCTTTTCCATGCCGACGAGCTGCAGCGCAATGTAAGGCATGGTGGCGGCAATGCCGGTGATGGCCACGGCCAACTCCAGCCACTTATTGCCAAAGCGGCCATAGGTGAAATCAGCTGCGGTGACGTAGCCATGCCGCGCCGAGACATTCCACAGCCGCGGCATGATCAGGAACACCAGCGGGTAAATGAGAACCGTGTAGGGCACGGCGAAGAAGCCGTAAGCACCGATGGCATAGACCACGGCGGGCACGGCAATCACTGTGTAGGCGGTATAGAGATCGCCACCCAGCAGGAACCAAGTGATCCACGGGCCGAACTGGCGTCCCCCTAAGCCCCATTCATCAATCTTGTTGAGATCGCCCGCCTTCCATCGCGCCGCCCAGAAACCCAGCGCCGTGACCAGCACGAAAAACAGAACGAAAACTGTTGTGGCAACAATGTTCATTTGCTGCCCTCCACCTTGAAGGCCGCATAGATGAAGATCACCGAAATCGGCACCAGCACCAGGTTGAACCAGTAGAAGAAGGGGAAGCCGAACAATTGCGGCTCAATGGAATTGTACCATGGCGTGGCGACCGCCAGGATGCATGGGATCAGCAGCAGAATGTGTTTCATATGTCCTCCCCAGCCCATCCGGCTTTTTGCCGCCGGTTTTGGCTTTCGAGAAGATTAGGCGGGGAATCGCTTTTCTGGCAAGGGCGTTTCGCTTGAGTTGCGATGGCTGATCAGCTCACAGCACTCTCAATGGCAGTAAGGTCCGCCGCCACGGCGGTCATGCTGAAGGTCGAGGTGGATATGATCCTTGTGGAAGCGGTCTGAACCTGGCCCCAGCACGGTGTGGAAGGGGCCACAAGCTTCCTGCCGGATGCGGTGAAGGAACTGTTGGTCATCCAGCTTGCCATAATAATCGCGCACTACAGAAACCTCACGGCCATCGGCAAGTGTGAAACCACCGAAGTCGATGGCGTTTCCAAAACCGTGTTCGGAAAGTTTTGCTCCGCGAATATTATCACGCGCGCGGCACGCATAAGAAGATGCGATCTCGGCCGAAACAACCTTCTGGCCGTAAGCGGCCTGTGCTGCCGGCTGAACATTGCGGGTGATCCAGCCGCTCACACTGTCAGCCAGATCGCAATTGACCACCGCACTGGGTGAAAACTGCACGTCATTCACGGCACTGATTTTATAGGCCGGGCTGACGCGGCAGCCATTGCCTTCTTCAATGTCGGGCAGAGGAGTGGCTTGGGCGAAACTTTGCGGATCAACTGCGCAAGTGCTTTTCGGCGCTTGCACGCCTTCAAGTGTAAATTGCGCGGAACGGGGCCCGGTGGAACAGGCAGCGAGAAGAGTAAGGCCTGCACCCGCAAACAGCCTTGCGGGCTTCAAGGTCATTGCCGGTTGAGGGCGACGATCAAGGCCTTCACATCACCATCATGCTTGGCCAGGAAGGAACTGAATAGATTGCGTTCCATCGAGGTCATCGAGAAACCCAGGAAGCGGGCATCGGCCACCTTGTACGAACCGCCAACCCAATTCAGTTTCCAGGTCACACTGTAAGTCTGGCCAGACATCAGGAACACTTTGGAATCAACCAGGACATTCTTGTCCTTGTCGACAGTGGCTTCGCCCACTTCGAATTTGGCAACCTGATAGCTGCGGCTCTGGTCGGCGAAATAACGCGAAATGAAAGTGGCAACGCCGCGCTTGTAGCGGGCCATGTCACCGTCACCTACTTTGTAGGTACCGATCGATTCATCAGCGATCGAATTGATATCAGCATACCGTTGAATTACGCGCATAAACGCCGAAGTGGTGCCCTGCCGATGGGCGTGCAGTAGTTCATCGCCCATGCGGTTCATGAAAACCACAGACGGATGATCCGCAGCCATCGCGGGCACGGCAAAAACGGCAGGCATCAAGGCCAGGAAGAATCGGCGTGAAATCATGATTCGAGCTCTCTCCCCCAAATCTCAGGCCAACGGGGTTAATGCAAGGTTAATTACCAGGTGTCCGCTTCACGCAGTTTTGCATAGAGCGGCTGGAAATCGCCATGCGAAGCATTGAGCGTGTCGTCGAACATCTTTTTCATGGCAATCGACAGCCACACGCCTTTGACCTTGACGTCGGCCACGCGCCAGGAACCCGGGCCACCGGTCACGCGCCAGCTCAACGGCTCATTGCTGCCGACGATCACTGTATCTACCGTGGTGAAGGCACCCTGCTGGCCCATCTTGGTCACCTTCAGGTCGCTGCCCTGGAAGTCATCCACATACCAGACGAACAGGGCTGCGGCGTAATTCGAAAGCAGGCTGGAGAACATGCCTTTGTCGCCCGACGGCATGCTGGCCCGGTTGCGGCCCAGCGCCATCGAGCCAAGTTGGCCAAGATTGACATACTGGTTGAGAAGATTGCCGAAGCGGCTCTGCAAGCCCTTGTCGCCGCGTTTGCCGCCTTTGACCATCTTGAGCACTTGCGTCCCCAGGCCATGCACGTAATCGTCCGCGCCGCCGTCAGCGAGCGCAGGCAATGTGGCCACCCCCATGAAGGGCAAGGCGACGGTAGCAATCAAAAGGCGGCGACGTGAAAGACGCATAGTTATGATCCTTGAATTACGGGTCAAATTGGCGGCTGACTGTGGCAATGTGAAGATGTTTTGGCAAAATATTCGGGCAGCCCGCAAGCTTTTTCCATTTACGACGCTTTTTAGCTGGAAATCGAAGTTCCGGCAAGCTATATAAAGATATGTTTATATAGTTTTGGTGCTGCAACATGGATGAATTACTGGCTGGTTTGAGAGCAGTAGCCGAAATCACCCGGCTTCGCATTCTTTTTGCCCTCTCGCATGGCGAGATGAATGTGACGGAGCTGACCCAGGTGCTGGGCCAAAGCCAGCCGCGTGTGTCGCGCCATCTGAAGCTGATGGCTGAGGCTGGCCTGATCACCCGCCACAAGGAAGGAAACTGGGTTCTCTTCCGCCAGCGCGAGCAGGGCATGGGTGGCGCGCTCTCGCGGGCGCTGGTTGAAATGTTGCCCGGCCATGATGATCAACTGAAAGGCGATCTCGCGCGCCTCGAACAGATCAGAGGCCAGCGCCAGGATGCCGCTGCCGCCTATTTCGCCGCCAATGCCGAAAGCTGGCAGGAGCTGCGCTCGCTGCATGTGCATGAGGAGGAGGTGGAAGCCGCGTTCCTAGCCATGTTGGGTGACGCACATTTTGACACCGTGGTGGATCTGGGCACCGGCACCGGCCGTATTCTTGAACTGCTGAATGGCAAGGCCACGCATCTGTGGGGCATCGATCAGAGCCGCGACATGCTGGCCATCGCGCGCGCCAAGCTGGAAGCAACGTCACTCAAGAATGCTCAGGTCAGACAGGGCGATATTTACGCTCTGCCGTTTGCCGACAGCACCGCCGACCTGATTTCCATTCACCAGGTGCTGCACTTTCTGGACGATCCGCAGCGGGCCCTGATGGAAGCTCGCCGCATACTGAAACCGGGGGGAAAAATGATCGTGGTGGATTTCGCACCCCATGAACTGGAAGACTTGCGCGCCGCCCATGCCCATCGCCGTTTGGGGATTTCTGCTGAGCAGATGTCATCTTATCTCGCGCGCGCCGGCCTTACTTTGAGTGAACACCGCGTCTTGCCGCCGCCATGGCTGAAATCCGGAACCGGACTCACTGTGTCCCTTTGGCTTGCATCGGCACCCGCGACGAAAGTTCAGCCCGCTGCTCTCAGCAAGGCCAGGCAGCAATGAGCAAGCTTTCTGTCTCTTTCGAATTCTTCCCACCGAAAAATGATGACGCTGAAGTGGGCCTGTGGAAGGCACTGCGCAAACTCGAAAGCGTGGCACCGCGTTTTGTCTCGGTGACCTATGGGGCAGGGGGCACCACCCGTGACCGTACGCTGGGCACGGTGCGCCGCATCGTGGAGGAAACCAGCCTCAAGCCTGCCGCGCATTTGACCTGCGTGAGTGCATCGAAGGCTGAAGTGAACGAAGTCGTCCGCGCCTTTCACGAAGCCGGCGTCCGCCACATCGTGGCTCTGCGCGGTGATCCAGCCCAGGGCGTGGGCACGCGCTTCCAGCCGCATCCCGATGGCTACCGCAACGCCGCAGATCTGGTGCGCGGGATCCGCAAGATCGGTGACTTTGAAGTGACGGTCTCGGCCTATCCCGAGAAGCATCCTGAGTCAGTTTCCATTGAGGAGGACTTGGCCTTCCTTGCCGACAAGGCAGACCATGGCGCCACCCAGGCGATCAGCCAGTTCTTCTTTCACAACGCGTTTTTCCTGCGGCTGCGCGACCGTATCGCGGCGCGCGGCATCAATATCAAACTGTTGCCCGGCATTCTGCCGATCACCAATTTTGCCCGCGCCCAGGAATTTGCGGCCAAATGCGGCGCGCATATTCCACCCGAAATGACCAAGCGCTTCTCCGGCCTCGACCAGGAGCCGGAAACCCGGAACCTGGTTGCTGCCATGGTGGCCGCCGAGCAGGTGCAGGCTCTACAGCGCGAGGGGGTGGAGGATTTCCATTTCTACACGCTGAACCGTTCTGATCTTGTTTATGCCATTTGCCGCATGCTGGGCCTCGGCACTGGCAGCACTCCGGACTGACCTTCACACCCTTGTCACCGCGCGGGCGCATGGTTAAGGTCGCTTAACCATAAGAGATGCGGCAACATCCTTTTGTGGGAGTGTGTGATGAAGCTGAGTGTTTTGGGTATGGCCCTGATAGGGGCCCTGTTGTGCTCCACAGCGGCTGAAGCCGCCGCCAAGAATGGCGGTGGGGGCGGCAACCATCGCGGCGGGGGCCATTTCAGCGGCGGTTTTGGCGGCGGCTTCAGGTATGAACAGCGCCGCGAGATCATCATCGTGCACCGGCGCACCCGGCGTTATTTGCCACCTCCGATTTATTACTATGCGCCGCCTATGCCGCCCCCGATTTACGCCTACTTGCCACCGCCGCCTCCACCGCCCATGTATTATCCCTATCCGCCCTGCAACTGCGATTGCCCGTAGTTGAGGTTGGAGAGAAGCAGGGGACGATGGAACTTGCCCCCTGCCAAAAGGTTGTTGATACATGACGCAATGGAAGACGCGCGGTGACATGAAAGTTTTGGTTTTGGCCCTGAGCTTGGCAGGATTGCTGCTTGGTGCGGGTGATGCCTTGGCCGGGGGATGCCAATCCCCGCGACACCACCATGTTCACAAGAAGAAGCATGTTCATCACTCTGGATTGCGCAACCATTCGCCATATCCAGTCTACAGCTACAGCGTCCCGAAATTTGGCGCCTATTCCGGCTATGCTTTCTATGACGGCTACTATCCGGCTTATCTGCCTAAATGGCCGCGCGATGCGGAAAATTCGTTCGCGACAAATGGTTCTGATGATGACCTGCCGTATCAATACCTGGGCAACTCCAACCGCAACGATTTGCTGCGCAACTGATCTGGACCAGCGACAAGCCGCCTTACGAAAATTTCACGTGTACTGGCGAAACTTTGCCATGAACCTGCGGTTCTATCATCAATCATCCCTGATGAAAGGACATTCCATGAAGAAGCTTCTGATCGCTGTTGGCGCCGTGGTGCTTTTGGCAGGCACGGCTTCCGCGCCAGCTGATGCTCACAAACGGCATCATTATGTCAAACACCATCACTGGCGGCACCATTATGTGCCTTATGCTTATTCGCCGGGGTATTATCCATATTATGCCCAGCCCTATCCGTATTACCAACCCAATCCGGTGATCAGTTTCGGCTTCGGTTTTGGCGGCGGCGGGTGGGGCGGCCATCGGCACTGGCGCCACATGCACCACTGGTAGGCTCTGAACAGATATGCCGCCGGCCTTGATTAATCAGGGCCGAAGCGGCATATGTGCCTGCATGAGCCAGGAAGTCATTACGCCCGAACGCACGCCGAAATCCGGCAAGCAAGCCTTCAGCCCGCTTGGCTGTTTCATCGCCGCTGCGGGCGCTACGCTGGTCACCTTTTGCCTGATTGGTGCTGCCGTTGTGGCCTCGGTCTGGGCCTTTTCGAAAATGATCGGTTTGCCGGATATAGTCATTCTGGTGCTTCTGGCCTTGTCGGTCGTCCCGATTGCCATGGCCACGATTTGGACCGCCGGCCGCGCCTGGCATGTGGAACAGCGCCTGGCGCAGGGTCTCGATATCGACGTGCCCGTCTACCACTGGCTGTATTATTTCCGCAAGAAAGCCTGAACCCTTCCCCTTGTTTCCGAATCCGCTAGACTGATACAATGACGGTCTGGTCCCGCATTACTGAATTTGTCCAATCCCTTGGCGACAGCCTTTCAGGCTCGCTTGAAGGCGTGACCGGTGGCGCAAAGCCGCCGGAGAAGTCTGTTGCCTTCACCATCGGCATGATTGCGCTTGGTGCCAAGATGGCCAAAGCCGATGGCGTGGTGACAGATTCTGAAGAGCGCGCCTTTTTCCAGGTATTCCATGTGCCTGAAAAAGATTCCGCCGCTGTGACCCGCGTGTTCAATACCGCAAAGCAGGACATTGCCGGGTTTGAAACCTATGCCGCGCAAGTGGCTAAACTTTTCGGCCCCAAATCGCATGTGCTGGAAACGGTGCTCGACGGGCTGTTCCACATCGCCAAGGCCGACAAGGTGGTCCACCCGGCAGAGATTGCCTATCTCGAAGAAGTGGCGGGGATTTTCGGCTTCACTGGGGCTGAGTGGCTGCGCATCCGCGCCCGCCATGTGGCGATCAAGGACGATCCTTTCGAAGTGCTGGGCGTGGAGCCGGAGACCAAGCTGGCCGAAGTGAAACGCCACTACAAGCAGCTGGTGAAGGAGCTGCATCCCGACAAGCAGATCGCAGCCGGCGTTCCCGAAGAAATGGTCAAGCTGGCCACCGACAGGCTGGCTCGCATCAACAGCGCCTATGCCGAGATTGAGCGGATGCATACGCCGTGATCGGCACCGGCCTGCCGCACCGCGTGCAGCTTTCGCCCAATATCAATGAGCGGCGTGTGGGCAAGCCCATCTCGGTCCTGGTTCTGCATTACACCGGCATGAGCAGCGCGCAGAAAGCCTGCGACTGGCTGTGCAACGCGCAGAGCGAAGTGTCCTGCCACTATCTGGTCGATGAGCAGGGTGCGATTGTGCAGATGGTCGACGAGGCGGCGCGCGCCTGGCATGCAGGCGTTTCGCTGTGGCATGGCGATGAGGACATCAACTCGCTCTCGATCGGCATCGAAATCCAGAACACCGGCCATTCCCTTGGCTATGAGGATTTCCCGTTGCCGCAGATGCAGGCGGTGGCGGCATTGTCGAAAGACATCATCCAGCGCAACGCCATTAAGCCGCGCAACGTGCTTGCGCATTCTGATATAGCGCCGGGTCGCAAGATTGATCCGGGCGAAAAATTCGATTGGGGCTTTCTGCACGAACAAGGCGTCGGCCATTACGTTGCACCAGAGCCGCTCAGCGGCGGCAGTTTCCTTCAGATGGGAGACAGCGGCGATCCGGTGATGGCGCTGCAGGCCATGCTGAAACTTTATGGCTATGGTCTCGAAGTGAATGGCAGCTTTGATCAGCGCACGCGGATCGTGGTCGAAGCCTTCCAGCGCCACTTCCGCCGCGAGAGAGTGGACGGTATCGCCGATGCTTCTACGGTGACCACGCTGCACAAGTTGCTGCGCGCCCTTTAATTATCCGGCTGCGCAATCCCGTTGCAGCTTTCGATGAAACCGTCGAAATCGGCATCCGTCAGTGGATAGGTCGAACTGTGGGTCAGCACAGTCACCGTCACGGCATCGCCCTTGCGCAGATCCTGGACCAAAGATGATTTCTGGGTGAACTTGCCTTCCACAGTGAAAAGCCCGCTGGCATCGTCCTTGTCTGCACTGGCGGGGAGAGTGGTGGTTTTGCCATTTGTGAGGATTTTCATCGGCAGTTTCTGGCCGCGCTTCAGCTTCAAATTGGGCTCTGGCAGGAAGGCTGACATGCCGGGCTTGCCAGGCTCGCACCAGAAGCTCAAACCCACATCGTCAGTGTCGGGTACACCGAACACCAGAAAAGTCTGGGTATCTGTGGTGTTGAGACTCCACTCGCGTTCCTGGGCCAGCAACGGAGTTGCTTGCGCCATGATGACCGCGGCAAGCAGGGCAGTTCTAAGGCTCATGCACGCAAGCATAGTCGATTGAACGCTCAAGTCCACCGAGTGGCCGGGATTAATTATTCCACCATCACGCCTTGGGCGCGCAGGAATTCTGCCAACATCTCCACGTTGCGGATATTTGCCATGTAAAGCGTATCAAGCACGATGCCCACCACGGGAATGGCGCCGAGGCCGGCTTCAACCGCTACGTTGCCGACCATGCGGGCTAGAAGGCCACGCGGTGCCCCCATCTCATAGGCCTTCCACACCATGTAAAGCGAAGCCATGGTCATCACGGCGTTGCCGGCGAAGGGCACGGCGTTGGAGAGCGTGTCGACGCCGAAGCGGAACCGTGTGAACGGAATACCAAATTTCGAATCCATGACGAGGGCCATCCATTTCAGCCTTTTCATGGTTTTGATCGTCTCGGTATGTTCCATCTCTGCTTCAGGCCTCCTTGGGCCGCGCATCACATGGCCCTTAACCAAGGGATTTCAAGTGGAGATTGACCCCGGGCCTTTCGCAGCCTAACGGCAGGCAGTCAGTTGGCTGGATGGCCGCTCTTGTCCCTCGGGGCGGGAGAGGAAAGTCCGGGCTCCACGGAAATAAAGTGCCAGGTAACGCCTGGCGGGGGTAACCCCAGGGAAAGTGCCACAGAAACAAACCGCCATGCTTGCATGGCAAGGGTGAAAAGGTGCGGTAAGAGCGCACCGCGCCCCTGGTAACAGGGGCGGTCCAGGCAAACCCCACTTGGAGCAAAACCAAATAGGGGTGGCATGGTGACTTCGGTCACCGGGGCTTTTCCGGCTGGCCACCCGGGTTGGTTGCACGAAGCCTGTGGCGACACAGGCTCCAGATGAATGGTCATCCAGAGCCGGGCAACCGGCTTGGACAGAACCCGGCTTACAGGCCAACTGGCATCTCTTTTGAGGCGGCTGCAAAGCCCTGAAACGAATCGCATTTGAAACGATTTGTTAAGAGACGGCGGGGCATGTTGGGGTGGTTAACAACCCGTAACACCCATGCCCCCGAAATCTGCGAATTCGCCCCCGATTTACGACCGCCATGTGCCTGTCATGCTGCCCGAAGTGCTGTCGGCGCTTGCGCCGCAGCTTGGCGGGATTTTCATCGATGGCACCTTCGGCGCCGGCGGCTACACGCAGGCCATTTTAGAATCTCCCCAAGCGCAAGTGATCGCCATTGATCGCGACCCAACCGCCATCGCTGCAGGGCAGGTGCTGGTGGAAAGTTCTGCTGGCCGTTTGCGCTTGGTGCAGGGCACATTCTCCACGCTTCAAGACGTCGCGCGTGACCTCGGCCTCGAAAAAGTGCGGGGCGTGGTGCTCGACATTGGCGTGTCCTCCATGCAGCTCGATGAGGCAGACCGCGGGTTTTCTTTCCAGAAGGACGGCCCGCTCGACATGCGGATGAGCAAGGACGGTCCCTCCGCCAAAGACTATGTCAACGCGCTGGCCGCCGAAGACTTGGCCAATATCATTTTCGTTTTGGGTGACGAGCCGCGCTCACGCGCCATTGCCCGCGCCATCGTAAAGGCCCGCACGGAAGCGCCATTATTGACGACGTTCGATCTGGTGCGCGCTGTTGAGCGCGCCACCGGCAAGCAGCGCGCCACCGACCGCACACACCCCGCCACCAAGACCTTCCAGGCACTCCGCATTCACGTGAATGCCGAGCTTGAGGAATTGGCCGAAGCCCTTGGTGCCGCCGAGGAAATTCTGGAAGAGGGTGGCCGTCTGGTGGTCGTCACTTTCCATTCGCTGGAAGACCGCATCGTGAAGCGCTTTTTCCAGCTTCGCAGCGGCAAGGCCCCGCAAGCCTCGCGCCATATGCCCTTGCTAGAAGCTCAGAATGCGCCGGGTTTCACGCAGGTGGAGCGCGGTGCTGTGGCAGCCAGTGAAGCCGAGGCCCGCACCAATCCGCGTGCGCGTTCGGCCAAGCTGCGTTTTGGCATTCGCACATCGGCACCGCCGGTGAAATTGGATGGCGCGGCGCTCGGCGTTGCGCGCCTGGGGAGGCACTGATGTTCAAGCTGTTCAACGCAGCCCTGGTTTGCACGGTACTGGTCTCGGCATTTTTCCTCTATTCGCTGGAACATGCCACGCGCGCCCTTGAGCGCAACATCACCAAGGCCGAACGCCAGATCACCCAGGAACGCGAGAAGATCAAACTGCTCAACGCCGAATGGGCCAATCTGACCCAGCCAGAACGCGTGCAGAAAATCGCCCAAGAGCAGCTGCATCTGCAGAATATGAAGGCGCAGCAATATGTGCCACTCGCCGAATTGAAAGACCACCTGCCGGAAGAACCGCCGGTGAAGCTGGAGGCGCAAGGATCTGATGCCATCGGCGCCATGTTGGAGAAGCTGCAGTGAGTGCCACGCAACGCGAATTCGTCTCCGCCACGGCCAAGGGCAAGCTGAAGGGCCAGAACCGCATCCGCCTTTTGGGCATTTGCTTCTCGGCCTTCTTCGCAGCGATCGCCATTCAAGCTGGCCAGCTCACGCTGCTGCATCGTGCAGCGCCCGCCAACCCGGAACTCGCTGAACATGAGCCGCGCCAGCCGCGCCCCGACATTGTGGACCGTAACGGCAATGTGATGGCCACCGACATTTCGGTGTCTTCACTGTTTGCCGATCCCCGCAAGATTATCGATGTGGATGAGGCGGTGGAACTGCTCACTGCGCAGATCCCTGAACTGGATTCCAAGGGCCTGCGTGACAAGCTCACCCAGCCCGGCCGCGCCTTTGTCTGGCTGAAGCGCCAGGTTGGTCCTGAACTGCGCGATGCCATTTACAATCTCGGCATTCCCGGCGTCGGGTTCGTCGATGAGCGCAAACGCGTTTACCCGATGGGCCGCCTGGGTGCCCACACAGTCGGCTATGTCGATGTGGATACCAAGGGCATCGCCGGCATCGAAAAATTCCTCGATGATCAGGGTGCGATCTATACTGCCTCGCTGAACGAGCCGACCACACACACATCCGCGCCTGCGCAATTGGCCATGGATGCCAGCGTGCAACAGGTGGTGACCGACGAGGTCGCCAAGGCGGTTGAAAAATTCAAGGCGCGCGCCGGCGGTGGCATCATCCTCAATGTGCATACCGGCGAGATCGTCGCACTGGCCTCGTTGCCCGACTACAATCCCAACGCCAATGACAAGCGTCTCACCTCGGAACAGCAGAACATGCTGACCAGCGGTGTTTATGAATTGGGCTCGGTGATCAAGGCCGTCACCTTCTCGATGGCGATTGATGCGGGCACCGCTTCGCTCGCCTCAAAATATGAAACCGGAGCACCGCTGCAGATCGGCAAATTCCGCATCCACGATTTGCATCCGCATGCCGTGCAGACGCTCGAAGAAGTCTTCACCAATTCGTCCAATATCGGCACTGCCAAGATGGCGCTTGCAGTGGGCCTTGATGGGCATATGGACTTCCTGAAGCGCGTAGGCCTGCTTGATCGTCTCGTCACCGAAGTGCCGGAAAGCGCCAAGCCCTTGCTGCCGCGTAATTGGGGCAAGCTCGCTTCCGCCACCGCCGCCTTCGGCCATGGTTTTGCCGTACAGCCGCTGCAAGGCTTGTCTGTGATTGCAGATTTGGTCAATGGTGGCATGGCGGTTCCTCCGACTTTCCTGAAGCGCTCGAAAGAGGAAGCGCAGGCCTTGTCGCATCGTCTCATTAAATCCGAGACGTCGGATGTGATGCGCTTCCTCTTCCGTGAAAATGTGACCAAGGGCACCGGCGAATTTGCCGACGTGCTGGGTTACCGCGTGGGCGGCAAGACGGGCACCGCCGAAAAAGTGGTGCATGGCCGCTATTCCAAGGACAAAGTTCTGTGCAGCTTCATCGGCGCCTTCCCAATGGAAAATCCGCAATATGCCATCCTGGTGATGCTGGATGAGCCGCAGGCTGCTGAAGGCACGCATGGTTTCACCACCGCCGGCTGGAACGCCGTGCCTACCGCGTCGAAAATCATTGAGCGGGCAGCACCCTTGCTGGGCATCACGCCGCAATTCACCGCTGAAGATCTGGCCAAAATCGCCAAGCAGGCGAAAGCCAAACAGAAGAACGGATAGCGATGGGAATTCCTCTCAGCCGGCTTCTGAAAGGCGATGCGCCACTCCCCAAGGGTGGCGATCTTGCCATTTCGGGCCTCACGGCAGACAGCCGCGAGGTGAAGCCGGGCTTCCTGTTTGCCGGCCTTCCCGGCACCAAGGCCAATGGCGCAACCTTCATCGACAAGGCTTTTGCTGCCGGCGCCGTGGCCGCGATTGCGCAGAGCGGTTCTTACACCGGCAGCAACCCGGTTATCGCTGTTGATAATCCGCGCCGGCTTTTGGCTCTCGTGGCATCACGTTTTTACGACCGCCAGCCGGAGACCATCGTGGCCGTCACCGGCACCAATGGCAAAACCTCGGTCTCGGTTTTCGTGCGGCAGATCTGGGCCACCATGGGCTTCCGCGCCGCCAGCCTGGGCACCATTGGTGTCGTCGGACCTGAAGGTGCGAAATATCTCGCTCACACTACACCTGATCCCATCCAGCTTGCAGCCCTCGCGGCAGAGCTGCGCGATGACGGTGTCAAACACCTCGCCATCGAAGCCTCAAGTCATGGCTTGGAACAAAACCGCCTTGATGGATTGGTCATCGCTGCGGGCGCTTTCACCAATCTCACCCGCGACCATCTCGACTATCACGGCACATTCGAAAATTATTTCGCTGCCAAGCTTCGCCTGTTCGACACGCTGCTGCCACAAGGTGCAGGCGCTGTGATCAACATGGATTCACCCCAGGGCGAAGAAGTTCTTGCGCACGTCAAGCGGGCGGGCCTGGTTCCCTTCCGCGTCGGCAACAAGGGCGTTGAATTGCGGCTGGTCGATCTAAAGTCTTCCGGCCTGACGCAATTGCTGACGGTCGAATATGGCGGTCAGACCTATCAACTTGATCTGCCGCTGGCCGGTGATTTCCAGGTGTCGAATGCGCTGGTTGCTGCAGGACTCGTCATTGCGGCAGGCGGTGAAGCACATCTCGCTTTGCATGCGCTCGAAAGCCTGAAAGGCGCCAAGGGCCGTCTTGAACTGGTCGGCATCAAGCCAACCGGCGGCAACATTTTTGTCGATTACGCCCACACGCCAGATGCGCTTGAAACCGCGCTCTCGGCCTTGCGCCCCTCTACCCAGAAGCGGCTCATCGTCGTGTTCGGTTGCGGTGGTGATCGCGACAAGGGCAAGCGCCCGCTGATGGCCGCCGCCTGCGCGCGCCTCGCCGATCATGTGATCGTGACTGATGACAATCCGCGCAGCGAAGATCCGGCCACCATCCGGAGGGAAGCGCTTGCGGGCGCCCCCGGCGCACAGGAAATCGGCGATCGCGCCAAGGCGATCCGCACCGGCGTTGAAATGCTGCAGGAGGGCGATGTCTTGCTCGTGGCTGGCAAGGGCCACGAAGAAGGCCAGACGGTGGGCAACAAGGTGCTGCCTTTCATCGATCATGACGCGGTGGCAGCGGCATTGCGCGGAGAAGATTATCATGGCTGAGCGCGCGCTGTGGACTTTGCAGGAACTCGTGGCCGCCACTGGTGGCCATGTCGAAGGCAATACATCTGCTTCGATGAATGGCGTTTCCATTGACTCGCGCAGCATTGCGCCGGGGGATATTTTCGTCGCCATCAAGGGCGACACTCATGACGGCCATGATTTTGTACCCAAAGCTTTGAGTGCTGGCGCAGGCATCGCCATCGTTTCCAACGCCACCGACGAAATGAAAGCTGCAGGCGCGCTTCTGGTTGTGAAGGATGATCCTCTCCGCGGGCTTGAGGCCATGGGTCGTGCCGCGCGTAACTGGAACAAGGGAAAATCCATCGCCGTCACCGGCAGCGTGGGCAAAACCTCCACCAAGGAAATGCTGCGCGTGGCCTTTGCCGCCTCTGGCGCCACGCACGCATCTGCCTCGTCCTTCAACAATCATTGGGGCGTGCCGCTCACACTGGCGCGCCTGCCGCGCGACACGGCCTACGGTATTTTCGAAATCGGCATGAACCATGCGGGCGAAATCACCCCGTTGGTGGGCATGGTGCAGCCGCATGTGGCGATCATCACCACCATCGCTGCAAGCCATCTCGGCCATTTCAAATCACTCGATGACATTGCCGAAGCCAAGTCTGAAATCCTCAGCGGCGTGGTGCCCGGTGGTGCTGCCGTCATCAACCGGGATTCGCCCTATTTCGATTTCCTGAAAGACCGCGCCAAGATCAATGGCATTGTTCATGTCATCGGTTTCGGTCGCCACGAAAAGGCTGATGTGCGGCTCACCCAACTGGCGCTCCACCCCACTTGCTCTTGCATCTCCGCCGATGTGATGGGAGAGCCCGTTACTTTCAAGCTCGGTGTGCCCGGCGAACACATGGCGCTCAACAGCCTTTCCGTTCTGGCATCCATCAAACTCGCAGGCGCTGATCTGGCCCGTGCTGCTCTGGCACTTTCGCAAGCCCAGCCCGCCAAGGGCAGAGGTGGCCAGGAACTCTTGCAGATCGAGCGCGGCGATGTGCTGCTGCTCGACGAAAGCTATAACGCCAATCCTGAATCCATGGCTGCAGCGCTCAATCTGCTGGCCGTAGCCTCTGGTGCGCGTAAAGGCCGCCGCATCGCCGTGCTGGGTGACATGCTGGAACTCGGTGCGTTCAGTGCCGATCTGCACAAGGGCCTCGCCCCTGCGCTTGAAGCCGCACGCATCGACAAGCTCTATGCGGCTGGCCCGATGATGCAGCATCTGTGGGATGCGGTGCCTGAAAAGCGCCGCGCCGCCTATGCCTCCACCTCGATGGAACTGGTTGACAAATTGAGTGCCGATCTGCAAGCGGGCGACAGCCTGGTGGTCAAAGGATCGCTGGGCAGCAAAATGGGGCCGCTAGTGGCTGCCTTGCGCCAGCGCTTCCCAGAGAAAATGAAAGAGACTTGAGACAATGCTGTATTTGCTGCTGGTAAATTTGACGAGCGAAGTCTCTGCTTTCAACGTGTTCCGCTATCTGACCACGCGCACCGGCATGGCGATCCTGACCGCCCTGTTCGTGATCTTCATTGCAGGTCCTAAGATCATTTCACTGCTCAAGGTGAAGCAGGGCAAGGGCCAGCCGATCCGCACCGATGGGCCGCAACGCCACATCGTCGAAAAGCAGGGCACGCCGACGATGGGCGGGTTGATGATTCTGTTCGGCGTTTTTGTATCGACGCTGCTCTGGGCCGATCTCACCAATCTTTATGTGTGGGCCGTGCTCTTCGTCACGCTGGGTTATGGTGCCATCGGTTTTTATGATGACTATCTGAAAGTCACCCGCGCCACCGTGCATGGCTTTTCGGGCCGCGCGCGCCTTGGCGCTGAATTCCTGATTGCCGGCCTTGCCGTTTTCATCTTCATGGAAATCGGCGCGCAGCCTTTGTCGCAATCATTGGCCGTGCCCTTCACCAAACAATTCCTGATTTATTTCGGCCCGCTCTTCGTGCTGGTCGGCACGGTTGTAATTGTGGCGGCTGGCAACGCGGTGAACATCACCGATGGCCTGGACGGCCTTGCCATCATGCCGGTGATGATTGCCGCCGCATCCTATGGTTTCATCGCGTATCTGGTCGGCAACGCCGAATTCTCGCGCTACCTCGTACTGCCTTTCGTGAAAGGCACGGGTGAACTCGCAGTGATCTGCGGTGCATTGGTTGGCGCAGGATTGGGCTTCCTGTGGTTCAACGCGCCGCCCGCCATGATTTTCATGGGCGACACAGGTTCACTTTCGCTGGGCGGCGCGCTTGGTGCCATCGCAGTGGCGGTGAAGCATGAAATTGTGCTGGTGATTATCGGCGGGCTGTTCGTGCTGGAAACTGTATCCGTCATCGTGCAGGTGGCGTCATTCAAACTCACCGGCAAGCGGGTCTTCGCCATGGCGCCGCTGCATCATCATTTCGAACAGAAAGGCTGGAAGGAACCGACCATCGTGATCCGTTTCTGGATCATTTCGCTCGTTCTGGCCCTCATTGGTCTCTCAACACTGAAGCTGCGCTAAATGTTTCCAGCCAAATCCTTCTCGGGAAAAAAAGTCGCCGTCTTCGGG
Organism: Aestuariivirga litoralis; assembly: GCF_015714715.1. Lineage (NCBI taxonomy): Bacteria > Pseudomonadati > Pseudomonadota > Alphaproteobacteria > Hyphomicrobiales > Aestuariivirgaceae > Aestuariivirga > Aestuariivirga litoralis. The sequence goes on along the minus strand of NZ_WAHS01000001.1, from coordinate 1,244,083 downwards.
CTTGCCCGTTCCGGCATTTCCTGCGCCACCGCTTTGAATCTTGGCGACGCTGAGGTCTTCGCGTGGGATGACAGTGATCCCGCCGTTGAAAAGGCCAAGGCCGAAGGCCTCAGCATCACCAATCTGCACAATGTCGATTTCAAAACGCTGGATGCATTGGTGCTCAGCCCGGGCGTGCCGCTCACCCATCCCGCTCCACATTGGACAGTGATCAAGGCGCAGCAGGCCGGAATTGAAATCATCGGCGATACCGAAATCTTCGCACGCGAACTGAATGCGGCGGGATCAAAGCTGGTCGCCATCACCGGCACCAATGGCAAATCCACGACAACCGCACTCACTGGCCATGTGCTGAAATCCGCAGGCCTTGATGTCGATGTTGGCGGCAATATTGGCCTTGCAGTGTTCAATCTGCGCGAGCCTGCACCCGGCCGCATCTATGTGCTCGAATTGTCGTCGTTTCAGATTGACCTGATGCCCAGCCTGAAGCCGGATGTGGGCATCCTCACCAATATCACGGCGGACCACTTGGACCGTCACGGCACCATCGAAAATTATGCCGCCGTAAAGGCACGCATGTTTGACCAGATGAAAGACAATGATCTGGCGCTTATCAGCGTGGATGATGAATTCTCCGCAGCCATCGCCGCGCATGTGGAACAACATCACTTCGCCATGCCGGTTTCTGTGAAGCAGGATCTCATCCACGGCTTTTCCGCCCCAGAAGGCGTGTTGCATCATCGCTATCAAGGCGAACTGTTTGCCGAGATTGACTTGCGCGCCATGCCTGCCCTCAAGGGCCATCACAATTGGCAGAACGCCTGCATGGCTTACGGTTCGGCGATTGCCATGGGCGTGTCACGCGAGCAGATTGAAGCGGCAATGCAAAGCTTCCCCGGCCTTGCCCACCGCATGCAGCAGATCGGCCAGGCTGGCAACGTGGCCTTCATCAATGACAGCAAGGCCACCAATGCCGACGCGGCGGAAAAGGCCTTGGGCTCGTTCGAGAACATCTATTGGATCGCCGGCGGCATCGCCAAGGCGGGCGGCATCGAACCGCTGGAAAGCTTTTTCCCGCGCATCAAACGCGCTTATCTGATTGGCGCGGCGGCTCCCGATTTTGCCAAGACGCTCGAAGGCAAAGTCGATTTCGTGATAAGCGAAACGCTGGACCATGCCGTGGCCCAGGCGGCCCATGATGCGGAAGGCGATGCGCCTGTCGTGCTGTTCTCGCCCGCCTGCGCCTCGTTCGATCAATACAAGAATTTCGAAGTGCGCGGCGATGCTTTTGTCAGCGAAGTTGCGAAATTGCCCGGCATCCACATGATTCAAGGAGACGCTCCATGAGCCTGATTTCTCGCAGTGACCGCGGCATGCTGGCGCGCTGGTGGTTCACCATTGATCGCGCCTTGCTCTCATCCGTGCTGCTGCTGATGGCAATCGGCGTGCTCGTCTCCATGGCGGCCAGCCCGCCGGTGGCAGAGCGCATCGGACTCGACTCATTCCACTTCATCAAGAGCCAGATGGTGTTTCTGTTTCTGGGGTTCATTGGTTTGATGGTCGTGTCCTTCTTCGATCACGCCATGGTCCGGCGCGCTGGCATTGCTGCTTTTGGCGCGGGCATAGTGTTGATGCTGTTGGCCCTCAAGATGGGCCCGGAAATCAAGGGCGCGCATCGCTGGATTTATCTGGGCCCACTCAACTTGCAGCCTTCGGAATTGGCCAAGCCCGGCTTTGTGATCGTGGCGGCCTGGTTCCTCTCTGAATTTACCAAGCGGCCCGATATGCCAGGCCCGGCCATTGCCTTTGGCGCGGCGGCACTTTTCATCGGCGCACTCGTGCTGCAGCCGGATTTTGGCCAGACCGCCTTGGTCACGCTCACCTTCGGCGCCATGCTTCTGGTCTTTGGAATTTCCTGGATTTGGGTTTTTGGCCTTGGTGCGGCCATCGCGTTCGGCGGTGCGATTTCCTACGTGCTGGTGCCGCATGTGGCCTCGCGTATTGACCGCTTCCTCAACCCGGAAAGTGGCGACACGTTCCAGACGGAAACCGCCGTCTCCGCCTTCAACAATGGCGGCTGGATGGGGGCAGGGCCGGGCGGCGGCACCGCCAAGATGGTGCTGCCAGATGCGCATACCGATTTTGCCTTCGCCGTTGTGGGCGAGGAATATGGGCTCATTGCCTGCCTGGGCCTGATGGCGCTTTTCATCTTCATCATCATGCGCGTGCTGAAACGCGCCAAGGCAGGCGAGGATGCATTCTCGTCCTTGGCCATGACCGGCCTTGTGTCGATGTTCGCCTTCCAGGCTTGCATCAATATGGGCGTGAATGTCGGGCTTCTCCCGGCCAAGGGCATGACGCTGCCGTTTATCTCTTATGGCGGTTCATCACTGCTCGGCACGGCTCTGGCCATGGGCTTCGTGCTGGCTTTGGCGCGGCGTGATCATCACACTGTAGCTGCGCGCGAAGCATCAGGCGTCGCTTACGCATGAGCAGGGGTATTGTTGTTCTGGCGGCCGGCGGTACCGGCGGCCATCTGTTTCCCGCCCAGGCGCTGGCCGAAGTTCTAGTGAAGCGTGGCTTTCACGTTCACCTGATGACTGATGAGCGCGTGCGTGGCTACGGCAAGGATTTTCCTGCCGAGCAAGTGCATGTGATCCCTTCGGCAAGCCCATCATTCTCCAAGCCATGGCTCCTGCCCATGCGGATGCTGCGGCTGTACAATGGCTATCAAGCGGCCAAGCGCGCGCTGACGGCTTTAAAGCCTGTCGCGGTGATTGGCTTTGGAGGCTATCCATCCTTTCCGCCGCTGCTCGCTGCGCGGAGTTTGAAAATTCCAACGGCGGTGCATGAGCAGAACGCCGTCATGGGCCGGGCCAATGGCTTCCTAGCCGCGCGCGTCAACGCCATCGCCACATCTTTCAAAGAAGTGCAGGGCATTGCGGAAGCGGCCAAGGACAAAGTCACCTATACTGGCAACCCGGTGCGTGCCATCGCGATGGCCGAAGCCGCAAGCCCTTACACGGTGCCCAAGGAATATGGCCCCTTCCAACTTGTTGTCTTCGGTGGCAGCCAGGGTGCGAAATTTTTCTCGGAATTCATGCCGCAGGTTGCTGCGGGGATGACGCCGGATTCGCGCAAACGCCTGCGCCTCGTGCAGCAATGCCGCACGGAAGATGTGAAATCCGTACAAGCCGCTTATGACAAGCTGGGCCTCACTGCGGAATTGCATTCCTTCTTTTCCGATATGCCCAAGCGCCTCGCCAATGCGCAGCTAGTTGTCTGCCGTTCGGGTGCATCATCGATTGCTGAATTGGGCGTCATCGGCCGGCCCGCCGTGCTGGTGCCGCTGCCGCACGCCATCGACAATGACCAGCTGAAAAATGCCCAGGCTTTTTCAACCGCCGGGGCAGGCTGGGTGTTCCCCCAATGGGAGCTTCAGCCGCTTGAATTTGCGTCCTTTTTGTCACGGTTGATGGCGGATGGCGCAGGCCTTAAGAAGGCCGCCGACCAAGCCCTGAAACAGGGCGTTCCGGATGCCGCCGAGCGCTTGGCCAATCTGGTGGAAGAGTTGTCGCTGCAGGCGGCATAAGGAGAGATGACACTATGAAATTGCCACGCGACGTTGGCCCCATCCATTTCATCGGCGTGGGCGGCATTGGCATGAGCGGCATTGCCGAAGTGATGGCAACGCTGGGCTACAAGGTGCAGGGCTCGGATATTTCCGACAATTACAATGTGGCCCGCCTGCGCAAGGCCGGCATCGAAGTGATGATCGGGCACTCAGCCGCAAACGTAAAGGATGCCTCGGTTGTCGTGGTGTCTTCCGCGGTGAAGTCCGACAATCCGGAACTGATGGAAGCCCGAGCCCATGCGCTGCCCATCGTGCGCCGCGCCGAAATGCTGGCCGAGCTGATGCGCTTCAAATCCTGCGTGGCTGTCGGCGGCACCCATGGCAAGACAACCACGACCTCGCTCGTGGCCTCGCTCCTCGACGCCGGAAAGTTCGATCCCACCGTCATCAATGGCGGCATCATCAACGCCTATGGAACCAACGCGCGCCTCGGCAAGGGTGAGTGGATGGTGGTGGAAAGCGACGAGTCTGACGGCACCTTCGTCAAGCTTCCCGCCGACGTGGTGATCGTCACCAATATCGATCCCGAGCATCTCGATCATTACGGCACCTTCGACAAGGCCAAGGAAGCCTTCCTGCGTTTTGTCGAAAACATTCCCTTCTACGGTTTTGCTGTGATGTGCATCGATCACCCTGTCGTGCAGGATCTGATCGCCCATGTGAAGGACCGCCGCATCGTCACTTATGGCCGTAGCCCGCAGGCTGATTATTGCCTGCTGGGTGGAGATTTTGTGGATGGTGCAACCCGTTTCTCGGTGCGCGTCACTGACCGGCGCACTGGCAAAGTGCATGAGATCGAAAAGCTGGCGCTCGGCATGCCAGGTGATCACAACGCGCTGAACTCTGCTGCGGCACTCGCCGTGGCGCGTGAGCTTGGCATCGGCGATGACGCCATCCGCAAGGGCTTGGCTGACTTTGAAGGCGTCAAACGCCGCTTTACCCGCACGGGCGAACATAATGGCGTGACTGTCTATGATGATTACGGCCACCACCCGGTTGAAATCTCGGCTGTGCTGTCCGCCGCGCGCCGCGTCACCAAAGGCAAGGTCGTCGCTGTCATGCAGCCGCATCGTTACACCCGTTTGCAAAGCCTTTTCAATGACTTCTGTACGTGCTTCAACAATGCGGATGAAGTGATCGTCGCTCCGGTTTACGCCGCTGGCGAAGCCCCGATCGAAGGCATCAGCCATGATAGCCTGGCCGAAGGCCTGCGTAGCCACGGCCACCGTGCGGTGAACAAGATCGACAATCCGGATCAGCTCGCACCTTTGGTGCGCGGCATGGTGAAGCCGGGTGATATCGTAGTGTGCCTCGGCGCAGGTACCATCACCCAATGGGCCTATGCCTTGCCCGGCCAATTGGCCGATATCGACAAGGCTTGACGCGATGACGAAGCTGGATGGGACAAGCCTGCTCAAGAAACTCCCCACGGTTCGTGGCCGCTTGGACGCAAATGCACCGCTGCAGGATCTCACCTGGTTCCGCGTCGGCGGCCCGGCGGAAGTTCTGTTTGCGCCCGCGGATGAAGAAGATCTCGGTGCCTTCCTGAAGGGCACGCCTGAAGATGTGCCGGTCTATGTGATCGGCGTTGGCTCCAATCTTCTGGTGCGTGATGGAGGTGTGCCCGGCGTGGTGATCCGCATGGGCCGCGCCTTCATGGATGCCGTGCTGGAAGGCGAGAACCGCATCCGCGCCGGCACTGCCGCACTCGATGTGCGCGTGGCCCGCTTTGCGGCAGACAATAGTATCGATGCATTAACCTTTCTGAGAGGTATCCCCGGCACGATAGGCGGCGCGCTGCGCATGAATGGTGGCGCCTATGGCGGTGAAACCAAGGATGTGCTGGTCGAGGCCCGCGGCTTCAACCGGAAAGGCGAACTCAAAGTGCTCTCCAATGCGGATATGAAATATACCTACCGTCATTGCGGCGCGCCTGAGGACCTGATCTTCACGTCTGCATTGTTGCAAGGCAAGCCCGGCAACAAGGACGAGATCATTGCGGCGATGGACAAGATCACCGCCAGCCGCGAAGCGACCCAGCCGATCAAATCCAAAACCGGCGGTTCCACGTTCAAGAACCCGCCGAACAACAAATCCTGGCAATTGATCGACAAGGCAGGGATGCGCGGCTTCAATGTCGGCCCCGCCAAAGTGTCGGAACAGCATTGCAACTTCCTGATCAATGAAGGCGGCGCCACTGCCGCGCAGATCGAAGAACTGGGCGAAACGATCCGCGCCCGCGTGCTGGAAACCTCCGGTATCCAGCTCGATTGGGAAATCAAGCGCATCGGTATCCCGGCATCAGCATGATGAAGCGCATTCCTGAGCAAACGACTGTTGCCGTCTTGATGGGCGGCTGGTCGGCGGAGCGCAACGTGTCGCTGTCATCGGGCGAAGCCTGCTATAAGGCGCTGATCAACGCCGGCTTCAAGGCCGTGATGGTTGATCCCAAGCGCGAAACCTTGTTCGGCGTGCTGGCCGATCTGAAGCCCGATGTGATCTTCAATGCGCTGCATGGCAAATGGGGCGAGGACGGCAAGGCCGCCGCCATTTTTGAAACCATGCGCATTCCCTATACGCATTCCGGCGTGCTGCCCTCCGCCATCGCCATGGACAAGCAGAAATCCAAGCTGGTGTTTCAGGCTGCAGGCATTCCCTTGGCCGAAAGCCTTGTGGTGCCGCTTGAAGACGCAGCGACGCGCCACGTCATGGCGCCTCCTTACGTGGTGAAGCCGGTGGCCGAAGGCTCCAGCGTGGGCGTGCATATCGTGCGCACCACTGCCAATGGTCCGGCTGCCAGCATTCTCGATGAACGTGATATTTTTGGTGATGAAGCCATGGTTGAGCGCTTCATTCCTGGCCGTGAACTCACCTGTGCGGTGATGGGTGACGTGGCGCTCGGTGTGATCGACATCGTGTCCAACAAGGGCAACTTCTACGACTATGAATCCAAATATTCAGAGGGCGGTTCTGACCATATTCTGCCCGCGCAGATTCCCGCCGATATTTATCGGAAGTGCCAGAAGTTTGCGTTGATGGCGCATATTGCCATGGGCTGCCGTGGCGTCTCGCGCTGCGATTTCCGTTACGACGACACAGCTAAAGACAAGGGCGAATTGGTGCTGCTTGAAATCAACACGCAGCCGGGCATGACCGGCACATCGCTGGTGCCCGACATGGCGCGCCACGCCGGCCATACATTTGAAGAACTGGTGACCTGGATGGTCAATGACGCTTCGGTGGACAGATGAGAGACGCAAAGAAAATTGGGCTTTCCGTGTTGAATGCGCTGGATGGTTTTTTCATCCGCAATCTCGCGCGGCTGGGTGCGCTCACTTTGGTGGGCATGACCATCCTGCATGGCGCGACCCGCAGCGGCGCTTTCGAAGATGAGAACAGCCCGTGGTTCAGCCTGCCGGGCCGGGTGGCCAGTGTGGTAGGTCTTGCTGCTGACGATATTCAGATCTCCGGCCTCAGCCAGCATGACGCCTCCGAGGTTCTTTCCGTGCTGGCGATCCGGCCAGGCAAACCCATGCTGGGTTTTGATGCCAATGTGGCGCGCAAGACCTTGGCCACTTTGCCTTGGCTGGAAAGCGCATCTGTCGCGCGCGAATATCCTAACGTTCTGAAGATCAGCATTCGTGAACGTGTGGCCGTGGCCATCTGGCAGCATAGTGGTGCCACCGATCTCATCGATGCCTCCGGCGTGACCATGGGCCAGCCCGGACTGGTGGCCACACGGCAGCTGCCATTGGTGACGGGCGAGGGCGCAAACTTGTCCGTAGCTGACTTTATTAACCTGATGTCAGCCTTTCCTGAGTTAACTAAGAAAGTAAGTGCAGCGGCCCGTGTGGGCATGCGGCGTTGGACGCTCTACCTCGACAACGGGGTGAAAGTGGCACTTCCGGAGCAAGGCGCACCGGAAGCGCTGAAGACGGCTTGGGGATTGGATCAGTCTCAAGGTCTCTTCGAAAAAGGTATCAGCATGATTGACATGCGGGTACCGGGGCAGATGACGGTGCAGGTCGCGGTTGCTGACGCTTCAGGAAGTCCGCTTCCTGCGTCCGGAGTAAAACAGTAATCACCGCGCTATCTGCGTAGGGTGAGTGAGTTGAGTAGGGTTGCGTAAGACTATGAATGTTGTGCATTTGGCAGGCCGGCAAAACCGATTGGCGAGCCCGCTTCAGCCGTCAAAAATCATTGCAGCCCTGGACATTGGTTCCAGCAAGATTTCCTGCCTCATTGCCGAATTGCAGGCCCCGAAAACCCGTGGCCCCCAAGATCCGCGCCAGCTTCTGAAAGTGATCGGGCTTGGCCAGACCGCCGCGCGTGGTGTGCGTGCAGGGGCCGTGATCGACGTCAATGAAGCCGAATGCGCCATTCGCATCGCCGTAGATGCCGCTGAACGTGGCGCGCAAACTTCGATCTCGGAAGTCATCGTTGCGATCTCTGGCGGCCGGCCATCATCCGCCACCATTTCCGGCCGCGTGCGCACCCAGACAGGTGTGGTCGGCCCCTTCGATCTCGATTTCGCCGTCGCCGAGGCTCTGGCCTCAGTGCATATGGGCAACCGTAAGATCCTGCATTTGAGCCCGGTCGATCACGCGCTCGATGGCGTATCAGGCATCGGCCAGCCACTTGGCCTGCATGGCGAAGAGCTGCAGATCGATGTCGGCGTCACCACCGTGGCACCCGCCTATCTGCGCAACATCTGCCATGCCGTGGAACGTGCCCATCTGGGTATCTCCGGCTTTGTCCTGGCTCCCTATGCAGCTGGCAAATCTGCCTTGACGCCGGACGAGCGCGCTTTGGGCGCCGTCGTCATCGACATGGGCGGTGCTGTCACCTCCTGCGCCTTCATTCGCGGCGACCGTTTGGTTGCGGCCAGGTCGACAAATCTCGGCGGCCACCACCTGACCAACGACGTTGCGCAAGGCCTTGCGACCTCTGTGGCACATGCCGAACGCATGAAAACCCTCTGGGGCTCCTGCATTCCAGGTGGCCATGGCGACCGTGAAATGCTGGCGGTTCCACTGCTCGGCGAACGCGGCACCGATGCCGTTACCCGGGTCCCAAAAGCCCATCTGACCAATATCTTGCGGGCGCGTCTTGAGGAAATCCTTGAACATTGCGCCAAGGATCTGGCGCAGGGCCCATTTGCCGCCAGCGCTGGCATGCGCGTGGTGTTGACCGGCGGCACCAGCCAACTGCATGGCGTGGCCGATCTCGCCTCGCATATCCTCCAGCGCCAGGTGCGGGTGGGGGCCAGCGCATCGCTGAACGGTATTAATGAATACCAGCGCCATGGCGGCTTTGCCGTGGCCACCGGAGCTCTGGTTCATGCTGCAAAACCCGATGTAAATTATGCCGTCCCACAGGAAACCCAAGATGCCTTGGCGCGCCAACAGGTGGGCTTTGCCCGCCGCATGGGCCGATGGTTGAAAGAGGCTCTTTAACCCGCTGATTCAATTCGGAACAAATTTCGTCGAATCGCGAGTGTAATGGTTAGCTTTCGTTAACCAGTTTTTAAGGTTTGGGTAAGAAAGTCGGGCAATCTCAACTCAGCGTTTGGATTGACCATGACAATCAAGCTCACCGTGCCCAACCTCTCAGAATTGAAGCCGCGGATCACCGTTTTTGGTGTCGGCGGGGCCGGTGGCAACGCAGTCAACAACATGATCGAAAGCCGCCTTGAAGGGGTGGAATTCGTCGTCGCCAACACTGATGCACAAGCCCTGCTGCAAAACGCAGCCACCCGGCGCATCCAGATGGGAACTGCGCTGACGCAAGGCCTCGGCGCTGGCTCGCATCCGCAAATTGGTGCTGCTGCCGCTGAAGAAGCACTGCAGGAAATTGTCGATCACCTTGCTGGCTCACATATGGCTTTCATCACCGCCGGCATGGGCGGTGGCACCGGCACGGGTGCTGCACCTGTCATCGCGCGCGCCGCGAAAGAGCAGGGCATCCTGACTGTCGGTGTCGTCACCAAGCCGTTCCATTTTGAAGGCGTGCGCCGTCAATCCACCGCTGAAGCCGGCATCGAAGAACTGGCCCGTTATGTCGATACGCTGATCGTCATTCCGAACCAGAACCTGTTCCGCGTCGCCAACGAAAAAACCACCTTCGCCGCCGCCTTCGCGATGGCTGACCAGGTGCTCTATTCGGGCGTTGCATCGATCACTGAATTGATGACCAAGGAAGGCCTGATCAATCTCGACTTCGCCGACGTCCGCGCCATCATGAGCGAAATGGGCAAGGCAATGATGGGCACCGGTGAAGCCTCGGGCGACCGCCGTGCCATCGAAGCTGCGGAAGCAGCGATCTCCAACCCTCTGCTTGATGATGTGTCGATGCGCGGCGCACGCGGCCTGCTGATCTCGATCTGTGGCGGACCTGATCTCACCCTTTATGAAGTGGATGAAGCCGCAACGCGCATCCGCGAAGAAGTTGACCCCAACGCCAACATCATCCTCGGTGCTACTTTCGATGAAACGCTGGAAGGCACGATGCGGGTTTCCGTGGTCGCCACCGGCCTCAATATCGAAGCCATGGCCCATGCTCCGGTGCGCGAAGAAATCGCTGAGCCGGTGAAGGCCGAGCGCAAGACCTACAGCATTCCGCAGCCATCCTCACAGGCCCGCGCCAACATGCGCGCCAATCCCATTCCGCCGATGATGGAACTGGAAGAAGCGGCGATGGAAGAGACCCACGAAGCCGAAATGGAGCAGGAAGAAGCACCTGTCGCCCATGTGCCAGCATCGCGCGCCAATCCGCGCATTCCGCCGATTGAACAATTTCCGCGCATCGCCCAGGAGCAGGTGGCCGCCCAACAGCAGCGCATCAGCGAGATTGCCACCCAGGCCAACAAGAAGCGCAGCATTTTTGACCGCCTTGCCAATGTTGGCCTTGGCCGCCGCAGCGAGCCGCAGATTGAAACCGAAGCCGCACCGCAAGCGCCCAGCCGCCGCGCCGAACCCCGCATCCAGCGCACTCCGGCACCTGCCTATCAGGAACCGGCACCCATGCAGCCGGAAGCCAGCTACGATGACGATCAATTGGCCATTCCCGCTTTCCTGCGCCGCCAGGCAGCAGGTTGATTTCCCCACTGATACAAGTGGATCGACAAGACGCCCGGCAGCCACAGTTCTGCCGGGTTTTTGTTTGAATCGGGGGCTACCTGCCTCCGGGGCCTAGTGCTATGAGGCTGACGAATTAAGGGTCAATCGTTCCGTGCTGAAACTGTCTGTTCCCAAAGCTTTCGTTACAACTGCGCTTGCCGCTGTCATGGTATTTTCTGCCGTGCCAGCCCAGGCTGGCATGTTTGACTTCTTGGGTCTTGGCAAGAAGAAACAGGATGATGCGCTCTCGCCTGATCTCGGCCGCTCTGACGATCAGCAGGTTGCCGCCCTTTATAACGGCGCCCTCGATCAGATGACCAAGGGCAATTACAACAATGCTGCCAAAAAGTTCGCTGAAGTGGAGCGTCTGCATCCCTATTCAAAATGGGCCACCAAGGCCATTCTGATGCAGGGTTTTTCCTTCTATCAGTCCAACAAATATGCCGATGCGATTGATGCCTGCCAGCGCTTTATCACGCTGCATCCGGGCCACGAGAATATCGACTATGCTTATTACATGGTCGCCCTCTCGCAATATGAGCAGATCAACGACATCACCCGCGACCAGAAGCCGACGCAGGAAGCGCTTGATGCATTGGAAGAAGTGCAGCGCCGCTTCCCGCAATCACGTTATGCCGCCGATGCCGGGCAAAAGGCATTGCTGGCGCGTGACCATCTGGCCGGCAAGGAAATGGAAATCGGCCGTTACTATTTCAAAAAGGGCGACTGGATGGCCGGCATCAACCGCTTCAAGACGGTGATCACTGGCTATCAGCAAACCTCGCAGGCACCAGAAGCGCTCTACCGTTTGACGGAAGGCTACATGGCGCTGGGTATTCGCTCGGAAGCGCAAACGGCGGCCGCCGTGCTGGGCCACAACTTCCCGCGCTCAAGCTGGTACAAGGACGCCTACCAGCTGGTCTCCACTGACGGCCAGGCACCAGTGGGCAACAACACCAGCTGGATCTGGAAAGCGTTCGGGCTGTAGTTCCAAAAGCACTTTTTCGTTTTCATTGCCCACGTCGTTTTCGCTAGACGACGATGGGGAGGGGAATGAGCATTCTTCCCCAACTTCGCGCACCAGCCACAAACAAAGACCCCCGCGAAGTTTCCTTCGCGGGGGCTCATTTCAACCGAAGTTGAAAATCTTAGTTGATTGAATCGTCTTCGGCATAGTTGCCGCCGTGGAACTTGTACCAGACATACTTGGCGCCAACGAGGTCGCCCTTCTTGTCCAGCGTGATGTCGCCCAGCACCGTCTTGGTGGTGTTGCCTGCGCGCAGCCACTCAGCCAGCTTCTTCGGGTCAGTGGACTTGGTGCCTTCAGCGGCAGCCTTGTACATCTGGAAAGCAGCATAGGTGTAGAGCGTGTAGCCTTCTGGGTCATAACCAGCAGCCTTGAACTTGGCCACGATTTCCTTGGCGGCCGGGTTCGTGCGGGGTTCCGGAGCGAAGGTGAAGATCATGCCATCGGCAGCTTCGCCAGCGATCGTCCAGAATTCGACGTTGTTCATCGAGTCACCCGAGAGCATCTGAGCCTTCGAGCCCTGCTCACGCAGCTGCTTCAGGATCAGGGCGCCTTCCGGATGATAGCCACCGAAATAGATGGCTTCGATGCCGGCTTCCTTCAGCTTCGAAACGAGAGCTGAGTAGTCCTTTTCACCGGGGTTGATCGATTCAACAACGGCAGCTTCAAGGCCAGCGGCCTTGGCAGCAGCGTTGGTGGCATCAGCCAGACCCTTGCCGTAAGCCGACTTGTCGTCAACGATGGCGATCTTCTTGCCGGCGTAATGCTTGGCGAGGAAGCTGCCAGCCACGAGGCCTTGAGCGTCGTCACGGCCGCAAACGCGAGCCACGTTCCAGCCACCTTCATCGGTGAACTTGGGGTTGGTCGAAGCAGGCGAGATCTGCAGGATGCCTTCTTCTTCGTAAACCTTGGAAGCAGGAATCGAGGAGCCCGAGCACAGATGGCCAGCAACGAACTGGACCTTCTTGGAAGCGAGCTGGTTGGCAACGGCCACAGCCTGCTTCGGATCGCAAGCGTCGTCGCCGATTTCAAGGACGAGCTTTTCGCCATTGACGCCGCCGGCAGCGTTGATGTCATTCACTGCCATCGTTGCGCCTTGCTTGTACTGTTCACCCAGAGCAGCGAGCTGGCCGGTGATCGGGCCGGCGGTGGCTACTGTGATGTCGGCCAGGGCCGAGTGTGCCGAGAGGGCAGCAGCAAAGCTGAATGCAATCCCGGTGAGGATGAGTTTCTTCATAGATGATGTCTCCCTTACTGTGACAATGGCCAGGTTTATGGCCGGGGGTTCGCTACCCCTTGGGCAAATACTGCCCAAAAGGGATAGGATTGGAAAGGAAAAATCGACATTCCCTCCGCCAATTTCGATAATTATGCTTTCTGCCGCCAGCTCAGTGGGCTGGTCCGCTCATAGAGCCAGGGGTACTTTTCGGTCATCTGCTTGGCCAGCGTCGTGCGGTAACCGACAAAGGCGAAGATCATCACGACCAGGCCGTGGCTCAGGTAATAATGCAACGAAGTAAGCTGGGCCTGGAACAGCGCAAAATGCAGGAAGCGGATGCCAGCTGTAAAGATCAGCATGTAGAAGAACAGCAGGATCGGCGATTTCCACCCGCGAGCCAGCGAGCGCCCGGCCAGGAAGGCTGCGCCCCCGCCCAGGATGATGGTGATGCACAGGAATACGTAGGGGCTTCCTTCGATAAACAACGACATTAGTGGCCCCCTTCCAGATAGGCAGCGCGCACTTCAGGCCGCTTCAGCAATTCCTGGCCTGTGCCCGACATGGTGATCTTGCCGTTGACCATCACATAGGCGCGGTGCGCCAGCTTCAGGGCATGGAAAGCGTTCTGTTCAACCAGCAGTACGGTTGTGCCTTCTTCCTTGTTGAGCATCTTGATGGCCGAGAAAATCTGCGACACGATGATCGGTGCGAGACCCAATGACGGCTCATCCAGCAGGAGGAGGCGCGGGCGGGCCATCATGGCGCGGCCAATGGCCAGCATTTGTTGTTCGCCGCCCGACAATGTGCCGGCGCGCTGGTCCTTGCGTTCTTCAAGGCGCGGGAACAGCTTGAAGATCTTTGGCAGGTCTTCCGCGAAATTCTTCAGCTGGTTGACGGTGGCACCCATCTGCAGATTTTCATAAACCGTCATGCGCGGGAAAATGCGACGGCCTTCAGGTGACTGCGCGATGCCCAGATGCGCGATTTCATAAGTCGGTTTCTGGGTAATGTCTTTGCCGTCGAAAATGATCTTGCCTGCGCGCGCGCGGGGCGTGCCAAATATAGTCATCATCAAGGTAGATTTGCCGGCACCGTTGGAGCCGATCACCGTGGCGATTTCGCCCTGATGCACTTCGAAGTCGATACCCTTCAGCGCCTGGATTTTGCCATAGAAGGTTTCAACGCCTTGGCCTTGCAGGAGGATGCTCATTTACGGCCTCCTTTTTTAACAGCCTTTTTAGCGGCCTTCTTCGGCGGCGGAGGCGGCGCTTTCTTGGGCGCAGCCTTTTTGGTTGCAGCAGCCTTCTTCAAGCCGGGTGTTTCCATGGCGGCATCAAGCGCAGCTGCGGACACCGGCTTATGGTCAATGGCTTCCTTCACCACGGCCTCTGCCGCAGCACCTTCAGCCACGTCTTCATCATCTTCATCCACGCCGAGATAGGCGCGGATCACCGCCGGGTCAGCCCGCACTTCGGCAGGTGTACCGTCGGCAATTTTGCGGCCGTAATCGAGAACGACCACATGGTCGGAAATGCCCATCACCACGCTCATGTCATGCTCGATCAGCAGGATGGCCACGTTGTGATCATCGCGGATCGACAGCAGCAATTTGTTGAGTTCGTCTGATTCACGCGGGTTCAAACCAGCTGCCGGCTCGTCGAGGCAGAGCAGGCGTGGATTGGTGCACATGGCACGCGCAATCTCCAGGCGGCGCTGGGCACCGTAAGGAAGATCACCAGCCGGATCATCAGCACGATCAGTAAGGCCCACCTTGTCGAGCCAGTATTTGGCAGTCTCAAGGGCACTCGCAGCGGCGCGCTTGTAACCGGCCATGCCGAGCAGGGCGCCGAAGGTCATGCCGGAGGCACGCATCAGCTCGTTGTGCTGGGCCACCATCAGGTTTTCCACCACCGTCATGCCGGAGAACAGGCGGATGTTCTGGAAGGTACGCGCCACCTTGGCATCACGGTTCACCAGAAAGTCGGCCATGCGTTCCAGCAGGAACGTCTTGCCGTCTTCGTGCGTGAGCTTCAGCATGCCTTCCGTAGGCTTGTAGAAACCTGTGATGCAGTTGAACACCGTGGTCTTGCCGGCACCGTTAGGACCGATCAGTGCGGTGATCTGTTTCCGCGCCGCATTGAAAGAGAGATCGCCGATGGCGGTCAAGCCGCCAAAGCGCATGGTGAGGTGCTGAACTTCCAGCTCAGCGTTGCTGTCCCACATAGTTGCCATCAGCCGTGACCCTGCGCAACGAGATCGCCCGAGATGGACTTCTTCTCTTTGAGGAACACAGTCGGTTCACGCTTGGTGACGAAGCCGCGCGGACGGAAGCGCATCATCAGCACCATCGCAAGGCCCACGGCCAGCATGCGGAACTGCACGGGCTCGGTGCCATCCGGCAATATGTAGGTAAGGAAATTCATTTCACGGAACAACTCGAAAGCGCCAATGATGGCGAGGGCAGAGAACACAATGCCGATCTGTGAACCAAGGCCGCCCAGCACCACGATGGCGAGGATCAGCGCAGACTCGATATAGACAAAGCTTTCCGGCGAGACGAAGCCCTGGCGGGCGGCGAAGAATGAACCAGCCAGACCGCCGAAGGATGCGCCGATGGAGAAGGCTGTCAGCTTCGTCGAGGTGGTGTTGATACCCAACGAACGGCAGGCAATTTCATCTTCACGCAAAGCTTCCCAAGCGCGGCCAATGGGCAGCCGGCGCAGCTTGCGCGTCACGAAATAAGTGAGGAGCGCGAGGGCAAGGATCACGAAATAGAGAAAGATGTAAGAGTGAATACGATTGTATTCGAGACCGAAGAATGACGAGAAGCTACCTTCACCATCCTTGAACGGCAGGCCGAAGAAAGTGATCTTCGGCACATTGATGCCCTGTGGACCATTGGTAAAAGAGAACCAGTTGATCAGCACCAGGCGGATGATTTCACCGAAAGCCAGCGTCACGATGGCGAGATAGTCACCACGCAATCGTAGTACCGGGAATCCAAGTATGATCCCCCATGTCGCCGCCAGCAAACCAGCCACCGGCAAGGTGATATAGAAGGCCCAGGGCACAATGCCGGGGCCGAACCACATTGGGAAATAGACCGTCGAGAGCAGGGCGTAGGCATAGGCACCCACGGCGTAGAAGGCGACGTAGCCCAGATCGAGCAGGCCGGCGAGGCCCACCACGACGTTAAGACCCCAACCCAACATGACGTAAATCAGGATGGTGATCGCGAAGTCGATGCCGCGCTTGTCCCAGCCAGGGAAGAGACCCGACTTGTTGCCGATCAGCAGCAGGATGAACGGGAGCGCCAAAGCTAAAATCAGCAGCGTTGATGCAACACGCTGTTCGCCGTCTTTGCCCTGGCTTCCGGTCAGGCGAGAATACTTCTGGCCCAGCGAGAAATGCCCGGCAAGCCATTCTGCGGCAATAGCAAGGGGAATGACAGCCAGCGCTTCATAAGAAACATCAATTTCCGGAAGCAGGGGGCGGATGATTGGCAAGACGATGAAGAAAAGCAGCGCGAACCAGAAAGCCACGCGGCCCATCCACCGGAATACCGGAACGAGGGTCGTCCAGATGGATTTGACGACGTCTGAAACGCCCTTGGCAGCAGGCGAGGGGCTCCACACAAAGACGTGCATGAACCCGCGGAACAGCAAGACGCCGGCTAGAATGAGGGCGGCCTTGTCCACGCGCCAATGCCAGGTCAACGAACCCTGGTCGAGCTTGGTGCGGATGATCACGATGGGGGTCAGAATGAGAAGTGTGATGATGGCGGTGAAGAACAGGTCCTTCAAGATTCCGAAGGTATCAAGTGGCTTCTTCTCGGAATCGACCGACGATGAATTTTTGACGGGTGCGGACATGGATCAGACTTTCTCGGTTTCGGGCTTGCCCAGAAGGCCTTGCGGCATGAAAATCAGCACCAATACGAGGATGCCGAATGAGGCAACGTCCTTGTATTCCACTGAAAAATAGGCTGACCACATCACTTCGATAAGGCCGATCATCATTCCTCCCAGCATTGCGCCGGGGATGGAACCGATGCCGCCCAGAACCGCAGCCGTGAATGCCTTGATGCCGGCTGCAAAGCCGATGAAGAAGTCCGTCACGTTATAATAAAGGAAGAACATCATGCCGGCGAAAGCCGCAAGAGCCGCACCGAGAATGAAGGTGATGGCAATCGTGCGGTCCACATTGATGCCCAGCAGCGAGGCCATCTTGGTGTCCTGTTCGCAAGCGCGTTGGGCGCGGCCCAACGAAGTGCGCTGGATGATCAGGGTAAAGACGGTCATCAGGGCCAGCGTGGACAGGATGATCATGATCTGCATGTAAGAGAGAGTGACGACGAATTGCTGGTCGCCCACCATTTTCGACATGATTGGAATATTGCCCGTAATGATCGGCTGGATGGGCTTCGGGCGGCCTTCCTGCGCAATACGCACGAATTCCTGCAGCACGATGGACATGCCGATGGCTGAAATCAGCGGTGCCAAGCGGAACGAACCGCGCAAGGGCCGGTAGGCCAGCCGCTCAATGGTCCAATTGTAGGTCGCGGCGATAAACATCGCGATTACGACGACCAGAGCCAGGGCCAGGATGATCCAGAACACACCTGAGCCCCCGGTCAGGCCCAGCATCAGGACCACAATGAATGAAGTGACACTACCCACCATGAACACGTCACCATGGGCAAAGTTGATCATGCCGATGATGCCGTAAACCATCGTATAGCCGATGGCGATCAATCCATAAATGGAACCGAGAGTTAACCCGTTAATCAGCTGCTGGAGGAAATACTCCAATGCGGCCCCCTTTTACTCTGTTAGTTGCCCACGTATTTTCGTCCCTGTTATGCTCAGGGCTCATACTAGGCATAACCAAGGATCGGGGTGATGACAAGTGGTACATTGTTGATCGCGCTGCGTTCCATGCCCAACTTTTGAGCCTGACTGCCTCTTGACGCAGCGCAACATAGCCTATAACAATCCGGCATATATCGATTTAGCATATATCAAGTTGGAATAGGCTGATCCTTTAAGATGAACATCCGCACGCTGTGCCTCGGCATCCTCTCGATGAGGGAAGCCTCTGGCTATGAAATCAAAAAAGAACTCGAAGACGGCAAATTCAGCCACTTCGTGGAGGCCAGTTTCGGCTCGATTTACCCGGCCCTTACCCAGATGAATGCGGAAGGCCTGCTGTCGGTGCGCGCTGAGGAACAATCAGGCAGACCCGACAAAAAAGTTTATGCGATCACCGAAGCTGGCAAGGCTGCACTGGCCAAAAACCTTTCGGTGATTCCGGCCCGCGACAAATTCAAAAGCGAATTTCTCTTTGAAATGCTGTTCCAGGAAATTTTGACTCCGGACCATGTCGACCTTGCAATCGACAAACAGCATGCCGATTTGACCGAGGATCTGGCGCGCATTGCGGAAAAGCGGGTGCTCAAGGGCGGCTGCGACCAGATCGGGGAAGGGCCGAGATTCGTAATGGGTTACGCCGAGAGCATTTTGCGCGCGGCGGTGGAATTTCTCGAGGCGCAATGCCCTCGTTTGAAGAAATCAAAAATCAAGGCTGCGGAATAGGGGTATGCAGATGAAACAGAAATTGATCACCGGCCTTTTTGCTGCAGCCTTGTTGGCCAGCACGAGCAAGGCCTTCGCTGAAGATGCGGCACCGGCGCCTGCCGCGGCACCGCCTTCGATCTCGGTCCTCGTGGCCCAGAAGCAGGCGATTGCTGAAGACCTGGACGTGACGGGAAGCATCGCCGCTGGCGAAATGGTTTTGGTCAGCAACGAGACCGAAGGTCTCGCCATTACTGACTTTCAGGCCGAGGAAGGCGACGATGTGAAGAAGGGCCAGGTTCTGGTTCATCTCAACGCCGCCGCCATTGATATTCAGATCAGGCAACAGCAGGCCAATGTGGACAAAGCCAAGGCCGATCTGGCCCGTGCCAACACATTGATTGAAACCGGCATCGCCACCAAGGCCACCATCGACCAGCTCAAGGCCGCCAATGACGTGGCCCAGGCGCAGCTTGATGCGTTGAAGCTCACCAAGGCCCGCACCGAAATCAAGTCTCCGGTCGATGGCTATATCGCCTCGCGCACCTTGCAGATCGGCCAGATCGCTTCGGCTGCCAAGGGCCCGCTCTATCAGATCGTGCTCGATGGCAAGGTTGAACTCGTGGCCGAAGTGCCGGAAGCAGACTTGCCACGCGTAAAGCTGGGGCAGAAGGCTGACATCACCATCAATGGCTACAACGAACCCATTACCGGCGAAGTGAAATTGATTTCTCCGGAAGTGAATCAGCAGACCCGCATTGGTCTGGCTCATATTGAAGTGACCAGTGGCCAGCGCCTGCCCATCGGTGCCTTTGGCCGCGCTAAGGTGGCGCTGGCTGCCGCTGAAGGCATTGCTTTGCCGATGACCGCTGTGACCTTTGGAGACGGCGGCCCCTCTGTGCAGGTCGTCAAGGACGGCAAGGTTGAAGAACGCAAGGTCAAGACCGGCCTTGTTGGCGTCAGCACGATTCAGATCGTCTCCGGCGTCGCCGAGGGCGAAACTTTCGTGGCCCGCGCCGGCTCATTCGTTCGCAACGGTGACCCTGTCACCCCCGTTCCGCTCACACAGTAAGGCCGAACCCCATGTTCAATTTCTCTGCCTTCTCAATCAGAAATCCGGTGCCCGCCGTTCTCGGATTCATCGTGCTGTTTCTTTTGGGCCTGGTGAGCTTCCGCTCCATGGCTATCGAGCAGTTCCCCAATATTGACGTGCCGGTGATCGCCGTCACCGTCTCTGAAGCGGGTGCTACACCTGCTGAGCTTGAATCCCAGGTCACGAAAATCATTGAGGATTCCATTGCGGGTGTCTCGGGTGTGAAACACATCACGTCCACCATGTCGGACGGCAGATCGGTCACGGCCATTGAATTCCGTCTCGAAGTGCCCACCGCCAAGGCGCTGCAGGACACCAAAGACGCCGTCACCAAGGTCAGAAGCCAGCTTCCCGCTGGCGTTGATGAACCAGTGATCTCCAGCGTTGATGTGGAAAACCAGGCCATTCAGACCTACGCCGTGAAAGCCCCGGGCATGACGCTCGAGCAGCTGTCATGGTTTGTCGATGACACCGTGAAGCGTGGGCTGCAGGGCACCGCCGGCGTGGGCCGGGTAGAACGCTACGGCGGCGTTGAGCGCGAAATCCGTATCAACCTTGATCCATTGAAACTGCGCGCCTTTGGCGTGACGGCAGCCCAGGTCAACGCGCAGATTGCTGCCACCAACACCGATACGGGTGCGGGCAAAAGCAATGTTGGCGGCCAGGAACAGGCCATCCGCACTTTGGGTGGTGCACGCGGCCTTGAAAATCTCAAGGCCACGAAAATCCTGCTCTCCAATGGCCAGGCTGTAAAACTGTCTGACCTCGGTGATGTGGTGGATAGCGCCGCCGAGCAGCGCACCTTCGCACGCGCCGATGGCCAGAGCGTTGTGTCCTTCTCGGTGTTCCGTGCCAAGGGTGCGAGCTCCACCGACACCGCCACCCGTGTGCAGAACAAGATTGCCGAAATCACCGCAGCCTCGAAAGGTGCGGCCAGCTTTACGCTGGTCGATGACACGGTCTATTTCATCTACGGCAACTACAAGGCTGCGATGGAAGGCCTGATCGAGGGTGCCGTCCTGGCCGTGATCGTGGTGTTTGTGTTCCTGCGCAATTTCCGCGCCACCATGATTTCCGCGATATCCCTTCCGCTCTCGGCTTTCCCGGCTTTCTGGATCATGTATCAGTTGGGCTTTTCACTCAACCTCGTGTCCTTCCTCGCCATCACGTTGGCGACGGGTATTCTCGTCGATGACGCGATTGTGGAAATCGAAAACATTGCGCGCCACATGCGCATGGGCAAAACGCCATACCGGGCCGCGATGGAAGCAGCTGACGAAATCGGCCTCGCCGTGATTGCCATCTCCTTCTCGATTATCGCGATCTTTGCGCCCGTGTCCTTCATGAGCGGCATCGCCGGACAATATTTCAAGCAGTTCGGCATGACGGTGGCGATCGCGGTCTTTTTCTCATTGATCGTCGCGCGCCTCATCACCCCGATGATGGCCGCCTATCTGATGAAGCCCATCCCGCATGAAGAACATGTGCCGGGCTTCCTGATGCGCACTTATATCGGGCTGCTGCATATCCTCAACCACACCATCAAGATCGGCAAGTTCCGTCCGAACTTGATGAGCTATGTGACGGTCTTTGGTTCGTTTGCCATTGTGGCTCTGTCGGTGTTCGGCTTCGGCTTCCTGCCATCGGGCTTCATACCGAAGGATGATAGCTCGCGCTTTGTGCTGTCGGTGGAGTTGCCGCCGGGTGCCACGCTTGATCAAACGCGTGTGGCCACCGATACGATGGCAGACATCATCCGCGACAATAAGGAAGTGACCCAGGTTTTCGTGCTTGGCGGTTCATCGCCCACCGGCACGGTGGAGGCGCGCCGCGCCGCCATCTTCGTGAACCTGCGCCACCGCGACGTGGAGCTGACGCATAATCTGTGGAACCCGCTTGCCAGCCTGCTGCATCTGCCGCAATTCGCGTGGCATGGCCGCATCCTGCCGCAGTCTGCGGTGGAAGGTGAAATCTTGCCCAAGCTCTCCGGCATTGCCGATGTGCAATGGGCCAAGATCAATCCGCGCGGTGACCGCGAGGTGCAGTTCAACATGCTGTCCAATGACGGCGTGGCGCTGACCAATGCCGCCGCTGACCTTGTGGCCGAATTGCGCAAGAACCCCAAACTCCGTGCGCCGGAAGCGCAGGGTGCCTTGAATCGCCCGGAAATCCAGATCACGCCAAAGACGGCTGAGGCTTCTGCCCTCGGCATCACTGCGGCGCAAATCTCGCAAGCCGTGCGTGTGGCCACCATTGGTGACTTTGACCCGCTGCTGGCCAAATTCTCGGTGGATGGGCGCCAGGTGCCGATCCGCGTGCAGATTCCGGAAAGCGAACGCTCCTCCTTCTCGCAACTCGCCAATCTGCGCATTCCGGTGCAGGGCGGACTCACCGCAGCGCCGACAACCGTGCCCTTGAGCTCGGTTGCGGAAGTGAAACTGTCGGAAGGCCCGGCTTCGATCCGCCGCTATGATCGCCAACGCCAGGCCACCATCGGTGCCGATTTGCCCGAAGGCGTGGAACTGGGCGACGGTACCAAGATCATCGAAGACACCGCGTTGAAAATGAACTTCCCCAAATCGGTGAAGATTCAGGCCGGTGCCGACGCTGAAATCCAGGCCGAAGTGGGTGCTGGCTTTGCGCAAGCCGGTGGCTTTGGCGTGTTGCTGATGCTGGTGATCCTGATCCTTCTGCTCGGCAACTTCTTCGTGCCATTGTCGATCGTGCTCTCGCTGCCGCTGTCTTTGGGTGGCGTGGTGCTGGCACTTTTGCTCACGCACCAGGCCTTCTCCATGCCGGTATTCATCGGCATGCTGATGCTCATCGGCATCGTGGCCAAGAACGCCATCATGCTGGTGGACTTCGCGGTAGAGCGCAAAAAGCACGGCATGGAACGCGTGGAGGCGGTGATTGACGCTGGCCTCAAGCGCGCCCGGCCCATTGTGATGACCACCATCGCCATGGGTGCCGGTATGTTGCCGACAGCGCTTGGCATCGGTGAGGGTGGTTCATTCCGCTCGCCCATGGCAACGGCCGTGATCGGCGGCCTGATCGTGTCCACCTTCCTCAGCCTGATCTTTGTTCCGTCTTATTATATCGTGATGGACGACATAGCCCGCTTGTTCGGTTGGATCTTCGGCCGATTCGTCGGCAAGACGGACGAGCCAGCGATCCAGGACCCGGCACTGGCCGCGGTGGATGCCAAGGTCGAGCATGTCGGCACCGAGGTCGATGGCCTGGCTGCCAAGATCGACACGCTGGAAGAAAAGCTGCAGAAACTCATATCGAAGCCATCAGGCAGTGTGACCAAGTTCAAGACAGCGGCAGAGTAGGGCGAAGCGCTCTCATCGACTTCTACAAATAAAAAGGGCGGGAGAAATCCCGCCCTTGAACTTTTCAAACCAGACTGAAACTCAGCCTTCGGCTCCGCCAGTTGCGGGGACCAATTTCTTCTTCTTCACGTCCTTGACGATCGGCTTCTTCACGGCAGCGGCCGGCTTTTCGCTATCAGCCACCTTCTTGTCGGTCACCACTTTTTTGATGGCAACAGCTTTCTTGTCAGTTGGCTTCTTCTCGACAACAACCTTCTTTACCGGCTTTTTCTTGCCGAAGATCGAGAATGGCTCATCCTTGGCCACCTTTTTCTTGGAGAATGCCGAAGGCTGGTCGTCTACCTCCTGGCGCTTCTGCGGCTTCACCCACCAGAACAGGCTCTTGCGGGGGCCTGGATCGTAGGAGGCGGTTTGCCTGAGGTCATCCGACGACATCTTGAATGTGTCGGCGGTGGTCAGGTTCTGGCTGTCGAAAAGCCCGCCCTTGATCGAAACAGTATTGTTCTTGATTCCGGCCTCGGTGACGAGGTCCCACAGGATGGCGGCATTTTCAGGGGCCAAACGCACGCAGCCATGGCTGGCCGGGGTGCCGAGGCGGCTGATATGTGACGAGCCGTGAATGGCATGGCCAAGTGCCGTGAAGAACATCGCGTTCGGCATCGGCGCATCGTCCCATTCCTTGCTGAAATGGTTCTTGTCGAAACGGAAAATATGGAACTTACCTGACGGTGTTTCATGGCCGGGACCGCCGGTCGAAACCAGCCAGTTATATTTTTCGACGCCGTCGACCTTCACATGCATGTGCTGGGCAACCTTGTCGACGACGATATCGACCTGCATGGCAAAGCCTGCGCCAGCACTCAAAGCCAGTACTGCAGATGCCAGGACGGCCCGCTTGAAGTTATTGATGAAAGCCAATGGAATCTCCCGCAAAAAATGTCGTCCCCTGCTGGCACTCCCATAAACCTTATGTCATCCTTGGGCAAGAAATACGGACGGTTTTCACTCGTGTCGGCCATGCAAAACATTTTTCATAGTGATTTCAAACTGCAACCCTTCTGGTGGGAGGCCTACAAGCCCCAAAGTCTGCCCGAAACAGCGCTTCCTAAGGACGTGTCTGTGGCTGTGATCGGCGCTGGCTATGCGGGCCTGAGTGCGGCCCTCGAATTGGCCAAGGGCGGGGTTGATGTGCTGGTGCTGGATGCCGCCGAGCCCGGCTTCGGCGCTTCCACCCGTTCCGGCGGTATGGTTTCGGGTGGTGTGAATGTCGGCAAGCGCTATTTCACCAAGGCCATGAGCGACGAAGAGGCCGTACCCTTCCTCAACGACGCATCGGATGCATTCGCACATGTTGAAAACCTGATTGCGCAGCACAAGATCGATTGCGGCTGGCACAAGATGGGCACCTTCCAGGGCGCCTGGTGCGAAGCGCATTACAAGAACATGGCGAAGAAGGTTGCGCTGCTCAACGCCGAGGCCGGCTCGGGCTCTTATGTCGTGCCACGTGAACAGCAGCGCGAGCAGATTGGTTCTGATTACTATCATGGCGGCATGGTGGTGGAGCGCGCCGCGCATTTGCATCCCGCACTCTATTTCAAGGGCCTGCTCGATCTCGCAACCAAGGCCGGTGTGAAAATCGCGGCGAAGACGGCGCTCGAATCCATGAGCCAGAATGCCGATGAAAGCTGGACGCTGAAAACCTCGCGCGGCGAATTGCGCTGCCGCGACGTGATTGTGTGCACCAATGGCTATACTGGCAACGCCACGCCGGAATTCAAACGCCGCGTGGTTCCCATCGGCTCTTACATCATCGCCACCGAGGAACTTTCGCCTGATCTCGCGGCATCGCTGTCACCCAAGAACCGCTCCTTTGCAGATAGCCGCCGCGTGCTGACTTATTATCGCTTGTCACCCGATGGAAAGCGGCTGATCTTTGGAGGTAGGGCGAAGTTCGGCTTCACTGATCCGCGCGAAACAGCACCCTTGCTCTATCAATTCATGATTGACCGATATCCGCAATTGAAGGGCACCAAAATCACCCATTCATGGACTGGCAATGTGGCTTTCGGCCTCGATGAAATGTCTCACATGGGCAAGCTCAGGGGCATGCACTATGCGCTGGCCTGCAATGGCTCCGGCATCGCCATGCTGAGTTATCTCGGCCACCAGACCGGTCTGAAAATCCTGCGCAAGAGCAACCGAATCTGCGCTTACGACAGGGACGAATTCCCCACGCATCCGCTTTACACGGGCAACACCTGGTTCCTGCCGCTGCTCGGCGCCTATTTCCGCAGTCGCGACTGGATCGACCGGAAGTTTAACTAGCGCTTCTTCTTCGCTGCCTTCTTCACCGGCTTCACCGGATCCGGATAAATCGCCTTGGCATTATAATGCTTTGACTTGGCCTCGATCTTGGCCAGCCTGGCTTCCTCGGCGATCATGTAATCACGAGTGATCGGCAGATAGTGCTGATCATGCGCAAACTGAATCTGGAAATTGTTCATGCTGATATAGCGGAACGAAAGTTCTGAACTGACCAGATAGAATTCCCACATCCGGCAGAAGCGCTCATCATACAGCGCCTTGGCCTTGTCCCAATTGGCCATGAAGCGCTTGGTCCATTCGCGCAGCGTGCGTGCGTAATGCATGCGCAAAATTTCAATGTCGGTGATGTAAAGCCCGTGGCGCTCCAGATGCGGAATCACTTCCGAAAGGGCGGGGATGTAGCCGCCCGGGAAAATATATTTGTTGATCCACGCGCCGGTAGCACCCGGCCCGTCGGCCCGGTTGATGGAGTGGATCAGCACTGTGCCATTGGGCTTCAACAGCTCGGAGCATTTCTTGAAGAACTCTTCAAAATGCCCAATGCCCACAGCCTCAAACATGCCGACGGAAACGATACGGTCAAACTTCTCGGTAACGTGCCGGTAGTCCATCAATTTGAACTGTGCAGTCTTTTCCATGCCGCGCTCTTTTGAACGCGCCACTGCGACAGCCTGTTGTTCTTCAGACAGCGTAACGCCGGTCACCTTGGCTCCGCAAACTTCTGCGAGATAAAGCCCCAGCCCGCCCCAGCCGCAGCCGATATCCAGCACCGTCATGCCGGGCTTGATGTCCAGCTTGGCCGCCACATGGCGCTTCTTGGCCAGCTGCGCATCTTCCAGCGTGGACTTGTCATTCTCAAAATAGGCGCAAGTATATTGCTTGTCTTTGTCCAGGAACAATTCGTAGAGATCACCCGAAAGATCATAGTGAACTTGCGTGTTCTTCTTGGCGCGCGTCTCGGTATTGCGCTGGGTGATGCGCCTTGTGGCCACGCGCGCACCATAAGCCAACTTGTGTACCAGCGTAGTGCCATTGATGTTGCGCGAACCGTTGCCGGTATTGATCAGCAGCAGCTCAAGGAAATCGTAGAGCGAACCTTCCAGCACCTGGAGGTCGCCTGACATGTAGGCTTCGCCCAGCTGCAGATCAGGGTCCATGGCGATCTTCATCGCGCCGCCGAAACTGTTGAATTTCACATGGCTTTTGGGCTTGGTGCCGTCGCCATAATGGGCTACGCGGCCCTTCCAGTCAGTGACGGTGAGGTCGCCGGTCTTGACCAGCTTTTTGAGGACATTGTTCAAAATCATGGCGTGCTTAAAGCACTGCCAAGATCAATCATCAAGCGGGTGATTCAGCTTTTAGACTATGGACTTGTATTGAGGCGACTTGCGTTCAAGTTTCCTCAAACGGGCTTCCTCGGCCACCATATAGTCGCGGGTGACGGGCAGGAAATGCTGGTCATGCCCGAACTGGATCTGGAAATTATTGGCGCTCATGTAACGAAAAGTAAGCTCGGCACCGACGAGGTAAAATTCCCACATCCGGCAGAAGCGCTCGTCATAGAGCGCCTTGGCTTCTTCCCGGTGCGCCATGAAGCGAGTCGTCCACTCCCGCAACGTCCGGGCATAATGTGTACGCAGGATCTCAATGTCGGTCACATAAAGATCGTTGCGTTCGAGATGCGGAATCACTTCAGAGAGGGCAGGCGCATAGCCACCGGGGAAGATGTATTTATTCATCCACGCGCCCGTTGCTCCCGGCCCATCTGCGCGGTTGATGGAATGCAGAAGTGCCGTGCCATCGGGCTTCAGTAGATGCGAAACTTTCTTGAAGAACTCGGCAAAGTGGCCCACGCCCACATGCTCGAACATGCCGACAGACACGATCCGGTCAAACTTCTGGTCAAGCGCCCGGTAGTCTTCCAAAAGGAAGCGCACGCGGTCTGAAACGCCCAGCGCCTTGGCTTGCGCATTAGCATCGCCTACTTGCTCATCCGATAACGTGACACCGGTGACATCGGCACCATACATTTCCGCCAGATAAAACCCCATGCCGCCCCAGCCAGAGCCAATGTCGAGGATTTTCATGCCGGGCTTGATATCAAGCTTCGCTGCGATGTGGCGCTTCTTGGCGAGCTGCGCCTGTTCAAGCGTGGCGGTGTCATTCTCGAAATAGGCGCAGGAATATTGCTTGTCCTTGTCAAGAAACAGGTCATAGAGCTTTCCGGAAAGATCGTAGTGAACCTGCACATTTTTCCGCGAGCGTATTTTGATATTGTGCTGGGTCAGCTTGCGGCCTGCGATGCGCGCCTGATAGGCCATCTTGTGCATGAGCGTTGTGCCATTCACATTGCGCATGCCATTGCCGGTATTGATCAGGATCAATTCCAGAAAGTCATAAAGCGTGCCGTACAGAATTTCGAGATCGCCGGACATATAGGCTTCGCCAAGGCGCAGGTCGGGATCGAGTGCTGCTTTCGTCGTGGCGGTGAGAGACCCAAATTTCACATGGGATTTGGGGGCGCCGCCATTGCCGAATTTCGAAATCCGGCCATTCCAGTCGGTGACCGTCAGATCACCCTTCTTAATCAGTTTTTTAAGTACATTTTTCCAGATCATCAGCCCACCCAATCACGCTATAACGCGAGGGTGGGCTTGCATGTTCCGCCGAACACGTAAGTGTGATGATCAGGCTGTTTCAAGTTTGCGGTGCGGTTTGAGTGCGATGCGTTTACGCGGCGCTTCGGCCACGGGTGGCATGATGGCCTTGGCATTATAGTATTTCGACTTCGCCTCCAGTAAGCGCAGCCGCGCTTCTTCCGCCATGATGTAATCGCGGGTGAAGGGCAAATAGTGCTGGTCACGGCCGAACTGGATCTGGAAATTGTTCATGCCGAGGAACCGGAAAGCCGTTTCCGACGACGCCAGATAGAACTCCCACAACCGGCAGAACCGCTCGTCATACAGCGCTGCGGCTTTGTCGCGGTTGGCCATGAATCGGTCTAGCCAGTGCCGCAGCGTCTTGGCATAATGCAAGCGCAGGATTTCAATATCGGTGACGTAAAGCCCATGCCGCTCAAGCTGCGGCATCACTTCGGAAAGGGCAGGGATATAGCCGCCCGGGAAAATGTATTTCTTGGTCCAGGCACTGGTGGCCCCCGGCCCATCCGAGCGCCCGATGGAATGCAGCAGCATGGTGCCATCCGGCTTCAACAGCTCGGAGCATTTCTTGAAGAATTCCGGGAAGTGCCCCACGCCCACATGCTCGAACATGCCCACCGAAACGATGCGGTCAAACTTCTGCGTCAGCGTGCGGTAGTCCTCCAGCAGGAAGCGCACCCGGTGGGCCAGCCCGCGGTCTTTGGCGCGCGCATTCGAGAGAGCGAATTGCTCATCCGATAGGGTCACACCGGTAACATCCGCACCATACATCTCGGCGAGATAAAGCCCCATCCCGCCCCAGCCCGAGCCAATGTCGAGGATTTTCATGCCGGGCTTGATATTCATCTTGGCGGCGATGTGGCGCTTCTTGGCCAGCTGCGCTTCCTCGAGCGTCTGATCGTCACTCTCGAAATAGGCGCAGGAATATTGCCGGTCCTTGTCGAGGAACAGGTCATAAAGCTCGCCCGAAAGGTCATAATGGCTGTGCACATTGTGCCGCGAGCGTGTCAGCGAATTGCGCTGGTCCAAACGGCGCAGCGCGATGCGGCTTTTGTAAAGCAAATTGTGCATGAAATGGGTCTTGCCCATCGTAGCAGAACTGGCCCCCATATTCTCCAGCGCGATCGCCAGGAAATCATAAATGCGCCCACGCCGCATCTTGAATTCACCCGAGGTAAACGCTTCGCCGAGATACTGATCAGGGTCGAGACCTATCTTGCGCGCGGCGGAGGCAGAGGTGATTTCGATATGGACTTTGGGGCCCGTGCCGTCGCCATAATGCGACTGGCGCCCCTTCCAATCGGTCAAGGTCAGGTCGCCCCGGGCGATGAGCTTCTTGAGGATGCCATGTACCAGCATGGCCATAAGATAAGCACCGCCGCGCAGGAGCGACAATGCCCGCCTTCATTTATCGTTAACCAACATCAGCATGCCCGGCATGCAGAAAAAGCAAGGGTTGCGTGGAGTTTGCTCAGCTGGGTTGGATTACCCGCAGCGGCCGCTGGTCTTCCAGGCGCCACCATCGAATGTGGCAGGGCCGCTCATCATCGCCTTCTGGCTGTCCTTGCAGGCGAAGTGATGCAGCACGGAAGACGACATTGCCGTGGCATCCTTGCCTTGGCCGGCACTCATGCCCGCGATGCTGAGATTCATCGCGCCATCGCCCGAAGGCGTAATGCTCACCTGATAGGTTTTGCCGTTATAGAAGACCGGTTCAACCCGCGCATTCACCTTCACATCCTGCGGCACGGAATCGCGCGTGAGGCGCACCCCCGACGGGTCCTGCGAACAAGCGGCCAGGAAAAGAGGAACAATGAGAACAACGCGAGTCAGCTTCATGACGCGGCTTTAAGCCTCTCAGACTTGGCGGCGCAAGCAGAAGATGGCATAGGGGAACCATGACTGAAAACGCTTCGAAATTTGACGCTTCCGCCCTTCTTTCGTCTCGTGCCAATGCGGCCGACGAGGGCGCCATTATCCGCCTGTCCCAGCGCACCCGCGAGATGCGCACCAAGGGCCATGACGTGGTATCGCTTTCGCTGGGCGAGCCGGATTTTGACACGCCGGAAAACATCCGCGACGCAGCCAAGCAGGCGATGGACAAGGGTCTCACCCACTATGCGCCCGTGGCTGGCATTCCGGAACTGCGCGAGGCCTTGGCTGAAAAGCTGCGGGTGGAAAACAAGCTGGATTACAAACCCGCCAACATCGTGCTGGCCAACGGCACCAAGCAGGCCATCAACAATGCGCTGCTGGCGCTGATAGAGCCCGGCGACGAAGCCATCATCATGGCCCCTTACTGGGTGGCCTATGAAGCCAGCATGAAATTCGCCGGCGGCAAATGCGTCTTCGTCACCGCTTCGGTGGCGGAGAACTACAAGCCGCCGATTGAGCGCATCGCCGCCGCCATAACGCCCGCCACCAAGCTGATCTTCCTCAACTCACCTTCGAATCCCACGGGTGCCGTCTGGACGCGCAAAGAGCTTGAGGCACTGGCCGAACTGGTGCGCAAGCACCCGAAGCTGATGGTGCTGTCGGACGAGATCTACGAATACATCCTTTTTGAAGGCGAGAATGTCAGCTTCGGCTCCTTGCCCGGCATGCTTGAACGCACCATCAC
Organism: Aestuariivirga litoralis; assembly: GCF_015714715.1. NCBI lineage: Bacteria > Pseudomonadati > Pseudomonadota > Alphaproteobacteria > Hyphomicrobiales > Aestuariivirgaceae > Aestuariivirga > Aestuariivirga litoralis. The sequence goes on along the minus strand of NZ_WAHS01000001.1, from coordinate 1,213,482 downwards.
GCTCAACGGTTTTTCCAAGGGCTTCGCCATGACCGGCTGGCGCCTGGGTTATGCGGCAGCACCGCTGCCCGTCGCCGTTGCGATGGGCCGCATGCAATCCATCGTCAGTGCGGGTGCCAATTCCTTCGTGCAGCACGCCGCCGTCGCCGCCCTCAAGGGCCATCGCGACGATGTGGAAATGATGCGCAAGGCCTATCAAAAGCGCCGCGACATGGTGCTGGCTGGTTTGAAGGCCATTCCCGGCGTCACAATCGGCCCCATCCCCGGCACCTTCTATGCCTTCCCGGATGTCTCGTCCTTCCTCGGCAAGAAGGCCGGCAATCATGTAATCGACACGACGGACCAGCTCTGTGATTGGCTGCTGGAAGAGCAGGGCGTTACGGTGGTGCCCGGCACGGCCTTCGGTTCCCCCGCCTCGATCCGCCTGTCCTTCGCCGCCAGCGAAGCCGATATCGAAAAAGCGCTGGAACGGCTGAAGAAGGGCCTTTTGGCCCTTTCTTGACAAACCGCCACATCCGTGGCCTTTAGCGCCAAAATCTGAGGACTTTGACGATGACTCACGCCTATCGCAGCCACACCTGCGGCCAGCTTCGCGACACCGATGCGAATGGCACCACCCGCATTTCGGGCTGGGTGCACCGCGTGCGCGACCATGGCGGCGTGCTGTTCATCGACCTGCGCGACCATTACGGCATCACCCAGGTGGTGGCCGATCCGGATTCAGCCTGCTTTAAGGCCGCTGAAAAAGTGCGTTCCGAATGGGTGATCCGCGTGGATGGCAGCGTGCGCGCGCGCCCCGCCGGCACCGAAAACAAGGACATGCCAACGGGCCTGATCGAAGTCTATGCCACCGAGATCGAAGTGCTGGGCCAGGCAGCCGAATTGCCGCTGCCGGTATTCGGCGAGCCGGATTATCCGGAAGACACCCGCCTCAAATACCGCTTCCTCGATCTGCGCCGCGAAACGCTGCACAAGAACATCATGACGCGCACCAAGGTAGTCGCCGCCTTGCGCAATAAGATGAACGGCATCGGCTTCAACGAATTTTCAACCCCGATCCTCACGGCATCATCGCCTGAAGGCGCACGCGACTTCCTAGTGCCGTCGCGCATTCACCCCGGCAAGTTCTTCGCCCTGCCGCAGGCCCCACAGCAATACAAGCAGCTGATGATGGTGGCTGGCTTCGACAAATATTTCCAGATCGCCCCATGCTTCCGAGATGAAGACCCGCGCGCCGACCGCTTGCCGGGCGAGTTCTATCAGCTCGATCTTGAAATGAGCTTCGTGACGCAGGATGATCTCTTCGCCACCATGGAGCCCGTGATCCTCGACGTGTTCAACACCTTCAAGGGCACCAAGAGCGTGCGCGCTTCAGTGCCGCGCATTCCGCACAGCGAAGCCATCCGCAAATACGGCTCCGACAAGCCCGACCTGCGCAACCCGCTCGAAATGCAGGCGGTCACCGAGCATTTTGCCGGCTCCGGTTTCAAGGTTTTCGCCGGCATGATCGCCAATGATCCGAAGGTCGAAATCTGGGCGCTGCCCGCACCCAAGGGCGGCAGCCGCGCATTTTGCGACCGGATGAATGGCTGGGCGCAGACCCAAGGCCAGCCCGGCCTCGGCTATGTGTTCTGGCGTGACGGCGAAGAAGGCGGCGCTGGCCCCATCGCCAAGAATATCGGACCCGAACGCACTGAAGCCATCAAGAAGCAGATGGGCCTTGGCGTTGGCGATGCCTGCTTCTTCGTGGCTGGCCGCCCGGAGAAGTTCTACCGCTTCGCCGGCGACGCGCGCATTTTGGTGGGCAAGGAGCTGAACCTCGTCAACGAAAACGAATTCGCTTTCGCCTGGATTGTGGATTTCCCCTTCTATGAATGGAGCGAGGAAGAAAAGCGGGTGGATTTCGCGCATAACCCATTCTCGATGCCGCAAGGCGGGATCGACGCGCTGAACAGCCAGGACCCGCTGACCATCAAGGCCTTCCAGTACGACATGGTGTGCAATGGCTATGAGATTGCCTCAGGCTCGATCCGTAACCATTCACCAGATACCATGGTCAAAGCCTTCGAACTGACGGGCAAGAGCAAGGCCGAAGTGGAAGAACAATTCGGCGGCATGTACCGCGCCTTCCAATATGGCGCACCGCCGCATGGCGGCATGGCCTTTGGTGTGGACCGCTTGGTGATGCTGCTCGTCGGCGCCACCAATCTGCGCGAGATTACTTTGTTCCCGATGAACCAGCAGGCGCAAGACTTGCTGATGGGCGCACCGTCTGATCCGACCCCGAAGCAGCTGCGTGAACTTCACATTCGGTTAAACTTACCGGAAGCTAAAACGACGAAGGTAAATGCGGATTAAGTTTTACGCTGAATGATGCGGGCTTCTCGCGAGGTCCGTATCATGCGTAAAGTTTTCCTGTTTGCCGCTGCAGCCGCTCTGGCTTTCACTTCCATCTTGCCTGCCGAGGCCGCGCAGAACCGGCCGGGCCAATGCGCCGATTTCTTCGGCTGCCTCTTCAATGGCAGGCACCGCGGATTGGAGCCGCCGGGTGGCTACGCACCGCAAGCCCAGCCGCAAGTGGCCTCACAATCGCCTGATCAGCCCGTACTCTCCGGCCTATCGCGCCGCGAAACGGTGGAGTGGACCGATACAAAATATAAACCCGGCACCATCATCGTGCGCACGCCTGAACGCGCACTCTATTATGTACAGGGCGATGGCACGGCGCTGAAATATGCAGTGGGCGTAGGCCGCGAGGGGTTCCAGTGGAGCGGCACGTCGAAAGTAGCAGCCAAGGCCGAATGGCCGGGTTGGACACCGCCTGCTGAAATGATCGCGCGTGAAGCCAAGAAGGGCCACATCATTCCACCGCATATGGATGGCGGTCCGGGCAATCCCTTGGGCGCGCGTGCCATGTATCTGGGCGGGCGCATGTACCGCATCCATGGCACCAACAATGAAGCATCAATTGGCGGCGAGGTTTCTTCTGGCTGCATCCGCATGATGAATGCCGATGTGATCGACCTTTATGACCGCGTGAAGATCGGCGCCAAGGTCATCGTTCTTCAGTAAGGCGTCTTCACAACAATAAACCCCAAAAACAATAAACCCCAGTGGCGAGGGCCGACTGGGGTTTGATTCAGTTTTGAAACTGAAGAAGAAGTGAGTTACTTCTTCTTGGCCTTCTTAGCGACCTTCTTAGCGGCCTTCTTGGCGGTCTTCTTTGCAGCTTTCTTAGCAGCCATAGTGGTGTTCTCCAAAATTGATTTGTTATGCCCCACAACGCGGGCCCGACTGACAGGAACAGGCTTCAACAAATTTATTTTTTTATTTCCACCCGTAACTGATTGGTTCTTGTGAACCTCATTGTGTGATTCGGCAATATGTCGAACCATATGTTGTGTATGGCCGCAGCGCGGTTAACAAAATACAAATGAATTGGCGGTTGAAAGTATCGTCCGTAGACGGATCAATTTCAAAATTCAAAATATCCTTATAAAACGGCGGAAAATCGAATTGATCAGTATACTGATTAAGCAGGAAACGTCTCCACTGGGGCGCTCGAAGCGGGCATTGCATCTATGCTTCGTCCAAAAATATTTGCATCGAAGTCCACAACAGAGTGATTTTGCAGGTTTTGGGCAAGCTCTGTCGTGGTGATTGAGGCCTCAATCGCGTCACCTGTCGGGATGAATGATCTCGATATTGGGCACGCCGACGGGCACGACGCCGAGATCTCGCGCTAGCAGGCCGAAGGCTTCCGTCTCAATGAGGAAACGATAGGGCGTTGCTGGAAAAACAACGCCGGCACGGTGCACATTCGCATCCACCAGGAGCATCGTACCGCCTACACCGTGCAATGGTACGCGCTGAAGATAGCGCAAATCCTGCAAATGACGTCTGACCCAGTGATTCTTGGGAGGTTGATAAAGGCCGTAGGAAAGATGCGGCCGTAATTCTTCAGCTTTCGGATCGACGGCATATAGAAATGTGTTGAGATCAAAAGTCTCGCCATTTGCCTCCTTCACGCAATGCGGAGCCACAATCTTTTCGCGTAGAGCGAGGAGATCGCGCAGCACGGAAGCTGGATAGTGCTCCACATCGGAATCAATCCACAAAAACCAGTCGGCATTGCGTGAAAGTCCTGCAGCCAGCAGTTCGTTGCGTGCCAAAGCCAAGCCGGCGCGGCGCTTGAGTTGGTATTTTGCTTTCCACCGCACGTTACGCGCCAGGCGGGGTGCATTTTTTGTAATGTTGATCAACGCCACTTCACAGAAGGAGGAGCCTTGCGTGGCGATAAAGTCCTGGATGAGCTTCGCAGTGCCATCTTGGCTGTCCCCGTTTCCGAAGAGAATGCGCAAGTTCTGGCGCGGATAATCGAGACTGAGCAGGGCTGCAAAGCAATGCGGAAGATATGCTTCTCCATCGCGCACCGGAATGAGGATGGTGACGGACGGTTTTTTCTTGTTTGCCAATGGTTTTGATAAAAGCTCCAGATCGATGCGGGATTTGATACGCGCCAGCGTCTCGCCGCGTCTTTGATATAAAGTGCTGATCGCGTTGCGCATCGCACGAGCAATGGCGATGGGAAGCGGGCGCCTCTTCCACGGTTCAAACCAGCTGCCCTGCCAAAGATGTTCCGAAAGCCGCAGATGGCTATGGTCTCCATAAAGCCTGGCCTTGGATTTCCAGTGATGTGAGTTCACCGGTGCAAAGAGATGACAGGAATTGATCGAGAACTGCTGCTGGTCAGGCCATTGTACAATCGCCGCCGTCATCAGGAATGGCCCGGTGTTGTCCAACACCTCTATATTTTTGCGCGGATACATGGCGACGCATTTGGCAATGACATCATCCCAGAAGGGATGTTGCGCAGGGCTCGCCATGGTGCCGTTGAAGAGGAGGAAGGGAAGGCCGCGCCTTTTGGCGCCCTTGGCGTGTTCAGGCGGCTCTTCACACACAACAATGCGTGTCTCGCCAGCCAATGGCTCAAGCGAAGCGAGGCAAATGGTGTCGATGTCGGCATAGACGCCGCCGAAACGCCTCAGCAGGCAGTAGCGGGCAAGATCGGCCCGCTGCACAGGGTTGGGATAGCCGCGGTAGATCTCCATCAGTTCCGGAAATTCGGCCTGCATGAAATTTTCAAGATCGGCGTCGGTCCAGAACCTGTAATCCCAGTCCGGGTTGAGGCGTCGCCAACTTTTCACGTCACCCTTCGTTTGGGAAAGGTCACGCGTTTTCCAGGTTTGATGGATGATGCGGGGAATGCCCGTGATGGCCTTCTCTCGTGCTTTCGTTTTTCGGATCATCTCCATCCGAGGTTATCATGCAGCGCTTCAAAATCAAAAGGCCGGGATGTCTCCCGGCCTTTGCAACTTTTAGTAAGAGACGCTTACGAGCAACCGCTCGTCGAACCGCAGGTGTCGCATTTCAGGCAGGTGCCGTTGCGCACCATGGTGAAATTACCGCATTCCGAGCAGCTTTCGCCTTCATAGCCCTTGAGGCGTGCTTCCATCCGCGCATCCATGGCTTTCACCGGCTTGGCAGGCTCGTAAGCAAGTGCCGAAGTGATCACCGGAGCAGGGGCTTCCGCCAATGCGCCATGCACCATGACGGGTGCTGCTGAAACATGCTCAGCTGCGCGCATCTGCAAGGCATGGGCGGGTGAGCCACCCTGGCCCATCGCACCTTGCGGCATCACCACCACATTGGCCATGTTCTGCCGGCGCACAAAGCCGGTCGAAACAAAGCGTTGGGCCGGAGCAGCGGTTGGCTTCGGGGCTTCTTCAGGATTCTCACCACGGCCCAGCGAGTCAAAGCGCAATTCCGAAGGTTCGACATGCGCCAGGTCATGGCGGCCCAGATAGGACACAGCCAGTTCGCGGAACACATAATCGAGGATCGAGGTTGCGTTCTTGATCGAGTCATTGCCCTGCACCATGCCCGCAGGCTCAAATTTGGTGAAGGTGAAGGCATCGACGAACTCTTCCAGCGGAACGCCATATTGCAGGCCGACGGAGATCGCGATGGCGAAATTGTTCATCATGGCGCGAAGGGCAGCGCCCTCCTTGTGCATGTCGATGAAGATTTCGCCCAGCTTGCCGTCTTCATATTCGCCGGTGCGCAGGTAAACCTTGTGCCCGCCCACGATCGCCTTCTGGGTATAGCCCTTGCGGCGGCCCGGAAGTTTGTCACGCGCATGCTCACGCTCAATGATGCGTTCCACGATGCGCTCGACAACAGTTTCCACCCGGTTCGGGATGGTCTTGGCGACCAGCGTGTCCACCGCATCATCCGCATCATCGTCATTATCGGCGATGAGCTGCGAAGACAAAGGCTGCGAGAGCTTGGAACCATCGCGGTAGAGAGCATTGGCCTTGATGGCCAGCTTCCACGACAGCATATACGCCTCGGAGCACTCTTCTACTGTAGCATCATTGGGCATGTTGATGGTCTTGGAAATCGCACCCGAGATGAAGGGCTGCGCGGCAGCCATCATGCGGATGTGGCTTTCCACCGACAGGTAACGCTTGCCGATACGTCCGCAAGGATTGGCGCAATCGAAAACCGCCAGGTGTTCTTCCTTCAGGCCAGGTGCGCCTTCCAGTGTCATCGCACCGCAGACATGGATATTTGCGCGGTCAACATCAGCCTTGGAGAAGCCCAGCGAGCCCAGCAGGTCAAAGCTGAAATCATTGAGCTGATCATCCGACAGCTTCAAGACGTTCTTGCAGAACTCTTCGCCCAGCACGAACTTGTTGAACACGAACTTGATGTCGAAGGCCGACGCCAAACCAGCTTCAACCTTGGCAATTTCCGCATCGCCAAAGCCCTTGGACTTCAGTTGGGCATGGTTGAGTGCGGGCGAGTCAGCCAGCGAGCCATGGCCCACAGCGTAATTGATGATCTCTTCGATCTGTTCGGCATTGTAGCCCAGCGTGCGCAAAGCATCCGGCACGGCCTGGTTGATGATCTTGAAATAGCCGCCACCGGCCAGCTTCTTGAACTTCACCAGAGCAAAATCAGGCTCGATGCCAGTCGTGTCGCAATCCATGACGAGGCCGATCGTGCCGGTCGGAGCAACCACGGTGGCTTGCGCATTGCGGTAGCCATGGGCTTCGCCCAGTTCTACGGCTTTGTCCCAAGCCTTGCGGGCGGCAGCAGCCAGCGACTTGTCGGTCAGGTCATTGTCGTCCAGCGGCACTGGAGCAACATTCAGGCCTTCATAGCCAACCGCAGCACCATAAGCCGCGCGGCGATGGTTGCGCATCACGCGCAGCATGTGTTCGCGGTTCTTGGCAAAGCCAGCAAAGGGGCCATGTTCCTTGGCCATTTCAGCCGAGGTGGCATAGGAAATGCCGGTCATGATCGCCGAGATGGCAGCGCAAATGGCGCGGCCTTCATGGCTGTCATAAGGAATACCAGCCTTCATCAACAGGCCGCCAATATTGGCAAAGCCCAGACCGAGCGTGCGGTATTCATAAGACAGGCGGGCAATTTCCTTGGACGGGAACTGCGCCATGAGAACCGAGACTTCCAAAACCATCGTCCACAGGCGGGTGGCATGTTCGAACGAGGCAATGTTGAACTTGCCAGTATCCGCATCGCGGAACTGCAGGAGGTTCAGCGAGGCGAGGTTGCAGGCCGTATCGTCCAGGAACATATATTCGGAGCAGGGGTTTGATGCACGGATCTCGCCTGAACCAATGCAAGTGTGCCAGTCATTGATCGTGGTGTGGAACTGGATGCCCGGATCAGCCGAGGCCCAGGCCGCATGGCCGATCTTGTCCCACAGGTCGCGGGCTTTCAACGTCTTGGTCACCTTGCCGGTGATGCGGCCGGTGAGGTTCCAATCGCCGTCTTGTTCAACAGCGCGCAGGAAGTCATCGGTCACGCGGACTGAATTGTTGGAATTCTGGCCCGACACCGTGCGGTAAGCCTCGCCATCCCAATCCGAGTCATAAGTGTCGAACTCGATTTCAGTATAGCCCTGCTTGGCGAACTGGATGACGCGCTTGATGTAATTGTCGGAAACCTGGGCGCGACGCGCTTCCTTGACGGAACGCTTGAGGGCCGGGTTCTTTTCGATTTCGTAGCAATCACCGCCCGGGCCTTCGCAATTCACGCAAGCCTTCATGATGGCGGTGAGGTGCTTCTTCACCGTCTTGGAACCGGTGACGAGGGCAGCAACCTTCTGCTCTTCCTTCACCTTCCACTCGACATAGTTTTCGATATCCGGATGATCGACATCAACGACGACCATCTTGGCCGCACGGCGCGTGGTGCCGCCCGACTTGATGGCGCCCGCAGCACGGTCACCAATCTTGAGGAAGCTCATCAGGCCAGACGAACGGCCACCGCCCGAAAGCTTTTCGCCTTCGCCGCGAAGGAAAGAGAAGTTGGAACCAGTGCCGGAGCCGTATTTGAACAGACGAGCTTCACGCACCCACAGGTCCATGATGCCGCCTTCATTCACCAGATCGTCTGAGACGGACTGGATGAAGCAGGCATGCGGCTGCGGATGCTCATAAGCCGTCTTCGACTTGGTGAGCTTGCCGGTTTCGAAATCAACATAATGATGGCCCTGGCTCGGGCCGTCGATGCCATAAGCCCAATGCAAGCCGGTATTGAACCATTGCGGGCTGTTCGGCGCGCAGCGCTGGGTGGCCAGCATGAAACACATTTCATCATAGAAGGCGCGCGCGTCTTCTTCGGTGTTGAAGTATTTGCCCTTCACCCCCCAATAGGTCCAGGTGCCGGCCAGACGGTTGAACACCTGCTTGGCGGAACGTTCGCCAATGATGCGCTCTTTCGCGGGCAGGTCCTTCATGGCTTCATCATCAGCCACCGAACGCCACAGCCACGACGGGATCGAGGTTTCTTCAACCTTCTTCAAAGCGGCGGGCACGCCGGCTTTGCGGAAATATTTCTGTGCAAGAATGTCGGTCGCCACCTGGCTCCAGGCCGATGGCACTTCGATGTCATCCAATCGAAATACTATTGAGCCATCAGGGTTCTTGATCTCACTTACCGCAGAGCGGAAATCCAGCCCTGTGTAAGCGTCCTGTCCTGCCTTGGTGTAGAAACGTTCAATCCGCATTTGCCTTGTCCCGATATAAAATGTGCCCAATTCCACCCGCGCGCAAAAATACGCACGGGTAGCCTAGCCCCGTGTTTGACAACTCTTCTGTTTGGCGAAGGTTCTCGCCCCCAACGCGTTGACGCCTTAAGTATCTGTGGCGTCTTCACTAACGGGGCTTTCTCGCGGAAAAACCGCTGCAAAACCCGCTGCACACCTTGGAAATCTAAGGTAATGCAGGCCGCTTCAAACGTCAATACTTAGTGTGTAAACGAAAGGTTAACCACTACATATTGTGTTAACGGCCCATACGAGCCTGCGGTGAAGTCCATACTCATCCGATTCTGGCTTTAAGCTCAAGAACTCTCCGCTTAAAAATCACAGCCAAAGTTTGTTTGTGGAGGAGGGGGTGCGAGCCTTGACTCTGTCGTCAAGAGCCGGAAGCGGCAGAATGCAAAAATATAGTGGCGCGCCGCGAAGGGTCCCACAGGTTGCGCCGGGCCCTAAACCTCAGGGTTCTGGTTGAGTTTGCGCACCGGCAAGGCACTTTTGACCGGGCCCATCCACAGAATCACCGGCAGGGCCACCAGCGAAACAATCCCCAGCAGGATCCATGATTCGTTGATCGAAAAGGTGAGAGCGGCCGACTGCACCAAATCCGAGATCCCCATAAAGGCCATGGCATCATCGGGCGCAGGCACATCTGTCACCGGAATCTGCATGGCGGCCGCCGCCTTGTCCGGCGCAGTCTTCACCCAATCCAGGATCTGGTCAGCATGAATGGGGGTGCGCGAGAAAATCAGCGTATCGACAACAGCAATCCCCAGTGCACCGCCAATATTGCGCGACACGTTGAAGAGTCCGGAGCCCTCGCTCACCTTGTCGAGCGGCAAAAGCGCCATCGCCATGCGGATCGGTGGCAGCACACACATGGTGGAGGCGATGCCGCGCAGCACCTGCGGCCAGAAAAACGCGTCATAGTCAGAGTTCACATTCAGATGCGCATTCATGAACAGGCCAATGCCGAACGCGGTAAAGCCGATCGCCGCCAGCCAACGGGCATTGAACCAGCGGTCAATCTGCACCGCAAAAGGCGCGAAGAACAATTGCGACAGGCCCATGACCAAAGTGGTGATGCCGATTTCCAGCGGCGTATGCCCGCGCACGAAAGACATGAAGACCGGGATCACATAGATATTGGCATAAAGCGCAAAGCCAATGATGAAACTGAGCACACAGCCAAAGAACAGCGAACGGTCTTCCAGCAGATGAAACATGATGGCCGGATTGGGCCGCCGCCACAGCCAGAACAATGACCCCAGCGACAGCGCAAACCAGAACAGCACGAGGGGATGCAGCCAGCCATCTTTCGGTGCATATTTAAGCCCGATCAGCAGTGCTGCCAGTCCAACCGCGAGCAGCACGAGCGAAAGCCAATCCAGACCTTTAAAGAGTTCCATCCTCTTTGCCACAAATGGCAAAGCCCACAGGCCCGCAAACATGGCTAAAATGCCTGGCGGAATATTGATCAGGAAAAGCCAGTGCCATGAATAATGATCAGTCAGCCAACCGCCAATCAAAGGCCCAAGCGTGGGTGCCAGCACGGCAAGGAACGCTGCCAGCGTGGTGGCAACCGATTGCTGGATGCCAGGAGGAAAGAGAAAGAAGATCGCCGAAAACACAATCGGGATCAGCACGCCGCCAGCCGCACCTTGGATCGAGCGTGCCACCAGCAGTTCAATAAAATTGCTGGAAAACGCACAAGCAATCGATGCCAGCGTGAAAGCGAGCAACGCGGCAAGCAGCAAACGCTTGAGGCCAAATACACGTGTGAGCAAGCCAGTGAGCGGAATAGCGATCACTTCAGCAATCAAATAAGAAGTCTGAACCCAGCTCATCTGGTCCGCGCCGATATTCAGCGCCTGCTCGATGACCGGAAGCGAGGTGACGACCACCTGGATGTCCAGGATCGCCATGGCCATGCCCGTGCACAGGGCCGCAAAGCCCAGCCACCGCGGAAAAGCGGCAAGATGCAGCCGCTCACTGTCATTGACCATAGAAGGGATCAAAAGTTCACCCTGGCGAAACTCCAAATCACGCAACGCATGAAAGCCTTATGCCAAATTCGCTCGCGCGATCAAAGGCAACAATTAAGGCGCAAACGCCCGTGGAAAACGCCGGATTATGACGCTTGTTCCGTCTCTGGCGTTATCGGCGCGGTGCATCCGCCGCGATTTCGTAGTAATCGCCCTTGTCTTCCTCGAACAAATGCGCGCTGATCTGCAGGCCCGTCTTGCCGTCAATCGTGCCGGCACTGATCGAGATGATGCCGTCATCCGGAAGCTTCTTCCAGAACAGGGTGGAACCGCATTCCTTGCAGAACCCGCGCTTGGCCATGTCAGAGGAATGAAACCATTTCAACCCGTCCTGCCGGACGAACTTCAAATCCTTGTCGGTGCAATGGGTCGAGGCCCAATAATGCCCGGTCTGCTTGCGGCATTGGGTGCAATGGCAAACCAGAATGTCATCCAGTGGGCCATGCACTTCGTAAGCCACTGCGCCACACAGGCAGGAACCAGTCTTCAAGATGCAAACTCCGTAGCAAGCGCTTTAATATGTGTAGGCCCAATCCCGCAGCAGCCGCCAAAAATGGAAGCACCAAGCTTCTGCCAGTCATGCGACTTGGCAATCAGGTCCTCTGGCGAAATTACATCTTCAAACACCCAGTTGGGCGCTTTGTAATAGCCGCATTCCGGATAGGCGCCGATAGGACCTGAGAAGCTCTTGCGCAAAATCTGCAGCGCCTCATCCGTGTCATTGGCGGATGTGTGCATGATGCACATGGCGGCAGGTTTCAGCGCGGCAAGGGCAGGGGCAATTTCGGAGAGCTTCTGATCGGTGCGGCCAAAGCCTACCAACTCGCCCTCAACACGTTCCACCGAAATGCCGATCCACACGGGCAGGCCCATCTCCATCGCCGCCTCGCAGGCCCAGAGCGAGTAATCCGTATCGCGCATCATTTCCATCATGATGAGATCAACGCCGAGTGCCTTGAGATTATCGGCCTTACGCTTGAACAGCGCCTTGGCCTCATCGCGCGTCCAGCTTCGGCTCATATTGGTGCGGTCAGTCCCGGCAATCACTGGACGCTGGGTGGAGAATGATCCCGCCACCGCAACCTTGCGACCCTTAGCAGCCTCTTTGGCAAAGCCGACCGCCACCGCGTCCAGCGCCAAGGCTTCGTCAGCACGGCCATAGGCATCAAAGGACAGCATGGAGGTGGCAAAGGTATTCGCAGCAATAATGTCGGCCCCCGCCTTCACATAATCCGCATGAACCTCGCGCACGATATTGCCATGGGTGGCGTTGACATCCGCACACCAGGTGGCCGTGCTCATCGGCGCACCGCGCCGCTCGATGTCAGTGCCCGTGCCACCATCCAGGATGATCGGTAATCCGGCTTTCAGTTTTTCGGCAATGAAGGCGTAACTCATATCGGGTGGGCGTCCTTGAAGGCTTTCATGTGGAATTGGATCTGCGCAGGCTGATAGCGGTAGCGCACACCAACCGGGCAGGCAAGCCGCGCCTTGCAGCCGTTTTCCATGCAGGTGTTATCGCCATGAATATGCGTGGCGCAGGCCTCCACATCATAATGCGTGCCATCAAAGGCCGAAACCGGGCAAGCATGCAGGCAGGGCTTGCCCTCACAAGTCTCGCAAGGGTGAGCACCAGCAGAGGCACGCGGCAGATCAAACGCCACCGGGAATAAAAGTGCCGCCCGAAAGGCGTGCCACAGGCCGTAAGTGTTATGCACATTCAGGCCCAGAGGCGATTGATGCCCCACGCCAGCCGCCCGCGCCCATTGCTGGAACGGCTGGTAAGGTTTCTCGAAAGGATAAACGGCCCGCGCGCCCAGATCGTCCGCCAGCGGCGCCACCACACGCCGCGTCCAGTCATCCATCACGCCGCCGCCATCACGGGTGAAGCGGCGGAACATGTCGGGTCCGGCATTGCCGATCAGGATCACAAAGCGCGTGTCATCCATCCCCTTCGGCTCAAACCAGCCGAGCGGAGCGAAACTCTCCTGCCGGATGCGGTTGAGGATCGGATGTTCCATACCGCCTTTTAGAGTTTCAGCCCTTCGGCTGCATGTAGGAACGCGGCAGTTTGATGTCGTGGTTGGCGCGGATCAGATCATCAATTTCCCTGGAGATCGTCTCCGGGAAATGCGTGCTCAGGATTTCATTTTTCTTGGCGATGGCGCGTTCCAGAATGTCGGGCTTGCCGGCCTCGTTCCATTCTTTCGGGCTCATGCGGTTGCCCAGCTTGGGATACATATATTCGCTCTGCATCATGGAAAGCGTCTGGTCGCTGCCCAGATAATGTCCCGGCCCAACCAGGCA